>JBILUC010000153.1:0-4771 GCA_044371205.1 Archangium sp.
CTCGAGGTGAAGCAGAAGCGCGCGGCGGTGCGGGAAGCGGTCGAGGCGTTGCCTGAGAAGTTGAAGCAGGTGGTGTTGCTGTGTGAGTACTCGGGGCTCTCGACGGCGCAGATTGCCGAGGCGCTGGGCATTCCGCAGGGCACGGTGGGCTCTCGTCGCTCACTCGCGATGGCGGCGCTCGAGAAGTCACTCGGGCCGATGGAGGAGGCGTCATGAAGCGCGACGAAGTCTTCGAGGTGTTGGAGCCGCCTCCGCACGGGTTGACGCGGTTGCGTGCGCGCATGGAAGAGCGGCGGGCGCGGCGCTTTGCGTGGCCGGTGCTGGTGGCGGCGAGCGTGGTGGCGGTGCTGGCGGTGGTGTTCTGGCCACGCGCTGACGGGCCGCGCGTCGACTTCACGGCACAGCTCGCCGCGAGGCAGGTGGAGACGGCGACCGGCCTCGGGCAGACCGCGCTCGAGCCGCTGGTGTCGCAAAACGCGGGGGTCGTGCTGTATCGGGTGAGCGTGATGCCTTCAGGTCTTTAAAGAGCTGAAAGGCGTCATTTCGGTGCCCTTATTTATCTTTTAGTAACTGAAAGTGGGCCGGAAGAGGGCTCTTCAGTTACTCTGGTATCTGATGGCGATGGTCACCCTGGAAGCCCTTTTGGACGGTTCGTGGCATCCCGCGGCGACGCTGGAGTTCGCAGAGGAGGCGAAGGGCGATCGCGGCTCGTGCTCGTTCGAATACGACTTCACGTACCTCACGCGCTGGCTCGCCTCCGGACGTCGTGACGTGACGGCCAGCGAGTTGCTGCCGCTCGACTTCGCTCCGTCGCTGTTGAGGCGGTGGCCGAGCTTCCTCGACGACCTCCGGCCGATGGGCAACGCGCGGCGGTGGTGGCTCAACCGGCTTCGGCTCGAAGACGGACCGGCGAGCGACGTTCGGCTCCTGAGCGCAGGCACGGCGGCACCGATTGGGAATCTGCGCATCGCGCAATCGCTGCCGTTCGAGCGTGAAGCCCCACGGCGGTTTCCGCTGGGGGACGTGGTCGAGCGCGAGCACGACTTCATCTCGTGGGCTGCGGAGCACGGTGCGCAGGTCGGTGGCGCGACGGGAGCCGGCGGCGAGTCGCCGAAGCTGCTGCTGCGTCGGGACGCGAACGACCAGGTGTGGATCGACGTGTGGCAAGACGAGCCGGAGAACGCTGCCGCACACGTGCTGGTGAAGTTTCCGCGGGCGAAGACCGAGCGAGACCGGCTGATTCTGCGGTCCGAGGCGGTCTACTACCGCGCGCTCGCGGAGCTCGGCATCGACACGCTGCGTGGCGAGCTGCACGAAGGGACCCTGGGGCCGAGCCTCTGGCTGGAGCGCTTCGACGTGCGTCGTGAGCATGGGCGCGAGGTGCGGCTCGGCGTCGAGTCGGTGTACTCGCTGTTGGGGGCGCAGCCGGGCGCAAGGCTTCGTCACCAGGAGGTGCTCGCGGCGCTGAAGAAGATCGTGCCCGCGGCGGACTGGCCGGGGTTGTTGCTCGAGTACGTGAAGCGCGACGTGCTCAACCTGGTGTTCGGCAATTCCGACAACCACGGGCGCAACACGTCGGTGTTGAAGAGCGCGAACGCGGTGTGGCTCGCGCCTGTCTACGACTTCGCGCCGATGAAGATGGACCTCGAAGGCATCGCGCGCAGCACGACGTGGGGCGAGTTCGAACGTGGAGGCGAAATCGACTGGCCGCACCTGCTGCCGACGTTCGGTGAGCACGAGACGGCGGTGCGCACCGCGCTGTTCGACCTCGCCGAGCAGCTCACCGGCCTTCCGAACCTGTTGGCGTCCCTGAGGCTGCCCGACGAGACGCTGCGCCACCCACCGCTCGGGCTGATGCGAACGAGCGAGCGGCTCAGTGAATGGGGGCTCTTGTGAAGCGCGAAGACATCGCGGCGATGGGGCCGCTGCAGCGCAAGGAGCTGCTCGAAGACGTGATGGCGCTCGTGCACTCAGGGGAATGGCGCTTCGGGGAAGCGGTGCGCTTTCTGCGCGCGGTCGTGTTGCGGCTGAGCCGACCCGACTTCGCGAAGCTGGTGGGCGTCTCGTCGGCGGCGCTGCAGAAGGTCGAAGAACGTGAAGACGCGAACCCGACGCTCGAAACGCTCAACCGTGTGCTGCGTCCGTTCGGCGGCGCGGTCGGCCTCGTCTTTCCGCGCATGAACCCTGCGCCGCCGGCGACGAGCGACGTCGAGCAGCGGCGCGCTTCGTTGCGAGAAGCGCTGAAGCGCACGCGCAGGAAGTCGCGGTCCCCTCGTCAGCGCTGAAACACCGACACGTCGCGGCCGTCGATGCCGAAGAAGTGGGTTGGGGTTACCCGGGCCGAGGAGAACGCGGGCCATTCTTCGAGCGTGAAGGTGTCGGCGCGCACGGTCGTCGACGCGTTGAACAGCGGGAGCCCTGAGGTCACCGAGAGCGTCAGTGGTTGGCTCAACCAGTTGAGCTCTGCGGATCCAGCGTCACCACCACGCCCGTCGCCTTCGCACCCGGCTTCACACAATTGACTCGGAGGGTGTGAGTGAGTGGACGGGCGGCCCGCGAAGCCTCGGAGGAGCGTCGGGGCGGTGGCAGCACTGCCGCGGGTCGGGGTTGCCGCAGCCGAGCGTGAGCACCCCGGCCATGATCAGCCACCGTCGCATGGGCGAGACCCCAGCACGAGTCACGCTCGGTGGTGAAGCGTGCGCTACGGCGCGTTGAGTTCACGCATTCGCACCGCCATCGCGCTCGTCGTGAAGTCATCGACCGCGACACCACAGCCGATGGCCCAGCCAAGCCAGCCGTCGACGCCGCTCGCTTCGGCGCGGTCGATCAACTCGTTGGTGTAGCCCGCGTCCTCTGGGCCGAACTCGCCGATGAGCACCGGGAGACTCTGGGCGGCCTGCTCGAAGTTGCCCTGAAACTTCTCCGGCGGGTCGTACGGCAGGTACTGATGCGCCGAGTACACGACGTTGCGACCCCTGAGCGGGTGCAGACGGAAGAAGTCCACCGAGTGCGCCCAGTCGGGCCCGCTGACGACGACGGGCGTCTCCGGGGCGCGCTGCGCGAGACGGTCGAGCATCTTCTGCATGCCGCGCGCGAGCTCTTCAGGCTTCACGTCGTGCGGCTCGTTGATGATGTCGAACAGCAGGTTGTCGCGATTGGAAAAGCGACCACTCGCGCGGTGCCAGAACGCCTCGGTGGTGTTGCCGAACCCGAAGGTCGGGTGCTTCAAGATGTTGAGGTAGTACGGGTCGGTCCGCTCGGCGTTTTCCCACTGCACGTCGAGCAGCACGTAGAGACCGCGCAGCGCCGCCGCGTCGATGAGCTGCTCGACTCGGGTGACGTAGGCGTCGTCGGTGACGAACCATTCCTGGTTCACCGGCATGCGCACCACGTTGGCGTTCCACTTCGCGGGGTCGGCGAGCGCGTCGAGCAGCACCGAGCCGCCGTCAGTCGTGTCGAGCTGCCAGTTCGCGCCAGCGTTGTCGAACTCGAGCGAGCACACGTTCAGGCCGCGCAGGCGCACTTCGTTTCCGCTCGCGTCGCGCAGCGCCGCGCCATCGACCTGAAGCCTCGGAGGCGAGCGCCGGGGAGCGGTCGTCGGGGTGGCCGGCTCGGTCCAGTCAGGGCCTGCGACGTCAGGCGCTCCACACGCGGCGAAGAAGACCACCAGCCACGAGGGCGCGGCGGTTCGTCTCATGAGCGGAGCTCGGCGGTGCGCTGCGCGACCTTCTGCTCGAGCTGCGTGCGGTGCTCGGCGAGCTCGCGCTCGAGTTGCTGCTGCGCCGTGATGTCGCTCCACACGACGTGGAGGAGCTGGCGGTCGCCACGCCTGATGGCGGTGAACAGCACCTGGACCGTGATGGGCCGGCCATCGCCCCGCAGGTAGAGCCACTCGAACTTGGCTGAGCCCTTCGCGAAGGCGGCGCGGATGAACTCCTGGGCCAGCTCGTTGGTGTCTCGCCCGTTCGCCTGCACCGGGGGGGAGAGGTCGGCGGGCGTCTTGCCGACGAGCTGGTCGAGCCGCTCGAGGCCGAGCATCGCGAGCGACGCCTTGTTCGCCGACTCGAAGCGGCCGTCGGCGAGGAGGCTGATGGCCTGCTCGGTCTCCTCGAAGAGGAGGCGGAAGCGCTCCTCGCTCTCTCGGAGCGCGGCCGTCTGGCGCTTCACCGCCGCGCGCAGCGAACGCAGCCAGGCCGCGAGCACCAGCACGACGGCGATCGCGGCGATGAGCGCGTCACCGACGGAGCCGGCCCAGCGGCCCTTCGGGGCCGACGTGTCGTCACCGAACCACTTGCGCTCGCGCTGGGGCTGGGCCTCTGCCTGGAGGCGCGCGAAGCCCCTGCCGAGCTCATCGAGCAGCCCCGCGCGGCCGTCGGTGATGAGCTCCCGGGGCTCCGGCCAGGTCGTGCCCAGCAGCTCGACGGCCTGGCTGGTCATCCACTCCCACGCGCGCCAGCGGTCGATGGAGAGGCCCCGGGGACCCCCGACCCGTCGCGCATGGACATCGCGGAGAGGTGCTCGTCGACCACGACGCGCAGCGGTGGGCGCGGCTGCGCGGCGGAGCTGAGCGCGCACAGCAGCACGGCCGAGGCCGCGGCGAGGTCAGGTCGCATTCGATGCGGGCGATGGGGGGAGAGGCTCACGCGCCCGGCGAGTCTAACGGAGCGGGCGCCCGGCGGCGGGCCCGTTCTCTGTGCCGTCACCCCGGGACGACGCGTCGTCGAGGGCGTCGGTCAGCGGGGAGCCGTCGGTGCCCGCCCAGTGCGCCTCA
>JBILUC010000096.1:0-16692 GCA_044371205.1 Archangium sp.
CCTCATCACCCGTCGCGCGTATGGCTTTCACTCAGCTCAAGCCCTCATCGCGATGATCTTCCTCTGCTGCGGCGGCATCACGCTCTCGCCTCCGCTCCCGTCACCCACAGGAAGTCCATGAGGTCCTCTTTTGTCATCATCGAGGACGAGCTTTTTGAGGGCGCAGCACCCCCTCTGCCTCGTCATCATCGAGGACAAAGCTGAGGACCCGTGCCCGAAGCGAGGGGCTGCGCGCGATGAGCACAGCGCCTCAGTTGCGCTCAGCGCCTTCCTCGCGGCTTCTGGTCCCAACTGCGTGCTGACTTCAATGCACTCGGCGCCATCGGCTGATCACCGCGCGGAAAGCGAGTCTTCACCGCACTGAGCGCGTGCGCGTGCCAGACCCGCGCCGAGCTGAACCGCGCGTGCGCCTGAGCCCGGGGCTCAGCCTTCCCCGGCCTGCGCGTTCTGCACGCCCTCGACGATGGTGGTGACGATGGCCTTGCCGACGGCGATGGCGGGAATCGCGGCGAGCATGCCGGGAATGCCGCCCAGCGTGCCGCCGACGAAGATGCCCACGATGACGGTGAGCGGGTGCATGTCGAGGCTCTTGCCCATCACCAGCGGGCTGATGAACATCGAGTCGATCATGTGCACCACGAAGTAGACGACCACCAGCGCCCCGAGGCCCGGCGCGTTCGGGTCGAGCAGCGAGAACAACAACCCGGCCGACGCCCCGATGAACGGCCCCGCGAAGGGGATGACGTTGGCCACGCCGAAGAGAATCGCGAACACCAGCGCGTTGGGCATGCCCAGCACGAAGAGGGGAATCGCCACCAGAATCGTGACGAGGATGTTCTCGAGCGCGGTGCCGATGAGGTAGCCGCTGATCTGCTTGTCGACGCGGTGGATCATGATCAACGCGTTCTCGAAGTGTGCGTTGGGCACCTTCGCCACGAGGGCCTTCTTCATCTCGCGCCCGTCGAGCAACACGAAGAACGCGATGATCAACGCCATCCCCAGCGAGCCCGCCTGCGACAGCACGCCCAGCGCCAGCGTGGGCAGGCCTTCGACGAGCGACTTGCGCTGCTTCTCGAGCACGTGGCGCAGCGTCTCGAAGTGCGACTTCCAGTCGACGCCGCGGTAGCGCACGCTCAGCTCCTGCTCCCACCCGTCGAGCCGGGCGGTGAGCTGCGTCTCGAACGCGCTCTTTTCGTCGGCCGAGCCGGGCGCCTGATCGAGCCACGCATCGAGCGAGGGCAGGGTGCCGAGGCCGACGGCGAGCAGCAGCACCACCACCAGCCCGAAGCACGCCGTCACGGCGCGGCTGCGCGGCAGGCCCCGGTTCTCGAGCAGGTCGGCCAGCGGCCCGAGCACGTAGACGAGCAGAATCGCCGCGACCAGCGGCAGCGCGAGGAAGCGCAGCACCCAGCACACCCCGAGCACGGCGGCGCTGATCAACGCAATGACCAGCGCGCGCACCACGTTCTCGGCGAGCGTGCGCCGGTGCCGGGGCGGAATCAGCGTGCCGGCGGGGTTCACTTCGCGCCTTCCTGCTTCGCGGCCTGCGTGCGCACCGCGGTCGACAGCTCCACCAGCCGCGCGCCGATGAGCTTCGCGAGGTTCCAGATGACGCCGGCACCCAGCTTGCTGTTGCGCTCGATGAGCGACTCCAGGTCTGACCGAAAGAGGCCCAGCAGCACCGTCGGCTTGCGCACCACCGCGGTCGCCGTGCGGGGCGCGTTCTCGAGCAGCGCCAGCTCGCCGAAGAAGCGGCCATCGGTGAGCTTCACCAGCAGCTTCTCCGAGCCGTCGGCCAGCTTGAGCACGATGTCCACCTCGCCCGACTGGATGACGTACAGGCCCGCGCCTTCTTGCCCTTCGCGAAAGACGACCTCGTCGGCGGCGTACTGGCGCTCGTGCAGCAGCCCCATCATGCGCTTCAGGTCAGCGTCCTTGAGGCCCTGAAAGAGGGGCAGGGTGCGGAGCACGCCCAGGCCTGCGTCCGGGTTGGCGGTGAGGCTGGCCGGCGGCTTCCAGAGCGCGACTTCGGTCTCGTGCATGAAGGACAAATTCCTACCACCCGGTCGACCCCCCGCAATTTGTCGACCCATGATTAGAGTGCGGCCGCGATGGAGCTGGAGCGCATCAAAGAGAAGGTGTGGGCCGGGGAACGGCTGAGCGACGACGAGCTCGCCGCGCTCGAGTCGGTGGCGCAACGCGAGGGCGGCCCGGTGTGGCGCACCACGGTGGCGCAGGCGCTGATCAACGCCGACGCCGCCAAAGAAGCCCTGCCGATTCTCGAGGCCGTGCGCCGCGACTTTCCGCGTGACGTGCAGGCGCACCTCGCGCTGGGCCGCGCGTTGATCAGCCTCGAGAAGTGGAACGAGGCCGAGACCCCGCTCACCCAGGCCCTCGCGTTGCAGCCCGAAGACCCCGAGCCGATGAAGGCGCTCGCCGTGGTGTCGATGCGCCGCGCAGAGTTCACGAAGGCCCGCGCGCTGCTCGACGACGTGCTGCACCTCGACCCGATGGACGACGAGGCCCGTGTGCTGCTGGCCGAGTTCGACGCCCATCCGCGCGAGCGCATCGAGGTCAGCGCGCCCGTCACGCTCGACGAGTTCACGCGCGCGTTGATTGCCCGGCTCCGCGCCCAGTCGACGCCGCACGTGGTCGCCAAAGGCCAGCTCACCATTCGCCTCGGGCGCGGCGGCGTGGCGCGCTTCGACCTGCGCGGGCTCTTCGAAGAATCAGGCCAGGTCGGCCGCCCGTTGAGCGAGTCGGTCGAGCTGCTGGGGCGCGACCTCGCCGAGCGCTCGCTGGGCCTCCCGCCAGGCAAGCTGCCGCTGCTGGCCAAGGTGCTGCCGGTGGTGCGCGATTCCAGCTTCCTCGAGCGCGGTGAAGGCAGCGCGCACCGCGAGGGCCCCGCCACGTTGTGGATTTTCTACGCCATCGATGACCCCGAAGCGGTGCTCTACGTGCCCGAGGGCCTGGTGGGCGCGTACGACATCAGCGTCGAAGAGCTCGACGAAGCCGCGTGGAAGAACCTCGCCGCCCGGCCCACCGAGGTGCGCGCGCTCGAGCTCGAGCAGGGGGCGCTGCGGCTGTCCCCCACGCCGACCGGCCTGTGGTCCCTCGCGCACGGCGACGGGCACGACGCGGCGCGGTTGCTGACGCTGCACCACCAGGCGGCGATGGAAAAGGCGGCGGGCACGGGGCCGTTGCGCGTCTACCTCGGCCTGCGCGAGCTGGTGTTGTTCTGCCGCGAAGACGACACGGCGAACGTGGCCAGGCTCGAAGGGCTCGACGCCGCGCGCGAGGGAATCGTTGGCGCGTGGCGGCTGCACGGCGGCAAGCTCACCTCGCGCCCCGATTGGGACGTCTGACCTGCATCTTCCATGATTGCCCTGACCCTCGCGCTCCTCTGTGCGGCCCCTGAGGCCGACGCTCGACCGGTGGTGAGCGTTCTCTATTTCGACAACGACTCCAGTGACGCCGAGCTCGAATTCATGCGCAAGGGCTTCGCTGACCTGCTCATCACCGACCTCGTCTCGTGGGACGGCGTGGCCCTCGTCGAGCGCAACCGCCTCGAAGACGTGCTCAAGGAACTCAACTTCCAGCAGACGAAGTACGTCGACCCCGGCAGCGCCGCGAAGCTGGGCAAGGTGCTCAGCGCGACGTGGCTCATCTATGGCTCGATGCTGCTGGTGGGAAAGACGCTCAAGGTCACCGCCCGCATCGTGCGCGCCAGCGATGGCGAAATCATCGGCACCGTCGACGAGCAGGACGAGCGAGACCGCGTCTTCGACCTCGAGCAGCGGCTGGCCGACAAGCTGGTCGCGACGCTCGACGTGAAGTTGAACCCCAACGTCGAGGCCCGGGCCCGCGCGCAGGTGCCCAACCTCGACACCTTGAAGGCCTACGGGCAGGCGCTCGACCTCGCCGACCGGGGCAAACTCGAAGAGGCGCAGAAGGCGATGAGCGCGTTGGTGTCGAAGAGCCCGACGTTCCTCCTCGGGCGCGAGCGGCGCGAACAGTTGCTTTCGCAGCTCGAGGCCTTTCAACAGCGCAAGCAGGGGCTCATCAACGACGCGCTGAAGGCGGCGCAGGCGCTCGTCGACGAGGGGTTGAAAGACGAACGAAAGTTCGACTCGTTGAGCAAGGCGAAGGTGGCTCGCTTCCTCAACCTGCGCATGTACCGGGGCCGGCTGCTCGCCCGCGTCTTGAGGTCGCTGCTGGGCGACCACGGCGCGAGGCCGATGCTCCCGCGGCCGGGTGAAGAAGCGAAGGCCCTGCTCTTGATGCGCGACTGGCTCGCCAACCAGCGCGCCTTCATCTCGGAGAACGAGCGCGCGGGGAAACGGTTCGGCGTCAAGTCGAACGGCGTGCTCATGCCTGAGTCGTTCAGCAACGACCGGCTCGACGAGAAGGAAGCGGGCGTCTTCGTCGCCGCCCAGCTCGGCGAGAGCGGCGTGCACGACGCGGAGTTCGACACCCTGGTGCGCTTCGTGTGGCTGGGGCGGGTGTCTGACGCGAAGAACTTCGACGTCGCGCCGCTGCTGGGGGCCGTCGACGAGAAGGAAGGCAAGGCGGTGCTCGACGAGCTCGAGCGTCGCATCGTCGCGGCCCTCGCCCGCCGCGAGCAGGACCCCCAGGCCGCCACCGCCGCGCATCAATTGATGGAGCTCAGCGCCGAGCTGGCCACCGCCGCGAGCGACGCCGAGGGCGCCGTGACGGCCTGGCAGCGGCTGCTCGATGCCTTCCCCACCGATCCCCGCATGGCCCGCGTCGAAGAGCGCGTGAAGTCGATGCTCAAGGGCAACGACAACGCCTTCCGCGAGACCGCGAAGTGGGTCGAGTACCTCAAGACGTGCAAGCAGATGCCGGACCTCGAGAAGCCGATCGACCGTCGACTGCAGCTCGCGGGGCTGCAGGGCCTCGACGTCTTCGCCGCCGAGTTCGAGCAGGCGTGCCCCCCGACGCAGAAGAAGAAATACGACGCCGTGCGGACGTTCGAACGGCTGGCCTCGGTCGCTGCCGATGCCGACGACTGCGAGCGCTTTCGACGCTTCTCGCGGCGCGCGCTCGAACTCGGAGGCCAGGTGTCGTCAGCCCTCTCGCGCCAGAAGTCGAAGCCGTGGTGCGAGCTGGGTGACGTTCGCGCCAACCTCGCGTGGGTGCGGCTCACCCTCGACCTGAGCGGCAGGCCGTTTGCCTTCGAGCGCCTGCCGCAGAGCCGCGCCTTCAAGAACGGAATCGCGCTGGTGAGCGCAAACACCGACGGACCGCGCGTGCCCAACATCGGGCGCCAGGAGCGTTTCGACCTGCGGGTGGACCCGAAGAGTGGCTGTCAGGCGACCTGGGTCGGCCTGGAGGAGAAGCCGATGGTGGGGACCTGCGAGGTCACCTTCACGTCCCAGCCCGCTGAGGGCGCCATCGGCTTCGATGAGGGCACCTTCACGGCGGTGTTTCCGAAGACGTCGCTCACGGGCGCGCCGTACGAAGAGCGAGTGCACGGCGACTTCCGCACCTACCGTCAGCCGGCGAACTGATCAGCCCTCGGGTCGCTTCCAGAAGAGCAGTCCCCCCGCGACGCTCGCCACCGAGAGCACCGAGGTGAGCCCGAAGAGCGGTTCCGCAGCTGAGGGGAAGGTGAGCGAGAGCGCCTGGCCGACGAGGCACACCACCGCGCCCACGCCGAAGCTCCAGTGAAAGACGCCCGCGCCAATCATCAGCGTGAGCGCGATGACCGAGAGGTCGATGGTCAACGCCTGCCCGCGAGACCAGCCCATCACCGCGGCCGTGGTGCGCGTCGAGAGCTGCGCCAGCGTCATGAACGTCACCAGCTTTGCCAGTTGTCGATTGAGGGTGGTGCTGGTGAGCAGCCGCCGGTGCGCGAGGTGCAAAGCCTCGAAGTCGGTGTTGACCTGTCGGCAAGGCCGCGCCGGGATTGTTCGACGTGGTCCGGGCGTTTTCGGGCCGATGCCCCGCCTGCTGGTGTTGCTCGTCCTGGTCGCGCCGTTCGTGCTCGTCTTCCTCGCGAAGCTGCGCTGATCAGCGTGCTGCGGCTGATGGGCGTCGACCTTCCGGGCATCGGCGCCGAGGGCCCGCGCATCGCCGGCTTCTTCGCGCTCTTCGCGCTGGGCACGACCTTCACGGTTCCGCCCGTGCGAAAGCGGCTCCCCCGGTGGGCCGACGCTGTGACGGCTGCGCTGGTGGCAAGCTGGTACTCAGGCGCTGCGTTCGTCTTCCTCAGCGGAGCACGGTCCTTCGCGAACCTGTTCCCCGTGCTCGGCTTCACCGGCGTCGCGGTGTTCGTGAGCCTCTGGTGGTCACTGCGTCAGCTCACTCGTGAGAGAGCAGCTTCTTCGCCCATTGCGTCAGGGCCCGCTTCGGCCCGGCCTTCACCGTGAGCGTGAAGCGCGTCATCTCGGTGGGAACGCGCACGTCCTTCACCTCGAGCGCGCGCGGCGTGGCGTTGTAGTGGCGGCAGGTGAGCCACGGCGTCGCGGTGGTGTCGATGTCGATGCGGTACGCGGGCGGTTGGAAGGTCCCCTGCGTCGGCGCGTGGAACTGCAGCGACGCCTGAACGACGCGCACCTCACCGCCCCCGAGGACTCGAATCAGCGCGCGTGGAACCGGTGCAGGCATTCACGACAGAACATGACACTGCGCCGAGAGGTCGCAGGCTGAGAGGCCGGGTTGATCAACGGCACCGACTCGACGCTGCCCCGAAAGTCCCTCGCCCTGCGAAGCGGGGAGAGGGTGGCGCGAAGCGCCGGGTGAGGGGCTGTCGGCGCTGCGGTCGGGCCCCTCACCCCGACCCTCTCCCCGCCTCCGCAGGGAGAGGGAGACAGGTCACGGGCCGGTCTTGATCAACGACACCGACTCGACGCTGATTCCCGGCGAGCCCATGTTCGCCCCGAGCGCCGACTTCACGCCCTCGGCGTCGAAGAAGTCAGACGACGAGACCAGAAAGAGCGTCTCGTTGCCGAGTTGCCCATCGAGCCGCGCCCCCGTCGGCAGCACCGACACGCCCTTCTCGACGCGTGTCGTCGGCACGTAGACGAACCACCCATCGGGCGCGTGCGAGACGACCGCCACGTACCCGCTCTCCGCCGTCGCCACCTGGAACGTCAGCGTGTCGCCCGTCTGCACCTTCATGCCCGACAGCGCGGTGCGCTCGTTGACCCGCACCGCCCACGCCACGTCGCCCTTCACGCGCGTCTCGTCGTCCCCACCGGGCCGCGAAACGAGCACCAGCAGCACCGCCGCCGCCGTCGCCAACAGCGCACCCCACCACCACTGAAAGCCCCGCTTCTTCTCCGCCGGCACCACCTTTTCGGCGAACGGCGCCGGAGGGTGCTGAAACAAGAACGCCTCGCTCTCGGCGCGCAGCAGCCGCAACGCCTCCGCGTCTTCGGGTGAGCCCGCAAGCACCTGTTCCACCGACGCTTTCTCGGGAGCCCCCATCGCCTCGGCAAGGAACCGCTCGAGCTGGAGGTCGGTCAAACGGCGACTCATGACGACATCTCCTTCCCCGGTTCCTGCGCCTTGCGCTCCGCCACGCGCTCCATGAAGCGGGTCAGTCGTGCGGACACGGTCTTGCGGGTAACCCCGAGTGTCTGGGCGATTTCTTCGAGCGTGTGGCCTTCGACCCAGTGCATCAAAGCCGCCGTCATCGTGAAGTCGTCTTCACCCTTCGTGAGAATGGCGAGGTCGTGAGCCCACTCGACGCGCTCACTGTCGGTGGTCTGGTTCTGCGCCCACGCCGCGCCCTGCGCTTCGACCGTCTCATCGGCTTCGTCTTCACGCACCGCCGAGAGCTGCGCCTTGCCGAACCAGCGCCCGCGGCGCCGGAGCCGGTCGATGGCCTGAAACGTCGCCACCCGGTACAGCACGGTGAAGGGCTGGGCCTCGCCGCGCCAGTTGCCCTTCAAGAAGCCCAGAAACGTGTCCTGCAGGCAGTCCTGCGCCTCGGCGTCGTTGCCCAACAACGTGCGGCAACGCCGGAAGAGCGCCGGCCCGTAGCGACGGTAGAGCGCCTCGACCTCCTTGCGCTGGGCGTCAGACATGGGCGCGTTGGGCTTACCATCGAGCCGTCGAAAATCGACAAGCCGTGTCGTTTCTCACTACGACGGTGTTCTCCGTGATTCGCCGCTGGTGCCTCCTTCTCGTTTCGTTGCTCGCGACCACCGCGTTCGCCGAGCGCCGCTACGCGTTGATTGTCGGCGCGAACGAGGGGTGGGCCACCGACCGGGCGCTCCGCTACGCGCACGACGACGCCCGCCGCATGCAGGACGTGCTGGTGCAGATGGGCAGCTTCGCGCCGGCCGACACCGTGCTCCTGCTCGATCCGAACACCAAAGACGTGCTCGCGGCGCTCGAGAAGGTGGAAGCCAAGCTCGCGGCGACGAAGGAGACGACGTTCTTCTACTTCTACTACTCGGGCCACGCCGACTCGGCGGCGCTGCACCTGCGCGGGCCGGTGCTCAACCTCGGCACGCTCGCCGACCGGCTCTCGACCTCGAAGGCGTCGCTCTCCCTGGCGGTCTTCGATGCCTGCCGCTCGGGCGCGATTCTCGGCACCAAGGGCGCGTCTCCCGTGCCGGTGGCGATGGTGCGGCTGCAGGCCGATGAGCCGGTGCAGGGCTTCGCGCTGTTGAGCTCGTCGGGCGCCGATGAGCTCGCGCAGGAATCGAAGGCGCTCGCCGGCTCGCTCTTCACGCACCATTGGATTTCGGCGCTGCGCGGCGCGGGCGACGTCGACGGTGACGGCACGGTGCGCCTCACCGAAGCGTACGCCTACACCTACGAGCGCACACGCAGCGACACCGAGGCCACTGCGCTGCCGCAGAGCCCGGGCTTCCGCTTCTCGCTCAAGGGCCAGGGAGACGTACCTCTCACCCGCCTCGTCGCCGCCGCCGCCACGCTGGAGCTCGAGGTCGAAGAGAGTCGCCGCTACGTGGTCGTCGACGGCAACGAGCAGCGCCTCGTCGCCGAAGCGCGCAGCCACCCCAGCGAGCGCCGCCGCCTGCAGCTCGCCGCGGGCACCTACCGCGTGAAGCGCCCCGTGCCCGATGGCATCGACGTCGCGGAGGTGTCGCTCGCGCCAGGCGCAGTGCTGTGGGCCTCGCGCCTGCCCTACAAGAGGGAACCCCTCGAGCGTGGCCTCGTGAAGGGCGGCAGCGCGCTGCAAGACTGGGCCGCGAGCGGTCGCCTCGCGGAAGGTGACGTCGACGCGGCGCTGACGATGTTCCAGCGCATTCTCGATGAAGACCCGCATGAGGCGCGGGCCCGGCGCGGCAAGGCGCGCGCGCTGCTGTTCCGCTCGCAGGAACTCAACGCAGAGGGCAAATACGACGAAGAGCTCAAGGTGTTGCAGGAAGCGCTCTCGCTCGACCCGACGTTCGCCGACGACCCCTCGGTGGCGCGCTTCGCCGAGCGCTCGAAGGTGCTGCACGCCGAGCTCGAGCGCCAGAAGGTGGTGCAGAAGGTCGTGACCGACGAGGTGCTGCGCAACCCGCGCTTCACGAAGCGGTGGGGCCTCGGGTTTCAGCTGGTGAGCACCAAGGGCATCCTCGTGCTCGAGGGGCACTACCTGCCGTTGTGGTGGCTCGCCATCACGCTCGCGGCCGACCTCATCGGGCCCGGTGTCGACCTGTCGGTGAAGGTGATGCCGCTCGTCTCGAGCTGGACGCCCACGGCCTCGTTCGGCTTCCATTACGGCTTTGACGCGTGGCAGCGCTCGAACAAGAGCAGCTCGGTCACGGTGAACGGTGTGCCGACGGGGCTCGCGTACGACGACTACTGGGGCAAGGTGTTCCACGCCGAGGCCGGCCTGCAGTGGATGGCGAGGAACGGCTTCACCGCCGAGTTCAACGCGGGGCCGATGCTGTTCTTGAACCCGCGCACCAACACGTGGGACTGGTTCGGCTTTTTCTCGCTGGGCATCGGCTGGTACTTCCACTGAGGCCTGCGCCAAGAACCTGACGCAGATTTCGCCGAGCAGGGCGCTTACGTGATCGGCATGAAGAACGCGCTGGTCGTAGATGACAACGAAGTGGTTCGACGCCATCTCCGGGGTCTGCTCGAGCATCAGGGCTGCCTCGTGAAAGAAGCGGCTGACGGTCTCGAGGCGCTCGCCGCGCTGGCGAAAGAACGCTGGGACGTGATGTTCCTCGACCTCGACATGCCGCACCTCGACGGCCTCGAGACCCTGCGCCGCATGGCGCAGGCCGAGCTCAAGGTGCCGGTGGTGCTCATCACCGCGAGCGAGTCGAGCTCGGAAATCCTGGCCGCCTTCAAGCTTGGGGCGAAGGAGTACCTGCTCAAGCCCTTCCGCGAAGCGCAGGTGAGGAACGCCCTGCAGCAGGTGGCGGGCCTCGACGTCAGCACCATTCAGCGCACGAGCACCGACGTCGCGCTGCTCGACCCCGACGATGGCCTGGCGCAGCTGATTCGCGAGAACGCCATGTCCAGCGACCACATCGACCACGCCGAGACGATGCAGGACGTGCCCGACAGCCTCAGCCGCACCCACCAGCTGGTGCTGGTCGGCACCTTCGAGTCGTCAGCCGACGCCTCAGCGCAGGCCGATGAGGCCGAGGCGGTGGGCGACCTCGTGACGCAGCGAAACCCCGACGCGGTGCTGGTGCGCCTCGTCGCGCCGGGGGGCCGGGTGCCCGACCTCACGGTCTTTCACGCCACCATTCCCCGAGACGATGCGGCTGCGCTCGACGCCGTCTTCGCCACGCTGCGCTCGGGTGTCGCGTTGAGCATGGGGCGCCGCATTCGGGCAATGGCGTTCGCCGGGCCGCCGCACTTCGAGCACCTGTATTGGTGGACCCTGCGGCGCTCGATGGAGGCGGCGCTCAAGCGCATGTTGACCATCAGCTCGGCGAGCGTCGTCATCGACCTCTCGTTGGCGCCGGTCGACGAGATGGCGCGCGGCGAGATTACGAAGGTGGTGCGACAGCTCACCGAGGCGCGCATGGTGCAAGTGCAGTTCGGCACCGGCGAGCGCGTTCCGAACACGCGCGTGCCCCCCCACGAGGCGACCCGGTCGAGCCCTCCCCCGGAAGCCACCCACCAGATGCCGGTTCACGCGGTCCTCGTCGCACCCGCGGCTCCAGTCACGGAGGCGCCTGCGGTTCGCCCTGCACCCCTCATGATTCCCGGCTTCGAAATCGGCCAGCTCATCGGCGAGGGGGGCATGAGCCGGGTGTTCTGCGCGACGCAGAAGAGCCTCAAGCGCCAGGTCGCGGTGAAGCTGATGCGTGAGGAATTCGCGCGCATGCCTTCCCTCGCCGACCGCTTTCAGGACGAGGGCATCGCCCTGGCCACGCTGCGTCACCCCAACATCGTCAGCGTGCTCGACGTGGGCCGCACCGACGACGGGCAGCTCTACATGGTGATGGAGCACGTGGGCGGCGGCGACCTGCGTCAGCTCACCCGGAAGAAGGAACGGTTGTCGATTCCCCAGGCCGTGGCCTTCACCATGCAACTCCTCAGCGGGCTGGCCGAGGCGCATGGCAGCGGCATCATCCACCGCGACATCAAGCCCTCGAACGTGCTCATCGCGCACCTCAAAGACGGCTCGACCATCACCAAGCTGGTCGACTTCGGCATCGCGAAGCTGGTCGAGGGGCTGCGCATCCGCGGTGCAGGCACGCGTCAGGGCACCGTCATTGGCACGCCGGGCTACATGGCGCCCGAGCAGCTGCTGGGCATGGAGGTCTCGCCCGCGACCGACCTCTACGCGGTGGGCGTCATCCTCTTCGAGATGCTGACCGGGCGGCGCGCCTTCGTGGCCCGCGACGAGTTCGAGCTGGCGCAGTTGACGATGCTGACGCCGGCGCCGCACCTGCGCGAAATTCTCGACGCGCCGGTGCCCGACGCGCTCGATGCGCTGCTCACCACGCTGCTGGCGAAGAACCCCAAAGACCGGCCCCAGGCGGCGGCCGAGGTGAAGGCGGCCCTGCAGGCCATCGCGCTGCCCATCGCCGCTTGAGCCCCCACGCTGCTCAGCGTGAACGCAGGCGGCGGGGCCTCAGGGGTGAGCCGCCCTGCGGGGCGCCCTTCGTGTCGTGCTCGAGCACCACGACAGGTGGCGCTTGCTGGCGTCGAAGCCGTGTGCGGAGCGCTCGTACGCGAGCACCCTTGCGCTCGGCGTCGGTGCTCTCGAGGGTGAAGGCGAACTGCTCGAGCGCGTCGAGCGCGGCGGCCTTCGTGTCGCGGCTGACGAGCTGAACGGGCCATTCGTCGGTGGGCCCCGATGCCCGCACCGGGCAGGGCGCGCACCATGAACACGAGCCAACGCATGCGCGGGGTGAGGCAACTCTGCGTTGGCGGTGAAAGTGAAATCACCCGCAACGAAAAACGCGCCGGGTTTCCCCGACGCGTCTCGTGTTGATCAACCGCAAGGGCTTACGCGCGCAGCAGCTCAGCGAGCTTGAACGCCGAGAACTGCGTGATGTTGTAGCGGTCGCCCTGCGCGGCGGGCGAGGTGTCGTTGGTGCGCGGCGTCATGACCGTCTTCACCATGTCGAACAGCTGGCTGGAATTGGTGGCCTTGTTCATGAAGCCCATGACCGAGCCGAGGCCGGTCTTGCTGAGCAACGAGCCCGCCTTGCCGAGCAGACCACCGCCGAGGTTGCCCACGAGCCCGCTGACGATGCCCGACAGACCCTTGCCGTTGAGCACCGCATCGGCGACGCCGACGATTTTCGCCGCGCCCGCGATGAAGGGACCGACGCCGGGGATGAACGAAGCAATCTTGCCGAGCGGCCCGTTGAGAATCTTGCTGGCAAACCCGACGGCCTTCTTCGCGAAGTTTCCGATGCTCTTGAACGCCTTGCCGATGCCTTTGAGGAGACCCATGTGTGTTCACCCGATCAGAAAAAATGTGACTGCGTGAGGGAATTCTCGGCTCCTGAGAGCGCAAAGTTGCCGCTCGGACGCCAATCGAAAAGACAAGTTGTTTCAGCCCTTTGAGGGGAAGCGAGCTTTCTTCACCGTGTCCTCGAGGTCGGGATCAGACTTGCCGGTGAGGCTCTCGCCGCCGGCGCTGGGCATCTCGACGGTGTTCTTCTTGTGGGCGGTGAAGCCGCTGGGCATCTCGGCCACCTTCAACGCGGCGACGGTCTGGCGCACGTTGGCCTCGAGGGCGGCCTCGGTCGGCGGCTCGACGCCCATCTTCTTCAGGTTCTCGTCGCTGACGACGAGGAAGGCGGGCTCGACGCCCGGGTTGTTCAAGTAGTAGCCGACCTGGTTGACGAACTCTTCGAGCGGCACCTGCAGCGTCTCGGCCATCTTCGCCACGTTCGGGTCGGACAAAATCTTCGCGCGCAGCTCCGCGGAAATCGGAGGCGGCGCATCGAGGTGCTCCGTCGTCGTTTCGTCGCTCATGCCGCGAAGTATGCGTCGGCGCATTTCGTCTGGCTACAACCGGGGCTGCTGCGGTTCTGCTGCCGTGAAAGACCACCGCCCCCGAAAGGTGCCCCAGCAGCAGCGCTCGCAGGAAACGGTGAACGCGGTCTTCGAGGCCGTGGTGCAGATGATTGAAAAGCGCGACGTGAACGACCCGACCGTCAGCGCCATCGCCGAGCGCGCGGGCGTCAGCGTGGGCTCGGTGTACCAGTACTTCCCCACCAAGGAGGCGCTCATCGCCTCGCTCATCGGCAGAACGCCATGCTCCGCTACTTCGTGCGCGTCGGCGACCTGATGAGCTTGACCGCGATGGACGAGCACATGAACCAGGCGGTCGCGCGGTTTCTCTCGGGGCTGGGCACGCAGATTCGGCCAGTCAACCTCGAGACGGCGTCGTTTCTGATCAGCAACGCCCTGCGCTCGGCGGTGCTGCTCTCGGTGGTGCAGAAGCCCGAGCGCCTGAGCGACCCCGACTTCCGCAACGAGCTGGTGCAGCTCGTCGTGCGCTACCTCCGGCCGGGCTGATCAGAACTGCTTGACCCGCTGAAACGCACGAGGCGCCGAACCCTCGAAAAGGTCCGGCGCCCCGCTCAACGAACGACTGCGCGAAGGATTACTTGCAGGCCGCTTCGTTCGGGTTGGCCGTGGCGAGCGCCGCGATGGCCGTCTTGCACGCCGCGGTGCAGGCGTCGGCGGCCGCGGGGGTGGTCGTCCAGCAGGTGCCGGTCGCGCCGTAGCTCGAGTCGAGCGCCGCGCCCGCCGTGGGGCTGATGGCCTTCTGGCAATCAACGTACTTCTTGCAGTCGGCAGACTGCGCGGGACCACAGCCAACCAGGCCAAGGGTCAGAACAACACCGGCGATGAGCTTCTTCATTGTGTGCTCCAGGTGAAAAGTGGGTTCAGCAACCGGGTGCCTAGACCTCGATGCGGGTTGGCCCAAGTTCTTTCTGCTCTTCTTCGTGTGTGAAAGTCCTTCTCCCCGCGCTGTGGTGTCGGTCACGAAGGTCTCGTGACGTTGATGACACGTTCGCCAGCGCCTCAGCTGCGGGCCTTCACCCGGCGCTGCACCTTCAAGTCATGCTTCGCCATCAGCCGGTACATCGTGACGCGGTTGATGCCCGCGCCCTTCGCAGCGGCGTCGACCTTCCCCTCGTGCGCGTCGAGCAGGTCGGCGAGGTACTTTCGTTCCTGCGGGGCGACCCAGACTTCTCTCCACTCGGCCAGCGTGCGCGGGCCACCCGCGCTCGTCGTGGGAGCGACCGTTGGCGCGCCGCCCCCCGCCCGCATCAACTTCGGCAGGTCATCGGGCTGAATGGTGTCGCCGCGCGCCATGATGACCGCGTGCTCGAGCGTGTTCTTCAGCTCGCGCACGTTGCCCGGAAAGTCCCACGCGGTGAGCACCGCCATCGCCTCGCGGCTGAGCAACGACACCTTGCGGCCGTGCCGCTGCGCCGCCTGTTGCAAGAACACCTGCGCCAGAATCGGCAGGTTGTCTTTGTACGTGCGCAGTGCGGGCAGCTCGACCGTGATGACGCCCACGCGGAAGAAGAGGTCGTCGCGGAATTTCCCCTCCTTCACCATCTGCGGAAGGTTGCGGTTGGTCGCGCACACGAAGCGCACGTCGACGCGGCCGGGGGCGTCGTTGCTGCCCAGCGGCGTCACCTCGCCCTGCTCGATGGCGCGCAGCACCTTGGCCTGCAGCATGAGCGGCAACTCACCGAGCTCGTCGAGAAACAGCGTGCCGCCGTGAGCCTTCTGGAACTCGCCAATCTTGTCGAACGACGCGCCGGTGAACGCACCCTTCACGTGCCCGAAGAGCACGCTCTCGAGCATCGTCTCGGGAATCGCGGCGCAGTTCACCGTGACGAACGGTTTGCTCGCGCGCTTGCTGTTGAAGTGAATCGCGCGCGACACGAGGTCTTTGCCGGTGCCCGACTCTCCGGTGACGAGCACGGGCGCGTCGGTGGGCGAGACCTGTTCCAGCTTGCGCTCGACCTCGTGCCAGCCGGGGGAAAGACCCTTGATGACGAACGGTCTCCCGTCGGCCTTCGTCTGCCGCGCCAGCGACGCGCGTCGGAGGTACTTCGCTGAGGCCGCCGCCACCTCTTCGAGCGCGAAGGTGTGCGCGTAGTCGAACGCGTCGCGCTTCAGGCTCGACACGGTGAGCACGCCCATCGGCTTGCCCTGCCAGGGAATCGGCACCGCCAGCACCGACTCGACATCGAGGAAGTACCGCGCGTAGTTCGAGTCCTTCGACGTGTCGTTGCAGAGGTAGGGGCTGGCGTTCTCGAAGCAGGTGAGCGCGATGCCGTTGCTGCGCCCATCGCGGCGCGGCCTCAACACCGTGCCCGTGCCCGGCAAGGCGACGATGACGCCCTCGACCATGTGGAAGTCGACCACCAGCCCCTTCGCCTTCACGTCCCACAGAAAGACAGCGCCGTTGCGGGTGTCGGTGCGGGTGCAGGCGAGCTCCACCAGTCGCCGGGCCACCGCTTCCATGTCGGCCGAGTGCAGCTGGAGGTCGGTATCTTGAAACATTTGTTGCTCGACTATATCGGCATGTTGCGTCGATGCAACTTCACATAGCTTGGGCTTTAGTAACTTCAGTGGCTTGTGAGTGTGTCTGGGTTGGTACGTGCGCTGCAGTCAGGGTCTGCATCCACGCAGCTTACGAACTGAAAGAGAAAACACCATGAACGCGCTCCGCATCTCGCTCCTGACCCTCGTTGCCACCTTCGCTCTCACCGCGTGCGGCCCCGCCGACGCGTACGTCGCGGCCGACGGTGAGGAGACCACCCTCGACGCGGAGTCGGAGCTCGCGGCGACGATTGGCAAGTTCGAGACGTTCGAGGGCAAGGACGGCCGCACGTACTTCCACCTGCTCGCGGGCAACGGCCAGAAGATCCTCGCCAGCCAGGGCTACTCGTCGCTCGCCGCGGCGGTCTCGGGCATCGAGTCGGTGCGCACCAACGCGGTGAGCGCGCAGCGCTACCTGCAGCGTGAGGCGTCGGACGGCAGCAAGTACTTCGTCGTCACGGCGGCCAACGGCGCCATCATCGGTGTCAGCGAGATGTACGTGTCGGCGACGAACGCGACGCGCGGCGCGGCGGCGGTGCAGGCGGTGGTGAAGAACATCGTGTCGTCGGGCGCGGCCGTCATCGGCGACACCCGCTTCGAGACGTTCAAGGGCCTCGACGGCAAGTTCTACTTCCACCTCAAGGCGAAGAACGGCGAGATCGTGCTCCAGTCGCAGGCGTACACCACGAAGACCAGCGCCAACGC
>JBILUC010000154.1:0-4770 GCA_044371205.1 Archangium sp.
GATGGTGCTTCGATGAACGAGCGCGTTCGCAACGCGGGGCTCATCGGCATCATCGGCTCGCGCGGGCCGGGCGATGGCAGCGCGTTCGGCGACATCCTCGATGGTACGGGCGTGAGGGACATCGCGGCCGCGATGAAGGATGCAGGCGGCGTTCGCGTGGCCTCGGTGGAGGACGCGACGACCGGTCAGCGGCGCGGCGCCGAGCAGGGTGAAACGACGTCGGTCGATCTGCCGGGCACTCAGGGCGTGCGCGAAGTGCGGCTGGAAGAACGCACCGGGCCGCCTCCGAAGCCCGAGGTGGAGACCGAGCCGCTGCAGGTGCAGGACACCGACATCGATGGCGATGCGCTCGCGCGGTGGCTCAAGTCGCGCAAGTCGGCGGTGCAGAGCTGTTACGAGCGCGAGCTGAAGCGGCAGCCGACGTTGGCCGGGCGCATGGTGATTCGTTTCTCCGTGACCGGGCGCGGGCGCATCGAGCAGGTGTCGTTCGGTGAAGACACGATGCACAGCCTGGCCGTGCAGACGTGCATCACGAACGTCATGCGCGGGTGGGTGTTGCCCTTCGCTCCCGAAGAGTCGGTGCCGGTCGCGCTGCCGTTCGTGTTCAGCGCCACGCGCTAACTCCCTCCCTCTCCTCCATGGAGGAGAGGGTTGGGGAGAGGAGGCGAACGTTCATGCGCGTGGAAAGACGATCACTCTCCCCGACCCTCTCCCCTGCGGGGGGCGAGGGGGATTATTCGAGCACTCGGGAATGCAGCTCCGAGCGAGTGCCCGTGGCGTCGCGCTTCGTCCACACCGCCGCCACGCGACCTGACGCGTTGACACCGACTTCGACGCCATCGCCGTAGACCAGGTCGACGTCGAGCAACTGCGGCGAAGACCACGACGTGCCCTGCCACGTCGTCACGAAGGCGCGCTGCGGCGTGCCGAGCCCATTCCCATCCATCCACGCCAGCACCGCAGCACCCGACGTCGTCATCGCCAGCCGCAGCCGATACCCGCGTGGAAACGGAGAGGTCGACCACGCACCACCATTCACGCTGCGCGCGACCACGATGCCCGTCGCCGTCGGCCACGCCATCACCGTCTCACCACCCGCGCCGACCGCGACCTGCAGTTCCTGCTGCGAAGTCGTGCCGAACACCGGGCTGACCGGCGTCGACCACACGCTCGCCGAGCTCGCACGGCGGCTGCTCATCGGCACCGGAGTGGCCGTGTTCGACGTGCGGTACAGCCACGCGTTCACCTCGGCACCACTCGAGTCGAAGCCGCTGCCGAGCGCGTACCGCACCACGTGGGCCGACGAGCGCAACACCGCGCCGCTCCACCCCGTCGCGGGGTCGAACGCGTTCGAATACAGCTGGTCACTCGGGCTCAACCCCGAGCCCGCGTTGTTCACGTACAGCACGCTCGCCTTGCCGCTCGTCGACAACGCCACCTTCGGGCTGAACGAGTTGTTGCTCATGCCGACGTTCGCCTCGGCGCCCCACGCACCGCCCGCAGGCGCGAGGCGCGCGAACACCTGGTAGCTGCTCGGCGAAGGCGACACGAAGCTCTCCCACGCGACGATGGCGTTGCCGGAACCGTCGAGCGCGAGGTCGGGCATGCCGGCGTTGCCGCGCGTGTCGAGCCGCTCCGCCGTCGACCACGTGCCTGCAGGCGAGCGGCGCGCCACCCACGGCGCACGCGTGTTCGCCGAGGTGCCCGACTGCGTCCACGCTGCGGCGACGGTGCCGCTCGCGTCGGTCACGAGGCTGAACGAGCCGAGGAACGGGTCGACGCTGCTGCCGAGGCTGACCGGCGTCGTCCACGCGCCGCTGACGAAGCTGCTGGTAAACACGGGAGACGGCGCGCCTTCCTGGCGGTTCCACACCGCGACCGGCTCACCCGACGCGGTCACCACCACCGACGGCGTGAAGTCGAGGCCGCTCGAGAAGCCGAAGGGGCGGTCGTCGCTCCAGCCCGCGCCCGACGAGACCTGCGTGTACGTCTGCGAGACGGTGCTGCAGGCCGAGCTGTTGCCCGCCGCGTCGACCGCGTTCGCCCACAGCGTCAACGCGCCGCCGAGCACCGGCGCCACGCTCACCGAGAATTGTCCCTGCATCGCGCTGGTGCCCGTGCCGGCCGCGACACCCGAGCACGCGGAGTTGGTGAACAGCCGCACCGTCGCGCCTGCCTCGGCCTGGCCGACGACCTGCGCGCTCGAGGTCGACTTCGAGGGAGACGGCGGCAACGTGCCGAAGAACGTCGGGCGCGCCGGAATCGTGTTGTCGTGTCGGTAGGTGATGCTGTTCGAGCAGGGCGAGAGGTTGCCCGCGAGATCGACCGCCTGCGCCGAGAAGGTCGTCGTGGTGTTGCTCGACGCCGAGATCGAGACCGCGATGGCGCCAGAGAGGCCCGTCTGCGTCGAGGTGGCGGTACCCGTGCACGTCGCCGATCGGTAGACCCGAACGGTGGTCAACGGCTCAGCGGTGCCCGTCACACTCGGGTACGTCGTCTGGTTGCTCGGAGACGTGGGCACCGTGCCGGTGAGCGTCGGGGCCATCGGCGCGACGTCGTCGTGCGCAACGAGCTTCGTCTGGCTGCAGCCCGAGACGTTGCCGGCGGTATCGGTGGCGCGCGCTGAGAACTCGGTGCCGGTGTTGCGCGCGACGGTGACGGGGAAGCTCACCGCTCCGTTGGCCGAGTACTGCATGAGCGAGACCGGGCCCGCGCAGTTCGCCTGCGAGAAGACCTCGACGGTGCTCTCGACCTCGAAGGTGACCGACACCGTGAACGCCGTCGCCGTCGAAGAAGGAGACGTGGGCGAGGTCTGACCGAAGTACGGAATCACGGGCGGCGCGTCGTCGTGACGGAACGGCAGCGCGTTGGAGCACGGCGAGACGTTGCCCGACGCATCGGTCGCGGTCGCGCGCACGAGCGTGGTGGTGTTGCGCGGCACGGTGAGGAACGTCTGAAACTCTCCATTCGCATTCGCCGTCGTCATCGTCTGCAACGACACCGAGCAGGACGCGTCGCGGAAGAAGCGGATGGTGGTGTTCGCCTCCGCGCGGCCGCCAATCGAAGGCATCGGGTTGCGCGAGGGCGACGCAGGGCTGACCGTGGTGAGCACCGGCGCGGTCGGCGCGAGCGCGTCGTACGTGAAGGTGATGGGCGGCGACGAGCAACCGGAGCGGTTGCCCGCTGCGTCGACCGACACGGCGGCGAGGGTGACGACCACGTCGGGCTCGATGTCGAGCTCCAGGCCGAAAGCTCCGTCGTTCGACGCGCCCTCGGCTTTCGGTGCGCCGCTGCAGTCGGAGGTGGTGAAGACGCGCACCGTCGTGCCGCTCTCGGCGCTGCCCTCGAGGCGCACGCGCGGGGAGCTGCCCGGCGTGACGACGGTGTAGCGCGAGGTCGTAGGCGTCGTCGGCGCCACGTCGTCGTGCACGTAGATGACGGGCGCCGAGCAGAATGAAGACACGCCGTTCTTCGTGGCGCGCGCACTGAAGTATGTCGTCGCGTTCGGGTTCGGCGTGAGCATGATTCCCGCGAAGGTGAGCTGCGTGGCGGGCGCACTGGCGACGATGCGGCTCGCGCAGGCGGCGTCGGCGAAGAACTCCACCGTCGTGCCGTCGTCGGCGAAGCCGCGCACCAGGACCGATCTCGCGCTCGAGGGAGAGCCCGGCTCGAGGCTGAGGCGCGTGGGCGCTGCAGGCAACGTGTTGATGGGCGGCAGCAGGTCCGTGGGGGCCGAGCAGCCAACGACGAGCAGCGATGCAACGACGAGCGCAGTGGTTTTCATGACCGCCGTTGGTCGTCTGGGTCGTTAAAGGTGGGTAAGCCCGTAAACGCCCGTCGTTCGGTCAGGTTTCAGCGCGTACGCGCGCCCGGCCCGCCATGAGCGCTGAGCTGGGAGACAGGATGAAGGAATACGAGAGCGCGGAGGCGGGCCGTCGCCTGCTGCCGCTGCTGCCCGTGTGCGCCCGCATCGATGGCAATGGGTTCTCGCGTTTCACGCAGCACCTCGCGCGGCCGTTCGACGCGCGCCTGAGCCGCCTGATGGTCGACACCACGCGCGCGCTGGTCGAAGAGACCCAGGCGCTCGCGGGCTACACCCAGTCCGATGAGATCAGCCTGCTCTGGTACTCGGCCGACCCGAAGACGCTCGTCTTCCTCGATCGCCGCGTGCAGAGCTGACCAGCATTCTCGCCAGCCTCGCGACGGCGCGATTCAACGCGGCGCTGCCGTCGGCCATCCCCGAGAAGAATGCGGGCGACGCGCTGGTTGAAGGCCGCCTGTGGAGCGTGCCGACCCGTGAAGAAGCGGCCAACACGTTCCTCTGGCGCGAGCGTGACGCGACGAAGAACTCCATCAGCATGGCGGCGCGCACGATGTACTCGCACGGCGAGCTGCAGGACCGCGAGATGCAGGAGCTGCTCTTTCAGAAGGGCATCAACTGGAACGACTACCCGCCCATCTTCAAGCGCGGCACCTTCGTGCTGCGTCGTCGCGTCGAGCGTCCGTTCACGGCGGTCGAGCTCGGAGCATTGCCGCCGCGTCACGAGGCGCGCAGCAACCCGGCGCTCGTCGTGGAGCGCGTCGAGGTGCGGGCGGTCGAGCTGCCTCCATTGGGTCGAGTGACCAACCGCGCGGCGTGCTCTTCGACGCTGAAGAGCCGCTCGAGGCGGCATGATGCGCGAATGCGAATCGCGCTGGTGACGACCGACTCGGAGCGCCTCGAGTGCTTCGAGGTGCTGAAGGAATTGCGCACCGACCTGGTGAAGGACC
>JBILUC010000050.1:0-54513 GCA_044371205.1 Archangium sp.
GTCGATGCCGAACCCGATGTACGTGCAACGCGGCAGCGACGGCACGCAGTCGGTGATCGACTCGCACAGCGCGCTGCAGCCCTTGCCGCCGTCAGACGCCTCGACGCACAGCGCGCTCGCGCAATCGGCTTCACCCGCGCACGTCGCACCTGCCGCACCGACACCTCGCGCCCCGGGGACGCAGAACACGTTGAGCCCCGAGCTGTCTTCGGAGCGACAGGTGAACCCGGGCCCGCAGTCATCAGAGCTGAAGCACGGACAGTCGTTCTTCGCTGCGCACGAGCCGCCGTCCCAGAAGCGGTACGGGTTGCCGGCGTCGCGGGTCGAGCCGCCTCCGCCACCCGTCGCGGTACCACCACCCGTCGCAGCACCACCACCCGTCGCAGCACCACCACCCGTCGCAGCACCACCACCCGTCGCAGCACCACTGCCCGTCGCAGCACCACCGCCGCCCGTCGTGGTCCCACCTCCGCCGCCCATGGGTGAGAGCACGCACTGCTGCGCAACGCAGCTCGACTGCTGAAGCGAACAGTTGGTGCACAGCGCACCCGCCGCGCCACACGCGTCGTTCGCGGTGCCGGAAACGCAGAGCCCGCGGTCGGTACAGCAGCCGGCACAGGTCTGCGGGCACGTCGCCACCGGCGAACACGACGCGAGCAGCCACGCAGCGAACAGCCACTTCATCCAGCTCATGTTCTCTCCTCCACGCGGTCGACCTTCTTCACTATCACCGACTGCGCGAGGCCTCGCACCGCGTCGTGCAGAACAGGCGCGGCCTTCGGGTCGACCACACCGCGCGTGAAGAAGTTCACGCCAAACGCCGACAGCCCGCGCCTCAGCAACTCGAGGTCGCCGCGCCCCTGTGCCGCGACGAAGATGGTGGTCCCGCCGGCTGCGGCTTCGAAGCGCACCTGGTGACCCTCGTTCCACGCTCGGGTGGCGGCCGTCGACACGGTGAAGGCCTCGAGCCTCGGCATCCACGCGTCGAAGAAGGTCTTCACCTGTTCGGCCGGCAGCGCGCAGGCGAAGCGCTTCACGTGCTGCATCGGCACTGCCTTCCACAACCAGTCCAATGCCGAGGGCGCGAAGGGGCGCGTCCATTCCGCGGTGCCGAGCGCGACGACCGACTCGAGCTTCGGCAACAAGAGCGCGTCGAAACCCTTGAGGGGAAAGCCCGGCGCGCCTCCGCGAAACGAGAGGTGGCGCAGGGCCGGCAACTTCGTGACCGCGTCGGGGACACAGCCGCGGAGCTCGACCACGGTGGCCCAGCGCAGGTCGGCCGTCGTCTTCGTCGAGGTGCACCGCGCGAGAAAACCGCGCTCGAACTGCGCGTCCCGCACGCCAGACAGCCCGGTGTCGGCTTCACGCGCCCCCAACCACTCGGAGATGCCCGTCGCGAGTACCTTCTCGCGTGCGAGCTCTTCCTTCGTGAGCTTGCCGCGCGCACGGCGCAACTGGAGGCGGATGAAGTCCCCGCGCCCCAGGCCCCGTTCGAGCAGCCAGTCGGCGTACACCTCGCGCGGCGCGTCGGAGTCGGGGTCGGCGGCGACGGCCTCGAGCAACCGGCGCTCTTCCTGCGCGTCGTCACCGGCCACCTTCGTCACGATGCTGGGCCCGCGTGGCACCGAGGGCGGCAGCGCGCGCCACCACGCCTCGAGCTCGGTGCTCACAGGGGAGAAGTCGACGAGGCCCGGACCCGGCTCGTTCGTCAGCGGCGCCGGGCTCACCCACCGCGGGTGCACCGGCTCGCGCAGGCGGTCGCCCAACCGTTTGTGTGCCAACGAAACGAGCGCAATGGGAAGCACCGCGAGGTACCACGACGAGAACACCGTCACGCTGGCCGTGAAGCGTCCCCAGCCTTCGAGTGAAGCCTGCAACGCGCTCGCCGCGACCTCGGGGTTGCCATCGAGCAACGCCCGCGACAGCGCCGCGGTGGCCTTCTCGAAGTCAGAGGCACGCCGCGGGATGGTGAGCAGGTCGCGTCGCGCCTGAGCCATCAGCGCCTCGTCGTCGCGGCCGAGCGCGGTGAAGGTGTTGCTCAGCGCCACGCACCACGCGTGCCCGTCGTCGAGGCGCGGGGGTTGCGCGGCGAGCCAGCCGTCGAACAACGCGCGGTCTCCGGCGAAGGCGAGGAAGCTGCCCGCATAAAAAGAGGTGTACCCGGTGGCGGCGTGCGCGGGCGAGACGAGCCAGTCCAGCCGCACCGACTGCTTGAGGCCGGCCCACATCGCCGCGCCGTCGCCCTCGAGCAGCCCCTTGCGCAGCGCCATCGCGCGCACCTGACGCGGTGTCTCAGCCCACGAGCGGCCCTGTCGGAGCCCGCGCAGCACTTCGTGTTCGTCGGCCGCCGCGTCGTCGCCCAGCACCTCGAGGAGCACCTTGCGGTCCTTCGGGGCGAGCGGCGTCACTCAGTGTCTCGACAGCACGTTGAGCAGAATGGCGGCCCCCCCGCCCCAGAGGAGCGCGAAGAAGAGACCGGCGAGCGCCTGCCAGCGCCCCTCGAGCTTCGGGTTGATGGTGGTGCGCACCAGCGACGCGAGCCCCATGATGAGCGCCAGCGCCGCGCAGAGCGCCGAGATGGGCGCCGTGCACCAGCCGAGCATGGGCATGAGCGAGAACAGCATCAGCACCAGCGAGGCGATGCCCGCAGCCAGGGCGACAATCGACATCCCGTCTGCAGGTCTTTCGGCTTCAGGCATCGCGCGCGCTGTCTGTCACAACTTGTCGCACTCGGGGCTGTCGGTGATGACCCCGATGGGAATCACCTTCTTGTGGCCATCAGGCAGCGACTTCCACCGCGCGTAGTCCTGGGTGCAGGTGTAGCTCTTCTGGTCGGCGCCTTTGAGGTGCAGCGTGTACGTCTCCTTGCGCGCGCCCTCACGTTCGCTGCCCAGCGAGTTGCCGGTGCGGGAGAGCGAGACGGTCGGCCAATTCGGCTCGGGCGCGACGCTCTGCCCGCTCGCTCGCGAGGTGCGCGCGACCTTCCAGCGGTCGATGGTGAAGTAGCACTTGTCGTCGTACACCGGCTCGCTGCGGTACTTCGTCTTGCATTCCTCACGGCGCTCGAAGGTGCCATCGCCGCGGTCGACGTTGCGCGTGGTGCACGTCTCCCCATCGGGGATTTGTTTGGTGCTGCGCTGCTCGCGGCGTCGGCTCACCGAGTAGGCGCCCGACGGCGTGTTGTCGCACCAGGCGGAGTCGCTCTCGGCGCGCAGTTGCTCGATGTCGATGGTGCGTTCCCACGAGTGGGAGGCGACGGTGCACGCCACGTCCTTCGTCCAGAACATCGCGACCAGGCAGAACGCGACGAGGGCGAGCACCACGCCGCCGATGATCCACGGCAGCTTCGACTTCGGCTTCTGCACCGGCACCTGGCCGGGCTTCGGCGCGGCGCTGCTCTTGTCGGCCACACGCGCGACGTCGGCGGCACCATCGAGCGGGCTGCCGCAGTTGCGACAGTTGTGCGACTTCGCGCCGTTGGGCGTCTGACAAGCGGGGCAGCTCTTGTCGACGCCATCGAACTGCGTGTTCGCCGCCACTTCTTTTCCGGGCGGGGGGAAGTAGCGCTTCGAGGCGTCCTGCTGCGCGCCGCAGTTGGGACAGAAGCGGTTCGACTTCCCGAGGAGCGCCTTCGTGTCGCAGAACGCACAGTCCCAGAACATCTCGAAGACGCCGACCACCTTGCCGCGCTCTCCGGCGACCTGCGCGGGTTCCTGCGAGACCTTGCCGCCCAGCTTGCCGCCGGTGATGCGCTGCAGCTCGCCGCGGTCGAACCACGCCGCTCCGCAGGCCTCACAGAGGTCGAGCTCGATGCCCTTGTGCACCAGCGACTTCATCGCGCCCTTGCCGCACGCGGTGCAGGCGAGCTCGGCGGCCTTCTTGCCTTCAGACTGCTTCACCAGCGTCTGCAGGTCGGTGAGCGAGAGGCCCAACGAGGTGAAGAACTTCGAGGCCGTGTCCCAGTCGGCTTGAACGCCGGCGCACCTGGGGCACACGTGCGCCTGTGTGCCGGGGCCGAACACGTCCTGGGTCAAGGTCAACGGCGTCGCATCGCGAGGGCAGATGGGGTTGGCCATGCGCTCGATAGCCTAGCGATTCCTGCGTGGAGATCTCGGGTGAAGCGCAGTCTGACCCATGCGAAGAACCCGCCTTCGCAGTCACCCTCAAGGAGTTGCCATGCGTCGCCTCGCCCTGCTCTCGCTCTTCGCCGCTCTGTCTGCCTGTGCACCCGACCCGCTGCTCGGCACCTTCACCTTCACGCTGACCGGCACCGACACCGAGACGGCGCCTCGCAACCAGACCGCGAGCGTCACGGGCACGGGCACCCTCGCCATCACCACCGGCAAGAGCGTCGACTACGTCATCACGCTGTCGCACGCCGACTCCGACGCCTGCGTGCTCGAGGCCGATCGCGACCAGAAGGGCGAGACGGTGGCGCTGACGGCCAGCCAGAAGTGCACCTTCACCTCGGGCGGCGCGACGACCACGGCGACGCTCACCAGCGGCTCGGTCACCGGTACCGAGAAGGGCGAGACCGTCAGCATCGCGGTGAACTACTCGTACACGGCGACGGTGCTGGGCATCAACTTCGCGGGCACGGGCGTGCGCACCTACGCCGGCGTTCGACGGTAAGCGCCCCGCTCCGGCTCAGGCGCGCACCTCGAGCTCGAGGCGCAGTGAAGTCAGGTGGTCAGCGTCGAGTGACGCGCGAGGAAGTCGGCGATGCGGGGGATGATTTCGTCAGGGGCGCGACGGCCGAGCACGAGGTCTCCGTGGCCGTAGTCGGTCGACAGCCCACCGCTCACACCTGCGACCCAGGCCTCGACCGGCCCGCTCGTCAGCGACTGCACCGCGTGTGACGTCGGAGGCGGCACGAGGAAGTCTCGCGCGCCCGCAATGGCGAGCACCGGTGAGGTGATGCCGCGCATGCCCTTGCGGTAGTCGAACCCGTCTTCGCCATCGAACGCACCCGTCGCGACCCAGCGGGCGAACTGGCGGCCGACCCCTCCGGCGATGTCGGCTGCGACGTACGCGAAGGCCTGGCGCACCACGACCGGGTCGACGTTCTCGGCGCGCAACAGGTACTTCCCGATGGGGTCTGGCGGAAGCCCGAGCGGCCACGCTTTGCCGGCGAGCTGAAGCGGCAACAGCGGCAACTTGAGCGACGGCCCTACGGCGCCCAGAAACTTCTGCACGCCGGGCTGTGCCTCGAACGAGAGCGGACTGCCCAGCGTGACGATGGGCCCGATGGGCGCTTCGGGAAAGCGTGCGAGGTGGGCGTACGCGAGCAGGCCCCCGCGAGAGTGACCGACCCACGAGACCTTCGGCGCGCCCGTGGAGGTGATGGTGGTGAGCGCCGCGGTGACGTCGTGCGTGGCCTCGGTGTCGAACGTCGCGCCGAGCGCGCTGCCCGCCAGCCCGTGTCCACGCAGCTCGAGCACCCACGTCTCGAAGCCGCGCCGCGCGAGGGCCCGGGCCACGGAGTACTTCTCGTCGAAGTCGAGGTTGAAGCGGTTGGTGCCCAGCGAGTGTGCGAGCAGCACAGGCTCGACGAAGCGACGCGCACCATGCGCGTGGTAGCGGCCCAGCGCGATGGCGCTGCCGTCGGCGGTGGGCACCCGGTAGAGCTGATCAGGCTCGAAGCGCAGCGGGGGCGTCAGGCGAAGCGGCACGCCGTGAAGTGTACGCCAGTCTGATCAGCGACCGCGGCGCGACCAGAAAGAGCCGCCACCCCCACCGAAGAGGAGAACGGCGATGACGATGACGAGAATCAGCGTGGTGTTGCTCACGATGGCAGGGCATTCCCGATTCGGGGCCGGAACGGCGGGTGGTGATTGCAGAGGTCTGCACACCGCTGCCGGCGCCGCGATGGCACCCCTGTGAACCAGTCGTTCACGGTGGGGTGAGGCGGCTACCGCTCGTCGAGCAGCACGGGCGTGAACTGCGCCGCGTCGCACGAGGCGAGCACGTACTTCACACCGCCGTGCTCACCGACGAAGCCAGCGCCAATGCCCGGGCCGTGCAGGTGCCCGTACACGCAGACCATCGGCTGCCACGCCTCGAGCGTGCGGCTGAACGCGGTCTCGAGCCGGTTGCTGTACATCGGCGGGAAGTGCACGGCGCACACGCGCACCCGCGGTGAGGTCGACTTCGCCTCGCGCGCCTTCGCGTCGTCGATGCTCAGCTGCAGCCGCCGCGTCTCGCGCTCGATGTAGTCGGGCTTCTGCGCTTCATCGCCCATCTCACCGCCCGGCATCGGCGGCGCTTCGGGGGCCGTCCACAAGCGGGACCCGGCGATGATCCATGGGCCGACCTCGACCGCGGCGTTGTGAATGAAGCCGACGAACGAGGTGAACGGCTCGAAGAGCTTGCGCAGCTTGGCCGACGAGTCGCCCCACCAGTAGTCGTGGTTGCCCTTGAGCAGCACCTTCTTGCCGGGCCGCGCGTCGAGCCACTTCAAGTCGTCCATCACCTCGGTGGGGCGCGTGGCCCACGAGATGTCGCCGGCGACGATGACGAAGTCCTCGGGCTTCACGAGCGCGTCCCAGTTGCGCATCAGGGGCCCCGGGTGCTCGAGCCAGCCGAAGCGGTCCATGTCCTTCTTGCGCTCTGAAGGGAGGTGGGTGTCCCCGATGGCGAAGAGGCGCATCAGTAGGCGCAGTACGACTGGCAGGTGGGAATGGTGGTGGTCATCTGGCCCGTCGCGCAGTTGCTGGCGGCGATGGGCACGCAGTAGCCGGAGATGTCACACGTCTGGTTCTTCGGGCACGGGGTGGTCATGTTGCAGCTGCACCGGCCGCTGGTGTCGATGGGCTCGACGCCACAGGTCGACTGGTCGATGGGCTGGCAGCGTTGGCCCGCACCACACGCCAGGCCGCAGCCGCCGCAGTTCGAGGAATTGATGGTGGTGTTGATACACACCCCGTTGCAGCAGCGCAGCGCGGCGGTCGACCCGCACTGCGCGCCGTCGGGCCGTGGCTGGTAGGTGCAGCGCCCGGTGCCCGCCTCGCAGGTGCCCGTCATCGAGAGGCACAGGTCGGTGGGCGCCGGACACTGCTTCGGGCTGCCCCCGCGGCAGGTGCCGTTGGAGCACGCCTCACCCACGGTGCACGCGTCGCCGTCGTTGCACATCGCGTTGAGGCAGTCGGTGTCGGCGCAGTCGGTCACGCCATCGCAGTCGTCGTCGTTGCCGTTGGTGCACTGCGTCTCGCGCGCGACGCACTGGCCACCGCCATCGCCGATGCCGCCGCCACCATCGACCGAGCGGCACTTGTTGTCGGCGCCACAGAGGTAGCCGGGCAGGCACAGGCGATCGGCATCACACGGCTGGCTCTCGGGGTCGAACTGCACGAGCAGGGAACAGCCGCTGATCACCAACGCGACTGGAAGCACCATGCGAAACATGTCGGCACTATCCCACGTTTCCTCTGATCTCTGCGGGGCAGAAAGCTATCTCCCGCTCGGCAAGGTGAGCCAAACTCGTCCATCCGCAGCTGGCTTTGGAGGCTTCATGCGTTCGTCCCGCCCCACCCTGCTCGCCTCGGTGCTTCTCGCCTGTGGCCTCGGCTGCTCGCCCCGCGTGCAGACCGGCGCGCTCAAGGTCGAAGTCGTCTACGACTCGAACGTCGTCAGCAGGTGCGTGAAGGTGGTGGCCACCGACGACGTCGGCAGCACGCCGCTCGAGACGATGCCCATTTCATTGGTGAACCAGACCTCGCCGCTGCTGGTGGGCGTCGGCGGCTCGTCCCCGCTCGCGCAGCCCTTCCGGGTGCAGGCGCTCGGCTATTCCGACGTCGGGTGCACCACGCGCAGCAATGAAGAGAGCACCGCCGAGCCTGGCGTGTTCGCGGTGCCCCCGCAGACCGTGACGTTGGTGCTCAAAGTGCAGCCCCAGAACGACGGCGGCACCGGTGGCGGCGATGGAGGGGCCAGCGACGCAGGCGCGGGTGACGGCGGCACGCCCGACGCGGGCAGCGATGCAGGTGTGGTCGATGCGGGCGGGGTCGACGCAGGTGTCGTCGATGCAGGTGTGGTCGACGCCGGGCTCGACCTCGACCTCGACGGCGTGCCCCAGCCAGCCGATTGCAACGACAACAACCCTCAGATTCGCCCCGGCATCCCCGAGGTCTGCGACAACAACAACGTCGACGACAACTGCAACGGGATGGCCGACTGCGCCGAGACCAGCTGCAATGGTGCTGCGTGCACCAATTCAGGCACCTGCATGAGCGGCATGTGCATGACGCCCATCGAGGTCTGCAACGACCGCGTCGACAACAACAACAACGGCCTCACCGACTGTGAAGAGAGCACCTGCGCCACCCAGGCGTGCAACGACGCGAACGCCTGCACGCTGAACGAGACCTGCAACGGCCCCGACGCGGGCCCCGACGGCGGGTGTTCGGGTGCTCCGGTGCAGTGCACCACCCCGCCGGTCTGCTACGGGATGACCGGCGCGTGCATGGCTGATGGCACGTGCGCGTACACGCCGCTCAACTCGGGCCCCTGCAACGACGGCCTCGCATGCACCGATACCGACAGCTGCGTGACGGGCGTGTGCACCGGTACCCCGAGGGTCTGCACGACGAACAACGCGTGCCTGACCGGCGGCACGTGCGTGGAAGATGCCGGCACCTGCAGCTTCACGCCCGTCGCCTCAGGCATGGGCACCTGCACCGACGGCGACAACTGCACCACGAACGACGCGTGTGACGGAGACGGCGGCTGCGCAGGGACCCAGGTCAACTGCGCCGAGCCTTCTCAGTGTCACCGCTGGGACAACACCTGCCAGGGCAACGGCACGTGCAACTTCTTGCCGCGGGCCACGTGCGATGCAGGCACGGCCACGCCCGGCAGCTGCAACGCCTCGTTCATGTGCGTGCCGCCCGTGACCAACATCTTCCCGTACACGCCGAGCACCTTCACCGAAGCGCAGTTACCGGCCGCAGCGGCGAACGGCTTCACCATCTCGTGCAACACCGTCATCAATACCGGAGGCACGACGCCTGCTGTCGTCGATGGCGGGTGCGTCACGATGCCGCCGTTCGCGATTCTGCCGGCGACAGCGGGCGGGCAGGAAACCCTGTTGCTCAAGGTCTCGAGCTTGACCGTGAACTCCAGTCAGACGCTGACCTTCATTGGTCCACGGCCCGTCGTCTTCGCCGTGCTTGGCAACGCCACCGTCGACGGCACGATCCTGGCCAACTCCGGGCCGGCGCCCGACTCGTTGTGCGGCGTCGGGGGTACTGCCACCACCAAGGCAGGAGCCGGCGGCGCGGGCTTCGGCCGTGACGGGGGGACGGGAGGCACCTCGGACAATGGCGCCCCGGGCCAGGGTGGCATTCAGAACGGCAGCATCACGATGGACCCGCTCCGTGGCGGGTGCACCGGCGGGGCGAGCTCTTCGGCGACTGGTGGCAGAGGTGGTGGGGCGCTGCAGATCTCCGCGGTCGGCAGCGTGAACGTGGCAGGCACCCTCTCGGCCCCCGGCTTCGGCGGCGGCGGGGGCACCTCGCGCAACGGCGGGGGCGCTGGCGGAGGCAGCGGCGGCGCCATTCTCATCGAGGCCGCCATGCTCACCACCACCAGCTCGGCCATCTTCACCGCGAACGGTGGTGGCGGTGGCGGCGGAGAAGACAGCGGCAATGGCGTCGTCGGCAACCCCGGCTCCATCGGCACGAACGTGCCCGCCAGCGGCGGCAACGGACCCAACAATGCCGGCAACGGGGGGAACGGCGGGAGCAGTACCGCCAACGCGACGAACGGACAAAACAGCACCGATGCCGATGGTGCGGGCGGAGGTGGAGGCGCCGTGGGCCGAATTCGACTCAGAGGCACGAGTTGTACCGTCGACGGCGCCACGCTCTTCAGCCCTCCGCGAGGCGTCGGGGGCAACGGCTGCTAGCGGAAGTCGTCGGGCGTGAGCGCGTGCTGCTCGAGCAACCGGTAGAGGTAGCTGCGCGCGATGCCGGCCTCCCGCGCGACCGCTGACGCCGAGCCCTTGTGCTTGGTGAGCAGCGACTCGAGGTAGCTCTTCTCGAACGCCGCCAGCGCCGCGTCGCGCGCGTGGTGAAAGTCTTCGAGCTTCGCCTCGCCCGAGCGCTCGCCGCCGACGGGCGCCTCGTTGAGCGTCACCGCGCGCTCGACCGCGTTCTGCAGCTCGCGCACGTTGCCGGGCCAGCGCCACGCCGAGAGCCCTCCGACGGCTGAGGCGCTGAGAGGGGCCTTCGCGCCCGCCTGCTGGGCGAAGTGGCGGGCGAGTACGGGGATGTCGTCGAGGCGCTCTCGCAGCGGCGGCACGTCGAGCACGATGCTGGCGAGGCGGAAGTAGAGGTCGGTGCGAAAGCGCCCTGCCTTCGCCTCGACCTGCAGGTCGCGCGTGGTCGAAGCGATGATGCGGAAGTCGGCCTCGCGCACCTTGCCTTCACCGACGCGCTGGTAGGTGCCCGACTCGAGCACGCGCAGCAACGCCGGCTGCAGCTCGAGCGGCAGCGACGCCACTTCGTCGAAGAACAAGGTGCCGCCGTGCGCGCTCTCGATGAGGCCGACGGCGTCTTTCACGGCCCCGGTGAAGGCGCCGCGCACGTGACCGAAGAGCACGGAGTTGACGAGCGAGCCGGTGAGACCACCGCAGTCGACGACCACGAAGGGCTTCTGCGCGCGCGGGCTCAGGTCGTGGAGCGTGCGCGCGACCAGTTCCTTCCCGCTGCCCGTCTCGCCCACGATGAGGCTCGACGCGTCGGTGGGGCCCACGGCCTCGAGCTGCGCGAAGAGTCGGCGCATGATGGCCGAGCGGCCGAGCATCGCGCCCATCGACTGCCGTTCACTCATGGCGCCGGGCTTGAGCAGCGGCAACAACGCGAGCGAGCTGTTGCCCAGCTCGATGGTGGCGCCGACCGGCACGTCGAGGCGCGTGAACTTCGCGCCCATGTAGCGGGTGCCGTTCTTGCTGCCCTGGTCGACGACCTTCACGCGCGCGCCGGTCAGCTCGAGCATCAAGTGGCGGCGCGAGACGCCCCCATCGGTGAGTTGAAGCTGACAGTCGGCGTGCGTGCCGATGAGCACCGTGCCGTCGCGCACTTCGAGCTCTTTGCCCGTGTCGGGGCCCGCCTGAACGAGGACGCGAACGGGGCGCGGCGCCGCGCTGAGCAGGCTGGGGTCGAGGGTGTCGGTGCGGCCGTCATCCACCACACCGATGTAGCACCGCTCTTCGACGTCTTTCTCGTGACAGCTTGCGCCCCCGCGAGTCTCATTGCGGGCGATGGCCGTACCCGGGCTCAAGTCGCACATCGTCTTCGAGATGACGCCCGAGCCCCGGTTGATCAACCGTCAGAGCGGCGCAGCGCTGCCGGTGAGCTCGACCGAAGCCTGGCTCCTACGCTCGTGGGATGGCTCGGCCTCGGCCACGCGCCTGTCGGCCGCGGTGTTCATGAACGGCGTCGACATCGAGCCGTGGCAGATCGAGCAGTTCTTTCTGCGGCTCGAACGGCTCGAGTGTCTCGAGGGCGTACGCCCCCTCATCCCCCACTTCGTGGGGCCGAAGCCGGGCGTGAACAAAGACGAAGACCGCGTGCCGCGCATGCGAGGCGACCTGCTCATCGTGCAGGCCCCGCGCAGCCGCGCCGTCTTCCACGTGAAGGACCCCATCAACAACCGGGCCTTCAGCCTGCTCGACACCGAGGTGACGGTCGCGCGCATGCTCGACGGCAAGCGCTCGGTGAAGGACGTCATCGAGAACGCGGGCAAGCTCGGCATCGAGGTGAACCTCGAGTCGCTGCAGCACTTCATCTCGCACCTGAAGGGCTACCGCTTCATCGACCAGGACGTCGAAGAAGGCGACTCCACGTGGCCCAAACGCAAGCAGTGGACCGAGGAGGAACGGCAGCTCTACCAGGCGTCGATGAAGATGCTGCGCGAGGGCCACTTCGCCGAAGCGCTCTCGTTCGCCGAGTCACTCGAGGCGGCCGACCCGAGCAGCGAAGAGGCGAAGCAGCTCAAGCACCGCGTCGAGGTCGAGCAGGAAGGCGTCTTCGAGCTGGTGGCGAAGTTCCCGGTGCTGCACTCGGCTGCGCCGCCGGTGGTGAGCTCGAAGCCTGCACTGGCAGAGGTGGCGCTCGCCCCGGCAGAGGTCGCACCCGCGCCCCGGTGAGCCCGGTCGAAGAGTCGGTCGTGACGTTGCCAAAGTCGGCGCTGCAGACGTTTCTCGCGGGCCACCGGCGGCTCGTGGCGGGTGTCGCCGGCGGCCTCGTGCTGGCGCTGGTGCTCCTTCGCCCGGTGATGGTGACCCAGACCGTCGCGTGTGAGCTGCAGGTCGAGACGCTCGGAGTGCCCCGCACCATGCGCGGCGGCAAGGTCGGCGCGCGCGACGTCGAGCTGGGCGCGAAGGTCGAAAAGGGCGCGGTGCTGGTGCGGCTGGGTGGTCAATCGGTCGAGGCGCTCGACGCGAAGGTGAAGGAACTGGAGGCCCAGCTGAAGTCGCTGCCGGTGGCGACGAAGAGCAAGAAAGCCGACGCCGCGCTCGCGGCGCTGAAGAAGGCGCAGGCCGCGGTGAGCGCCCTCGAGAAGAGCCGCAAGAAGGGCTCGAAGGCGCAGCAGGCGGCGACGGGGAAGAAGCTCGCCGCGAAGCAGCGCGAGCTCGAGGCGGCGAAGAAGAAGGTGGAGGCCTTCACGCACGAAGCGGCCCGCGCGGCGCTCGAGGCAGAGCTGACGAGCGTGAAAGAGAAGAAGGCCGTCATCGACGCCGAGCTGGCGAAGAGCCTCATCGTGGCGCCGGCGTCGGGCGTGTTCGTGTCGGTCGGCGCGCTGCCAGAAGAGCTCGCGGTGAACGACACGTTCGGCGTCATCGTGGGCCCCCACTTCAAGCTGGTGACCAAAGACGCGCTGCCGCCCGTAGTCGAGGCGACCTTCCGTGCGGCGGGCGTCGAGGCCGAGCTGGGCGTCGTCGACGGGAAGGTGCTCTTCCCCGTGCGCGCAGCGCTCGTCGGGGCGAAGGGCACGCTCGAGCTCAAGCTCGGCCGCTCGCCGTGGCTCGCGACGCTGTTCTGAGCGCTGGCGCTGGCTTCAGAACTCGACGCGCACGGCGGTGACTTCGCCCTCGCTCACGGTGACGATGCGCTGCTGGGTCTCGCCCTTCGGTCCCTTGAAGACGAGCGTGTGACGGCCCACCGGCACGGGGAACTTCGAGAACGGCGTGCGGTCGAGCACCTTGCCGCCCAGCGACACCTCGGCCCAGGGCGCGGCGTCGGCGCTCAAGTAGCCCACGTGCAGTGCGGCGTTCGCGACCACAGGCTTGGTCACCTTCTTGGGCGCCCTGGTGCGCGGTGACGGAGCGGGAAGGGCCGGCTCGTCGACGACAGGAGGCTCCGTCTCGGCCGGCGCGACCTCGACCACGGCGGGCACATCGAGGTGCTCTTCAGGCGCCGCGACCGGCCGTGGCGGCGTCACTTCGCGCGGCAGCACCGCCGCCGGCGTGGCCAACGCCCAGGCGGCCACGGCTCCAACGGCCCCCAGCACAAGCACCGTCACCAACACGCCCAGCCCGCGCCGTGACGCAGGCGGTGGTGGGGCGATCTGCTGAGAGGGAAGTTCGAGCTGCGTCGGTGTGACGGTGAGGATGGACTTCGTCCCCTCCACCACTGCGTCTGCCGAATCGTCTTCGTCGGGCGGGGCGAAGCGGGCCACGAAGTCGACCAGCTCCGGCGCCGTCGCCGAGGGCCCATCGACGAAAGCCTCGCGAAACTCACGCGCGCTCGAGAATCGATCGTTCGGCTGAAACGAGAGCGCCTTCTTCAGCGCCGCCGCCATGCGCGGCTTCACGTCGTCACGCAGCAGCTCGGCCGGAGACATCTTCGCCTCGAGCACCGCCTTCAGCGAGTCCTTCGCCTGCTCGCGCTTGAAGGGGTGCTCGCCGGTGAGCGCCTCGTAGAGCGTGAGCGCCGCGGAATACACATCGGCGCGCGCGTCGATTCGGGCGTGACTGAGCACCTGCTCCGGTGCGACGTAGGCCGCCTTGCCGCGAAAGACGCCGGGCTGGGTCATCGAGCCATCGCGAATGCGCGCGATGCCGAAGTCGGCGAGCAGCACGGCGCCGTTGCGCGAGATGAGAATGTTCCCGGGCGTCACGTCGCGGTGCACGACCTGCAGCGCCCGCCCCTTCCCGTCGGTCAAGGCGTGCGCGTACTGCAGCGCCTCGCACAGGCCCGTCGCGATGTGGCGCACGATGGGCAGCGGCAGCCGCTCGCCGCGACGCCCCGCCTCGCGCACCAGCTTGCCGAGTGTGACGCCGTCGACGAGCTGCATGGCGATGAAGGGGCGACCTCCCGATTCACCGACGTCGAAGATCTCGACGATGTTCGGGTGGTGCATGCGCGCCGCGAGCCGCGCTTCTTCGTGAAAGCGCTGCACGAGCTCGGGCGACGACACGAGGTGCGGCAAGAGCAGCTTGAGCGCGACGCGCTTCTCGAAGTTGCCCATGCCCGTGCGCCGGGCGACGAAGACTTCGCCCATGCCGCCACCGGCGATCTTCTTGATCAGCTCATAGCCGGGCTGCACGAGCAGACACGCTATGTGGGCTCAGGGGCAGACACCACTCTGCGCAACCGAGAGCCACGCGTCGTCGAGCCAGAAGCCTTCACCGCCGTCGAGGCGCGTGTTGCTGGTGAGGCGAAGCTGAACGTCACTCGTGCCGATCGATGCGTATTCTTCCTTCAACTGGACCCACGCGGTGCGCACCGTGAGGCGCGTGCCCCCGCTGGTGGCGACCCCGCCGTCGAAGAAGCGATCGCGAACGCTGAGCGTCACGTCGGTGCCGGCGTCGTCTTCGCCACGCACCCAGATCGACGCGCAGAACAACATGCCGAGCTCGGCGCCGCTGACGTCGGCGGTGGGAATGAGAAGCGGCTGCTGCGCCGCACCGCTTGACTGCAGGCGCGCCGAGCGATTGCCAGACCGGAGGATCGTGTCGGCCCGAAAGAGCCGGCCCGGCGACGCGCGCCACGAGTTGACGCCGCCGTCGCTGATGGCCGACTCGAAGCCCGGGTTGGTGAGCAGGTTCACCCCGCGTCGGAGCCCGGCGTCGAAGCCCGCGTCGAAACCCGCGTCGAAGCCCGCGTCCGTACCGGCATCGACTCCTGCGTCGACGCCGGCATCGGTCACCCCTGCGTCGATTCCGGCATCGGGCACACCCGCGTCGACCCCGGCATCGAGGAGCCCCGCATCGACCACGGAACCCTCGACGACGCAGACGCTGTCGAGGCACTCGAAGCCTTCACCGCAGGGTCGCTGCGCATCACAGCGGAGCCCCTCCACGTCGAGCGGCGCGAGCTCGCAGGCTGCGAACACCAGCACCAACAACCGCGCGTGCTTCACCACACCAACACCAGCCCAGCGCCGAGCGAGACGCCGCCCCCGATGAAGAGGCCGATGGCCCAGTCCTGCTGCGTGAGGGCCGAGCGTTCGGCCTCGAGCGCAGTGGCCGCGAAGTCGCCCGGTGGCCGTGAACGATCGCGAGCGGCGAGGCGCAGGTTCCACGAGCCGACCTGGAGCCCGGTGGCGACCGCGGCGAGCGCGACGCCGAGGCCGAGACCCACGATGCCGACGACGCGCTTCGCGTTGCCAGACGGCGCTGGGGCCACGCTCACGGTCTGGGCTTCCTGGTCGATGCGCGGCACGCGAATCTGCTTCGGCGCTTCGCGCGAGCCGACCGCCGACACCACGCCATCGTTGGCATCGAGCGCTTCGACGAACCACTCGAGCCGGCTGCCGACGCTGACCACGAGGGGAAACGAGAGGTGGCCCTTCGTGCCCTCGAGCACCTGCTCGACCCAGTCGCCCGCGTCGCGGCGCTGGTACAGCATGACGCGGCTGACCTTCTTCCACGGGTCGACGAGCTCGAGCTGGGCGCGGCCGACGGGGGCTGGCGCTTCAGAGAGCTTCACGTAGTCGGGTGGGAAGTGTTTGCGACGCGCGGCCTCGAAGACCTCTGACACCTTGGGTGACGAGACCTCGGCCGAGAGCTCAGCCGACGCGTCGAACTCGAGCAGCGCGATGAAGGTGCGCTCGGCATCGTCGCGCTTGCCCTCGGCGACCTGGCAATACGCCATCCATTCCAGGATGGACTGCTTCGCCGGGGCGTCGAGGCCGGGCACCTGGCGGGCGACCTCGAGCCGCTCGAACGCCTCGGCGAACTTGAGCTGCGCGATGAGCGCGCGCGCTTCTTCGAGCCAGGTGTTGGAGGGTTGCGCCGACAAGACCAGCGCAGCCGCGAGCGCGAGCATGCGTCACTCTTGCCCGTGCCGAGGGTGCGCTTGCAAGCGGTGAAATCGGAGGTCACGTCTTGAAGCGGGCGAACTCGGTCGGACAGTGCGCCGAGTGCACCTTCACTTCGTGCGAGTGGCTCGCCACAAGCTCACGCAGGCGCTGTTGGTTGGCGAGGCGCTGCTCGTTGTCGATGACGACGAGGCGCTGGAACACCGCAAGGGCCGGCGTGCACCAGGGCTTCGGTTCCATCTCGCCGTGGCAAAAGTAGGCGTCGCCTGCGTGGAGCAGCCATGTGCCGTTCGACCTGAGCGCCACGCCACAGTGACCGCGCGTGTGCCCGAGGAGAGGAATGAGCAGCACGTCGTCGCGCCCATCGACGGCGCGCACCCCCTTGAAGCCGAACCACGTCTCGCCCTCGACGTCGCGCAGGTCCCACTTCGGTTGGTGTGCCCAATGCTGGGGGCGGTAGCGCTCGCGCTCCTTGAAGCTCGGTGGGTGCATCGCCGCTTCGTGCTCACTGCGAAAGACGTGCACCGACGCCCACGGGAAGTCGGGGAGGCCCCCCGCGTGGTCGAGGTCGAGGTGCGTGGGCACGATGTGACGCACGTCGCGCGGGTCGAAGCCGAGCTTCTTCACCTGCGCGAGCGCGGTGTTCGCCGGGTCGAGCGAGGGCCGCACCATGGCTCCGAACCAGAAGCCCATGCGCCCACGCACATCGCGCAGGTCTGCTTCGCCAATGCCGGTGTCGACGAGAATCAGGCCGTCGTTCGATTCGACCAGCCAGCAGTGACACACCATCGTGCCCGGGCTGAGCAGGCCCCCTGAGCCGTTGACGAGCCGCTCGCTCACTGGACACAACGTCGCCGCGCTCAGGTGGTGGACTCGCATCGCGCAGAGGTTAGACGCAGCGGCTCCGTTTCCTCAGCGGCGCTCGACCCAGCTCAACTCGACCTCCATCCAGACCTCCCAGGAGAGCGGTCGCCGCACCACTTCCTGAATTCGGGTGAGCATGCGCTTGATTCTACGTGTCCTCCGGCGGGGGACAGTGGCTTGTGCGCACACACTCCAGATCGGCGGCGCAGGCCCAGAAGTCACGCACAAACCATTGCTTTCACGAGCCCTTTGGCTTGGCCCCGGCCTTGCGAAGGAGTCCCTGCGCATGCGTCCCCTCCTCTCCTCCTTGCTGCTGCTCACCGGGTGCATGGGCGCCATCGAGCCCATGCGCCCTGCCCCGGTCGACGTGCCGGCCATCACGGTCGTGAGCGGTGCGCCCATTGAATCGACGCGCCCCAACCGCACCGCCGAGGGCACCTTCACCGCACCTACCGCGCTCTGGCTCCAGGCCGGTGCCGCCACGGTGCTCGATGGCAGCAACGTCTTCCGCCGCGACGGCGCGAACTTCACCGCCCTCACCATCGGCACCGCGACCGACCCGCGCACCCCCGGCGCCATTCGCGCCCTCACCACGCGCAACGACGGCGTCTTCCTCGCCGGCACCGACGGCTTCTTCCACGACGCGCCGGGCCACCTGCTCCGCTCCCCGCTCAGCGACGCCTTCGCGATGGAAAGCGTTCGCTTCGTCGACTTCACCGGCGGCGCGCTGTGGGTCACCACCAGCACCGAGGCCGTGCGCGTGCTCGACGGCCGCCGTGAAGCGATTCGCATCGAAGACCTCGAAGAGAGCGGCGCGCTGCAGGCGGTGGTGGGCCGCTCTGCGACGCGCGCGCTGGTGGCGAAGGGCGCCTCGCTCTACGCCGTCGACCTCGCCTCGCGCACGGTGAAGACCATCGCCCGCTCGCTGCCCACCGTCACGGCGCTCTCGCACCGGGGCGACGTGGTGCTGCTCGGCACGACCGAAGGCCTCGTCGAGGTGAGCGACGCCGACGTGGTCAAGCGCCGCACCCTCGTCGCCGCCAACGGCACCGCCCCCGCCATCGTCGACGTCGAGGCAGTGGGTGCCTCGTCGCTGGTGACCACCGGCTCGCAGGTGATGCACGTCACCGAGGTCAGCGCGGTGGTGCTGGCCGACGTCACCCAGCCCTGGCCCGACTCGCTGGCGAAGGACCCGTCGGGCGACGTGTGGTTCCTCGATGGCGCGAGCGTGGCGCGGCTGTCGACCTCGGTCGCGCCTCCCGCTCCGTCGTTCGCCGCCGACATCAAGCCCTTCGTGCAGGCGCACTGCCGCAGCTGCCACGCGAGCGGCGCGAACTACGCCCCGGTCATCGACCTCGAGAACTTCGGCACGGCGAAGACCTGGGCGCAGGCCTCGCTCCGACGCATCACCGACACGCTGAGCCCGATGCCGCCGGCCAGCTCCGAAATCCTCACACCCGCCCAGTACGACATCTTCGTGCGCTGGGTCGACGGAGGCCTGTTGCCATGAAGACCGCACTGTTGATGGTGGTGTTGGCAGTTCCCTCGCTCGCGCTGGCCCAGGTGAGCCCCACGTGCGACCAGCCGCGGGAAATCGACAAGTACCAGCTGCTGCGTCGGCTCAGCATCGACCTGCGCGGCAAGGCGCCGAGCTACGACGAGTACGTCGCGCTCGACACCGCGACCGCCGTGCCGCAGACGACGATTCAGTCGTACCTCGCGAGCGACGAGTTCCGCGTGGCGATGCGCCGGTACCACGAGGAACTCTTCTGGCCGAACGTCACCAACGTCGCCATCAGCAACGTCAACTCGCAGCTGGTGCAGCTCACCACGCCCGACGCCTGGACCATCTCGTCGACGGGCAAGCGTCGCCAGTTCCGCGGCGCGTCCGACCTCAACACCGCGCTCGGCATGCAGTGCGGCGACTTCGAGCAGACGCAGTTCAACGCGGGCGGCCTGTTCGTGCCCGCGACCGCCGGCATCCGCACCTCGGTGGTGAACGGCGTGACGGTGAAGCAGGAAGGCTGGCGCATGGTGACGCCGTACTGGTCGACCACGCCCATCAAGGTCTGCGCCTTCGACGCGATGGAAACGCCGAGTGTCACCGTCGGCAGCAAGGTCATCGAGTGCAACACCGTCGAAGGAGACGCGCGCCCCGAGTGCGGGTGCGGCCCGAACCTCCGCTACTGCTACGGCCCGACCGCGCAGGTGCGCACGCCCATCTTGAACGCGATGCGCGAGCAGCTGAACCAGATGGTCGACCGCGTCAGCACCGGCGGTCAGCCCTACACCGAGCTCATCACTGCGCGGAACGCGCCCACCACCGGCATGCTGGTGTTCTGGAAGAGGTACCTCGCGCCGCACCTCTCGTACTCGCGCATCGTCGCGCTGCCCGACCCCAACGAGCCCCTCACCAGCGCCAACTGGACGGATACGACCTGGCGCCTCGAGGACCGCGGCAGCGCGCTGCACGCCGGCGTGTTGACCACGCCCGTCTACCTGCTCCGTTTTCAGACCAACCGTGGCCGCGCCAACCGCGAGCGCATCGACTTCGAGTGCGAGAACTTCGTGCCGCCCTCTCAGCTCGAGACGCCGGCGATGGGCTGCAGCGACAGCTCAGGTGACCTCACCACGCGCTGCACTTGCCGTTACTGCCACCGTCAACTCGAGCCGCTCGCGGCGCACTTCGGCAACTTCTCCGAAGCGGGCACCACGCTGATGATGGACCTGACGAAGTTCCCCCGCACCAACACGGCGTGCGTCAACAGCAACAGTGCCTTCTGCAACCGCTACTACGTGACCGACGACCAGGCCGACAGCCCGGGCTCGCTGCTGCCGTACCAGTACGCCAACGCGGCGCACCCCGACATCACCGCCAACCTCGCGAGCGGCCCGAAGGGGCGCGCCACCACCATCATCAGCGACGGCACGTTCGCGCGCTGCGCGGTGAAGCGCACCTGGTCGTACTTCATGAAGCGCGACATGCGCCTGCTCGGCACCGACCCCACCGAAGCGGCGGCCATCGCCACGCTGACCACGGGCTTCCGGGCGAACAACCACTCGTTGCCCTGGCTCATCGAACAAATCGTCTCGCAGCCGTCGTACCGGAGGGTCCGATGAGAACGCTTCTCGCAGTGATGGTGCTGGCGCTGGTGCTGGGCTGCACGAACAACGAAACGCCCACGCCCGACCCCACGCCGCAGCTCGGCGTCGAAGACCAGGGCTTCGTGTTGCCGCTCGACCACCCGCCCATCGAGGGCATCGGTGGAGGCTTCGGCGGTGGCAGCGCCGGTGGTGGAGTGGGCGGTGGCTCGTCGACGGGCGGCGGCTCGTCGACGGGTGGCGGCTCCCCAGCAGGTGGTGGGGCGGCGACGGGCGGCGGCATCGGTGGGGGCACGGGCGGTGGCGTCACGGGCGGCGGCACGGGTGGCGGCGCGGCGGCGCAGTTGAGCGCGGGCGTGCAGCGCCTGACGGTGCGGCAACTGGCGCAGAGCCTGCCGGTGGTGCTCGGCGGCAACACGTGGATGGTGGGCGGCACCAACGGCTTCACGTCGCGCAGCGCGACGCTCGGTGAGGCCGACTACATCAACGTCGTCGACGAGAACCTCGAGGTCTCGACGCTGTACCAGAAGTTCATGGGCGACATGGCGCGCGACGGCTGCACCCGCACCGCGAACGCCGACGGCGCGCTCGCGCAGAGCACGCGCGTGCTGATGCGCTTCGTGAGCACCACCGACACCGTGACCAGCAACCGCACCGGCGTCGACGCGAACCTGCGCTACCTGAAGCTGCGCTTCCACGGCGTGAAGGTGGCGACAACCGACACGGCCTCGCTCGATGGCCTGCGCACGGTGTTCGACGCTGCGGTGCGCGGCGCGGCAGGCACGGGAACCCCGACGGCGGCGCACGTGAAGGAAGGCTGGCGCGCGGTCTGCGTCTCGCTGCTCACGGCGCCCGAGTACCACCTCTACTGATTCTCACTGGAGCGACCATGTTTACGTCACGACGCGGATTCCTCGAGGTGTTGGGCCTGGCGACGGGCGGGCTCGTGCTCCGCAACACGCCGCTGGGCATCGGCAGCGCGCACGCCGCGGGCACCGACCCGAAGTTCCTGCTGCTCGTCTATTTCTCAGGCGGGTGGGACCAGCTGCTCTCGCTCGACCCGCGCAACGCCGCGCTGCCTCAGTACCAGCGCGTGAGCGGCCGCGCGCCGACGTCGGGCATCGAGCCGGCGTACGCGCAGACCGCTGCGGAGACGCCCTTCGTCGACACGGTGATGACCGCCACGGGCGGCACCGGCGTGCAGACGCGCGGCAACCTCACCTTCGGGCCCGCAGTGCCCGACACCATGCTCGCGCACAGCCCCGACCTCTGCGTCATTCGCGGCATGAACATGGACACGCTGACCCACGAGGTCGGCCGGCGATACCTCCTCACCGGCAAGTTCCCGCGCGGGCTCGCGGCGTCGGGCAGCTCGCTCAACACCGTGGTGAGCGCGCAGACGGGCTCGCTGGGCGACATCCCCAACATCTCCATCGGCGCCGAGACGTACAACGAGGGCCTCACCCCCGCGGCGTCGGCGGTGCGCGTCGCGTCGTACCGCGACATGTTGACGGTGATGCAGCCGCAGACGGGCGCCGTGTTGCCTGCGTCGTCGGAAGCGGCGGTGCGCGGCTTCGAAGACACCGACGACACCTGCGAGCAGCACGGCTACGACGTGACCGGTCTCGTCACGGCGTTCAAGGACTCGCGGCGGCTCTCGCGGCAGTTGGCGCAGCCGGCGAAGGCGACGCTCTTCGACTTCAAGTTCCCCGTGCCTGCGCCGCTGACGGACTTGTTCACCTCGTTCAACCTGAACGTGGCGGGCGACTTGAACACCGTGCGTGGCCGCGCGGCGGTCGCGGGCCAGGCGCTCGTGAACGGCGTGTCGAACGTGGTGTCGGTCGAGCTCGCCAACGGGCTCGACGACCACTTCGACCTCTTCAGCCAGCAGGCGGTCAGCCAGCGCGACGGGTGGGACGCGCTGGGCCGCCTCATCACCTACTTGAAGGGCAAGATGGTGCCCGGCACCACGAAGACCTTCTGGGAATGCAGCTCGATGATGGTGTTCAGCGAGTTCAGCCGCACGCCGCTCATCAACACCCGCGAAGGACGCGACCACCACCTCACCTCGAGCTGCCTCGTCGCGGGCCCGGGCATCAAGGGGAACACGGTGTTCGGCGCGTCGACCAACACCGGCATGCAGGTGCAGAAGTGGAACTTTGCGACCGGAGCGGTCGACGCCACGGCGGGCGCGGTGATTCGGCCAGCCGACGTGCATGCCACGCTGCTCGACTCGATGGGGCTCTCGTTCTCGCACCTCTCGAACCAGACGCCGCGCGTCATCTCAGCCATCAAGAAGCCCTGACTGACGCCGTAGTACGCTGACGCCGTTGAGTTCTGATTCGTCTGACGCGCTGCTGGGCACCGAGGTCATCGGCTACACGCTGACGCGGAAGATTGGCGCCGGAGGCATGGGCGCCGTCTATGCCGCCGAGAACGCCCGCATCGGCCGGCAAGCGGTGGTGAAGGTGCTGCTGCCCAACAGCGACGCAGACGATCGACTTCGCCTCGAGGGCGAAGCACGCGCGGCGAACGCCATTCGGCACCCGGGCATCATCGACATCTTCGGCTTTGGCGTGTTGCCCGACGGGCGCGAGGCCATCGTCATGGAGTTCCTCGAGGGGCGACCGCTCGACGTCGCGCTCGACGAAGCCCCGGGACATCGATTGCCGGGGGCGATGGTGGTGCGGCTGCTCGATGAAATCGCCGACGCGCTCGGCGCCGCGCACCAGGCAGGCGTGGTGCACCGCGACCTGAAGCCCAGCAACATCTTGCTCGTCGACCAGCCGGGCGGTGCGCCGAAGGTGAAGGTGCTCGACTTCGGCATCGCCAAGCGGCTCGGGCGCGCCGACGGCCCGCGCACCAGCGTCGACGTGGTGTTGGGCACGCCCTCGTACATGGCGCCCGAACAGGTGCGTGGCGAGAAGGCCACTCCCTCGATGGACCTGTACGCGCTCGGCGTGCTCGCGTTTCAGCTCTTCACGGGCCGGCTCCCGTTCGAGCACCGGAGCCTCGGGAAGCTGCTCATGGCGCAGCAGGACGCGCCCCCGCCGGTGCCATCGAGCATTCGGCCTGAGCTTCCGGCCGAGGTCGACGCGTTCGTGCTCACCTTGCTGCAGAAGGACGCCAGCGCGCGGTTGCCGACGGCAGGCGCGGTGCGGAAGGCCCTCGAGCCGCTGCGGCTCGCGTTCCCGAGCCAGGCGCAGGTTCAGACGAAGAGGCTCAAGCCCCCTGCCGGCCCCGTGCCTCGAGCCCCGGAGGCACCTGCTCCAACGCAACCCGACGACGCGCTCGCCGTTCCACGCACGCGGGTGGCGCCGATGGTCGTGGGCGCGTGCGCGCTGGCAATGCTGGGCGGCGTCGCGTGGTGGTGGTTCGGCACGCACGAGCCGGACCAGCGCGCGGTCATCGATGCCGGCGTGCCGGTCGTCGTCGTGGCGGCCGAGCGCGGCCCGGAAGATGCGGGGCTCATCGCGGCGGTGGTGACGAAGCCGACCCGAAAGCTGGTCGAGAACTCCGCGCCCGACGCTGCGCCGGTGGCGAAGCAGCCGCCCGTCGACGCCGCGAAGGACTCTGCGCCAGTGACGAAGAAGGCGCTGGTCGACAACGCCGCGCCGCTGAAGCCCGTCGTGAAGAACGCTGCGCCGGTGGGGAAGCAACCCGCGTCGCTCGAGGAGGCCCGGAACGAACTGGCCGAGCGCTTGAAGCGGCTGGGCCAACTCGTGCGAGGGCAGCGCCGACGGGGCGAACACGAGGAGCGCGCGCGTCGTCGATCTGCTCGAGCTCAGACGGCGCATCTCGAGCGCCACGACGCCCGCACAGCTCAACGCTCTCGAGGACGAAGTCTCCGAGATGGAAAACCGCTTCGGGCCGTAGTTGCCCTCCCGCCCGAAGTAGACTGGGCGACGTGCCCCAGAAAGAAGTGAAGCTGTTCTTCCAGGAAGGCAACTCCGACAAGGTCTACTACGCGCGCGTCGTGCCCGCGGGCGCCCACGTCTACGACGTGGTGGTGCAGTGGGGGCGGCGCGGCAGCACGCTCCAGCAGGGGAAGAAGGCGCTCAAGGTGTCGCTCGAGAAGGCCGAGGCGACGCTCGAGAAGTTGAAGCGCGAGAAGATGAACAAGGGCTACGAGGAAATGAACGCCTCGTCGAAGCCCGCCGAGGTCGCCCCGCCGATGGGCGAAGGCAGCGGCAGCAAAGCCACCGGCGTGCGCAAGCGTGTCGGCCGCGTCGCGCAACTGCTCAACCCCGTCGACAGCCACGAGGTCGAGGCGTTGCTCGCCAGTGACGCCGTCGTCGCGCAGCAGAAGCTCGATGGCACCCGGGTGCTCTGCCACGTCGTCGAGGGCGAGGTGCTGCCCACCAACCGCTCGGGCCAGAAGACGGCGATGGGCGGCAGCGTGCTCAAGGGGCTCATTCATCTGCCCCACGGCACGGTGGTCGACGGGGAGGTCGTGAAGCACGACGGCGAAGAAATCTACTGGCTCTTCGACGTGCTGGAATTCGCCGGCGAAGACGTGAGCGGCGAGACGTACGAGCAACGCTTCGCGCGCTTGAGCGATGAAATCGAGCCGGGCTTGAGCGAGCCGGTGCGCGTGCTCGAGACGGCGTGGACGAAGGCGCAGAAGCGCACGCTCTACGAGCGCCTCCAGCAGAGCGGCGCGGAGGGCATCGTCTTCAAGCAGAAGCGCGCGCCGTGGTCGGCGGGCCGTCCCTCGTCGGGAGGCACGCAGCTCAAGTGCAAGTTCGTCAGCAGCGCCGACGTGGTGCTCGTCGAGAACGCCGGCAACGCGTACCGCATGCAGGTCTACGAGAGAGGGAAGCTGCGCGACGTCGGCAAGGTCTTCAGCGGCACCACCAACGAGTCACGCGCCGAGTTGGATGCGCAGCTCGCCGCCGGCAAGCGCGTGGTCGCCGAGGTGCGCTACCTCTACGCGACCGACGACTTGAACTTGTTTCAACCGGTCTTCGTGCGGGCCCGCACCGACAAGCCCGAGCGCGACTGCACGCTCGAGCAGTTGAAGCAGACCAACCGCGAAGTCGTCGACCACGACTGATCAGTCGCGGAACACCATGCGGCAGTACGTGGTCGCGTCGGAATAGTTGCAGCCGCGGCAGTTCAACAAGCCGAAGCCCGCGCGCGCGTCGCTGCGCTCGTTGTTGGTGCCGGTGGCCGTCTCGGCGTCGCCGAAGAAACAGTCCCACGCAGAGAGCTCGTTGACACCGGAGTTGCTGTCGAACCCGTCGACGTCGCCACCGGTGAGCTCGGCGCGCCAGGTCGTGCTCCCACCCTGGTAGAGGAAGAGCGTGCCCGAGCGGCTGGCCACCCGATTGTCGCCTGCGAAGTTCACCATCGAGAGGGTGAAGGGGCAGCCGTCGAGGTCTCCGCACAGCCGCGTGATGGCGCTCTGGTCGATGGCCACCACGCTGCCCAGGTCGGCCACCCGCGCCTCGACCACGAAGCGATCGAGTGACACCTCGTACGGCGTCGGCGCGACAGGGCCCGACTGGTACTGCCCGCGCGCGATGAGCTCGCCGCTGGGCAACAGCTTCATCACCGTCGAGCCACCGGCGCCCGCATTGAAGGTGGTGTCGTTGTGGGTGCCGCCGACGAACCACGCGAAGTTCCCCTCGCTGCGCGCGTAGAGCGTCGAGGCCTGCACGCCCAGGCCGTAACCGGTGCCCCAGAGGTTCACCATCTGCCGCGTGGTCATGCCGAAGTTCATCGCGCCGCTCACCGTGGGCGAGCCCGAGAACGACGGGTTGCCGATGAGGTTGACGGTGCCCGCGCCGCCGTCGGGGCTCGAAACGGTCAGCGAGCCGTTGACCACCACGTTGTTGCTGCCGAGCGGGCCGACCTTCTGCTGCACCCAGGTGGCCAGCTGCTGGAAGTTGCCGTTGACCTGCTGTGCGAGCGCAGGCGCGTCGGGGCAGAAGGTGATCATCGGTGCGGGCAACGTCTGCGGACACGACTGCGCCCAGGCGTCACCCGAGAAGAAGAAGGTGCCGAGCGCCAGAGCGACGGCCAGCCCCGCGACCACCTGCACGCGCGTCTTCGCGGCGCGGCGCTCTGCTTCCTGCTGCGTGGCCTCGTACATCGCGCGCCACAGCTCGAGCTCGGCGACCGGCACCCCCACTTCAGCCGAGAGTTCGGAGAGCGAACGACCCGAACGAAGAGCTGCTGACAACGCATCGATGCGCTGCTGCGGGGTGAGGTCCATGCCCGGGACGTATCACGGGGGTTCCGACGAAGTCGCCTGCGGGTCGGGCGCCACCCGCGGCTGCCCATGGAGCACCCGCGCGAGGAAGGGCACGGGCGTCGGAGCCCCCGCCTGGACCCAGCGACCGACTCGCACGTCGGCGCCGTCGAACTCAAAGACACGGAAGGCGCGCAGCACGGTCGAGGCCCCCGCGTTGGCGACCCGAAGCGGACGGGGTCCGGCGAGCACCCGCTCCATCGGCACGTGCTTGTGGCCATGCAGCGCGAGGTCGGCGCGCCCCTGCACCCGGCGCAGCAGTTCCTTCCCCAGTGGGAGCTCGGCGGCGTGCGGCCAGCCGAAGCGCTCGGCAAACCACTCGCCGATGCCCTCGACCGGCATGGGCAGGAGGTGGTGGTGCAACAGGAGCACGCTCGTCCACCCAGCAGGCGCGAGGTCGAGCGCTTCGTCGACGGCGACCAGCATCTTCTCGCAGAGGTCCCCGTGGCTGCGGAACGACGACTTGTTGTGCGGGGCGGTCGAGTCGATGCACACCATGAAGAGCCCGGCGCGCCCATCGACGGAGACGCGCAGCTCGTCGCTGAGCAGTTCGGCCACGGCGTCGCCCCCGCGGTCGTGGTTGCCGGGCACCACCGTCACCTTCTTCTCGAGCAGGAGCGGCTCGAAGAGCTCGAGCCACAGCTCGTACTCCTCGATTCGACCGGAGTGCGTGATGTCTCCGGTCACCACCACGTGGTCGACGTCTTCGCGCACCAACGACTGCACCAGCGCGCGCGCGCTCGCCTCATGCTCGGGCCGCTCTCCGAGGTGGAGATCGGACAGGTGCGCGAGCTGCACGACTCAGCTCCGCAGCCGCTGCCACACGGTGAGCGTGCGCACGGCGGCGTGCATCGCCACGACCGAGAGGAGAAAGGTGACCTGCTTCATGGCTGCGAAGCGTGATCGCCTCGAGCAACAGCGACAGGGCGCGCGGGCAAACGTCGCGTGAAGCACACGTCACGAAGAGGTCACGACTCCCGCTGGTGCAAGCCCGTTCAGATCGGAGCAAACCCTGCAGGCCGGCGCTCAGGCGGTCTTCACGGCGGCTCGTTCGCGCTGCACCGTCTTCGCGCGTGAGCGAGACGCACGCTTCGGTACGCCGGGTTGAGCAGCGAGACACACCGACATCGCGGCCTTCGCCACCCACACCAGCCACGAGGTCGGCTGCGAGTACGCGCTCCCGTCGCGCCATGGGCTGAAGAACTCGCCGCTCGTGCAGCCGTGTCGGTACACCTCGTCGACCGCCCAGCCGCTGCCACGATGCACTCCGCGATCGACGAAGCGCCCGCGCCCCGGGTTCTCGTCGAGCGTGAGCCGCGCCTCGAGTGAGGCGAGCAACGCAAGCTGCCCGTTGGCGTGAAAGCGCAGCGTGAGGCCGGGCGTGTCGAGAGGCACGCCGAGGGCTTCCAACACTCCGCGATCGATGAGCGGCGTCTCGAGATCGAACTCGGGGAAGCGCCGACGCACGGCCGCGCGCAGCACCTCGCTCGCCGCAAGATGCGCGTTCGCCTCTTCGGCCAGGAACGCGAGGGCTGCCGGGTGTTCGAGCGTCTCGACGAGCCGCAGGGCGAGCGTCTTCGCGCGCTGGGAGGTCAACGCGTCGTGCTTCACGAGATCTCTCCAGATGGCGACCACCGCGCTCGCGCACCCCGGTGCTGACGTCGGCGCACGCGGCGCCGCCACGACGAGCGCGGGCGGCGTCGCAGGGCCCATCAACTCAGCGACGAGCGCCGCGAGGAACAACGCCTTCGGGTCATCCGGCTCTGCCGCGAGGTGGTCAGCGAGGGTCTTCGCCACGTCCTGAAAGGCCGATTCGAGAGAGGGCATGACGAGGCCCTCTGCAGGCCACGCGCCGAACCACCGACCTCGAAACATCAACGAGATGGGTCAGGCGAGGTGATCCACTGTTGATCGGTCTGCGCTCCATGAAGTCGCACGCCATCGGTCGAAGGGAGGACCTCCCGTTGACGGAGGGACGGACCCTCTCGAGCGAGCGATACCTCTCTCATCAACGGACCTCATTCGAGGCCACGCACCGGGAGCACACCATGGCGAAGGCACCCCAGAAGACGATGTCGAAGAAGGCCCGCGGTCAGGGCATGACCGAATACATCATCATCGTCGCGCTCATCGCCATCGCGGCCATCGGCGTCATCACTCTGTTCGGCGACAACATCAAGGCGCTGTTCGGCATGGCGAGCGACTCGGTCGCTGGCGACACCACGGTCGAGAAGCGCACCACCAAGTCCAAGCAAGGCGGCCTCGAGAAGAAGACGCTCGCCAACTTTGGAAAAGAAAACTCCGGCTACTGAGCTGCGACGTCAATTGAACAGCGCGAGCAGGTCGTCCTTCGTGAGGGCCGCCGCGCCTGCACCGCCATCGAGCGCCGCTTCGAACAACGCGCGCTTCTTGTCCTGCAACGTGAGGATTCGCTCTTCCACCGTGCCCTGCGAGACGAGCCGGTACACGAAGACGGGCTTGTCCTGCCCGATGCGGTGCGCGCGGTCGGCGGCCTGCGCTTCGACCGACGGGTTCCACCACGGGTCGACGAGGAACACGTGGTCGGCCGCGGTGAGCGTGAGCCCGACGCCGCCTGCCTTGAGCGACATGAGCAGCACCGTGGGACCGTCGGCCGACTGAAACTGCGAGGTGATGTCGCCGCGGTTCTGCGTCGAGCCGTCGAGGCGCGAGAAGGTGAGCCCCGCCTCTTTCAAGTGCGGCTCGATGAGGTCGAGCATCGTCGTCCACTGGCTGAACACCAGCGCGCGGTGACCATCGCTCGCCGCGTTCTGCAGAGACTCGACGAGCGCCTGCACCTTCGAGCTGGTCTTCGCGAGCTGCCCCGGCACGAGCGCAGGGTGACACGCGGCCTGACGCAGCCGCAGCAGGGCCTCGAGGGCTTTGAGCACGCTGCCCCCGCTCTCGAGCAGCGACACCACTTCCTTGCGGGTCGCGGCGAACACCGCGTCGTAGACGGCGCGCTCGGTGTCTTCGAGGGTGACGAAGCGAATCGCCTCGGTGCGCGGCGGCAACTCGGGCGCCACGTCACGCTTGAGGCGGCGCAAGATGAAGGGCGCGATCTTCTTGCGCAGCGCTGCGGTCGCTTCGGGCGAGCCACCCTCGATGCGCTCGGCGAACGTGTCGCGGAACTCGCTGCGCCCGCCGAGGAGGCCGGGGTTGGTGAAGTGCATCAGGCTCCACAGCTCTTCGAGCCGGTTCTCGAGCGGGGTGCCGGTGACCGCGAGCTTGAAGTCGGCCTTGAGTCGATACGCCGCGCGCGTGGCCTGGCTGTCGGGGTTCTTGATGGCCTGCGCTTCGTCGAGCACCAGCACGCGCCAGCTCTTCGTCGCGAGCACCTCGACGTCGAGCCGCAACAACGCGTATGTGGTGAGCGTCACGTCGGCGTCGGTCAGCGCGCGCCCGGGCCCGTGGTACGCGTTGACTGTCAGCGACGGGCGGAAGCGCGCGAGCTCGGCCTTCCAGTTCGGCAACACACTCGTCGGGCAGACCACGAGCGTGCCCTTCTCGAGCGCGCAGATGGTCTGCAGCGTCTTGCCGAGGCCCATGTCGTCGGCGAGCACACCGCCGAGGCCCGCGCTCTTGAGGAAGGCGAGCCAGTCGACGCCGTGCCGTTGATAGGGGCGCAGCGTCGTCTCGAGCCCGTCGGGAATCACCGCGCGCGGCAACGTGTCGAAGCCCTGCGCGAGCGGCTTCAACCGGTCCAGCCCCGGAGGCGCGGGGAACTCGAGCTCTTTCGAGAGGTCGGCGAGCAACGGCAGCGCGTGGTTCGCGACGGTGCCGTTTTCCTGCCGCGCGGCGAGCAACTGCTGCACGCGCGCGCCGTGCGAGTCGAGCCACGCCTGCGGCAGCGGTGCCCAGCCTCCACCCTCGATGGGCACCAGCCCCAGCCCTTCGTTCCACGCGCGGAGCACCGCCTCGCCGCTCACCGAGAGCCCCTTCGCGCCACCTTCGACCTCGAACTGCACGCTCACGTTCGCGCGCGGCACGCCGAACGCATCGACGAGCGAGGTGACGTCGAACTTCGGCTTGAGCGAGAGGCCACTGCCGACGACCTTGCGCGCGTCACCCGAGAGCCCGCCACGCCACGTCTGCAGCTTGTCGACGAAGCGTGAGAGCTCGGGGCCATCGAAGGTGGTGCGACGACCGGGCACGAGCCCCAGCGACTCGCGGAGGTGCGCGATGACCTTCGACTCCGCGTTCTCCTTGCGCAGCGGCAGCGGGCCGCCGAGGTGCACCAGCTTCTCGCCATCGACGCGCGCGACGGGCGGGCGTCCGTAGACCACGAGCGGCAACACGCTCAAGCCCGTGTCCATCTGCGCGAGCTGCAGCTCGATGCGCGGCTCGAGCGTGCGGTCGATGCGGGGCAGACGCTTGCTGAAGTTGTCGATGGGGAAGCGCGCGGCGAGCTCGGGGAGGACGCGGCTGGTGAGTTCACCCAACTGCGAAGCAGGGTATTTGCGCACGCTCGGCAGCAGGTGGAGCCACGGCCCCGTGAGCGCCACCTCGCCGAGACGACAGACCACTTCACCGCAGCGCGCGACGCCGGGGCTGACGACCTCCGACACGCGCGGGTCGGCCTGAATCGCGACGACCACTTCGCCGCCGTCATCGGTCACCTTCACGCGCGGCAACACGATGTCCTTGGTGAACGCCACCGGCTGGCCGTCAAGCAGAACGTTGCGGGAGTGCTCGAGCAGCCCGAGCAGCCCCTCGAGCCGATCGGGAGGCAGCGGCCCACGCCACGGCCGCTCGAGGACGCGGTCGGCGAGCAAGTCCCCGTTCTCGACCTGGAGCTTGCCGGTCTGGCCGTTGGCAACCATCGACTGCAACGAGCCGGGCATCGGCTCGACCTTCCCGTCGGCGTGGAGCAGCTCGCGCGTAACGGTGAGCCCGCCTTCGACCTTCGTGAAGCGGTAGACGAGGCGAGTCCACGTCTGCGCGGTGGTGGCGACGGCGCCGCCGCCCTGCTGCAGCGTGATGGCTGCAGCGACGACGTGCTCGCACGGGTCGAACGCGCCATCGCACGAACATTCCCAGGCGTCGTCGGGCGTGAGGAAGACGGTGAGCGCGACGGGCTTGCCCGCAGGCTTCACGCGAAAGACGTGCTCGTTCTTGCCCTGAATCTTCTCGAGCGCGACCGCGTTGGCGCGCGCGAGCTTCACCCCGTTGGCCCAGAGTGCGGGTTTGGCTTCAGCGCGAATGGCATCGAGGAGCGCCTGCGACATACGCGACCCTCTACCTGATTCCACGAAGCTGAAACTCTTCCTGGTTGAGAATCGAGTGGAGCGTCCACGTACGTCCGGCTTCGCGAACACCCCTCACTGAACGCCGCGCGCGATTCATGTGAGTTGGCGTGGCATCGAACGCGCACGTGCGCGCCGACGTGGGAACTCACGACAAAGTGTTCCGGTCGATGTTGCAGAACCGCGACGTGGCGAACGCGCTGCTTCGCGAACGCTTGCCTCCGGAGACGGTGCGCCAACTGAGCGCGCGCCCCGAGGTTCTCTCGACGACGTTCCTCGATCGCGCCCTGAAGGAGAGCATCACCGACGTGCTGCTGCGGGTTCGCCTGCGAGGCGGTCGCAACGCGTTCGTGTACTGCCTCATCGAACACAAACGGACGGGTGAAGCAGACGTGATGTTCCAGCTCTTGCGATACCTCGGGGTGATCTACGAGCGGCTGCGGCGGGAGTTCCCCATGGGCCGGCTGCCCATCGTGGTGCCGCTCGTCGTCTACAACGGGCGCAGACGATGGCGAGGGACACGCCGATTTCGAGAACTGCTGCGTGGGCCACGGGATGCCGTGCGCTTCGCGCTCGACTTTGGTGTGGTTCTCGTCGACCTGGGCCGCGAATCGCCCGCACGGCTCTCGCGGAACGACGTCCTCCGCGGTGGACTCACGGCGCTCAAAGTCGCGAGCGCCCCCGACTCGCAACGTCGAGCATTGATCGAGCAGGCCATTGCGTCGCTGTCGTCGGACCCCTCGACGCTGAGGCAGTTTCTTCATTACCTTGGAGGCGTCGTGCACGAGTCGGACAGGTCGTTCGTTGACCGAACCATCAGGAAGCAGTTGGCTGGAGAGAAGACGATGATCACCATGGCGGATGTGTGGATTGCGCAGGGATACCGTCGCGGTCGCAATCGCGGCCTGAAGAAGGGTCTCGAGAAGGGTCTCGAGAAGGGTCGCGAAGAGGGTCGCGAAGAGGGTCGCGAAGAGGGTCGCGCGGAAGGCTTGCGCCAGTCGATTGATCAAGTCCTCCGCAGCCGCTTCAAGAAGGTGAGCCCTGACGTTCAGAAGAAGCTCGCCAGCGCCCCGGCCTCCCGCCTCCCCACGCTGCTCTCGCGCGCCGCCACCGCCAGGCGCATCTCCGAGGTGTTTGCGTCACACTGAGCGCTTGCGCTCCCGAGCGGAAAGCACTGAGAACGCCGGCAGATGACCATCTGGGCGGCCGTTCATGTGCTGGCAGCGGCCTCGGGTCTCGTCGTCATCGCCCTCGCGCTGACCAGCGGTGAGGGCAGCCCGCTGCGACGGCCGCTCGCGCTCCTCGCCGCCGAGCAGTTCGCCTGGAACGCCGCGTCGGTCGGCTCGGAACTGACGCACCTCGACACCTTCGCCTACCTCGGCGCGCTCGCTGCGCCCCTCTTTCCTCCGCTTGCCCTCCACTTCGTCCTCACCTTCCTCGGCCGGCGGCGAGAGCTCGAGAAGCACCTCTGGGCCGCGTACGTCGTCTTCGGTCTGCAGTCGCTCATGGCACTCGTCGAGCTGGTGCTTCCCGGCCAGCAAGTTCCCGGGGGGCTCGGCACCTTCGCCATCATGCTGCTGGTCGTCAGCGTGCCGCTCGCGCTCGTTGCGCTGGTGCTCGTCTCTCAGCACCTGCGCCGCGTGGGCAGCGAGCTCGAGCGCCTCCGCACCCGCCTGCTGCTGGCTGCCATCGTCATCGTGGTGGCGCTGCTCACCACCGAGCCCCTCGCCGACCTCGGGCTCCCGGTGCCGCGGCTTTCCACGCTCGGCAGCTTCACCTTCAACATTGTGCTCACCCACCTCACGCTCGGGCTGGGGCTCTTCCAGCGCTCGAGCTCGCCCCGCATCGCCGCCGGGCTCGCCGTCGTCATCGGGCTGTCTTTCGCGGTGAGCTACCTCGTCGTCTTCAATCTGCTGAGCGCGCAGACCACCGCCCTCATCACCGGCTTCACCGCGCTCTCGCTCACCCTCGTCGTCGCCGGCTGGCTGTATTTGAAGTCGTCGCAGCAAGCGCGTGTGGGGCTCGAGCGCTTCGCCACCCTGGGTCGTTTCTCCGCGCAGATGGCGCACGACCTCAAGAACCCGCTCGCCGCCGCGAAGGGCGCCGCCGAGTACCTTGCGGAAGAGATGCGCCGTGGGGGCGACGCCACCAACACCGACTTCGCGATGCTGGTGGTGAGCCAGCTCGACCGCCTGCACGCCGTCGTCGACCGCTACCAGCGCTTGAGCAAGCTCGAGCCGCAGTTCTCCGAGCTCGACGCGAACCAGCTGGTGACGAAGGTGCTCTCGCTGCAGCGCTTCGCCACCGAGTCGCCCGTCACGCTGACGACGAAGCTCGCCGAGCCTGCGCCGAAGTTCGCGGGCGACGCCGACCTGCTCGCCTCCGCCCTCGAGAACCTCGTGAAGAACGCGATGGAGGCCATGCCGAAGGGCGGCACCATCACCGTCGCCACCGAGCTCGTCACCGAGCACGACGACGCCCGGGTGCGCCTCTCGGTCACCGACACCGGCCCCGGCTTCGATGCGCGCTCGCTCGAGCAGGCCTTCGAGCTCTTCTTCACCACCAAGGCCACCGGCAGCGGGCTCGGCCTCGCGTTCGTGCGTCAGGTCGCGCGCGCCCACGGGGGCGACGCCGAACTCCTCTCAACGGAGGGGAAAGGCACCACGGTGTCTGTCATTCTCCCCGTCCGCGCAGCGCCTCAACTCTGAAGGAAGCCGATGAGCGACTCGATTCTCGTGGTGGATGACGACGAAGCGGTGGGCAAGGTGCTCGCCGCGCTGCTCACTCAGGCGGGCCACCAGTCGACGTGGGTGGGCAGCGCCGAGGCCGCGCTGGCGACGCTCGAGAAGCGCGAGTTCGACCTCGTCATTTCCGACGTGCGCATGCCCGGCCTCAGCGGCATGGACCTGCTCAAGCTGCTGCGCCAGAAGTCGCCCGACCTGCCGGTGGTGCTGCTCACCGCCCACGGCACCGTGCAGATGGCGGTCGAGGCGATGCGCGAGGGCGCCGCCGACTTCATGCTCAAGCCCTTCAACCGCGACGAGGTGCTCTTCGTCGTCAAGAAGTGCCTCTCGAGCTCCGAGGCCGAGCGCGCGGCACCTCCCAGGGTCTCCGCAGCGAAGGTCGAGAACGCCGACGGCATGGTCGGCAGCGCGCCCGCCCTCGAAGACGCCCGCGCCATCATCCGCCAGGCCGCTGCGAGCCCCGCCACGGTGCTGGTGCTCGGCGAGACAGGCACCGGCAAGGAGCTCGCCGCTCGGGCGCTCCACTCTCTTTCCCCGCGTACGAAGGGGCCCTTCGTGCGCCTCAACTGCGGTGCGCTGCCCGAGACGCTCTTCGAGTCGGAGCTCTTCGGTTACGAAAAAGGCGCCTTCACGGGAGCCACCGGTCGCAAGCCCGGCCGCGTCGAACTCGCCAACGGCGGCACGTTGTTCCTCGACGAAGTCGGGGAGCTCTCACTCGCCTCGCAGGTGAAGCTGCTGCGTCTCATTCAGGAGAAGGAATTCGAGCGCCTCGGCGGCACCGAGACCTTGAAGGCCGACGTGCGCGTCGTCGCCGCGACGCACCGCAACCTCGCCGAGATGGTGAAGTCCGGCACCTTCCGCGAAGACCTCTACTACCGGCTCAACGTGGTGCCGGTGTCGCTGCCGCCGCTGCGCGCACGCCCCGACGACGTGGCCGTGCTGGCGAAGCACTTCATCACCGCGCTGGGGCCGCAGAATGGTCGCCCGAAGGCCTCGTTCACCCCCGACGCGCTGACGCTGCTCTCGGGCCAGCAGTGGCCGGGCAACGTGCGCCAGCTGCAGAACTTCATCGAGCGGGTGCTGGTGCTCGCCCCACCCGGTGACGTCATCGAAGCAACCACCGTCGAGAAGGAACTCGCGCGCGCCGGCCTCGACGCGAAGGCGAGCACGCCCGCTGCGTCACCCGATTCGCTCCCCGAGCGCCGGAAAGACGCCGAGCGCCAGGCGGTCGAAGAAGCGCTGCAGAAGGCCGGCGGCAACCGCTCGGTCGCGGCGCGGCTGCTCGGCGTGAGCCGTCGCACGCTCTACAACAAGCTCGAAGCGCTCGGCCTCGCGCTCACCCTGGCGCTGCTCTTCATCGGGTGCGGGGCCCCGCCGTGCTCCCCTTCCACCTGCCCCATCGGCTGCTGCTCGAGCGCCGGCAAGTGTGAGTCGGGCACTGCGGCCAACGCGTGCGGCATCGCGGGCGCGTCGTGCAGCGCATGCACCTTCACGCAGCAATGCATTCAGGGGCAGTGCTTCTCGTCGAGCAGCATGGGCGGTGGCGGTGGCAGCTCGGGGGGCAGTACCGGCGGCGGAGCCGCGACGGGCGGAGGTGGTGGAGGGACCACCGGTGGTGGTGGAGGCCTCATCGTCTTCCCGACGTCGGCAGTCGTTCCCTTCGCCTCCTCGCTCGACCTCTCAGCGCTGCTGGTGGGCAACCCGAGCGACCCGGCGGTGAACTTCAGCATCGAGTCAGGGCCCGGTTTCCTCTCGGCCACCAGCAACACCTCGACGCGCTACACCTCGTACTCTTCCAACGCGACGGTGCGCATTCGCGCCTCGGCGAACTTCCTGTCGTCGGTGGCCCAGTACATTGACCTTCGAGTTGACGGTACGCGGACGGCCTTCGAGGTTCAGCCTTCCGAGTTCAGCGCCTTCCGGGTGAGCCCCAACGAGCGTCAGACCTTCGCGGCCGTGCGCCGGCTGAGCACCACCAGTCTGCGCGGAGTTGCGACCCCGCACTTCACGCTGTGGCCGTCTCTCGACAATTCAAGCTCGGGCACGTTCACCATCGACAGCCAACAACTGCGGGTCTACGCGCAAGAGACCGATACCGATGTCTGGGCCAGCAAAGACCTGGTGGTCGCGACCACCAGCGAGCCGGCGGTCACCATCGCGCCTTCGTACAGCACCACCTCCCGCGGCGGCGTGATGCAGCTGTCCGCGAGCGCCTCCGATGGCTCGGCCATCAGCTGGTGGGTGCTCGGCTCGCAAGGCGGCACGGTCAGCCAGAGCGGCCTGTACACCGCGCCGATGACGCCCGGCATCTACGTCGTCGGCGCCATCGCCGCGGGTGGGTCTGGCAGCCGCTACGCGCTGGCCAGCATCGTCGTGCCGTGAGCGGATGGGCGGCGCGGAGGCGTTCGTGACGTCGGTGGCAGACCCCCGATGGTTTCAACGTCTCTTCCGCTCACCGCCCGGCTGGTTGGCGTTGGCGTCACTCGTCTTCGTTCCCTTCAGCGCGGACTCGTTCGAGGCGCCGCAGCTCTTCGTGCTCGCGCTCGGAGCGTGGTTCGTCGCGCGAACGAAGGCCTTCACGTCGCGTCGCCACGTGCTCGTCGTCGCGGTGTGGCTCACCTGCATCACGCTCGGTGCGCTCGCCTCGCAGACCGTCGCGCTCTCACTCGAGGGCCTGCTGCCGATGTTCGTCGCAGCGCTGCTCTCGCTCTCCGTCACGTCGAACGACTTCCGTCCCGTGACGTGGACGGTGTGGCCGCTCGCCGCCTGGGCGCTGGCGCAACAGCTCGGTCACGACTTCGTCGACTGGGCCCACGTCGCCTCGTGGTGCGGCGGCACGAAGCCGTTCGCCACGCTCGGTCACCCCACCCAGCTCGGGGTGTGGATGGCGATGGTCACCGTGCTGAGTCTCGAAGACGCGCGGGTGCGACGCTCCCTCGTCTCTCTCCTCGCCGCCCTCGTCGCGGCGATGACGTGCGTGATGACGCTCTCGCGCGCGGGCTGGCTCGCGCTGGGCATCGGAGTCGTCGCGTGGTGGCTGCTCGTCCCCGGGCGCCGCCTCGTGCTCGCTGCCTCGCTGCTCGGGGCGGGCGGGCTCGCGGCGCTCCTCGTCGGCCGCGCCGCGTTGGTGGAGCGCCTCACCAATGCCCTCGTCGCGCCGACGCGCGTGCAGCTGTGGGGCACCGCATGGAAAGGCTTCCTCGAGCACCCCGTCCTCGGCTGGGGCTTCGACACGTTTCTCCTCGTCGACCAGCAACTGCGTCACCCCGAAGCGTGGAGATACGAATGGGGCGGCACCGCGGGGCACGCACATTCCTTCCCTGCACAGGTGCTCGCGACCCAGGGGCTCTTCGGCGGCCTCGTCGTGCTCGTGCTCTGCGTCGTCGCGGCACGCGGCTGGTCTCGCCAGAACGCAGCCCCCATCGCCGTCGTGCTCGCGTGGGCTGCGGCCTCACTCGTTTCCTTCTCGGGCCCGCTCGTGCTCACGCTCGGCTGGTGCGCACTCTCCCTCTCCCTGCGAGAGCGGGGAGAGGGTCGGCGTGAGGGGCCTCGCCTCCCAGGGTGGTCGCGACACACGATGCTCGTCCCCGCCCTCGCCGCTGCGCTCCACTTCGCGAGTTCCCTCGTCGGCCACGCCGCAGAAATCGCCGACGAGCCCCGCATCGCCGATTCGCGCTACCGCTTCGCCACCCACCTCGACCCGCTCAGCGCGGAGTGGCCGGTGCGCCACGGCCTCTCACTCGAACGACGAGGTGAGCTTCGCGAAGCGCTCGCCACCTACGAGCTCGCGACCCAACGCGTGCCGAACGTCGCCGTCTACGAAGCCAACCTGGGTCGCGTCGCAGCCAAACTCGGCGACCGCGAGCAAAGCCACCAGTGGTTCGAGCGAGCCCGCCGCCACGCCCCCCTCGACGCCCGCATCGCGCTCGACGCCGCCGACGCCAGCGCACAGCTGGGCGAGCTCGAGCTGGCCGAAGCGACGTTGCGTTCCATCGTCACGCTCTACCCGTTCGACGCGCTCGCCTGGTTCTCACTCGCGAAGGTGCGCCTCCGACAGGGTCGACCGGTCGAAGCCCGGGCTGCCTTCGAAGCGAGCCTCGCAAACGACTGGCGCGACTGGCCAGAAGGCCACGCGATCGCGCGCGCGCTGACGGCCGCCGTGCAGGCAGGCCTGGGAGACCCCGACCTCGGCGCCGCCACTCGCACCGCAGCGCGACCCTGGGTGCTTCCCGGTGAAATCTGCGGCGCCCCGCAGCGGCAATGAGCGCTTCCGCTACTTCAAGTCGCCCGTCAGCCTGCTGGTGATGACGCAGCCCTCGACGCCGAGACCATTCGGAGAACGCGCCTTCAAATCACGCTCGACCTGGTCACACGCCGGCTGCGAGTCGACGAGCGTGAGCACGTTGGCGATGTCGATGGTGATGGCGCGCGTGGCGTCGATGGCCGTCCACGTCTGGGTCTGCTGCAGCGAGCAGCCGGTGGTGCCGATGGGCGCCTTGTCAGACTCGGTGAAGGTGAGCTCGCGCCCGGCGATGTCGAAGACCACGCCCGCATCCGACGGGGCGCAGGTCGTGCTGTCGAGGCGGCTGCACGACTGGGTGACGGCTTGCTTCCCGTCGGCGTTCACCTTGTAGATGAGGAAGGTGTTGTCGCTGATGGGCAGCGGCTCGATGCCCATGCGGAAGTCCATCGCGTCGCTGCAGGCGCCGAACTCCACAGTGCTGCCGGTCATCTGCCAGAAGTACGTCGCGTTGGGCTGGGGGCCCGAATACTGCGGGCACGCCGAGAGAAACAGCAGCGCGGCGGTGGGCAACGAGCCTCGAAGCGTCATACGTCGAAGCTAACCGCGAACGAGGGCACGCGGTACCCGCCTCACCGCCGCGACTCGATGACGGGCATCGCCCGCGCGAACCACGCGTCGGGGATGGTCGCCGCGACCGACTCGAGCTCTCCCTCGGTGCTCGTCCAGTTGCGGCCGAGCTTCGCGAGCAGCGCGTAGCGACCTGAAGCGAGCCGGGCGAGCCACAGCCGCGTCGTCTTGTCTCCACCGCGCCACACGAGGTGGGTGAGCGGGCTCGAGGTCTTCTCGTCTTTTCGTTCCCACGCGGTGCGCGCGTCGCAGAGCATCACCTGCTCGTCGACCTGCGTGAGCCACCACGCCGGGTCACCGAGCTCGAGCCCCGCCAACACGCCGGCCTTGATGGACGTGCCGCGCCCGCTCACGTGGTTGGTCGTCCACGCCTCCTTCAGCGCCGCGCGCGCCAGCGTGAACGAAGGGCCCTTCGCTTTCGTGCCCGGCGGAATCGCTTTGTCGACGGCGCTCGAGGTCGATTGCTTCCCCAGGCGCGCAAGGGCCAGCACCCGCTCGGCCCGCGCCACGAGCGTCTGGCCTTCGTCGCTCGGCTTCTTCTGCAGCAGCACCTGCGCGAGCCCAATCGCCAGCTCGACCGTCTCGTAGATGCTGAGCTCAGGCGTCGGCCCGCCCAGATGCGGCGGCGACCTGGGCAACGCTGTGAGCGGGGCCTTGCGCGCCGCGGAGACGTAGATGCCGTGCGCGTTCGCCAGCGACACGCCCTGCCCCAACGCCAACACCGCCGCCTGCGCGGTCGGCACGCCGTCGTCGGGCGCGCTCCACAAACCATCGAGCGCGGCCTGCAGCTTCGAAGGCGCCACGCTGCGCGCACCGACCACGACGATGAGGTGTCGCTGAAGCGCGGGGGTCAACCGGCCGCGCGGGTCCTTCGCGAGGTGCACCTCCTGCAGCGCGCGCCAGAAGCCGACCGCGTCGGGGTGGCCGGTAGCGAGGGCGAACGAGAGCAACTCCCGCGCGGGCGCCGTGGAGTGGGCGAGCACCCGCAGGCTCGCTTCGCGCGTCAGCTTCGGCACCCAGGTCGCAGCCTCCAGCGTCGCCTTGAGGTCGCTCATGTGCGGCAGACTCTACGCCAGGTCCATGAGTTCACGACTCGCGGTTTCCCCGCAGGGGTATGGTGCGCACCATGCGACTGCCACTCCTCGCCGCGTCCTGTCTCGCTGTGCTCTCGCAGCACGCCCTCGCGGAGGACTGCGCGCTCGACGCGAAGGACATCAAGGCCCAGTTCGCCGCGAAGCTGCCGCCGGGCTTCAAGCTGCTCAGCTCGAAGAAGGACAAGCGCAAGTTCACGCAGGTGCTGAAGACACCCGATGGCTTCGAGGTCACGCTCGAGCTCGGCGGCTGCGCGCACGTGCAATACAGCCTCGCCATCAAGGGCGGCACGCTGACGCCGAAGACGGTCGGCTCGGAACTGGTGGCGGTGAGCAAGCGCGTGTTGCCCTCGTTGCCGATGGGCAAAGACGTCATCGCTTCGCCGCAGACGTTCTTGAAGGCGCTCGACGAGGCCAACATCGTCACCATGCCCACACAGCTGCCGTGTGGTGACGCGACCTGCACGTTGGCCATCGAGGCCGAGCCCGAGAAGCCGAAGGGCAAGAAGCCACCGGCGAAGAAGAAGGGCGTGGAAGAGCCGGTGAAGGAACCGGCCGGCATCTTGAAGTTGTCTTACGACTTCGCGCTGTAACCCCTCACCTGAAGGAGTCTTCATGCACCGCCTCACCCTGGCGTGCGCCACGGCCCTGTTGTTCACGGCGTCGAGCGCGCGCGCGTTCTGCGGCTTCTACGTCTCGAGCGCTGGCGCCGAGCTGTTCAACGACGCGACGATGGTCGTGCTCATGCGCGACGGCACCCGCACCGTGCTCTCGATGCAGAACAACTACCGCGGGCCGCCTGACGACTTCGCGATGGTCATTCCCGTGCCGGTCATCTTGAAGAAGGAGAACGTGAAGACGCTGCCCAACGCCGTCTTCACGCGCGTCGACACACTGGCCTCGCCGCGGCTGGTCGAAGACTACGAGCCGGGCGAGTGCCCCCCGATGGCGGTGCCCTCTGCGTTGCGCATGGCGAGCGCCCGCGGCGGAGGCGTGCCGCGCGATCTCGGCGTGAAGGTCGAGGCGAAGTTCGAGGTCGGCGAGTACGAGATCGTCATCCTCTCGGCGAAAGACGCGCTGGGCCTCGACATCTGGCTCAAGGAGAACAAGTACAAGGTACCCGCGAACGCCGAGCCGCTGCTCAAGCCGTACGTGCAGAACGGGTGGAAGTTCTTCGTCGCGCGCGTCAACAGCAAGAAGGTCGCGTTCAAAGACGGGCGCGCGGTGCTCTCGCCGCTGCGCTTCCACTACGACTCCGAGAAGTTCGAGCTGCCGGTGCGTCTGGGCCTCGTGAACAGCGGCGGCACGCAAGACCTCATCGTGCACGTCATCGCGAAGCAGCGGTACGAGCTCGCGAACCGCAAGAACGTGCTCGTCCCCACCAACCTCCAGCTCACGCCCGAGGCGAAGCCGGTGTTCGGCGGCCTGTACGCCGACCTGTTGCAGAAGACGTTCGACGCCAACCCTGGCGCGGTGGTGACCGAGTTCGCGTGGAAGGGCGCGCTGCCTCCCCCGAAGGTGATGGTGGGCGGCGGCATCTATGGCGTGACGTGCGACCCGTGCCCTCCGCCCGAGCCGGTCGATGACCCGCTGGCGAAGTACCTCGGCGCCGACGTGTTGCCCGACGTGAAGAGCGACGAAGACATCGCGAAGTTCGCGAGCGAGGCGACCCTGACGCGCCTGCACCTGCGCTACACGAAGGACTCGCTCACGGACGATCTCGTCTTCACCGCGGTCGAGCCCGTGGCGGGCGGCGTACCCCTGGCGGAGAAGCCCGCGAAGGCCAACCGCTTTCAGGGTCGGTACATCATCAAGTACCCCTTCGACGTGAATCAGTGTCACCGGTACTGGGGCGGCGGCGCAGTGGGTGGAGTGCCCTTCATCCCCAACGCCAGCTCACTTGCGGGCATGAACGGCGCGCAGGCCGCAGCCACGAAGATGGACAAGCCCCTGGTCAGCTATCTCCGCTCTGACGTCCCGGAGCTGAGCTTGAAGGCGGGGGCGCCTCCGAAGCCGCAGGAGACGCCGAAGTCTCCGAAGCCGAAGCCTTGAGCTGAAGCGCTTCGAGCGCCGCGTCCAACGGGCTCGGGGTGCGTGAGCGGGCGAGCATGAAGCTGCCGAGCACCAGCCAGCGGCGATCGTTCTTCGTACGGGTGATCAGCGGCGTCGTGTCGTGCCACACCGGCAACCGGTACGCCGCGACGGTGCCGTTCTCGGCGATGGAGCGCTGCTCGGTGAAGTGCGCCTCGCGCTCGTAGACGATGAACTGCTGCTTCACGCCGGCGGTGGTGAAGGTGAGGTGCACGTCGACGTAGCCGTTCTTCGCGCGCGGCTCGTCGGGGTGGTGGTCGGTGAGCCTGGGGTCACAGCCAGGAAGGTCTCAAGTCCATGAACGAGCGCTCTTCCGACGTCGCCACCGCGATCGACGCGCGCGCCTTCGCCACCTCGGTCACGAGCCAGTACTGCGCCGCCGCGCGCAGGCCCTTCGCGAAGTCGTCGTCACGCGCGCCGAGCGCGTTCACGAGCCGCACCCACACCCACGCGATGACGAGGGTCGACATGCCTTCCATGAAGTCGGCCGAGTGACCGAGCATGCCCTCGACGTTGCCCTCGAGGCCGCGCGCACCGAGCGTCGCCACCGCGCCCGCCAACTCATCGAACCCCGCCTGCAGCTCACCTGCCTCGAGTGCGCTCTTCGAGAGATCTGCGCTCACCTCTTCCATCAACCGCGCCAGCGCCGCACCACCACCGGCCACCACCTTTCGCCCAAGCAGATCGAGCCCCTGAATGCCCGTGGTGCCCTCGTGAATGGTGTTGAGCTTCTGGTCTCGCAGCCACGCCTCGGGCGCGTACTCACTCGAATACCCGTACCCGCCATGAAGCTGCAGCGCGAGCGCGTTGCTCTCGAACCCCTTCTCCGCCGGGAACGTCTTCGCGATCGGCGTGAGCAAATCGAGCAACAGCTTCGCGCTCGCACGCTTCTCGTCGTCGACCTGGTGGTGCGCCTCGTCAGACCAGCGCGAGGTCATCGCCAGCAAAGCGAGCGAGCCTTCGACGATGGCCTTCTGCCGCAGCAGCATGCGCCGCACGTCGGGGTGCTGCACCAGCGGCACCTGCGGCGACTTCACGTCGCTCACCCCGAGCGGCCGGCCCTGCGGTCTCTCATTCGCCCAGTGAATCGACTCGTGAAACGCGACCGACGCCGTCGCGGTGGCGTTGACGCCGACCATGATGCGCGCCTCGTTCATCATCTGAAACATGCAGCGCAGCCCCTCGTTCGGGTTGCCGACGAGCCAGCCGCGGCAATCGCCCTCTTCCCCGAACGCGAGCGCGAGCGAAGGAAGCCCCTTCCACCCAATCTTGTGGATGAGCCCGGTGACGTGCACGTCGTTGTTCACCAGCGCACCGTTCTCGAGCCGTCGCTTCGGCACGGCGAAGAGCGACAAGCCTTTGGTGCCCGCCGGAGCGCCTTCGATGCGCGCGAGCACGAGGTGCACCACGTTGTCGGCGAGGTCGTGGTCGCCACCGCTGATGAAGATCTTCGCGCCATCGAGAAGGAAGTGTTCACCCGTCGAGCGCCGCGCGCGCGTCGTGACGTCCGCCAGGCTCGAGCCCGCGTGCGGCTCGGTGAGCGCCATCGTCCCCGTCCACTCGCCTTTGCGCATCTTCTCGACGAAGCGCGCCTTCACGTCGTCACTGCCGAACGACTCGATGAGATGCACCGCACCGGTGGTGAGCCCGGCGTAGCCATACGCCGAGAGATTCCCCGCCATGAGGTACGCGCTCGACAACGTGGTCAGCGTGAGCGGCAACGTGCGCGAGCCATCGATGACCTCCAGCTCGACCATCGCCTTCCACGCGTCGCGCAGCTTCGGGTGCACCTTCACCGCGCCGTCGATGAGCTGTGGCGGCTCGGCGTCGATGGCCCGATACGAAGGGTAGAAGACCTCGCGCGCGACACGCCGACAGCTCGAGAGCCACAGGTCGAGCGTCTCTCGGCTCAACTCCCGATACGCGGGGAAGGCAAACAGGCCCTCGACATCGAGCACGTCGTTCAGCAGAAACTCCACGAAGCGGTCAGAGACGAGCGGGTTCACGCGGGAGGTCATACTCCCTCAACGACCGAACTGGCCGTTGCGCCGCGGCCACAGGCGCTGCAATGAGAGGCCATGGCGAAGATTGTGCTCGAGCAGGTGCGTCTCGGCTTCCCCTGGCAGACGCTCGACCCGTTCCTCTTCTGCGTGCACCACGACGACGCGTACCCGGTCGGCAACGACGCGCTCGGGCCCGCTGCTTCGCTCGCCGGCCGCAACCTCGGCAACGACTTCGAGGGCAAAGACGGCTGGCGCATGTACCACGGCGAAACCGTGCCCGGTTTCCCCCAGCACCCGCACCGCGGCTTCGAGACGGTGACCATCGTGCGCCGCGGGCTCATCGACCACAGCGACTCGCTCGGCGCGACGGCGCGCTTTGGTCGCGGTGACACGCAATGGCTGACGGCCGGCAAAGGCATCGTGCACTGCGAGATGTTCCCGCTGCTCGACAAGACGGGCCCCAACCCGGTCGAGCTCTTTCAGATTTGGCTCAACCTCCCCGCGCGTCACAAGATGGTCGAGCCGCACTTCTCGATGCTGTGGGCCGACACGATTCCCCTCGTCACGAAAGACGGCGTTGAGATTTCAGTCGTCGCGGGAAAGCTGGGTGTCGTGAACCCGCCGAAGCCGCCGCCGAAGTCGTGGGCCTCGGCCGAAGGAAGCGACGTCGCCATCTGGACCGTGAAGCTGCAGCCCGGCGCGACGTGGGAGCTGCCTCCGGCAAAGGCAGACACCAATCGCATGCTGTATTTCTTTGCAGGCCAGCAACTGCGCGTGGGTGACACGACGCTCCATCGCGGCACGGGCGCAGTGTTGCAGCCTGACGTCGAGGCGCCGCTCGAGAACGTGGGTGAAGGTGAAGCCGAATGCCTCGTGCTGCAGGGCCAGCCCATCAACGAGCCGGTGACGCAGTACGGGCCGTTCGTGATGAACACCCGCGCCGAGATTCAGCAGGCGTTCATGGACTACCAGCGCACGCAGTTCGGCGGCTGGCCGTGGAAGCGCGACGACCCGGTGCACCCGCGCGAGCAGGGGCGCTTCGCGAAGCACGCCGACGGCAAGGTCGAAGAACGCTGACGAGTCGCGCGAGCGGTCACTCGTACTGCTCTTCCAGCGCAGGGGTGCGCAGACCGGGGGCAGCACCGCGACGACCTTGACCGCCGTCGCCAACAGGGATGCACCAGCGGCGCCGGCAGCTCGAAGTGGCCAAAGCCGAGTGAAGCGCAGCGAGCGCCCGAACGCAGGGCCCATTCGGCGCGGCACACCGCTCTGTCCACCGGTACACTCACCGACAGTGGCGCGAGCGCTTCGACATCTCCTCGCTGACAGCGAACGCCGAGTCTTCGAACTCGAGCAACGGCTCAACACCCGACGCTTGACGGTGGTGCGCCTCGTCGTCGCCGGCCTCGCGCTCACCATCGTCGCCGTGGAAGGCAGCGCGTCGAGCACGCTGCTCGCCGCCTCGCTCTACCTCGGGGTCGGCCTCATGCTGTTCTTCCTCGCCCGCACCACGTCGCGGCTCGACACCCTGCTCCCGTGGGCGCTCCCGCTGTTCGACGTTCCGCTCGTCGCCTTCACCCAGCACCTGCGCCTCTCCGAAGGAGCGCTCGCCCTGGGGGTGGTGGCCACCAGCGCCTGCCTCAACCTCGGCTTCGTGGTGATGGCCTCGCTCTCGTTGTCGACGCGGGTGGTGGTGGTCACCTCGCTGTGCGCCCTCGCGTCCTTCTCGAGCCTCGCCTTCACCAACGGGCTCGACGCGCGCGAGCTCGATCTGGCCCTCGCCGCCTTCGTCGTCACCGCCACCCTCGTGGCGTGGTCGACTTCCCGCTTTCTGCCGCTCGCCATCGAGCTGCGTCGGCAGGCGTGGGCGGGCCGCTACAAGGTCGGTCGTCGCGTGGGCGCCGGCGGCATGGCCGAGGTCTTCGAAGCGACCCTGCAACGCGAAGACGGCCTCGAGCGCAAGGTGGCCTTGAAGCGCATCCTCCCTGCGTTCGCGGCGCGCGACGACATGCAGCAGCTCTTCCTGCGCGAGCTCGAGCTGGCTTCGCTCATGTCGCACCCTCACATCGTACAGGTGCTCGACAGCGGCGCCGACGAGCGCGGCCCCTTCCTCATCATGGAGTTCGTCGAGGGCTGCACCCTCTACAAGCTGCTCAAGAGCGTCTCGCAGCGAGGCGAGCGCGTGCCGGCCGACGTCTGCTTCGAGGTCGCCGAGCAGCTCCTGCGCGCGCTCGAACACATTCACACGCGGCGGCGGCCCGATGGCACGCCCCTGGGCCTCATGCACCGCGACCTGAACCCGCCCAACGTCATCGTCACCTTCGCCGGCGAGCTCAAGGTGGCCGACTTCGGCATCGCGCGGCCCGAGCTGGAAGGTGGGCTCACAGGGAGCGGGGAGCTGCGCGGCAAGGCCATCTGGGCGGCGCCTGAGCAACTCGAGCGCGCGCCCCTGACGCAGTCGCTCGACCTCTTCGCGGCGGGGCTGATTCTCGCCGAGGTCGCGGCAGGCCGGCACCTCACCGACGGTCTGCCTCCCGCGCGCGAGCCGGTGCTCGAGGCGATGCGAGGGCTGCCCGCGCTGCGCGCCGAGCTGGGCGAGGCCTGGTGGGCGATGGTGACCGGCCTCTTGCAGCCCGACGTCGCGCAACGCACCGCGAGCGCAGAGGCTGCGTTGGTGACCCTGCGCGGGCTCACGTGGAACGGCGCCGAAGCGCGAGCCCGCCTCGCGAAGCTCGCCACCGACGAGCGCTCGCGGGGTGAGCCCATCACGCTCACCCGTTGAGGCCGGCCCTGTCGTACCGTTCGCGCCGATGAACGAAGACGACCGCATCACGGCCTGGGCCCGCCGCGCCTCGACCTCGCTGCTCGAGCCGGTGTGGCACGCCGAGCTCTCCGACGGAGGGGCGACACGCGTGCTGGTGCTGCGCGCCCCCTCGATGCGCGTGGGCTCTCACGAGGGGAACGACCTCGTGTTGCGCGAGCGCACCGTCAGCCGCAGCCACGCCGAGCTCACGCCGACGCGCGAGGGCGTGCGGGTGCGCGACCTCGGCAGCCGCAACGGCACCAGCGTCGACGGCGTGCGGGTCATCGACGCGCTCGTCACCGCGGGGCAGACCATCGTCTTCGGCGGGGGCAGCTCGCTGAAGGTGCGCACCCTCGAAGAGGAACCGCTCGACGCGCGCACCAGCTTCGGGGCGCTCGAGGGCCGCACCGAGGCCATGGCGCGGCTCTTTCTGCTCGCCGAGCGCGCGGCGGGCAGCGACGCCACGGTGCTGGTGCAGGCCGAGAGCGGCTGCGGGAAGGAACTGCTCACCCGCTCGATTCACGACGCCAGCCCGCGGCGCGAGGCACCCTTCGTGGTGTTCGACTGCGCGGCCATCGCGCCCTCGCTCATCGAGAGCGCCCTCTTCGGTCACGAGCGCGGCGCGTTCACTGGCGCGACCGAGAAGCGCGTGGGCCTCATCGAAGAGGCCGCCGGCGGCACGTTGTTCATCGACGAGATTGGAGAGCTGCCGCTGAGCCTGCAGCCCCGCCTGTTGCGCTTTCTCGAGCGGCGCGAGGTGCAGCGCGTGGGCAGCAACCAGGTGCGCACCTTCGACGTGCGCGTCATCGCCGCGACGCACCGCAACCTGCTCGCGGCCATCAACGAGCGCACCTTTCGGGAAGACCTCTACTTCCGCCTCGCGGTGATGCGCCTGCGCATTCCACCGCTGCGCGAGCGCGTGGGCGACCTGCCGAGGCTCGTCGAGTCGCTGCTCACCCAGCGCCTGGGCTCGGCCGAGCGCGCGAAGGAAAAGCTCAACACCGTCTCGCGCGCGACGTGGGACACGCTCAAGTCGCTCCCATGGCGCGGCAACGTGCGCGAGCTGCGCAACGTGCTCGACCACTCGCTCGCGCTCTCGCCCGACGGCGCGCTGACGTTCGAGTTCGACTCCGAAGCGCTGCCGACGCCCAACCCCACCTCGGGCCCGGCGCCGGCGGTCGACCTCTCGCAGCCCTTCATCACCCAGCGTGACGCGATGCTCGAGGGCTTCGAGCGCGTCTACCTCGGCGGCATTCTCGAGAAGGCCGAGGGGAACTTCAGCCGCGCGGCCGCGCTCGCCGGGCTCGACCGCATGCACTTGAAGCGCCTGCGGCGGCGGCACGGGCTGGGCAGCTGACGGCTCCCCACTGGCCGTCGCGGTTCGAAGTGTGCTCAACGCCTCGCCCGTGTTGCCCTGGTCGGGAGTCACGCCGCCGCTGATGCTCGCGCCCATGCAGGGCGTGACCAACCGCGCCGTGCGCAAGGTGTTCGCGCAGTGGGTGCGCCCCGACGTGCTCTTCACCGAGTTCATGCGCGTCAAGCACGGAGACCCCACCTCGCCCGCGCGCGTGAGTGAGGGCGACCTCGACGACGCGAAGCCGCACGAGCACGGCATTCCCCTCGTGGTGCAGCTCATCGGCCGCGACCTCGAACCGCTCGTCGAAGCAGCGCACGCCGTGCAGGACGCGGGCGCGATTCATTTGAACCTCAACATGGGCTGCCCCTACGGCCGCATGAACGTCGGCTGCGGCGGCGGCATGCTCGAGCGCCCCGAGCTGTTGCCAGGAATTCTCGCCGCGCTCCGCAAGACCATCGTCGGCTCGTTCTCCATCAAGGTGCGCGCCGGCTACTCCGACCCGAATCAAATCTTCTCGCTGCTCCCCGTGTTCGAAGAGGCGGGGGTCGACTTCCTCGTGCTGCACGCCCGCACCGTCGTGCAGCGCTACGACGGCTTCGCCGACCACGGCATCACCGCGCGCGTGGTGCAGCGCACGAAGCTGCCCGTCATCGCCAATGGAGACGTGAACTCTGTCGAGGTCGGTCAACGGGTTTTGGGCGAGACCGGCGCTGCGGGTCTGATGCTCGGACGCGGCGCGATGAAGGACCCGCTGCTGTTCGAGCGACTGCGCGGAAGAGCTGCGCCCTCGCCGACGAGCGACGACCTCCTGCGAGCGCACCAGCGCTACCTGCGCCAGCTCGCCGAGGGCTACGGGGCCCTCTTCCACGGCGACGCCCAGGTGCTCTCGAAGTTGAAGAGCTCGCTCGCGGTGATGGACGTGCCCGACGACTGGAAGCCCTTCAAGGCCGTGAAGAAGGCGAAGTCGGTCGCCGCCTTCTGTGACGCCGTCGAAGCGCTCGTGCCTCAGGGCACCGAGCCGTCGAGGCCGTCGCACGACTCGACCGCGCGGTAGAAGTTCCACCGCTCTCCGTTCACGTCGGTGAAGCCCGGCTCCGATTCGCTCGCGCGCGCCGAGAACCCGATGAGGGCGATTTGTTCCCACTCGACGCCGCCGTCTTCGAGGTCGACCGAGCCGCCGTCTTCGACGCCCGCGTCCCACGTGAACTCGTAGCGGTATGCCACCGAGGCGTTCAGCGGGAAGCACGCCGTCGCGCTCCACTCGCCCCCGCCGCGCGTCAGCGACAGCCCCGCCAGCGTCGAGAGACCGCTCGCGATGCGCCCCGTCGCGTGCGCGGGCTCGGAGTCTTCCGCGTTGCGGAAGCGCGTGTCGCAGCACCCCGCATCCACCTCAATGGGCCCGGCATCGAAGAGCGGCTCGGGGTTCATCTGCCCCTCGGGAATCTCGGGGATCGAGCCGCCTGCCGTCTCCCTTGAGTCTGCCTGCGACTGGTGCGCCAGCCGCGATCGCAAGTTCAGCTGACCTTACGGAAGCGCAGGTTGAGAGGCTGTTGGCTCATCTTCCCGCCGAGGCCCGACAGGGACCGCGCGCGTTGTTGCTTCGTTCATTCCCCAGTCGCGTGGCCGCCCTCAACTCCCCCAGCGATGAGCGCGACGTGCTCGCTTCTGCGGGCTGACGTGGGTCGAGCAACACCACCGGAAGACGCAGTCGAGTTCAGTCAGTAGGTTGGCAACGGCGAGAAGGCGCGACTGGCGGAGTCGCGCTGCGCTGATGTCACCGCACTTGCGATCGTTTCCCCGTCGACCTGAACGTTCACGGTGAGCGGCTGCGACGAACTGTGCGTCCCCGGCGCCGGCGAGAAACTCGCCTGCAACTGGGCCAGCGCAACGCTCCTAGAGACCTCTTCGGCGCGCGCCGGCATCGGCGATGAGGCCACGTCGGGGGACGGCGTGCTCCTCGGCATCGCCAGCGTGAGCTGTTGCTGAACCTCGGTCGAGAAGAACAAGAGTTTCAAACCGCCGAACCGGGAGCCGGGTGCGGTGCCCGACGCTCGCCGATGGAGAAGGGAAGGTGGGATGACGAAGGTCGAGGGCCGCCGGTTGTGCTGAGGTGCGCGGGGCTCTGGCGAGTCGGGGGCACACGGGGAGAGCGAGCATCAACGGCGAGCCCTTCACGCTCAAGCTCACCAACCAGCTCTTCGCACAGACCGGCTACGCGCTCGAGCAGCCCTTCCTGGATCTCCTCGCCCAGCAGTACGGCGCGGGCGTGAAGCTGCTCGACTTCGCCGCCCGACCCGAAGCCTCGCGCCTCGCCATCAACGGCTTCATCGACTTTCACACCGAGAAGCTCATCCCCGAGTTGATTCCAGACGGCGCCATCACGTCCTCGACCCGCGTGGTGCTGGCCAACGCCGTGTACTTGAACGCGGCGTGGGCGACGAGGTTCGACGCTGCGCAGACGCGCAACGCGGCGTTCACCTTGAGCAATGGCTCGTCGGTGCAGGTGCCCACCATGCGCCTCGACGAGGTCACTGCGCGCACCGCCACCGTCAACGGCGTGGAGGCCATCGAGCTGCCGACTCGCTCGTCGGCCAGTCGCTGTACCTTCAAATCGACATGCCCCGCCCGCCGCTCGACATGCGCTTCTGGCTCAGGGTGGAGACGATCTCAAGAAACCGCGTCGAGAGGATCCGAACGAGCGCGGGCGGATGCGGGGGCACCAAAGCTGAAATCGAGCTTCGTGGGCGCGATCGCTTCCCCGCGGTTCTCGCGGCTCGTTTCCACTTCGACGAGCTGAAGCAGCGCCCCGACGCTGCGAAGGCCCTGGCGGCGGGCTTCGCGGCCGCCGAGGCGTCCGACGCTCCGCGGGCGGTTCGGCTCCATGCGGCCTTCGGGTTTCCGATGGAGGAGCGCGCGAAGGCGTGCGCGCGCCTGCGAGGACTGAACGGGAACCGGCAATACAAGGAACTCGAGAAGGCCTGCGGAGAGCCCCCGAGCCCCGCGTCGCAAGGTCCTTAGCGCGTGCAGCGCCCGGCCTTGCAGCCGCTGAAGCCGAGCTGCGCGCAGTCGGCCCACTTCTCGCCGCTGAGGTCCCAGAGGAGATACGCGCCCGCGCAGTACGGGGCCGTGTTGAGCATGCCCGTGAAGGTGCACGGCCTGAACGCCACCGCCATGCTCGCGGGGTTGCATTGTAGTGAGAGCAGGTCGCACCGCACCGACGCGCGCGCACCGCTCCAGCAACGCTCGCCCCGGTCACCTGAACACGTGCTGGTGCCATCGCCACTGCACGCGCTGGGTGACACGCAGCGTCCGCCCGAACACGTCGCGCCCGCCGCGGCACAGTTCACCGGCCACTGCGACACGCCGCCCAGGCCGCTGCAGTCGCGCGCGATGTTCCCCACGCAGGTGCCGCAGGCGGTAGGCAGCGACGGCACGCCGAAGTCGCAGTCGACGTAGAGCGAGCCAGCCCCTCCGTCCCGCTCGACGGGCGAGCCACCTCGCAGCGCGCAGTCGAGGCCTCCACTGCCGCGCAGCAACAGGCTCGAGCAGTCGGCCGAGAGCGCCTGAGCCATCGTCGTCTCGTACGCGGTGTGAATGAGCTCGTGCTGCGTGAGGTAGCGGCCCACGCAGTCGAAGAGGTTCTGGTTCACGCCCTGGCAGGCGGCCTGCTTGAGGCACAGCAGCTCGAGGGAGGTGGCGGGCTTCGCGTTGGGCGCTCCGGGAGGGCCGAGGGCGGCGGGCTTCTCGCGGGGCGTGACGCGGCGGTAGGTGGCGCGCTCCTTCGAGACGGTGAAGACGGGCTTGTACTGGTTGATGCCCGGCGCGACGTCGTGCACGTAGAAGAGCAGGTACTCGTCGTCACCCAGCGGGTGCGCCCACTCCAGGTCGCCGACCTCGCCGTGAAACGTCTGCGCGTTCTTCGGGTCCATGCAGCTCTTGCCCGGCTCGACGCAGGGGCTCAAGGGCAGCACGACCTCGTCGACGGTGGCGTCGCGGTTGATGCGCACCAGCTTGCCGCCGGAGTCGTCGCCGATAGGCATGAGGCCCGCGTAGGGCTGGTTGTCACTCAGGCTGCGGTTGCGGCCGGGCACACCGGCCCCCAGGAAGATCCAGTCTCTCGACGCAGGCTCTGACGCCCACGCGGCGCCGTCGGCCTCGAAGACGCCCAGCGCCAGCGCGCGCTCCCCGGCGTAGGCGGCGAAGCGACGGGGCAGCGTGCTATCGCGCGCGGCAGGCCACAACGCCCATTGCCCACAGGTGAAGCCCACCGAGGCATCGTTGCCGTCGATGGAATAGGCGCAGGAGCGCCCGCCCTCGCCCGACTCGGCCAGCACGCCCGAGAAGAAGCGCGGGCCGTTCGAGGCCGTGACGTACTGGATGCCGCAGGTGCCGAGGCCCGTGACGGCCGACACGCGCTCGACCGGGCGGCCGGGCGTCCACCGCTCCACCATCGCCATGCAGGGCGAGAAGGGGTTGCGCGCGTCTTGCGGGTAGAGCATCGCGCCGGACGCAGTGCCGTCGGACGCGCTGTAGGCGTGAGGGCGCGTGATGAGGAGGATGTCGCCCTCGCGCGTGGTTCCGCCGGTCTCGAGGTCGACCCGGAAGGGCCGCAACACGATGCGCGTCTCATTGCTGATGGGCTCTTCTGACTGGACCATCAGGAAGACGGCGTCGCCGGCGAGGTGCAACCCCATCTTCTGCAGCTCGGCGATGTTGCCGACGCTGCCCACGGCCAGCGTCTTCCAGGTCGCGCCGGAGTCATCCGAGAGCACCACCAGGTTTCCGTTGTTGGCTTGGAGCAGCACCACCACCCGCGTGCCCTGCGTGCGCACGTCGGTGATGAGGTAGTCGGTGAAGTCGGGGCAGAACGGACCGTTGCGGATGCAACAGTTCTCGGCGCCCGCGCCCTCGGTGCAGCGCTCGTCCTGCCAGATGGCACCCTCGAAGAGCGTCACCTGGTTTGCGCGCAGCGTGCCGTTGACGTTGCCGCCGGGAGGACAGGCGGCCAGCAAGACCGCGATGACGACGCTCGAGAGACGACGCATGTGACGACAGTTTGACCCGTGGCGCTGGCCGCGTCACGCGCGGCGCGTCAGCGGCGGAGGCCGAGGAGCTGCCCGTCGGGCGTCGGCACGCAGACCGTGTCGAAGTGCTGCTTCGCTTCCTCGTGAAACCGCCGCATCGCCGCGGCGCGCGGGGAGTCTTCGAGGAACGTGAAGGGAAACTTCTTCCGCGGGCGCGACGAGCTGGATGTCGCGGAGCTGAAGCCGAAGCTGCCCCAGTGGGTGCGCGAGGTCGCTGGCTGGAGACGATCTCAAGAAACCGCGTCGGGAGGATCCGAATGAGCGCGGGCGGATGCAGGGGCACCAAGGCTGAAATCGAGCTTCGTGGGCGCGATCGCTTCCCCGCGGTTCTCGCAGCTCGTTTCCACTCGACCGCGACGCGCGACGCGATGAGCGCGCTCGCTACCGCGCCGGCTGCTGACGTCACGCCATCAGGACCGCGCCGCCGCTCTCCGCGCGTCACGCGCAGAACCCCGGAACCTGCGCGGGACGGATCCACGGGAACAGTGCGGGCCGGTACACCCGCTTCGATTCGGGGCACTTCATTCAAGACGAACTCGGGACCACGATGGCCGAGCAGGTCAACGCCTTCACCGTGAACAACCCGAGGAAAAGAACAAGAGTTTCAAACCGCCGAACCGGGAGCCGGGTGCGGTGCCCGACGCTCGCCGATGGAGAGGGGAAGGTGGGATGACGAAGGTCGAGGGCCGCCGGTTGTGCTGAGGCGCGCGGGGCTCTG
>JBILUC010000155.1:0-4678 GCA_044371205.1 Archangium sp.
CGAGAGCCGAACCTGGTGACCGAGGCTCGAGTTGGGGGTGCGGAAGTCGGCAGCACGAGGGTGAGCGTGGCCGTTTTCTGCCGAGGAGAGTGGGCGCAGGAGTGCTGCGGGCACACCGGTAGAGCGAGCAGTCAGTCGGCGCGCGGCGACCGCTTCGCGGCGAACCTCAAGTCGGTGGTGCACACCTGCAGGAAGCAGCAGTGCCATGTCTTGAATTACCTCGTCAACGCCATTCAGGCCGCGTTCAAGAAACGCTCAACTCCGTCGTTGCTGTGCCGCGCCCCGTGAACGCGTACCGGCCAACTCATCACGCCGCGCTGAGCCTTTCATCCCGCCGTCGCTGATCACTCAGGGTGCTCACGATGAGTTCCCGACCCGGATACTCGGGCTCAACGCAAATGATCAGTGGGGTTACTTGCGTTGGAGAAGGCGGTGAAGAGTTCGAAGAAAACAGCAAGCCTGTCGTCTCTCCCGTCTCTTGCCGCTCTTTCATTTACGAGCACAAGCCAGCGCTTCATGTTGGCTTCAGCCTCGGAAACTGCGAGCCAACGAGCGAAATCTTCCAGAATCCGGTCGTCGACCGAACCGCTACCTGCTCGAGCGCTTTCGCGACCCCAACGGAACGCAGCAATGAATAAGCCGAGACGTTCGAGCGATGGTTCGCCGCCCAGATATGCTGCAGGCCGAGTCCGGATCGTTGCAACCAGCGAAACCAACCACGTGTCCTCATGCGCTCTCGTTATCACTCAGAGATCCATGCCCGAAATGTCATCGATGAACTCCTCAAACGTTCTTGGGAACCAATCTATTGGCGCTTCACCAACTCCAAGGTCACGAAGCCAAGCGTCTCGACGCACTCCAATCTGACTAAAATTGTCGTATACCAAGCCGTCGACCTCGATACCTACATGGGAGGCACTTTGCCCTGCTACTTGCCTTCCTTTCGAATTCACGAGAGTGAGGCCGACCTGTGGCCTGACGACCAGAACGCTTCCGCGGATGCCTTCCCCCTGAAGTGCCCCAACAAGCTCTTTTGCGTAGCCAAAGCAGCGCCCGTATTGACGATTCGCACTTGAGATACCCTGCGCAAGTCGCGTCGCCGGCCTTGCGCGAGCCAGCAGGTTCAAACGAATTCGGGGAACGTACTTGCCAAATTTGGCCACCACGCCGACCGCGAAAGGTGTCGCGGTGAGAACCCGGTCAACAGTGCTCGTGTCGTTTGCGGACGTCGATTCCTTCCCAGTCAAAACCTTGTGGGCTGCAAATGCAGGAAAAACGGATACGAGCGCCTCCGCCCACGGGCGTGCCTCCTCGATCTTGCCAGCAACACGCACGTCGACGTCATCCGGGGCGTGCTTCATCAGGATGCGGCTCAGCCAGTGCGATTCCACGACCCGCACCACGGCCACGCTGTTGCTCAAGGCGGAGGTGCCGCTGGCCACCGTGCAGAAGGTGCTGCGCCACACGGACCCGGCCATCACCAGCGAGATCTACGGACACCTCGACCTCGACGACATGAGGAAGGCGGTCAACAAGCTCTCGTTCAGGCCCACCGGTTCCAGCCCGCTGACGCTGGTTCGGTGAAGAACGGGGCTCGCTTGCTGCTGGGCTGCTGCTACGGGACACAAGCGGGCAAAACAAAGCCCCCGAGGTCGAAGGATTTCTCCAACAACCTCGGGGGCTTTCACCAGTCGGGGAGACAGGATTTGAACCTGCGACCCCTTGGTCCCGAAGGACGAAGTATGGCGACCCACCCTTTCCCACCGCCTCTCCTCGCTTCGCAAGCGCTCGCAACTTCAGGGAAAGAGGCCAACCTCGATCCCCACGGGTTGGCCGGTTTTACACCCCTTGTCACTCCGCTTACGGCGCCGGTACGGCGGCGATTTGAGCTGCCCGAAGAGCTCCTCACGGTCGCCGAAGTCGCCCCACTGCTCCGCGTCTGCAAGGCCACGGTCTACCGAATGGTGAAGAACGGCTCGCTCAAGGCGGTGCACGTGCTCAACGGTGTTCGCATCCGGAGATCCGCTTTGGCTGAGTTCGCTACGCTGGCTTCGTGAGTCGGGAGCCCGTCGACCCAGCTGCACAGCTTCGCCTGGCCTTCGAGATGTTCGAGGTCGGCGTTGCGATGATGAGGCACAAGCTGCGGCAGCCCGCGCTATCTGATCGCCGTGTCGCGTTCCGGGTTTTCGGTAAGGGACAACGACAACGAGCCGCGGCCTGCGATTTCGTTACGAAACGCCAGAATTCGTTAGAAATCGTCCCTCACCTTTGAAAACCGTTACTCCGCAGCGGCGCGAATGGAGGTCTTCATGTGCTCCTTCACCGCCTTCTCCATCGCCTTGATCTCGCCATCAGACAGCATCGAGAAGTGCTTGCGCTTCGACGCTGAGAGCCGGCCACCGTTGTTCAGGCAGACCTTGATGAAGAGGTTCATGAGCCGATCGGGCAACTCCGTCACTGCTTCGATCGCTCGCCGTGTCTCACGAAACCGGACCACGAAATCGAGTTCGGCGCGGAACTCGACTTTCACCGTCTGCTCGACCCAGCGCGCGAGCGCCTCGGCCATTGGGGTGGCGTCGAAGAACCGGTAGAGCCCGGCGATCTCGTTCCTGACGACGACTACACCCGCCTCGTCTTCGTCGAAGTCCACCAAACGCATCAGGGGAACTGAGAACGCCTCGAGGCACGCATCGTACTCCGCCCTGCGTTCGAGCATCACCGCCGACACCGGGAAGATGAGCCCCTTCGGGGTGAATCCGCGCCGCGCAAGAATGTGGTGAATGAGCAGTCGGTGGAGTCGGCCGTTCCCGTCGGAGAACGGGTGAATGAAGACGAAGCCGAATGAGACAACTGCAGCCTGGACCACGGCGTCGACCGTCGAGTCCTCGAGGCGGCGTGCACAGGTGAGGAGGCCATCCATGAGCGACCCGACATCGGCTGGCTGCGGCGCGATGTAGTGGATCCTCTGGCGCGCGAGGTCGATCTGCTCGCCCACGTACACCTGGTCCGTGCGCCACCCACTGTCCGCGAATCGGTCGTCGACGGTGGCGTTTTGAAGTCTGATCAGGTCGGCAGAGGTGATTCGTTGGAGTTCCGCCGCTCCACGCAGCAGCGCCACGAACCGCTCAGTTCGCGCGGGCCCAGGCTTCTCGCCCTCGATGTCGAATGAGGACCGTGTCTCCTTCGTGAACAGGTAGCTCACCGCCCGTCGAATCGCGTCTTCGTCAAAGTCCTTGATGATTCGAAGGACCTCGTCGCGCAGACCGCTCTTCACGAAGCGCTCGAGCTCCGGAGTGCGCCGAACGGTCGGGCAGAACCTGGCGTCTCCGAGCAGGTTGTCGATGACGCGGTGGCGCCGACTCCGCTGGGGAGCACCGGTGAAGTACTCGGCCTCATTGAGCAGCTGCACGTAGTTGCCGGTGGTCACATCTTCGAGCTCGAGCCGACGACCGGTGAGCAGCTCGTAGAGAAACCACAGGCGGCGCGCGTACTGGCCGGTTGGACGGCTCCGGATAAAGGCCGCGAGCTGCTGCTCGAAGGGCACCTGGTCGGCGCGGCGAAACAGGGCCGCCAGCACCTCGAGGTTCACCTTGTCGTACTTCAGCGCAAACTCGAGGTGCTCGATGAGACTTGGGCCAGGTGCGTAGCTCGGAGGAAGGACCACCGTGACCCGGCCCTCTTCAGCCCGCTCTCGGCGTGCGCCCTTGGTCGCAATGAACGTCAGCCGATTCGGAGGAAGTACACCGAGCCGGTACTCGAGGATCGCCCGTGCGTAACCGGCCGGCGTCGAATCGCGGGGGACTTCAATCGCCGCGGCCGGCCCCGACTCGATGAGAACCTGGCCCCGCTCCGATCCGAGCCCAGCGCCCGCCTCGCGAAAGTGCCGCTCGCAGAGGACCGCTGCCTTTCCGTCCTTCGTCTTGCCGGTGACCAGACCGGGAGTGGTGAGACCGGTGGCGCTGCAGACCGTGCAGGTCGGCAGCCGCTCGACGAGGACCGTCAGCCCTTCAACAAGGCGACCGGATTCGCGGAGCGTGTTCGCCCTGGTCGTTGGCATGGGGATTTTCAGAATCGTTACGAATCTTCGAATTTTGTTAGAAATCGAGCACTGGCTTCGGATTTTCTTACCATGAAGGGGGCAACGGAAGGCGATCGAGATTCAGATCGAAGGCGACACCATGACCGTGCAACTTTCTCTACATGAACGGGTGGGAGCTGGACGATCCGGGCGAGACGCTTCACCCGATCATGGAGGACGTCGCGCAGGGCAAGATCGAGAAGCCGGAGTTGGCGCTCTTCTTGGAACGGTTGGCGCGAAAGCTGGAATCGAACTGAACGACCTCGGTCCGCTCAGACCGCGCCTTCCTGAGAGTGCCGCATACTCGCGCGATGTACTCCTCGATGTGGGCGCACTTCGTCGCGCTAATGGGCGCGGCGGCAGCACCCGCGAGGGCAGGGTGACGCCGAGCTCGGTGAGGCGGGCTTCGGCGTGCTTGCGGGTGGAATGGAGGCGCCTGATGGTGCGCCTTCCGCCACAGGGGCAACGCAGGCCGTCGGTGCCGAAGGTGCGCTGGTGAAGCTGGGCCCAGTCGAGGCGGGGCCGCTTTGGTTTCGCAGGGGCTGAAGCCATCGTCGCCGGTGCCGCGCCAGGCATCGGGGCTGGTTGCGAAGGTGCAAG
>JBILUC010000156.1:0-4662 GCA_044371205.1 Archangium sp.
TATGGCTTTCACTCAGCTCAAGCCCTCATCGCGATGATCTTCCTCTGCTGCGGCGGCATCACGCTCTCGCCTCCGCTCCCGTCACCCACAGGAAGTCCATGAGGTCCCTGTTTTTCGGAGTGAACGCCGGTGGTTGCGTGCCATTCGAGGACGACAGGTTATGCGAACCGCCTGCGTTGACGTGGACCCAGGTGGTGCACCAGCGCAAAGCCGACGCACCAGCGCTGGTGCGGTGACGGTGAAGCTCGAGCCCTTCTTCGGCGAATACTCGTACCGGCCATCGTCGAGGCGCCGGAGTCGCGACTCAGCCACCGCGCCCCCCTTCGCAGAGCTCGAGCTGCCAAGCGGCGCCAAGTTGCGCTTTTACTCCGACTCAGCGCAGACACTGACTGCGCATGCCGCCGTCGCCCGCGGGTATCGTGAGCTGGCGGCGCAGGAGGCGCTGGGCCCGGCCGCGCGCCACTCCCAAGTCGCCGTAGAGGTCACGCTGGTAGACGGTCGAGAGCTCGACCGCTGATCGCCTACGGGGAGGAGGGCGGCGTACACGCCGCGTCGACACGAGCGGAATAGGGTGAATCGCGAGGAACACTTCCCAACAGGGCCGCGCCCGCATCGAACTGGCCGGCCATGCACAGGCCGAGTGCACGCAGGGTCGTCGCTTCGACTCCCAAGACTCCCGTCTGGCCGAATCTCCGGTCGTACGCTGCGAGCGCGCGGAGCGCCTCGGCGGGGTGCTCGCTGCGGAGCAGCACATCGACCTCGCGGATCGCCTCGAGCTCCAGCAGCAGGGTATCTGGCTGCTCCAAGTGGACGTCGAGAGGCTCCGTGTCTGAGGAACCTGGCGGGTCTGGCTGAACGACGACCGGCTCGGGCGCCTCAGCAGGCTGGTCAGGTGACGTTGCAAGCGGGGGCGGTGGCGAGCGAACTCGTGCCCGGGCATCTGACAGTCCCCTCGCGGGCGGCGCGGGGGAAGTGAACAGCACGGAGTCGCTCTCACACGCTGGCCCCGCTTCCGCGACCGGCGCTGCCGATTCTTGCGGGAGGTTCGTCGGCGTCCGCGCGGCCATGAACGCGGTCGCGCCGAGCAAGACGCCGACCGAACCTGAGAGCACCACGTTCCGGAAGGACCTCGCGACCGAGGTGGTGCCGCCAGCCTGAGCGGCGCTCTGCAAGAGGCGAGCCTTGAGCCGCGATCTTTGTTCTTCGCTGGGCTGCTCAGCTACCTCGCCGAGCGCTCGAAGAACTGACTGCGCTCGCTCAGAGAGTTCACTCATCGAGGCGCTCATTGGCGACGACAGCTTCGAAGGTCGACCGCGCGACTCGGAGCCGGGAATAGACGGTGTTGAGATTGCAATCGAGCGCCTGGGCGATTTCCGGCCCCGAGAGTCCTTCGAGTTCCACCAGGACGAAGACCTCACGGAGGGCCACCGGGAGGAGCTGAAGCACTCGATGAAGTGCGGCGATCTTCATTCCACTTTCCGAGACTGCTTCAGGTGAGGGGCGCGGGTCGGCGAGCGCAAGCGGAAGGGGCTCACCAACTCCACGACGTCGTGCGCTTCTTCGCCAGTTACTCGCCACCCGCGTGGCGATTCCAAAGAGCCACGTCTTCTGAGAACTCCGTGCCTGGTAGTCTGCTGTGCGCTTGAACGCGATCAAGAACACCTCGTGTGCCGCGTCTTCGAGTTCACTGGCAGGGACCCCAAGGCGCGCGAGCAGCCGCCAGACGTCGTGGAGATGGTGCTCGTACAGCTCGGCAAGATTCAGCATGAGCGCACTGTTGGGTACGTCCGGGGCGCTTGCCGACTCGTGAGGCCATATCGGCGCTGGTTTCGTGCTCAAGGCCATCGCCAACCAACCGTGAGCTGCGGCCTGACGCTGAGGAGAGGCACCCGGTGCACTGGCGCTTCGTTCTGGAAGGCAAATGAAGGGCGAAGGAGCTGGGCCATCACTTCGACCGAGCCTCCCAGCCACCAGTCGCCAAGGCGCGTTTGCATCGCCACGGCTAGACCTGCACCGAAGAGCCCAGCGACACCCCCTCGTGGGTTCGACACCCCGAAGCTCGAAACGGCAACGAACCCCGCGCGCGATGCGACGCAGCCTGAGCCCACCCAGGTGCGGTTGAACCATTCGCGCTCGACGCATCCACTGACCGTCATTTCACCAACGGCATACTCGACTGCTGCGGTCGACCCCTGCCCGGCCCGCTGCCTCACGGGGACGAGGAAGCCCGGCGACAGCGTGAGTGAGAAGGGCGGCTGGGTCCAGCGGACCAGAGCTGAGAAGCCACCGGCAGGGTGAGGGAGCAAGAAGGGCTCGAGGGCTCCGTTGAGCCCCAGGTCCCAGCGGGCTCGCGACGGAGCGCTCGCGACAGACGGAGCCGCGGGGGTTTCCCAGGCGAGCGCGAGCAGTGACACCGCCGCGTCGGCAGCGGTCGCGCAGGTCTGCACCCTGAGCTCCCGTGAGCCGACGCGGCCGTTGCTGCTCGTGGTGTTGACCAGGAGTTGATAGCCGTCGTCACTGCGGAGAACTCGAGCCCGCACCGTCAGCGGCAGCGCGTGAGGAGGCCTGGTCCGCTCAACCCGCGCGCGCACTTCAGCCTCGAGCGCACATTCACTTGGCGCGCTCCAGGAAAAGTCGAGCATGACCAGCGTGTTGAGCGTCACCCAAACGAAGCTCGTCAGCATGACCGGTGACCTTCCGCGACGCCTTGCTCGAGGAATTTGGTGAGGCGATCATTTCCACGGGTCGCAAAGAGAAGGTGTGCAGAGACCATTGAGGCATTCGGAGTCATAGCAGTAGTCGCTGACTCCGCAGGCTTCTCCAGGGAGATGGATTCGGCGACAGAAGCCTTGGCGGCAGATCGCGCCGACGGGGCAGTTCTGGTCGGGCGATTCACCACAGGCTTCATCGAACCTGGGGAGCGCGATGCACACCTGGGTCTGGCGCGAACACGCGAAGCCGGTCGCGCACCCCAATCGGTCCAGGCGACAGGAAGCACCAGCCGTCATCTTGATGTCGCAGTGCCCGACGTTCGGCCCGTCCTCGACGCAAGCAAGGCCCGCTTGGCAGGGGCGGTCGTAGGCACACGGTTCCCCACGGGCGGGGCGCCTGACCGCGACAGCCGATTCACATCTTCCGGGCCCTCCATCGGCGGGCACACGGCAGAAGTCGGTTATTTCCGCGCACGCGCGACCAAGGGTGATCGATTGCACACCACCGGGAGAACAACTCTGACCGGTGCTTGCAGGCGCCTGACAGAGAACGCTGACGGGTCCGGAAGTGTCGACGACTGCAGCGAGGCCTTCTCCGCACCCACTCCACACCCGTGAGACACTTTCGCCGACCTGACCTTGAGGTCTACAGACACCAGGACATTGGCTGGAGATGTCGCAGTAGAGCCCATCGAGGCACTCGTACCTCGAGCCGCAGGTCGCGCCGCTGGACCGGGAGCCTCGCGCCCAATCGCTGCACCCCAGAGCACCGGCCTCGCAGGCCGCGGTGTTCATTTCGTCGATACACAACTGAAGGCGAGGCTCGTCAACGCTGACCAGCCCGGCGTCTTCAGCAATCAGGTCCCAATAGAGACTCGCGGGGAGGGCGTCAGCAATCAGGCCAAGGCGCTTGCAGTCTGAAAGAGGGTCCTCCCAACCGCAGCGGATGAAGCGGTCGCATTGAGTCCGCTCGAGGGCTCGGGCTGCCGTGATGAGGTCAAGGCCGCCGTCGTGAAAGCCGAGGTTGACCTCAGCGCCTGGGCAGCCAAGGCAGCCTTGGCCAGCAGCGGTCGCAATGAGGAGCAGCCACCATCTCTTTGACAAGTCCATGAGCACCTGAGTGTCCGGTCCGATGGCGTTTCCGTCATTGGCCCCGAATTCAGCGAGGAAGGCGCGCGCAATCCCTCGTCAAAACGACACCTTAGCCGGGCGCCGTCGCCCTGGCGCATGTGGCTGCGAGCAGGCCCGGTGCCGGCTGTGCGGGAGGATTGTCCAGGCAGCGGCGCCCGCAGAGGTGCGCGAGGGCCTTGGCGGAGGTCACCACGAAGGCGACGATGCGCTCTCCGAGGTCCGGGTCAGGCCGCCCGACGATTCCCAAACGAGGGGATGCTCAAGCAGGGCCGCTTCGACCTCTCCGGCGCCCACCTGATGGATGGAGGCCGCGCGAGTCCCGAGCTGCCGTCTGCCCGCGTACTCGTTCAACGACTACCCTTCGCCTGAGTCGACCGAAGTCTGAAATGGGCGCCGCGTTTGCCGTTGACCAGCCACACCAACAGCGTCGGTGACGTGCTCAGGGGCGTGCCGCGGGCGTCGCTGAAGCAGGAATGTCAGTGGTGGCCAGTAGACAGAGGTGGTGGACGAGGGCGGGGAGGACCGGCGACGGGCGCCGGAGAAGTCGGTGTTGCACGAGGCTTTCCGGCGGGGCTGGCCGGAAGTGTCTTCATCGATGCCGACGCGCGTGAAGCGAGAGGGAGAGCGATTTCTCACGTGCGGCGACGTGCGTGCCGGTTTCGTGGAAGTCGCCTGCGAGAGCTGCTCAGAGTCACGGCTAGCAGGGCGTTGAAAATACTGCGTTGAGGGCCGTAATGAGTGTCTTGTGGAATTGGACGAGGGGCCTCGTTGATCAGCTCTCGCTGATCAACTCAGGCGGTCGGCAGCAGCGTCGCCAGGC
>JBILUC010000051.1:0-53188 GCA_044371205.1 Archangium sp.
CCGACTGCGTGCCGTCGCTGCCGCGTTGCACGTACATCGGGTTCGGCATCGACCGATCCATCTGCAGTCCCTGAGCCGCGCGCATGGGTGACATCGAGAAGCGCACGCTCCAGTCGCTCGACGCCGCCGAGCGCGACGAAATCGAGAGCGCGATGCGCGCGAAGTCAGACGCCTACCTCGCCGACAACCAGGTCATCGTGGTGGTCTGGCTGCTGCTCATCTTCGCCGGCCCTGGCATCTGCGGAGCGGGCGTCATGGGCGGCATGCCGTTGCCCCTCCCGCACGAGCTGCTCTTCCTTCCCGGCCTCGGGCTCATCGGCTGGGGCACGTACCTGTGGGTCAGTACGCACGACAAACGCGGCATGGTCTTCACGCGCAGCGCGACGTGGTGGGTGCGTGGCTCAAAGCTGACCGGGGTGCGGCACACGAAGGTGTGGGAAATTCACCGTCGGCTTCTTCGGCAGCGCAGCGGCAGCTTCACGGTGCTCGAGCTGCGCGTCGACCCCCAGGCGAAGCTCACCCTCTACACGCACGGTCGCTGGGCCGATCCGGCCATCGCGGCGATTCAGCGTGGCGCGGGCAAGGTCGTTCGCGTCGCAGGCGGGTAGGCAGGCAGGGGCGTACGTTGTTAATCGAGGGGTCATGAAAAACCTGGCAGCGCTCATCACGGTGTTCTCTTTGTCTGCGTTCGCAGGCGCCGAGCTGGGCAAGCCGGCACCAGACTTCAAGCTCAAGGACCTCGACGGCAAAGAGGTGTCGCTCGCGTCCTTCAAAGGCAAGACGGTGGTGCTCGAGTGGTTCAACCCGGAATGCCCCTTCGTGAAGGCGGCCCACGGCAAGGGCTCGCTGGTCGACACCGCGAAGAAGCAGCAGGGCAAGGGCGTCGTCTGGCTGTCCATCAACTCCGGAGCGCCGGGGAAGCAGGGCCACGGCGTCGACAAGAACAAGGCCGCGGTCAAGACGTTCGCGATGGAGAACCCGGTGCTGCTCGACGAGAGCGGCGCGGTGGGCAAGGCGTACGGCGCGACCAACACGCCGCACCTCTTCGTCATCGATGCGAGCGGCACGCTGGTGTACCGCGGCGCCATCGACAACTCGCCCGATGGAGAGGGCCAGTCGCCGACGGGCGGCACGCTGGTGAACTACGTGAACGCAGCGCTCGAGGACCTGGCGGCGAAGCGCGCGGTGAAGACCTCTGACACGAAGGCGTACGGATGCTCCGTCAAGTACGCCAACTGATCGCCCCGCTGGTCGCGGTGGCAGCGCTCGCAGGCTGCACGAAGGACCAGCCCGCAGAGCCGCCCGCTGTCGTCGAGAAGAAGCCCGACGCGCAGCCCTTCGCCGCCTCGCTCGCGCCGCAGGCGACCTACACCTCGGGCCTGCCGGGCATCGCCGTGGCGTCGGTCGTCGCGCGTGAAGGGTTTCACGTGAACCCCGACTACCCCGTGGCGTTCAAACCGGCCGCGGAGAGCACCGTGAAGTTCGGCGGCGACCGCGTACCGCTCGACGACGGGCGCAAGACGCCGTGCGCCGCGAAGGCCGAAGACGCGTGTCAGGTCGACTTCGATTTGCCCTTCGTCGCGGGGGAGGCCGGGTCGAACCAGGTGCGCGGCGTGTTGGCGTTCAGCGTGTGCAGCGCCGACAAGTGCCTCATCGAGAAGATGCCGCTCACGCTCGCCATCGACGTGCGCTGACGAGCTCTCCCCGCCTCGGTTACTGCGGCTGCACAGGTTCGACGCCGGTCGACTTCGGCGCGGAGAACAGCCCGCCCAACCAATCAATCGCCTTCAGCGCCGGCGACTTCCCGTTCTGCTCGAACGGCGTCATCGCCCACGCGGCGGCGTACACCCAGAACACCAGCCCGCCGGTGAAGGCGATGCTGACGACGAAGAGAATGCGCATCAGCGTCACGTCCCAGTTGAAGTGGTGCGCGATGGACGCGCTGACGCCGCCGAGCGCGCGGCCCGGCACGTTGCGGTACAGCCCGACCACGTCACCCTGCCGCTGGCCACAATGCGCGCACCGCGTGGAACGCGAATCGATGTTCTGAAAACAAGCGCTGCAGGCCTTCGAGTTCGTCTCGCTCATGCCCACAGATACGGGGCAGCGCGGCGCCCATTGCCCGGCCCCGCAACCGCCCGCGATCACGGCTTCTTGCAGAGCACCGCGGTCTGGTCGTCCCACTTCACGAGGTTGTCGAGCACGATGTTCATGAAGCCGTTGTCTTCGATGCTCAGGTTGAAGCCGCCGGCCTTGATGTCTCGCCACATGCCGTAGCCGTGGAAGATGCGGCCGGGTGACTGCTCCCAGAAGATCTCGATTTGGTAGTCCTGACGGAAATGGCTGGTGGTGGTGGGTGACGTGAAGGTGGCCGGGCCGGCGAGGTACGTGCGCGCGATGAGGAAGTTGCCCTTCGTCGCGCCCTCAGCGGGGGCCTTCACGCGCCGCACGCCGCCCTTGATGACCGAGGTGTAGACGTCATCGATGGGCAACGCCGCCGAGAGGTCCACCGTCCACGTGATGACGTCGGTCGAGCGCGCACGGAAGGCGGCCTCGTCGGTCGAGTACGTGCGCACGTAAAATTTGTAGACGTCGGGGTACTGGGCAATCTGGTCCTGCGCGATGAGGATGTTCTCGAGCTTGTCGAGCGTGCAGTCGAAGAGGTTGACCACGATGAGCCCGCGCGCGGTGGCCGGGTCGTTCATCTCGAGGCCGACGTTCTTCAAGTCGTCCGACGAGAGGCGCTCTCGCATCTGGCCCTTGAGCGGCGCGGTGCGCGTGTCGGCGCTGCCACCTGACGCGAGCTTGCCGGCCGCGTCGATGAGGGTTGTGTCGGTGGCCGTGTCGCCGTTCACCCAGAACCAGCGCAGGTTGGCGTCGACGGCGTCAGGCGCGAGCGAGGGCGGCTCGGGGTTGAGACAACCGGTCGCGAGCACTGCCATGAGGAGAGGGGTCAGCCGGGGCATGCACCCCTCTTATTAGAAGTGCCCGGTGACGGTGTAGCGGGCGTCAACCGGGGCGGCGCTGCAGGTGCGGCTCACGCTCAGCGTGATGGTGGAGTCGTCGTTGTACGAGCCCGAGCCCGAGGTGATGGTGCACGTGCCCGCGGCGTTGGTCTGGCAGTTGGTGGTGACGTCGGTGGTGACGATGTCGAGGCGGAAGCAGTTCGCGCCCGTTCCCGCGCCGGTGATGGTGAGGGTCACGCCGATGTCGTTCACGCAGGTGAGGCCGCCGGTGGCGTTGACCTTGAAGAAGTCGGGCGCGGCGCCCTTCGTGGCATCGAACGCAGGCACTGCGGGGTTGTGCGTGCGGGTGTCGCTCGTGAGGCGGCCGCTCAAGCTGATGGTCGATGAGTCGCTGCACGAGCGGTCGCCCACGGCCGTCGCGGTGGCGGAGGTGTGGTTGTTGGTCGGCGCGTCAGCGACCTCGCAGCCGTTGGAGGTCATCGCATCGACGTCGTAGTTCTCTGCGCGGCACGAGAAGTTGCACAGCGCGTTCGCGCAGCCGACGTTCGCGGTGGGCTGGTTGGCGCCGGGGCACGCCACGCCGCACGCCCCGCAGTGCTCGGGGGTCTGGGTCGCGCTCGGGCAGAGCTCTTCGGTACAGCTGGTCTGCGAGGCGCTCGCGCACGTCGCGCGGCACCGCGGCGTCGTCGCGTTGCAGGTCTCGAAGCGGTCGCTCACGCACGGCCGCGAGCCGAGGCAGGTGCCGGCGTCGTTGCCCGCCGCGCAGGGAGGGCTGGCGGTGAAGCGATCGCAGAAGCCGGCCTTCGCGAGCGGGCAGCTGCTCGGCGGCAGGCACAGCGCCCGCGGCATGCCGCGGAACATGAGCTGCGTGCAGGTGTACTCGGGCGGGCACGCGTCGGCGCCGGCGAGGGAGCAGTCGATGCGGCACGTCTGCGTCGTCTCTCCGGGGCCGGTGACGCAGACCTCACTCGTCGAGCCGCAGTTCTCGTCGAAGTCGCACGGCAGACAGTGCGCGGGGCTGCGGGGAATACAGACGCCCGTGCCGTCGGGGAGCGGACTGCAGAAGAAGTTCGGCAGCGCCGCGCAACCCGTCTGGTCGAAGCAGGTGGGCGCGCAGAGCGAGCCCGCGTCGGGGTACCACTCGATGCACGAGCCGGCGCCGCAGTCGTTCGTGGTCGCGCATGGTTCGCCCGCGTCGCGATTGCCCCGCATGCCACCGCCTCCGCCCGCAGCGGAGCCTCCACCTCCACCCGTCGCAGAGCCGCCGCCGCCAGTCGCCGTGCCTCCGCCGCTCGTTCCTCCACCCGTGGTTCCGCCGCCAGCGACGCCTCCACCTGCATTGATGATTCCGCCGCCGCCGCCGGTGCCCGCATCGGTCACGCCTGCTGGTCCCGAGCAGGCAGCACCAAGCAGGAGGACTGGGAGGAGAGCGCGCATGACGTCATTCTCTCTGGTGCGACGCCTCAGCGCGAGGAGCGAGCACGGCGACGCGAGCGCCAGCGACGTGCGAGGATGATGACGCGATGCGTGACCCCAACGCGCCAGACGCAACCTATGAGGACCTGAAGAAGGTCCCCGACCATCTCATCGGACAGATCGTCGAAGGTGTGTTGATCACCATGCCGCGTCCAGCGATCGGTCACGTGCGTGTCGCGACTGAGCTCAGCGGCGAGCTCCACGGCCCCTTTGGCCGAAGCCGGGGCGGACCGGGGGCTGGACCTTCCTGGTCGAGCCCGAGCTCCATTTCCGCAGAAACATTCTGGTCCCCGACATCGCCGGTTGGCGACGTGAGCGAATGCCCGAGCAGCCGCCCGCCGACACCGCGTTCCTGACGCTCGCTCCCGACTGGGTGTGTGAGGTGCTGTCGCCGCGCACGGCCTCGGTCGATCGCATTCAGAAGCGCCGCGTCTACGCACGCGAGAAGGTCGCGTTCATGTGGCACATCGATCCGATTGACCGCGTCCTGACCGCGTACACCCTCGACGGTGCCGACTCCCGCGAGCTCGGCACCTGGGGCGGCGATGAAGACACCATCGTGCGGGTCGCTCCCTTCGACGCGATCGAGCTCGATCTCACGACGTTGTGGGCGCCGCGGCCGGCTGATCTCTGAGCCTTGACCCCTGGTGACAACGGTGCGACGCGCGAGCGGTGCGAGCGTCTTTCTTCCTCCTCCTCCTGACCGGCTGCGCGACCGCGCGAGTCCTCCCTCCGTCCTCACCCGCGCTCGCGAAGTTCGGCGACGCCGTCGATTGGAACGCGACCGGTGACGAGGCCGTCTCGTTGCTCTCGCGGTACCTGCAGGTCGACACCCGCAACCCGCCCGGCAACGAGACGCGCGGTGCTGATTTCTTCGCCGCCGAGCTCGAGAAAGAAGGCATCGATTCCACCGTGTGGGAATTCGCGCCCGGTCGCGGCTCGCTCGTCGCGCGCTTGAAGGCCACCGGCACGCCTGAAGACAAACCGCTCTGCCTGCTCTCGCACCTCGACGTCGTCACCGCCGAAGACGCCGAGTGGCCACCCGACGCCCAGCCGCTCTCCGGAGTCGTGAAGGACGGCTTCGTCTGGGGCCGCGGCGCGCTCGACATGAAGGGCATGGGCGCCATCGAGCTGATGACGCTGGTGCTGCTCAAGCGCGCGAACGTGCCGCTGCGGCGCGACGTGCTGCTGCTCGCGGTCGCCGATGAAGAGGTCGACAACGGCGGCATGCACGAGCTCGTCGACAAGCACTGGGCCGAGCTCGACTGCGGTGTGGTGCTCAACGAAGGCGGCATCGGCCTGCCCGGTCTGCTCTTCGAAGGGCAGACCATCTTCCCCATCACCGTCGCCGAGAAGGGCACGCTCTGGCTGCGCATGGTCGCGAAGGGCGAGGCCGGTCATGGCAGCACGCCCGTGCCCGGTCGCGCGCCCGAGAAGTTGGTGAACGCGGTGAACGCGCTCAACGCCCGCGAGCCGAAGCCCACCATTCACCCCTCGCTCTACGAGCTGCTCGCTCGCGTCGGCGCTCAGAAGGGCGGCCTCACCGGCGCCGTGCTCGGGAGCCCCGCGCTCGTCGATCTCCTCGTCACCGGCAAGCTCATGGCCGCGCCGCCGACGCGCGCTGCGTTGACGAATACGTGTCAGGTCACGGGCTGGGAAGGGAAGGGGAGCGCGCCCAACGTCATCCCCTCCACCGTCGCGGCCATCGTCGACTGCCGCGTGCTGCCGGGCGTGAAGCCGCTCGAGTTTCTGGAAGAGCTGAAGACCCTCGTCGGCCCCGACGTCACGCTCGAGGTGATTCAGGTCGAGCCCGCAAGCGAATCGACGTGGGACGACCCGCTCTTCACCGCCCTCGAGCGCCACCTCACGCACGGTCGCCCCGACGTCGTGGCCGGCCCGGCGATTTCACCCGGCTTCACCGACTCGAACCTGGCGCGGCCAAAGGGCGCGAAGGCGTACGGCCTCGTGCCCTTCGAAATCAGCGAAGAGCTGCTGCGCACGATGCACGGCAAACACGAGCGGGTGCCCGTGAAGGAAGTGAAGCACGGGCTCGAGGTGCTCTTTCGCTCGGTGGTCGACGCCGCAGCCAGACCCTGACTTCACCGCAGCGCCAGCCACCGGGTCCCGGTCGATGCCCAGAGCGGGCGGTGGTGCCGCGCGCTCCCGCGTTAGTTGCGCGAGCCCGCGCGAGCCGGGGCTTCGACGAACCCGTCGGCCAGCTGCTCTTCAAGCATCGACTTCATTTCCTGCTCGGCGCGCTCGGCCGTGGCGCACTGCCGCAGGCGGTTGATGGACGTGCCGTCTTCGAGGCCAATCTCGAGCTCGATGGCGGCGCCGCTGGTGCGAATGCGCCACGTGCGGCCGTCGCTGTGTCGCAGCGTGCGGTACGTCGGGTTGAACAGCTCGGGCTTCGACTCGATCAACGACGCGTACGCTTCGAACAGGTCGCGCGCGAGCGGGTAGTAGGCGTTCTCGAGCTGCGTCCAGCTGCGGGGCGACGCGTTCTCGGGCAGCACGGGCGCGTGGGTCAGCTCTGAAGCGAGCAGGTGGCGGTGGTTCAAGCGAGCGTTGATGAGCGATTCCTGCACCAGCACCGCGAGCTCGGCGCGGCCCATCGCGTGAAGTGCGGTGATGGCCAGCGGTACCTCGACGCCCCCGCTGTTCTTGTAGAGCTGCGCGAAGCCGCCGTTGCGCACCTCGGCGTCGACCCAGCTCGCCGCGTGGAGCAGACCATGTCCCGGCGGCAACTGCGTGAGCGCCTCGAGCCAGCGCTTGTTGGTGGCGAGACCCTGAAGGCAGACCTCGATGCGCTCCCGGGCGGCGGCGACGAGCGCAGCGCGCTTCGAGCGGTTGAGGTCGTGACCTGCGAAGAGCTTCGCGAGGCGCGCATCACCGGGCTCGGGCGCCCAGTTCGGGTGCGTCTCGAGCTCGTTCACGACCTTGGCCCAGATGGCCTCGGCCGCCGTGCGCTGGTCGGGGTCGAAGATGAGCATCCAGATGGAGAAGATGGACGCCAGCGCCGACTTCGCTTCTTCAGGGGCCGACTGGCCCAGCCCCCGGGGGAAGTCGCGCAACAAGAGGCGAACCAACAAGCCACGCGCCAGCTCGGGGAAGGTGCCCTGCTCGCGCGCCTCGCGCACCATTTCCTGCTGGAGCGCGATGGGCGCCACCCGCCCCGAGAGCTGCCGGGCGAGCTCGACGACGGAAAGGCGGGGGAACTGCGCTGCCCATTCGAGGGCGCTGGACTGATTGACTGCGGAGAGGGCGTCGCGGAGCTGGTTCACCACTGTCCCTTACCCTTTTGTTGACCCCGGGTCGATGCGTGCCCCGCGAATCGGGCTCACTTCACGAGCGATCGAGCAGGTTCGTCTTCTTCGTCTGTGAGTTGCCCTGCATGCATGGGGTCACGGGCGCGAGGAAAAACGCGCTCCTGCGTGCTAGCCACGCAGCGTGTTCGCGTTGCTGCTGTCGCTGGTGCTCACGCAAGCCGACGCGCCTGAGGCGTGGCCGCGCCGCATCGACGCCATCGAGGTGAAGGGCGTCTCGTGGACGAAGGAGTTCGTGGTCTTGCGCGAGCTCCCCTGGAAAGCGGGTGAGCTCGTCAGCGAAGAGCACTGGCAGCTGGGCACCACCCGCTTGTGGAACACCGACCTCTTCAGCCGCATCGACGCCGTCATCGAGGCGCGCGACGACGGCCGCACCGTCGCGGTGCTCACCATCGAAGAGCGCTTCTCGTTGAACCCGCTCTTCTCGTTCGGCATCGGCGGGGGGCGCTGGTGGTTTCGCGTCGGCGCCAACGACGTGAACTGGTTCGGCCGCTACCTCGAGTGGGGCGTGCGCTACGAGCGCTTCGACATCTACAACGGAGGACAGGGGTGGCTCCGCGACCCGCGCCTCTTCAACAAGCGCCTCATCGGTCTCGTGCAGGTCGATTACCTCTTCCGCCCACGCCCCGAGTACACGCGCCGCCGCCTCGCGGGCACTGTCGACCTCAGCGGTGAGTTGAACGACGTCACCCGCACCGGCCTCAAGCTCGAGGTCTTCTACGACCAGTACCTGAACCCGCTCGAGGGCACCGCCGTGCTGCCGCCCGAGCTCGTGGCGGGCCAGCTCACCTGGTTCCAGCGCATCGGCCGCGTCGACACGGTGCGCCTGCGCCAGACCGGCTGGAGCTTCGAGCTGCGTGAGACCTTCGGCGTCGCGTCGTCAGGCCCCTCGACGCTCTACGCGCAGCTCTTCATGGAGTTGTTGTGGTTCAAACTGCTCGGCGAGCGCTTCAACCTCGCGGTGCGCTCCCAGGCGGGGCTGACCACCGACGCACCCACCGAGTTGCTCTTCTACCTCGGCGGGCTCGACCTCGTGCGCGGCTACGCCGATTCTGTGCTGCGGGCGCACAAGTTCGCGCTGGTGAACGGTGAAGCGCGCGGCGTCATCTTCGACACGATGTGGGTCGCGCTGATGGCTGCGGTGTTCGTCGATGGCGCGCTGGCGGAGGTAGTGCCCGGCACGGTGACCCCGCTGTTCTCGCTCGGTGGCGGGCTGCGGCTGTTGAGCCCGCGCCTCGTGAAGACCGGCATTCGCGCCGATGTCGCGGTGACGCTCACCGGGCGCCCGGTGGTCGGATTGAGCTTCGGCGTGTACCAGTTCTTCTGAGCCTGCCCGTCAGTCGAGGTGGGCCGGCGCCAACTCGACCAACTTGGGTCAACACAACGCGGTGCCCTTCGAGGGCGTCACCGACGTGGTGTGGTGAGCCTCAGCGTGCGACAGACCGCGACGACGGCACGGTGCTCGACGTGCCCGAAGTCGGAGCGCCGATGTGCCAACTCGCGGCTCGAAGTGACCACTCCGGTGCTCACCTCAGCGCTTCCCTGCCTTCCCGTTTCCGTTCAAAGTCGGTCCGTGAGCCAGAACCCCAACGAGCGGAAGCCTGTCCCCGTCGGTCAAGAGATTGCGAAGACGCCGGCCGATCGCGTGCGCCTGATTCAAGAGATGCAGCGCGCCGCCGAAGCGGCCCCCGTGCACCAGACGCAGGCCCCGGCGCAGACCGGTCAGGTCGGAAAGCCCGCCGTCGCGTCAGACGCCTTCGCGGTGAAGGGCGCCAACCCCGTGCAGCAGGCGCTCGCCGCGAAGACCTCGCCGACCGAGGTCGCCACCTACGCGAAGCTGCAGAAGTCGGCGGCGTCGCTGTTCGGCAACTCCAGTGACATCGAGGTGAAGGGCAACCCGTGGAAGGTGATTCCCTTCGGTGACGTGCTGCCGGGCCTCTTCGACGAGGTGAAAGACAGCCGGCCGGTGGTGCCCGAGAAGGCAGTGCAGACGCCGCACGGCCAGTTGTTCGAGTTGGGCCTCGCGCCGAAGGGCAGCGACGCGCCGACGCAGAGGCGCGCGGTGCTCGTCAACGAGCAGGGCAAGCTCGCCGGCGCCGAGTGCAGGTCACCGCAAGACGCGACGCGGTTGTTGTCGGCGGCGAAGTGGTTGTTGCCCGAGGCAGCGTTGAGCCAGGGCGCGTCGTGGAAGGTGACGGCTGGCACCGACTCGGCGTTCTCGCTCGAGCTCACGCGCGGCGCGGGCAAGGCGAAGAGCACCGAGCGCCTCTCGCTCGACAACTTCGGCCGCCTCACCACCCTGGGCCGCAAGAGCGACCTCGACGTGGCGAGCTACTTCCTCGACCGCTTCGACGCGGCCGTCTGAGCTCCAGTGACGCTCCTCCACCGTCGGCGGGCGCAGGTGTGACAGCACGAGGAACGCGGTCGCCGCGCTGACCAGGAGCCCGACGGGGCCCAGCAGCGCGTACTTGCCGAAGACCGGGAGCACCGCCGCGGCGCGGGTGCTCGGCATCGAGCGCAAGACGCTGTACCGAAAGCTCGAGGCGTGGGGCGTCAAGACGAACGAGTGAGCTGCACCATCGCCTGGACCTCTGTGAGTGGTCGGTCGAGCAACTCTTCGAAGCGCAGGGCCCACAGCGGCGCGGTCTCCCGGCCACGTCGCGAGCCCTCACGAAAACGTCGCACGCACTCGCCCAGCGCGCGCGGCTGCGTGACGTTCACGTGCACGAGGGAAATGAACACCAACAAAAAGCTGAACCACCCGGTACGAATGCGCGACCACGTCGAGGTGCTGCGCGTCGGGTGGCACCTGACTCAACAGGTGGGTGACCTCGTCATCTGCCCCGACGCGGGTGTGGCGTGCCAGGGGCTCGAGCGGTGGGTCGCCGAGGTTGGGTGGTGCGAGGCGCGCGCTCGAGGGCACCACCTCATCGTGGATGGTGTCCCACATGAAGGGCCCGTGCCCGTGGAGTGAATGAAGAGGACGGCCATGGCGGTGCGTTACCCGCGACCAGGTGCGCCTGCATGACCGCAAGCAACCGTGAAGCCTTCGCGGGGGAACGGAATGGCACGTGGCCTGAAATCAAAAACCGGAACTGGGAGTTGAGTCGTTGAGGTTGGGTATGGAGTCGCTTGGATACAGAGGACTGGTCGTCGTGGTGTCAGGTGCAGACGCGGTGCGCGAAGCGCTGATGCGTGCCCTGGAAGCGCGTCGGTGGGTGGTGCTCGCGCTCGACGACGGCGCGGAGTTGTTCGACTTCTTCGACTTGTTGCTCGAGTCGCCGCGTCATCGCGTGCCGCGGTTGATCATCGCCGACGCCGCAGTGCCCGGGCCCGACGTGCTCGACACCTGCGCCGAGGCGCGACGACAGGGCCTCGACGTGCCCTTCCTCGTGCTCGCTGACGAGGTGAGTGAGGCGATGAAGACGCGAGCCAGTCAGCTGGGCCGCGTGTCCTTCGCGCCGCGCTCCACCGACGCGGAAACCCTCAACGCCTCCCTGTGACGTCACTCCTCTTCTCCCTCTCGCCCCGCGGGGGAGAGGGGTGACGGTCGTTCGTCGAACTCGGGGCACGCCTCTCGCGCAATCGAAGGCGTGTGCACCAACTTGAGCGCTGCGCACGCGCTCCTGCGCTCCTCGAAGGGGAACCGCAGGGTCGTCGAAGGGGAAGCAGAAGGTCGAGTTTCACTGGGGCGGCTCGCCCGCAATGGAAGGCTGGGGCGGCGTGCGCGTGTCGCTCGGGCGTTCGAGCGAAATCAAGCTGGGCGGAGGCGACTCGGCGCCGTGGGGCAACGTGCGGCTCGAGGTTCAGCTGATGGGCGCGGCGCGGCCGAAGTAGAACCCCTTCATGCTCCTCGCGGCGGCGCTCGCGGCCCAGCTCACGCTCGCGCAGCACGACGTGAAGCTCGTACCTGTCGCCGCGCCTGCGTACACCCCGGAGCTCGGCTTCCTGCTCGCGGTCGGCGGCGCGATGACGTGGAACGGAGACGCCGAGCACCCGACGCTCGCGCGCTCGTCGCTCAACGCCATCATCGGCGGCTCGACCGTCGGCGCCGTGCTCTTTCAGGCCCGGCTCGTGACGTTCCTGCAAGACGACGCGACCCGCATCAACGCGCTCGTCGACGTGCGTGACCAGCCCGACCACTACTTCGGCGTCGGCATCGCCAACGGCTCGTCACGGCGCATCGGCCGCGACACCACGTACTACCGCCGCACCTGGTGGAACGCCGAGCCGACGTTGCTGCGCCGCCTCGTCGGGCCGCTCTACGGAGGCGCGGTGTTGCAGGTGAGCGGCGCGGTCGCCCGCGAAGTCAGTGAAGGCGTGTCCAGCGATCCCGACTTTGCGCGCCATGGCCCGAGCATCGTCAACACCGGCGTCGGCCTCACCCTGCAGCTCGACACCCGCGACGTGCCCATCAACGCGTGGAAGGGCCTGTTCCTCTCGGCGACCTGGACGGGCTTCGGCCGCGCGCTGGGGGCGAACACCGAGTGGCACGCGCTGGCGCTCGACTACCGCCACTACGTGCAGCTCTTTCGCCCCGGCAGCACGCTCGCCTGGCAGGTGAAGTACCGCTCAGCGTTCGGCGACGCGCCCTGGTCTGAGCTCTCGCAGGTCGGCACGCCGTTCGACTTGCGCGCGTACCGGTGGGGCCAGTATCGCGACCGCACGGGCTTCATGGCGTTGCTCGAGTACCGCTTCATGTTGCCGTTCGACCCCGACTCGCTCTGGTCCCACCTCGGCGTCGCTGCGTGGGGTGGGGTGGGCGCGCTCGGGAACACCGCGTTGCCTGACTTCACGCGCGTGCTCCCCTCGGCAGGCCTTGGCCTGCGCGTCGAGCTCATCAAGCGCGTCACCGTGCGTCTCGACGTCGGCTTCGGGCGCGATTCGCGCGCCGTGTACTTCAACTTCCTGGAGGCCTTCTGAGCGCGTCAGAAACGTGAAGCCTGTCTTGCGTGAAAATCGAAGCGTTCGCGTTAAGACCCGCGCTGTGCAGTCAGCGAAAGAACACCCACGCGAGCCCGAGCGCCTGGCCGCACTGAGAGAAGCCGACCTCCTCGACACGCTGGCCGAGCCTGACTTCGACGCCATCGCCGCGCTCGCTGCGCAGATTGCCGGCACGCCCATCGCGCTCATCAGCCTCGTCGACCTGTCTCGACAGTGGTTCAAGGCGCGCCATGGGCTCGGGGCGCCGCAGACCCCTCGGGAAGTCGCGTTCTGCGCCCACGCCATTCTTCAGCCCGAGCAGCCCTTCGTCGTGCCTGACGCAAAGGCCGACCCCCGCTTTGCCGACAACCCGCTGGTCGAGGGGGACCCGCACGTCGCGTCGTACGCCGGCATTCCGTTGCGCATCGGCGACGAGCGGCTGCCCGTGGGCACGTTGTGCGTCATCGACCAGAGGCCACGCACGTTCGACGCCGCCACCATCGCGCAGCTCACCCTGCTGGCCCGACAGGTCGAGACGCTCATCGCCCTGCGATCTCGACAGCGTCAGCTCGAAGCGCGGCTCCTGCGTGTCACCGCAGACGAACGACGCATTCGCACCACGGTCTCGACCATGGGCGAAGGCCTCGTGGTGCAAACCGCAGACGGCACCATCGTCTCGTGCAACCCGGCTGCCGAGCGCATTCTGGGCATGACGCGAGACCAGATGACCGGTCGCACCTCACTCGACCCCCGGTGGCATGCGACGCGAGCCGATGGGTCGCCCTTTCCGGGGCACGAGCACCCGGCGATGGTCGCGCTGGCGACCGGCCAGCCGGTCTCAGGCGTCGTCATGGGGGTCGGCACCGAGGGCGGCGATCGCCGGTGGATTCTCGTCAACGCCCAACCAGCTGCACCGGACGAGACCGGGGCGATGAAGGAGGTCGTCACCTCGTTCAGCGACATCACCGAGCTGCGACGACAGGAAGCCGAGCGACGCCGCGCTGAGACGCAGATGGATCGCTTCTTCCGCCTTTCCCCCGACTTCATCTGCATGGTGGGCGCTGACGGCTCTTTCAAGCGCCTCAACGAGACGTGGTCGCGGGTGCTGGGCTGGTCGGAAGCCGAACTGCTCGCGCGGCCGTTCATCGAGCTGGTTCACCCCGACGACGTCGAACTCACCACTCGCGCAGTCTCATCCCTTCTCGGGGGCCACGACCCTGAGGGCTTCGTGAACCGTTGCCGGGCGAAAGACGGCTCCTACCGCAGCCTGCGCTGGGCGACCGTGGCTGACGGTGACGTCGCGTTGGCGACCGCGAGAGACGTGACCCTCGAGCTGGAACATCACCGCCAGCTTGTGCACGCCCGCGATGCCGCCGAGGCTGCAGGGCGCGCGAAGAGTGAGTTCGTGGCGACGATGAGCCACGAGATTCGAACCCCGATGAACGGGGTCATCGGGCTGACCGACGTGCTGCTCGACACGCCCTTGAACCCCGAACAGCGCGAACTGCTCGGCTCGGTGCGTGACAGCGGCCGTGCGCTGCTGACCATCCTCAACGATGTCCTCGATTGGTCGCGCATCGAGGCCGGTCGGCTCGAGTTCGAGCTGGGCCCGGTTCCACCGCAGGCCCTCCTTCGCGATGTGGTGACGGTGCTGCGCGCGCAGGCCGAGCACAAACGGCTCTCGCTCGACTGCGACTCGGTGCCTTCCGTGTTGCTTCACGCCGATGCAGGCCGCGTACGTCAGGTGCTCTTCAATCTCGTGGGCAACGCCATCAAGTTCACCGAGGTGGGTGGGGTGCGGGTGCGCTTCAGCACCGTGCCTGCGAGCGCCGAGTTCCCCAACGGGGCGGGTCGCTTCACCATCGAAGACACGGGCATCGGCATTCCGCCCGAACGCATCGACCAGCTCTTCAAACGCTTCACGCAGGTCGACGCGAGCACCACGCGCCGCTTTGGAGGCTCGGGCCTGGGCCTCGCCATCTCCCTTCAGCTCACGCGGTTGATGGGCGGCACCCTCGAGGCGAGCAGCGTGCTCGGCAAGGGCAGCACCTTCACGTGTACCCTGCCGCTCTCGTCTGAGCGCTCGTTCGTCGAGGTTCCCTCCGTGGGGCCGGTGGAACCGGCGGCCCCGCAGCGCGCGTTGTCGATTCTGCTCGCCGAGGACAACCCCGTGAACCAGCGGGTCGCGCGTGGGTTGCTTCAGGCACAAGGGCACCTGGTGGAAATCACCAGCAACGGGGTGGCGGCGGTCGCCGCGTTCCAGCGTGCGACCTGGGACCTCGTGATTCTCGACCTGCAGATGCCCGGCATGGATGGGGTCGAAGCTGCGCGGCGCATGCGCGCCATCGAGCGTGAGGCGGGCCGGCGCCGGCTCCCGATTCTGGCGCTGACCGCGTCGGCGATGAAGGAAGAGCAGGTCGCCTGTTTGGACGCGGGGATGGACGGGGTGCTCTCCAAGCCCATCACGCGCGACGCGCTCCGTGAGGCGCTCGCCGTCTGGTGCTCATGAGGCGGCCTACAGCGGGTACCAGTACTCGCGGCCGTCGTTGGCGACGAAGCGGTAATCCATCACGGCGGGCCACAGCGGTTCGGCGCAGGTCGCGTTCCACGCGTCGAGTTGCTCGAGCATTCGCTTCACGACGGTGGGCCGCGTCGTCGACAGGTCCTTCGTTTCGCCGGGATCGCTGCTCAGGTCGAAGAGGCTCGTGACGCCCGAGTGTTTGTCGCGAATCAGCTTGAGCGAGCCGGCGCGCATCGCGCTCGTGTAGTCGGCGCGCCAGAAGAGCGCGTCGTGCGGGGCCCCGGGTTTCTCTCCTCGGAGGAACGGGAGGAGGTCGACCCCGTCGTAGGTGCGGTCGCCCGGCAGCTCGAGGCCCGTCGCAGCGGCGATGGTGGTCACCACGTCGACCGCGCTCACCGGCTCGTCGTAGCGAAGCCCTGCTGGAATCTTCCCCGGCCAGCGCATGGTGAACGGCACACGGATGCCCCCCTCGAGCAGGGTGAACTTGCCGCCCTGAAAGGGCGCGTTGCTCGTGGCGTGCGTGTACAGCGCGCCGCCGTTGTCGCTGATGAAGACCACCAGCGTGTCGTCGGTGAGGCCGCGCTCGTCGAGCGCCTTCATCACGCGGCCCACCGACGCATCGAGCGAGCGAATCAGCGCGAGGTAGGTGCGGCGAATCGGGTCATGCTCGTTGGGGAACGCGGCCCAGTCTTCCTGCTTCGCCTGAAAGGGCGTGTGCGGGTTCTGGTACGGCAGGTAGAGGAAGAACGGCTGTTCTTTGTTCTTCTCGATGAACGCGATGGCTTCGTCGGTGAAGCGGTCGGTGAGGTAGCTCTTCTCGTCGATGACCAGCTGCCCGTTGTGCACCAGCGCCGAGATGTCGTCGCGCCCGCGCCCCCAGATGAACCGGTCGCTGAACTCGGGGAGGCGCTGGTTCACGATGCCCGTGCGCCCGGGCGGCGCCGCGTAGAGCGAGTACGCCTCGTAGAAGCCGGTGAAGTCGTCGAAGCCGCGGCGGTGCGGCTGCGTCTCGGGCGACCAGCCGAGGTGCCACTTGCCGAACATGCCCGTCGCGTAGCCGGCGCGCTTGAGCAGCTCGGGCAACAAGAGCTCGGACGAGGGGATGCCCTGGCGCTGCACGTCTTCGGCGTCGGGCGCCTTCCACGTCAGCAGCTTCCAGTCGTCGGTCTGCAGGAAGGCGCGCGCGAAGAAGAACTCGAGGCCGCTCTTCGCGTAGCGGTCGTGCGGCTGCACCTCGTGACCGAAGCGGTTCTGGTAGCGGCCGGTGAGCAGGCCGGCGCGGCTGGGGGAACAGAGCGCGGCCGTCACGTAGCCCGCGCCGTAGCGCACGCCCTGCTCGGCGAGCGCGTCGAGGTTGGGCGTCGCGACCTTGCCCTCGGGGTACATCGAGGTGTCGGCGCGGCTGAGGTCGTCAGCGACGATGAGCACCACGTTGAGCTTCTGCTTCGGCGTCATGCGCGGGCCGGAGAGCCACGCGCGCTTGCCTGCGACGAGCTTTTCGTTCGGGCGAATGCGGTACTTTTCGCCGCCCGTGGCACACGACGCGAGCACCAGCAGAGGCAGCCACCGAAGCCACATGAGGGCTGACACCATATCTCCCTCTCCTTGCGGAAGCGGGGAGAGGGACAGGGGTGAGGGGCCGCAGCCCACGTTCGAGCCCCTCACCCGGCGCTGCGCGCCACTCTCCCCCCGCCGTGCAGGGGGAGGGAGCTTCTGGTTGGCGTTCATCGTTTTGCTCGCGTCGTGCCAATCGGCGCCGCCGCCCACCACCGACTGCGCGAGCTGCCACGCGGCCGAGGTCGCCGCGCTCGCCACCTCGCACCACGCGCGAGGTCAAACGCTCGCGAAGAAGCTCCCAGCAGGAACCGTTGGCGCCTTCACCAGCGCCGACACCACGCTCACGTGGACCGGGCCCGACGGAGGCCGCACGTCTGCACCGATTCGCTACACGCTCGGCGTCGAGCCCATCGTGCAAGTCGCGGTCGAGCTGCCGAACGGGAAACTGCAGGTTCCCCCCATCGGGCTCGTGGATGGCGGCTGGCGCGAAGTGCCCTTCACGCTCACCGGGCCCATCGCCGACTGGAAGCAGCCGAGCTTCAACTGGACCAGCGCCTGTGCGCCCTGCCACGCGACGGGCTTCGAGGTGCTGACCTCGAAGTCGAAGTCGCTCTCCATCACCTGCGAAGCGTGCCACGGCACGAGCGCTGGACACCTCGCGTGGCTCAAGTCGGGGAAACCTGCGAGCGCGAGCCACGGCTTCACGCGCTCGCTCGCCAGCCGAACCACCTTCGCCTTCCCCGGCGACGGAGGCGCCATCGCGCGCGCCTCGACACCTCGCCCCGACGTCGAAGGAGAGGTCTGCGCGTCGTGTCACTCGCGTCGCCGTGCGCTCACCGACGAAGGTCTCACCAGCGGCGTCTTCCTCGACCAGTTCGAGCCCGCGCTGATGACGCCCGGCCTCTACGACGAGCGGGGCGGGGTGCTCGACGAGGTCTACGAGGGGCCATCTTTCTCGATGAGCCCGATGCACCGAGCGGGAGTGCGCTGCTCCGACTGTCACGACGCTCACTCCTCGAAGCTGCGTGTGCAGGGCAACGGCGTGTGCGCGCAGTGTCATCGCCTCGAGACCTTCGACACCGAGCAGCACCGCGGCGCGACGGGCGCGTGCGCGACGTGTCACCTGCCGAGCAAGACCTTCCTCGGCGTGCACGTGCGGCACGACCACTTCATTCGCACGCCGGGCCGCAGCGCCAAGGGGACCTTGCTCTGGCTCGCCACGCAGGCGGAACTTCCGGAGGCGATTTTTTCGAGCGAGGGGTTGGTTCGGTACGGCGCCGCGCGTGCGCTGACGAGCGTCCCGCCCGCGCAGCGTGTCCAGCTTGGAGCGCCGCTGCTCACCGACCCCCTGCGCGCAGTGCGGGTGCAGGCGGCGCGGTCGCTCATCGGTCTGGTCGAGCTCCCTCCTTCTCTTCGCGAAGAACTCGAGACGGCCGAGCGCGTGAACGCCGCGCGCGGTGACGCGTGGTTGAACCTGGGCTCGATGGCGCTCGCCACGGGTGACCGCGCGCTCGCCGAACAGCACTGGCGCACCGGGCTCACCGTCGACCCGCACTTCGCGCCGCTCTCCATCAACCTCGCCGACCTCGTGCGTGGCGACGAGGGCCTCGCGCTGCTCGAGACCGCCGCGAAGTCATCTGGCCCGTGGGACACCAACGTCGCCTACGCGCTCGGCCTCGCTCGCTGGCGCGCCAAGGACAAACAGGGGGCACTGGCCGCCTTTCGCATCGCGGCACGAGATGGCGCGCCGGAGCACGTCGATGCGTTGCGCAGCGCACTCCAGACCCTCGGCACGCCCTGAGCGGCACGCCTGACGGATTTTTGTGTGCGCGGTGCGGCGGCGACCTGTTGGGGTGTTGACGATGCAGACGAACGAAGTGGATCGAGCTCGCGCGCGCCGCGCCATCGTCGCCGCCACCGTCGGGAACGCGCTCGAGTTCTACGACTTCATGATCTTCGGCTTCTTCGCCATTCAGATTGGCGATGCCTTCTTCCCCTCGAAGGACGACTTCGTGCGGCTGATGTCGTCGCTGGCCACCTTCGGCATCGGCTTCATCGCGCGCCCCATCGGTGCGTGGGTGATTGGTGGGTACGCCGACAAGCAAGGGCGCAAGCCGGCCTTGCTGTTGTCGATGGTGCTCATGGGGGTGGCCATCGCGGTGATGGCGCTCACGCCGGGCTACGCGACCATCGGTGTCGCGGCGCCGATTCTGGTGGTGCTCGCGCGGCTGGTGCAGGGCTTCGCCGTCGGCGGAGAGGTCGGCCCGGCCACCGCGTACATGATGGAGAACGCCACCGCGTCCAACCGGGGTGTCGTGGTGGGGCTCCAGCGCGTCAGTCAGTTGATTGCCGGTACGCTGGGCTCGCTCATCGGGCTGGTGTTGAGCCTCGCGCTCGGTGCAGAGCAGTTCAGCGCGTGGGGCTGGCGCATCGCCATGCTGCTGGGCGTCGCCATCGTCCCGTGGGCGCTCTTCATTCGCAAAGACCTGCCTGAGACCAACCACGTCACTGAAGCGCCCACTGCGGCGACGCGCGCGCCCGAGAAGGGCATTCGGCCCATCTACGTCATCGGTCCCATCCTGGTCATCTCGGGCACCATCTGCTCGTACGTGCTCACGTACATGGCGACCTTCGGGCAGAACAGCCTCAAGCTCTCGAGCTCGGTCGCGATGGGCGGTCAGGTGCTCGCGAGCGCGGCAGCGCTCGTCACCTGCGTCCTCGGCGGCATCGCCAGCGATCGCTTCGGGCGTCGCCCGACGCTGCTGCTGGTCATCGTCGTTCAGATGCTCTTCATCCCGCTCTCCCTGGCGTGGATGGTGGGGTGGCCTTCGCTCTTCTCGTTCCTGGTCGGCGCCACGCTGCTCTCGGCGGCGACTGGAGCGTTCCCCTCACCGGCGAACGCCGCCATCATCGAGAGCCTGCCGAAGGAGGGCCGTTCGCGAGGCTTTGCGCTCATCTACTCGGTGCCGGTGACCCTCTTCGGGAGCACCACGCAGATGGTGGTGACGTGGCTCATTCACCAGACGGGAGACCAGATGATGGTCGCCTGGTACCCGATGCTGGCGCTGGTGCTCGCGCTCATCGCCACGGTGCAGCTGAGGGAGAGCGCCCCGACCCGACTGCAGCCGGCGTGAGGCCTCGTGCAATCGGGCCGCCAGCGTTGTCATCATCGAGGACCACGTTTTGAGACCCGGGACCCCCCTCTGGCTGGTCATCATCGAGGACAAACGTGATCATCCTCGCGCGAGGTCGAGAGGCTCGCGCGCCGTTCGGCACGGAGACGGTCACTCGCGCCCCCATCGCCCTGTGAGCCTTCTGCGCTCGGGCAACTCAGTGTGACGAGCACCACCAGCCCTGGCTGGCTTTCACGCACGAGGTCGAGCTCGAGGTCTCCTTCCCAGTACCGCGCGCATCGCGTCTTCGAAGACCGTCGACGCGTGGTCGTCGCGCGCTGCCGTGGAAGAGGTTTGACCCTACGGAGCGCGCTGACAGGTGCCGCAGATCCCCGCGTCTGCATTTCTGCACACGAGCCCTGAAGGGCATTCACTGGTGACGTTGCAGCCCACCTGCGCGCATGAGCCAGATTGCGGCGCGCAGAAGCCCGCGCCGTCGTCGACCGTTCTGCAAGGGCACACCCCGACCTTCTGGTAGCGACAGAAGCGCCCGCTCGAGAGGGTCGCACATCGACCGGCTCCCATGCCCTCAGGGGGCCCGAACACGCTCGCGTCCGAGCCGCATTCGGCGTCATCAACGCATGGGTCGCAGGGAGCGCGCCGCACACGGCAAGTTCCCATCGGCTCCAGCCGCCGGTCGCACACGCACTGCCGGCCGAATCGGTAGCACCGGTCGAAGGGGTCGCTGGATTGACACTCGACGTTGGTCGCACAGCGCGTGCCCGAGCCAGTCGAGCACGAACCGTCGAAGCACAAAGCGCCCTCGCCACACTCGAAGTCAGAAGCGCAGCGGCCACCCGCATCCAACGCGGAGCCGCCACCCGTCGCGGCACCGCCACCTGTCGCGGCACCGCCACCTGTCGCGGCACCGCCACCTGTCGCGGCACCGCCACCCGTCGCTGCGCCGCCACCCGTCGCTGCGCCGCCACCGCTCCCGACCAGCAAGACGCACTGGTTGAACTGGCACGCACGACCGAGCCCGCACAGCAGGCAGGCTTCGCCTCGGGTTCCACACTGCGCGTCGCTGTCGCCGGTCTGGCAAATGCCCGCGCCATCACAGCAGCCGAACGGTCAACTGGAAGGACTGCAGAGTCGAGTCGACCCGCAGGCCAGCAGGTTGGCGACGCTGAAGAGCGCGACGAGGAAGGCGAGACGCACTCGCTCAGCCCTCGAACACCGCGTCGGTGATCTCGAGCCCGCGATCGACGATGGCGAACGCTTCCTTCAGCTGCGCCTCGGTGATGGTCAGCGGCGGGTTGCAGGTGAAGTTGTTCCACCGGGTGAAGGTGAAGAGCCCGTTGTCGCGGAAGAAGCCCGCCAGCTTCGCCATCGCCGGGTGCGCGCCGTTGTACGGGGCGAGCGGCTCGTTCTTCGAGTTCTTGCGCAGGTCGATCATGCCGAAGAGGCCGATGTTGCGGCCTTCGAGAATCGACACGTGCTTCTTCTGCAGCCGGTCCATCTCGCTGCGCATCACGGGCCCGAGCTTCGCCGCATTCTCGACCAGCTTCTCGTCGAGCGTCACGCGCAGCACCGCCTCGGCCGTCGCCATGCCCACCGGGTGCGAGTTGTAGGTCAACCCGCCCGAGTACACGTTCTTCTGGAAGTGGTCGTGAATGGCCTTCTTCATGCCCACCGCGCCGAGCGGGAAGTACGACGACGTGAGCCCCTTCGCCATCGTCACCAGGTCGGGCGTCACCTCGAAGTGCTCGTACGCCATCATCTTGCCGGTGCGGCCGATGCCCGCCATCACCTCGTCGCAGATGAGCAGAATGCCGTACTTGTCGAGCAGCGCGCGCAGCCCCTTGAACCAGCCCTTCGGTGGCACGAGCACGCCGTTCGTACCCGTCACCGTCTCGACGATCATCGCCGCGATGGTGTGGGGGCCTTCGTACTTGATGGTCTCTTCGAGGTACGTGAGGTGGTTCTTCGTGCGCTCTTCTTCCGTCGCGCCGAAGCTGAACTCGTAGGGCGTCGGATCCATCACGTGGATGACGCCGGGCGACGCGGGCTCACTGGGCCAGCGCCGCGGGTCACCGGTGAGCGACATCGTGAGGTGCGTACCGCCATGGTAGCTGCGGTAGCGCGCGAGCACCTTGTGGCGGCCCGAGAACTGCCGCGCCATGCGCACCGCGTTCTCGTTCGCTTCGGCGCCGCCGAGCGTGAAGAAGAACGCCTGCATCCCGGGGACGATTTCCGACAGCAGCTTCGCCAGCCGCGCGCGCGCCTGCGTGGCGGTCTGCGGGTAGACGAAGATCAGCTCGTCGATCTGCCGCTTCATGGCGTTGACGACGCGCGGGTGTGAGTGGCCAACCAGCACGCTCATCAGCTGCGCGTTGAAGTCGATGATCTTCTGCCCTTCGGGCGTGTACAGGTAGATGCCCTCGGCGCGCGCGATGGGCAGCGGGTTGACCGCGTTGCCCGCCGACCACGTGTAGAGCGTGTGCTGTTTGCAGAGGTCGATCATCTGCTGCGTGGGCATGGGCTCCGCAGCGAACTCGTGGGGGTATCCGATGTATTGGCTGCTCATGTCGTCCTCGCGCTTCAGCTCATCCAGCTCGCGTCGCTCGCCGCGGCCCACTTCTCAGTGACCTTCTTGGGGCGCGACCAGAAGCGGAAGCCGTCCCAGCCCGTGATGTCGCCGTGGCCGAACTTGCTGCTGTTGAAGCCACCGAAGCTGAACGGCTCACGCGGCACCGGCACGCCGACGTTGATGCCGACCATGCCCGCCTCGAGCCGCTCGCTCGCCGTACGCGCCACTGCACCGCTGGTGGTGAAGATCGCCGCGCCGTTCGCATAGAGGCTCTTGTGCTGGAGGTTGATGGCTTCCTCGAGCGTCTTCACGTGCACGATGCTCAGCACCGGCCCGAAGATCTCTTCGCAGCCCGCGGGCATGTCGATGGTCACGTTGTCGAGCACGGTGGGCCCAATCCAGTGGCCCGCGGCGCCTTCGACGCTCTTGCCGCGGCCGTCGACGACCACCTTCGCGCCCGCCTTCTCGGCGCTCTCGATGTACGTGAGGATGCGGGTGCGCGACGCGGCCGAGATGATCGACCCCATGTCTTCGCCGAGGCGAATCTTGCGAACGTGCTCGGCGATGCCGTCGATGATCCTCTGCACGTCACCGACCGCGACCATCAGCGAGCTGGCCATGCAGCGCTGCCCCGCGCAGCCGTACGACGACGCGACGATGTTCGACGAGGTGAGCGCCACGTCGGCGTCGGGCACCACCACCACGTGGTTCTTCGCCGAGCCCAGGCACAGCATGCGCTTGCCGGTCGCCGCGCCACGCGCGTACAGAATCTGGGCGACCTTGGTGCTGCCCACGAAGCCGACGGCCTTGATGTCGGGGTGATCGACGATGGCCTCGACGCACTCGCGCTGGCCGTTCACCACGTTGAAGATGCCGTCGGGGAGCCCGGCTTCCTGCCACAGCTGCGCCAGCTTCATCGCGCCGTAGGGCACGACCTCAGACGGCTTCAGCACGAACGCATTGCCCGCCATGATGGCGTTGGGCGCCATCCACAACGGCACCATCACCGGGAAGTTGAAGGGCACGATGCCGGCCACCACGCCGAGCGGCTCGTGCGTCACGCGACAGTTCACGCCGCGGCTGACGTCGAGCTGCCCACCGTCGGCCATCATGTGCAGCGACGCGGCGAACTCGACGCACTCGATGCCCTTCTCGACGTCGCCTTTGCCTTCCGCGTACGTCTTGCCGTTCTCGTGGCTGACGAGCCAGCAGAGCTCGTCGAGGTCGCGCTCCATCAACTGCTTCAGTCGAAACAACACCTGCGCGCGCTCACGCATCGGCGTGTTCTTCCACGCGGGGAACGCCTTCTTCCCGGCCTCGACCGCCGCCGCCACGTCCTTCGCGGCCGAGAGCGTCATCTTGCCGATGGTCTTGCCGTGGCGCGGGTTCTCGATGTCGAGCCAGTGGCCGGTCGAGCCCTCGTGCCACTTCCCGCCAATCCAATTCTTGATGTTGACGTACTCGGTGAAGGCGTAGCTCTTCGCGCCAAACGCGGGCGGGTTCGTGGGCTTCTGCATGGGCATCTCCGGGGAAACGAGGGCTGGCAGCACTTCTACTGCGCCCGGGGCCCTGAATCGAGGCGGCGTCTCCCCGTGCGGCTTACAGCACCTTGTTCGCCGGCAACGCCACGTTCGCGACGAGCAACCCCATCACGAGCGCACCGGCGATGAGCACCACATCGGCCAGCCCGTTCAACCCCACCACCGCGTTGCCCGAGAGCATCGTCTCGAACGAGCGGAAGCTCAGCGCGCCGGGCACCAGCAACAACATGCCGGGCATTTGAAACACCTGGGCCGGCTTGAACGTCGCGCGCGCCCACGCGTTGGCACCCACCGCGAGCACCAGCGCGTTCAAGAAGGCCGCGTGCGGGCCCGACAGCGGCCGCGTCATCGCGCTCACCACCCACACCAGCGTGCTCGACGCCAGCGCGATGCCCAGCTTCTTGCGAGGCAGGCCGAGCAGTACGCCAAAGCCGAACGCGGCGCACAGCAGCGCGATGGCCTGCAGCCAGAAAGGGGCGGCCTCGCGCGCGAGGGTGGGGCCGCTCGCGTGCACCCCCACCGAGTTCTCGAGCCCCACCACCACCGCGATGCCGAACACAAGCGAAAGCAAGGTGACGGCGGCGTGCATCATGCGCGCGGTGCCGGCGACGAGGTTTCGGTACGTGAGCTCAGCGAGCCCGGTGGTGAGCGTGAGCCCCGGCAGCAGCGGGATGATGACGCTCAGCACCAGCACTTCGCGGCTGTGCCCTGGCCACTGCACCGTCGACACCCAGCCGAACATCGCCGCCACGAAGCCGCCGATGAAGTTCTCGAGCACCCGCACGCCGGGCTGTTGTCGCAGTGAGAACATCAACGCGCGCAGCACGAGCCCACCGAGGCCGGCGAGCAGCGCTTCGGCCAGCGAGCCACCGAAGTTGATGGCCGCGCCTGCGCTCGACGCTGCGGCGGCCAGCAGCTCGAGCGGCACGCTCCATGGCGCCGGTCGCGCCAACACCTCGCGAATGCGCTGCCGCGCCTCGGGGATGCTCAGGGTGCGGTTGACGACCTCGTTCATCACCTGGTCGAGCGCCCACATGCGCTCGAGGTCGTTCGACCATTCTCGTACGCGCACCATCGTCGTCAGCGAGGCCTGCCCTTCGGGCGTGCGCAGGCCGATGAACAAGCCCGTGGGCACCGCGAACACGTCGGCGGTGTGGCCCTCGAGCCTGGCGAGCGTCACCAGCAGCTCCTCGAGGCGGTGCGTCGGGCAGCCGGCCGACATCAAGGCGGTGCCGAGCTCCACGAGGTAGTCGAGCAGGAGTTGGGGCGTCAGCCGTTCCACCCGTTGGCACCTAGCAAGGTCTCGCCCGCAGGTTCAGCCGATTCCGTCGAGGCCGTGACCCATGCGGCGCGTCACCATGCTCTCGAAGAACGACGCGCTCGACACCGCGCGCGAGCCGCGGCGGCGTGAACTGGACGCTGTGCGACCTGAACGGCACGGGGCGAAATACGGGCCTCTCGTTCGAGACTGCGCAGCCGGGTGTGTTGACGACCACGCCCTGATTACAGGCTCACCTCGGTCACGCGCCCGTGCTCGTCGAGCAAGGCGAGGCGGGTGGCGTCGAGCGCGCGAACGGTGACGTGTCGAGTGCTCCACAGTCGCGCGAGCAGTCGCGGCTCACTGCGCGCGCGCAGCTCTTCGTCAGACCAGCCCAGAAAGCGCACCTCGGTGTCCGCCTCGACCGGCCGCCACAGCACCAGGCCCGCGTCGAGCGCGAGCGTCTCCCAGCGCGCCGCCGGCAGCACCACGGAAGGCTTGAGGGTGGTGTTGGTCTTCGAGAGCGAGCGCACCGTCAGCTCGCCCCTCGCGTCCGGGCGCAGCTTGAAGTGCCACGCGAGGAGCTGCGACCCCCTGAAGAACCCGTCGTCATCCGGGTCGAGGCGCCGCTCGAGCCTCTGTGCCCCGACGTCGAAGACCATGCGGCGGCTCTCGTTGAGCGCGAGCTCGTTGCCGAGCGCGATGACATGCGGCCCCACGGCGTCGATGACCCGCGGTGCGAAGCGGGGCACGCGCCACCACTCCATGGGGCCCGCGGTGCTCGGGTCGAGCAGCACGAGCGACTCTTCCATGCCGACCGCCCAGCACAGCCCGTCGCTGCGCCGCGAGAAGGCGGACAGGGTGCCCTGGAACCAGCTGGTGAGCGCGAAGGTGAACGGGTCGAGCCGCCACACCCGGGTGAGCGCGCCGTCGAGCGACACCACCAGCACCGTCGCGCCCAGTGGCCCGACCACCAGCGCGTCGGCCTTCACGAGGTGGTGGCGCAGCGTGTCGCCCTTCGACGAGACGACCTTGAGGCCCGCCGCACCGAGGGCGAGCGCGCGACGGCCCTTCGGCAATGGCGCCACGTCGAGCACCGGCAGCGACGTCACCGCCGGCGCGGGCACCTCGAGCACTTCCCGCGTCGCGAGTGGGCCAGGCGCGGCAGAGTTCACCGCGTCGATCTGCAGCGTGCCGTCGCCTGAGGCGCGCAGCACGTGGTCGAGGAGCGAGCGCTCCACCACGCGCCCTTCACTGGCGTCCCGCATCAGCCGTCGCCACAGGTCGCGATGGAGGCTGCCTCCGCTCTTCGGGGCGTACGTGCGCAGCGCTTGAGCGGCGACCGGCGCGAGCGCCTGCTCGGCGTCGAGCACCTCAGCGAGTTGCCGTCGCGCGGCCTCGGCGTGCTCGGGAAAACGACCCACGTCCGCAGCAACGGCTGTCACGGCTGCGGCTCCGCCCGTCGCAATCGCCTGGTTCCGCCACGTCTCCCACTCCTGAGGCGGCACCACGAGTGGCGCCGTCGCCACCAGCGCCTCGGTGAAGCGCTGCCGCTGGCCCAGAAAGTCACCCCAGATGACGCGCAGCTGGCTGGCGAGGTGGGGAGCGCGCGGGGTGAGCGCAGTGACGAGGCTCTCGAAGCTCTCGCTCGCGCGGGCGATGCGAATGGCCTCGTCGGTTCGGCCGGCGAGCAGCCAGAGCCGAATGCGCTCGACCTCCGGCAGGTGCTGCGCCGTGGCGACCTGCGCCGCGAGCTCGAGCTTGCCGTGCTTCTCGAGCAGCGCGACGGCGGCGGTGGCGTCGTTCAAGAGCCGGGCGAGCACGAACGCGGCCTCTTCGATTTGCCCCTGCGCGATGAGCTGGTCTGCCGCTTCCCGGTACAGCTTGCGCATCGCCTCGAGCTGGTCGCCGGGCATGCCGAGCGTCGCGCGGTGGGTCGCGTCGGGCGTGAGCAGCGAGAGCGAGTCGCGACGAAAGGGAGAGATGCCTTCGCTCAGCGGCGCGCCCGTCGACTGCCGGTTGAGCGGAATCGCGCGGCGCAGTGCCTCGGCGAGGTCGCCCATCGAGAAGCGGCGACGCAGGTCATCGAGGTACTCGTCGCGCTGCTGCTGAGGCGCCTCGTCTCGGCGGAAGAGTCGCGAAACGAAGTCGAAGAAGCCGCCACGCGCTGGCGCAGAGCCGCTGGCGATGCGAGCGGGCAAAGCAGGCCGCTCGGGCCCGACTGGAAGAATCGCCGCAGGGCCGGGTGGCAGCGCCCTCTCGTCTCGAGTGAACCAGTTCGAGAGCCGCGCGAAGAGACCGGGCGTTGCGGCAGTGGGCGAGCTCGTGTTCGAAGAGAACGTGCGGCTCCACCACGCTGAGAGCCGCGTGCCCAGCGTGGGCTGCGGATGTGCCGGGGGCGGCTCGGGAGGACGAGCACGTTCCTGCAGCGCCGACACCAGCGGCGCGAAGATGTCGTCGAGTGTCTGGGCCTGAGGGGCTGCCGGCGAGACCACGCGACGGGGCGGTGGCTCGAGCGTTTCGCTCATTTCGACTCGCGGCGTGCCGACCTCGATGAGGCTCGCCGGGTCAACGGGCTCGAGCGCAGCGAAGGCGATGATTTGCAACTCTCCGCCACGCAGCTCGACGATGGAGTCGACGGTCGCGTTCGCCAGCTCTGCAGCGGTGACGGGCGCGCTCAACCAGCGACCTTCTCCCCAGACCAGCGGCGCCCCCGGTGCGGTGCCCGCGTTGACGCGACGGGGCGTGACGCCGACGAGGTACCAGCGCGAGCCTCTCTTCGCGAGGCGCGCACCGTCGGTCCACACCGCGAGCAGCCGCTCCACCACGCGCGCGCGACCGAGCAGCGCTTCGTCGAACACGAAGCCGCCGGCGAGCACTGAGCCGAACCACGGGCTCACGCGACCTCCTTGCCGGCATTCGAGACGTGCACGCGCAGCACCGTTTCCTTGCGCACGCGCGAGTGGATGCCGATTTCGCCCGACGCATCACGCCACGCGACGTACTCGCCGTGATTCGAGAGCGTCGCGGTGACGATGGGGTGGCGCGCGCGTACCTCGGTCACCCACTGCGGCGCGGTCTGGCCGGTGTCGAGCGAGCGCAGGGTGCGGTCATCGCGACCGACGGCGAGCACGGTGACGCCGTCGTGTTCGTTGCCCGGCCACAACGTCGCGCAGATGCCGAAGGGGCGGGTGCCCTCGAAGACCGCAGCTGGCAACGTTCTGACGCGCACCGTCTGATGCCCCGACGAGAGCTCCACGCGGCCCGTGTAGGTGCACATCGCCAGCACGCCCAGACGAGGAGACCAGCCGGCGAAGGCGCTCTGCGGGTTCTCGGTGACGATGAGCTGCCGCACCGGGCCTTCCTGCAGCACGCGCGATTCCGGGCCGAGCCCGAGCCCGGCGATGAACTCGTTGAATGCGCGCACCGCGAACAGGCTCACCTCGGTGCGTCGCTGGTTCTTCGCGTCGACCCACGCGCCGCCGCTCTCCCACCCGAGCGTCGGAGGCCACGGTGCGAGCCACAGTTGGTTGGGGAGCGCCGCGCCGCTGCGAGCTGGCAGGCGCACGCCGGTGTGGCCGTCCCAATCGGCGGTGTGAATCGCGTCGTCCTTCCACGCGTAGCTGATGGCCTTCGCGCGCCGGGAACTCCAGGTGACCGAGACCAGCGCTGCGCCCTCCGGGAGTTGAGCAACCTGAGGCCAGCCGTACCCGGCCCGCGCGGTGTTGCGCACGGGCATGGCGACGACCGAGCCGGACTCGGTGCGCGCGAGCAGGCGGTGGCCGTCGTGCGAGAACGCGAGCTGCGTGGTGGGCACCAGCTCGATGGCGAGGCCTTCGTTGCGACGCGGCATCACCGCGGGGCGAGGCTGGTTCCAGCCGAAGGGGTCTCTCAGCAGGCGAACCTGCGTGCGCTCGTCGGGCAGCGTGAGCTGCAGCGTGCGGGTGCGCGCCCTACCCGGAGCGTTGAGCCGCAGCTCGAGCGTGCGGGTGGTCTCGCTCGCCGTGTCATCGATGACGAGCGAGCCCCAGCCGTGCCTCGTGGCGAGGGGCACGATGGCCGAAGAGCCCACGAGGAAGACCTCGCGCTGCGCGCGGCCGGCGAGCCAGTGCTCGGCCCAGCGCGCGACGATGCCCCCGGTGGGGACGTGTGGCGTACGCGACGAAAGCCACGCATGCACCGAGGCCTGGGTGAGCGCGTCGTGCGGCGGCAGCTCGAAGTTCCACAGCGGCGCCCACCGCAACGCCACGCCCGCCTCGCGCGCGCGACGAGCGAAGGCCGCCAGCGCGGCGAGCTGCGCGATGCGTGGAGCGCCGAGCTGCAGCGGCCCACTGTCGAGCAGCACCCACGCCTCGAGCGCTACCTTCGGCGCGCGGCGCTCGAGCTCGACGAAGAGGTGCTCTCCCGAACTCGCCCGGCGGATGAACTCGTCGGGCTGCTCGAGCTGCAGCGCCCATTCCGAGGCGAGCAACCGCTCGTAGGGCCCGCGCTGGCTGAGGCCGGAATAGCCGTTGGGCTCTTCGGAGCGCTCTTCGTTCTGCACGCGCAGCGGGCCGAGGAGGTTGGCGATGCGCTCGGTGAGCGGCGCGAGCTGGCCGACGAGCTCGCGCACGAAGAGGCTGAGCTCGGGTTCCCACGCTTCGAGTGACTTTGGCCACGGCGCGAGCTCACCCATGGCGGCACCATGCTTCGAGGCGCACCGGGTCGAGCGCCGCGGCGTTCCCCACGGGCAACAACGAGAGCTCGTCACCGACGCGCCGCAACAGGCACGGCCATCGCACCTCGGGCACTCGAGCGCGGTACGCGTGCTCCAGCCACGAAGCGGGAATGGACGGCGCGTGCGTCGTGGGCACGAGCAACCACGGCGTGTCGCGTTCGCGGCCGAAGTACTCAGCACCATCGACCCACGGCAGCTCGTCACCGGTGAGGGCGAGGGAGTCTCCCGAGACGACGCCGCGCAAGGTGGAAAGCCGCGCGGGGTCGTTCAGCAACTTCATCGCGAGCGAGCGAGCCGCAGACCCCGTGGCGAGCACGAACTCGGGGTTCAACCCCGGCCACCGCGCTGTCCACGTCACCTGCATGAACATCCTTCTCCCTCTCCCCCGGCGGGAAAGAGGGGTGAACCCGTCAGCCCAGGGCCTCGACGATCAACGCGCGGCGACTCTTCAGCCCCTCAGGGAGCGCGTCCGCCGAGAACGCCGCGTCGATGTCGCGCGCCACGCCTTCCAACTTCAATCGCCACTGCGCGTCCCTCAGCTCGGCTGTCAGCAACACGCCCGCGCGCTCCTCCAACAACTTCGCCCGCGCGGCCCGGCCCTGTGTGGCCTCGCGCGCTGCACCAGGCGTCACGTCATTGGTCGACGCATCGAGCTGCTGCTTGAGCACCGTTCGCACCAGCGCCTGCTGCTCCGCGGTCGGCAAGGCGAACACCAGCGGCCACAGGTCCTCGGGCTCAGCCATCGACCGCCCCGCCAGCGTCGCTGCCGCAGCGATGAGCCGCTGCACGCGCACCAGGCGCCGGTCGGTCAGCTCGACGCCCGCCTGACGCAGCAAGCGCACGCACTGTGCATACAGAGGGCGCACGGCCGTGAGGTCGACGGCCTCGGCCGCGCGCGCGAGCGCATCGAGATCCTCAATTGTCGCCACTGCCGCCGGCCGCGTCGGTCTCGCCCCCAGCAGATCTTCGAGCAGCGCATCGGGCAGAGGCTCGACGAAGGTGCGCAAGAGAAACCGGTCAGCAAACGCCGCCAACGCTTCATCGGTCGGTAGCGCATTCGACGCGCCGACGCACACGCGCAGCGGCACGGTGAGCTGCGACTTCCCGCGCCGAAACGTTCGCTCGTTCAACAACCCGAGCAGCGTGTTCAAGATCGCTGACGAGCCGAGAAACACCTCATCGAGGAACGCGATGTCGGCCTCAGGCAACATGCCGCTCACCTCGGTCTCGACCACGCCCTCGCGCAGCTTGCGCAAGTCGACGGGGCCGAAGATCTCCGAAGGCTCGGTGAAGCGCCCGAGCAGGTATTCGAAGTAGCGCGCCTGAAAGACCTGCGCGGCGCGGCGAGCGGCGAGTGACTTCGCGGTACCCGGCGGCCCGATGATGAGGAGGTGCTCTTCAGCGACGGCCGCCAGCAGCACCAGCTCCACCAGCACGTCGCGCGCGACCAGACCTTCCCGCGCAGCGGCCAACGCCAGACGCACCTTCGCGAGCGGAGTCTCGAAGCTCATGGTCGGTGGACTGTACTTCCCCGACCGCACTGACGAGTCACCGCATCATCGCCTTGCGCATCGCTGCCAGCGGAGCCGAGTCGTTCAGGCGGGCCTTCCCATTTTCCACCGCGCCCACGCCCAGCTCGGTGAGCGCGCCTTCGAACGGCAGTGCGCCCTTCTTCTGCTCGAGGTGGTTACGAGCTGCACGAGAGCGCCGAGCACCCCGCTTTGGTGCGCGCCCAATCGGGGCGTTGTTGGGCAAAACGCTCGCGACCGGGTTGTTCGTCGAAGGGGCGGCGCATGACGTCGAGCAGCTCCATCACGGGCTCGAACTGGCCCTCGTGGGCCGAGTCGATGACCTGCTGTGCGAGGTAGTTCCGCATCACGTACTTCGGGTTCACCTGGTTCATCGCGCGCGCGACGCTCTCGCGGTCGCCCACGACGCGGTCCCACCAGCGCTTCAGGAGCCCAAGCCCCTGCTCGAGGTGCGCGGGCAGCGGCGTGCCGTAGAAGCACTCGTTGAGCACCGAGGGCCAACTCGTGGGGCGCGGCTCGGTGACGAGCGAGCTGAGCGCGCGGAAGAAGTTCGTGAAGTCGAGCTCCTCCTGCGCCATCCAGCTCATGAGGAGCTGCACCACCTCGACGTCGTCTGAAGCGCCCGCGAGCCCGAACTTCGCCGAGAACCGCCGGCCGGCCTCACGCTCGTAGGTCTGCTGGTATTCGCGCAGCGCCTCGAGCACGACGTGCTCGTCGCCGTCGAAGAGCGGCAACAACGCGACGCCCAGCCGCTCGACGTTCCACAGGCCGATGTTGGGTTGGTTGCCGTAGCGATAGCGGCGCTGCCCGGCGTCGGTGGTGTTGGGAGTCCAGCCCGGGTCGAAGTCGTCGAGCCAGCCGTAGGGGCCGTAGTCGATGGTGAGCCCGAGCATCGACATGTTGTCGGTGTTCATCACCCCGTGCACGAAGCCCACCGACTGCCAGTGTGCGAGCAACGTGGCGGTGCGACGCGACACCTCTGTCAGCAACGCGCGCGCGTCTTTCAGCTCGGGGAAGTGCGCGTCGAGCGTGTGCTGGGTGAGCGCGCGCAACAGCGGCACGTCGTCGCGTGAAGCGCACAGCTCGAAGTTGCCGAAGCGCAAGAAGCTGGGGGCGACGCGACACACGATGGCGCCGGGCTCCAGCTCGGGTCGGCCGTCGTAGAACATGTCGCGCATGACGCGGTCGCCCGTCGCGACGAGCGACAACGCGCGGGTGGTGGGCACGCCGAGATGGAACATCGCCTCGCTGCAGAGGAACTCGCGAATCGACGAGCGCAGCACCGCGCGCCCGTCACCACGACGCGAATACGGAGTGGGCCCCGCGCCCTTCAACTGCAGCTCGAGCCCGTTCAGCTCGCCGAGGTTGATGGCGCGCCCGTCACCGAGTTGGCCCGCCCAGTTGCCGAACTGGTGGCCGCCGTAGTTCGCCGCCCACGGCGTGGTGCCTTCGACCTGATTCCCGGCGAGCACGGGCACGAGGTCGCGCACGTCCTGCTCGCTCAACTTCAATGAGTCAGCGACCTCGCGGCTCCACGCGACGAGCGAAGGCGCAGAGACGGGAGTCGGTTTCACGCGCGACCACAACGCGCCGTGCACCTGGCGGGTGGTGTTGCTGTCGAGCGGGTCGCCTTGCAACGAAGCAGTGAAGCGGGAGGTCAGCGCGAGTCGTGTCACGCCCCAAGTCTATGAACGAACACGGTCGCACGCCGCAGGTTGCATGACAGGCGCTGGGCGCTCCCCCAGGCGACGCGTGTTTGCCATGCGAACCGCCGAGGGTGACGTGGCCACGCGTACACGGAGTCGACGTGCTTCGTCGGCTTCAGCCTTCGGGGGCTGAACGTTGCGGTGGATTACCGCGAGCGCCGGCGCAGCCACCACAGCATCGGCGCCAGCAGCATCGCGAAGGGCGAAGACGTGCACCCGCAGCCCACGGGCGGTTGCTCATCGTGGTTGTGCTCGTGCCCACCGTCAGCGACGGTCCCCGCGTCGGTCGCTGGCGGCGTGTTCCCCGCGTCGCTCGCCGTCCCCGCATCTGTTTCCGGAATCGTCCCCGCATCACCCGGCGGAGGGCCGGCGTCGACCACCGGCGAGCCCGCATCGGGCTTCACGATGCGCAGCGTCGCGCACTGGAAGTAGTAGCAGGGCGGTGCATGCGACGACATGAACTGCATCAACTGCAGCACGCAGTTGTCGCAGCTCATCATCGGCACCGTCACCTGCGTCGACCACATGCCGTTGGGCATCGCGGTCGAGTGCTGAAACAGCCCGTCCACCAGAATCGGGTACGTGGGGTTCGATTGCGTCGGTGAGCTCGCGCAGTTCGCGCCGTTCTGGTTCAGCACCGGCGTCGGCGTGACGAACTCATTGGCCGTGCGCGCGATGCCGATGCGGAAGTAGCCGGGGTGCAGAATCGTCTCGTCCCAGCTCACGGTGAGCTGCGAGCCCGCCACCACCGTCGTCACCGCGTTGCTGGCCGTACCTGCGCCTCCGCAGGGGCCCACCTTCTGTGGGTTGCCGAGGTTGTCCGTCAGCTGAAACGAGTCGGGCACCAGCAGCTTGATGTGCGCCCACGCAGGAACCGAAACCAGAACCGCCAGCAGGAGAACGCGCACGAGCGCCACTGTAGCCACCTACGGCGCGCGCAACAGTCGCTCGAGCATGCGCGCCGCCAACCGCACCTCTTCACTCTGGTCGACCCGCGCCCGTCGGTTGCCGCGCGCAGAGCGCACGTCGTCGAGCAGCGCCTGTGCTTCGACCCGGCTCGCGTTCGCAGCTTTGAGCTCGAGCTGCATGGTCCGCAGCGCGAGCGCGGTCAGCAGCAGCGGGTCCTTCACGCTCTCGAGGCGCACCCTCGCCGAGCCGACCGCCGAGCGCGCCGAGTCGGAGTTGCCCTGCAGCGCCTCGATGGTGCCGAGGTAACAGAGAAACAACCCTTCGTGCCGCACGTCACCGACATCGCTGACCAGCCCGATGGCTTCCTGCACCGTGTTGTGCGCCTTCGACAGCTCTCCGCGCTCGAGCTGCAGGTGCGAGAGCTTGCCGAGGAAGTAGCCGGTGAGGCGCACCTCGCGAATCGCACGGCACCGCGCCACGGCGTCACGCAAGAAGGCGTGCGCCAGCTCGGTGCGGCCCTGGTCCTGGAAGATGCTGCCCATCGTGCCCAGCAGGCGGGCCTCGTTGAGCCGGTCGCCCTGCTCACGCGCCAACGGCAACGCTTCGTCGCACAACACGATGGCCTCTGCGGGCTCGTGCCGCGCGACGCGCACGATGGCGGCGTAGGCGAGCGTCTCGACCAGCGCCGCCTTGTCGTCGCACGCGCGACCGACGGTGAGCGCTTCTTCGAGCCCCTCGAGCGAGACGTCGATGTGACCCGAGACGAAGCGCGCCACGGCGAGGTCGGTGAGCACGCGCGTGAGCAGCGAGCGGTTGCCCGTGGTGCGCGCGAGCACCGCAGCCTGGGTGAGCTCTTCCACCGCCTGGGTGAGGCGACCGCGCACACGCCACGCGTTGCCGCGCTGACGCAGCCCGATGGCCAGCGGCATCGCGTCGACGCCCACCGAGCGGCCCACGCGCAGCGCGTCGTCGAGCAGGGCGAGGTGCGAGGCAGAGGGGCTGGTGCGCACGATGATGGGCTCCATCACGTGCAGGGCGCGCAGGGCGTTGCTGGCGCTCTCTTTGGTCGGGGGCAGGGTGTTGAGCGCGCGCTCGAAGACCTCGGTGACGTTCTGCCGCTCGACGAAGAGCTCGGCCATGCCGCCCTCGGCGCTGCCAGTGCCAAGGCGGGCGAGCGCCGCTTCCCCCACCTCGAGGATGTGGTGCGCGTGTCGCGAGCGCGCCGCCGCCGTGCCCTGCATCGCCTCGAGCTGCTGGCTGGAAAACTCGTGCACGCTCTCGAACATGCCGAGGCGCAGTTCCTGCGGCAGCTCGGGCGCTACGCCGTGCGTGAGCAACGACTTGCGATAGAGGGCCGCCACCACCTCGAGCCGGAGCGGAGCGAGCGGGAAGGCGGTCAGGTCGATGACCTCCACTGCGCTCTCGGGAGTGAAGCCACCGCGGAAGATGGACAGCTGCGCCAGCGCCGACTGCTCGGCGGGCGTGAGGAGCTGCCAGCTCCAATCGATGGCGTTCCACAGCGTGTCGTGGCGGCCGGTGCCGGTGCCGAGCCTGAGCACCTCGAAGCGGGCGGACAACCGCTCGAGCAGCGCGCGCGGGGTGTTGTTCTCGAGCTGCGCGGCGGCCAGCTCGATGGCCAGCGCGTGACCTTCCAGCCGCTCGCAGATGGCGGCGATGGTGCTCAGGTCTTCGGCCGCGGGCTGCGCCCCGACGAGCTGCGCGCGCGCGATGAAGAGCTGCACCGCTTCCGATGCCACGCCGCCGCCGGTGGGCAACGGCGCGAGCGGGTGCAGGTGCTCACCCGGCAGCCGCGTCGCCTCGCGGCTGGTGACGAGGAAGCGCACGTCGGGCGCGAACTCGAGCCACTGGGCCAGGGTGCGCTCGGCCGCGTCGACCACCTGCTCGAAGTTGTCGAGCACCAGCAGTGCCGGCCCGAGGCTGCGCAGCGTGCGCCCGGTCTGGGTGACGGTGTCGTGGCTGCCGTCGAGCGGCACGTCGACGGTGAGCGCCTGCGCGACGGCCTTGCACACGTCGTCGGCGCTGCGCGCGGCGGCGAGGTCGACGAACCACGCGCCGCCCTGCGCGCTGAAGCGCTCCCTGAGGCGCCACGCCAGCTCGCGGGCCAGCCGCGTCTTGCCCACACCACCAAAGCCCACGAGCGTGACGAGGCGCGTGTCGGCTTGCTTGAAGAGGGTCTCGATGGTCGACAGCTCGGCCTCTCGGCCCACGAAGGGGCCCGAGGGCGGCAGCAGGTTGGTGCGGCCGGGGTGTTCCTGCAGAAACTCGCTGACCGCGGCGAGGAACACGCCTTCGCGTGGCAGGGGCGGGCGCAGGCGACGCTGCGGCCGCGTGGTGTGCTCGAGCTTCTTCGGCAGCACCGTGTCCTTCGTCGGCTGCAGCGCGGGCCCGGTGGTGCCGGTGGGCGCCGAGTCGGGGAAGAGGTCTTTGAGCGCCAGGGCCACGCGGTGCGACGAGTGCGGCGTGCGCGTCTCGTCGAGCCAGCTCTCGAGCGCATCTGCGGCGGCGGCGCACGTGGGGTACCGGTCGGCGCGGTCGCCCGCGAGCATCTTCAGCACCACGTCTTCGACCCCGCGCGGAATCGACTCGATGAGCGATGACGGCGAGGGAATGCGGTGTTCGAGAATCGCCCGCAGCGCTTCGGCGTCTGACGGCTTCTGAAAGAGCCGCTGCCCGGTGAGCAGTTCCCACGCGACGATGCCCAGCGCGAACTGGTCGGCGCGGCCGTCGAGTTCCTGCGCCTCGAGCTGCTCGGGTGAGAGGTAGGCCAGCTTGCCCTTCACCACGCCGACCTCGGTCCAGGTGCTGCGAATCGCGGCGTGCGCGATGCCGAAGTCGAGCACCTTGGTCACGCCGTCGCGGGTGACGAAGAGGTTGGGCGGCGAGATGTCGCGGTGAACGATGCGCAGCGCGCGGCCCTGCAGATCGGTCTTGGTGTGCGCCGCGTGCAGCCCTCTCGCGGCGTCGATGAGCAGGTGCAAGGTGACGCCGAGCGCGAAGGGCTCTTTGCGGCGCGACGTCTCGTGGAACACCGCCGAGACGTCGCGGCCGCGCAGGTATTCCATGGTGATGAAGTACTGACCGTCGGCCTGCCCGGCGTCGAAGATGTTCACCACGTTGGGGTGGCTCAGGTCGGCCGCGATGCGCGCCTCGTCGAGGAACATGCGCACGAACTCGGGGTTGTCCGACTGGTGCGGCAGAATTCGTTTGAGCACCACCAGCTTCTCGAAGCCCTCGATGCCCGCCTGCCGCGCGAGGAAGACCTCGGCCATGCCGCCGCTGGCCAGCTTCTGCTCGAGCGTGTAGCGGCCGGCGAAGACGGTCATCCCGCCACCACGTCGACGAACTGCGCGATGGCCGAGAGCGCGATGGCCCGGTCGGTGTCGCGGGGGATGATGTGAAAGCCGCGCTGCAGCTCGAGCAGGCGCGAGAAGGGGAGCCGTTGGCTCAGGGAAATGACCTTCTGTGTGTCGACCACGTGATCGTTCCTGGCGGCGAGCACGAGCGAAGGGCAGGTGATGCGCGGCTCGGCGTCGCGGGCCAGGTCCTGCAGTTCCATCAGGTCGTACGCGCGGGAGAGGGGGTAGCGCCACAGCACCGGCGACTGCGCGCGGATCTCCTCGTCTTCGATGTCGGTGCCCTTCTTCTTCACCCAGGTGTCGAGCAGCCCTTCGAGCGGGAGGAAGCGCAGCCGCCGCAGCGCGCGCGCGTTGCGGGCGTGAAACCCGAGCACGGGCGCCATCAGCACCAGGCCGTCGACGCGCACCATGCGCCGTGCCGCGAGGATCATCGCCAGCAGCCCGCCCATCGAGAGCCCCGCGATGACGAGCCTTCGGGCGCCACGCAACGCTTCGAGGTTTTCCTGCGCCGCGAAGAGCCAGTCGTGGTGGTTGGCCCACAACATCGCCTCGGGCGTGGTGCCGTGACCAGGCAGGCGCGGGGCGCGCACGTGTGCGCCTCGCTCGGCCAGCGCTTCACCCAGCAGACGCACTTCCCACGGGCTGCCGGTGAAGCCGTGCAGCAAGAGCACCGCGACGTCGGCCTCGGCGAGCGGGGGCCCGAGCGTGAAGGGCGCGGTCTTCAGTTCGAAAGGGGTGTCGTCGAGTCGCCGCGCCTGCATCGGGGAGCCGCGGAACTTACCCCGCGCTCGGGGGCGCGCGATGAATTCCGCTCAGACGGGTCGCGTGTAGTAGGCATTCGCCCATGTCCGAACAGAAGCCCCCCGAGGTGCAGCTTCAGATTCAGCTCGATGACGCCATCGCCAACGGCCAGTACGTGAACATGGCGCTCGTGAACCACACCGAGACCGAGTTCACCCTCGACTTCATCTACGTACAGCCGCAGCAACCTCGCGCGAAGGTGCTCTCGCGCATCATCACCAACCCCAAGCACATGAAGCGCTTGATGATGGCGATGCAGGACAACGTGGCCAAGTTCGAGCAGAAGTTCGGCCCCATCGAGGTCACCGACCCGGGCACGCCGGTTCACTGATGCGTGCGCGATTCGCCATCGCAGTGTGTGTGGTGGTGGCGGCAGCGGCCCGCGCCGAAGAGCGCTGCGAGAAAGACGGCATTCTCCTCTTTCCTTCCCCTGGCGCGGTGGTGCCCACCAACGTGCAGCTCATCATCGAGGGCACGGGCGAGGTGCAGACCCGAGTGCAGGACCTGTTGACCAGCGACACCATCGCGCTGGTGGCCGACGGGAAAGAACCCATTCCGTTGAAGGCCGAGAAGGGCTTCGTGTCGCAGATGTCGCGGGTCGCGCTGCGCCTGCGGCCGCTCAAGTCGCTCGAGCCCAACGTCGAATACACGCTCGCGCTGCCGCGCGAGATGTCGGGCGTCAAGGTGCTCAACGACACGCTGGGCGACCAGACCATTCGCTGGCTGGCGGGCCCGGGCCTCGACAAGAAGGCGCCGGTGTACAAGCAGAAGCCGGCGAGCTCCGAGGGGTTCTATGTGCAGACGGGGCAGGGCATTCGTCGGCAGTTGAAGCTGCGCGCCATCGTCGAAGAACAGGGCCCGGCGTGGTTTCTGGTGACGGTGCAGCGCGCGCGCGGCGGTTCAGCGCGGCAGCAGTACCCGGTGGCGCTGGTCGGTGACACCCTCACGCTGGGTCACGACGCGTGCAGCGGCAGCTTCGGCTTCGATGACGGCCGCGCCTACAAGCTCACGTTCGAGCTGTTCGACGCGGCGGGCAACAAGAACGCCGAGAAGATTGCCGCGCTCGAAGTGAACGCGCCGCGACCGCTCGGCAAATAGTCAATCGTACGGACCGCGAACGACCCCGCGACAGGAATTCTTCACTTCACCTGCACTTCTGGGAAGCCCTGCGGTGCAGGCGCTGGCGGGCCGAACTGCTCCATGATGGCGCCCGTCACGTCGGTGCCACCGCTCAGGTTCTGAATGATGGCCATCGGCGTGTAGATGAGCCCCCAGGGGAAGCCCCACCACCCGATGAAGAACGAGAGCATCGTGTACGGCAGCGACGCGCCAAACGTGCCCTGACCCGCGCGAATGAAGTGCACGTCGCTCGAACGCTTGAGCGTGATGATCAGAAACGACATCGCGTAACCGAAGATGACGAACTTCGCGCCGCGCCGAACTTCGTCCTGCACCTGACCGACGGTCATGCCTTCGATGCCTTTGATGTTCACGTGAGCCTCCGAATCACTGCGGCGATGGCCTTCGCCGAGCCCACGCGCTCGAGCGGAAAGCCGACGTCGGGGACTGCGGGAACCGAGTCGGTCACCACCACGCGCGCCAACGGCAACGCGGCGAGGCGCTCGAGTGCGGGGCCCACGAAGAGCCCGTGCGAGGCGACGACGGTGACCGGTGACTTCGCTCCGTGCGCGATGACGGTCTGCACTGCGGCGGCGAGCGTGCCGCCGGTGGAGATCATGTCGTCCACCACCACGACGTGTTTGCCCGCCACCTCGCCCACCACCGTCTCGGCCTTCACTTCGCTGCCCGAGAGGCGCTGTTTGTGCACCACGGCCACGGGCAGGCCCAGCGGCCTTGCAAACGACTCGGCGCGCTTCACCGCACCGAGGTCGGGAGACACGACGACCGCCGGGGCCTGAATGCGTTCGCGCACGTGCTCGATGAGCAGGGGCACTGCGTCGGCGTGCTCCACCGGCCGTGGGAAGCAGCCCTCGACCGCGCGGCTGTGGAGGTCGAGGCACACCACGCGATCCACCCGACCGGCGGCGAGCAACTCGGCGACGACGCGCGCACCCAGCGGCTCGCGGCCCGAGACACGGCGGTCGTGCCGCGCGTACCCGAGGTAGGGAATCACCGCGGTCACGCTCGTCGCGCCGGCGCGCTGACAGGCATCGGTGATGAGCGCGAGCTCGAGCAGGTGCTCGCCCGCGGGCGCGTGCAGCGACTGCACCACGAACACCTCTTTGCCGCGCACGTCGGCCTCGAGGCTGATGTCGAGCTCGCCGTCGGGGAAACGGGTGATGGCGCAGGGCGAGAGCGGAAGCCCGAGCTCAGCCGAGAGCGACGATGCCAGCTGCGGGTGCGAAGTGCCTGCGAGGAGAACGGTCGACATGAAGGTCAGGAGTATGGCCCACCATGGGGCCCTGCGACCAAGCACATCGGCGTGCGCGACCCCGTGCTCAGGGGCCCAGCACGCGCTGCACGAGCAACGCACCGCGGGTCTGCAGTTGCTCCACCGGCTCGGCGCTGGCGGCGAGGCGCTCGCGGGCACACCCGATGACGTGGCGCGGGTCATCGAGAAGGCAGGTGTGGAACGGCGCGCGCGCCAGGCATCAACGGGTGACGCATGAGGCTCCAGCAACTGGAACCGGGGGGAACGGCGAAATGCCAGGCAGCTCAGCCCGCGGGGTGCGAGCGGCCTTCGTCACTCACGGCAACGGCTCGCGCGCCTTCTTCCACTCGGGCGGCACCCGCGCTCGGAGCGCGACGAGGCCACCGGCGATGGCGCAGGTGGTGTCGCGGTCACCCAGCCCCGACACCGTGGCCCACATCGCCTCGGTGTAGTCGCCCAGATGACGAATCGCGCACCACAGCGCAAACGGCACCGTGTCTTCGCTGAGCACCTTCGCGCCGCTGCCCAGCGCCTTCACCGCTTCGCTGATGGGCAGGTCGAACCCCAGCCGCGACGCGCGCTCGAGCCCATCTCGCGTCGGGCCATGCGGTGTGCGCGACAACACGTCTTTCCAGATGGCGGCGGGCTTGTGGGCGCGCGAGCAACACCATGCGGCGACCGCGACCGCGACGGCGCCCGCCTGGGCATCGAGGTGCGCGTGCGTGACCGCCGCCTGGCGATGGGCCTGCTCCACGACGGTGGAGAGGGGCTCGAGCGTGAAGAAGGCCCCCAGGGGCGCCGCCCGCATCGCCGCGCCGTTGCCCTTCGAGCCCTGGCCTTCGTAGAGGCGCTTGCTCGCCTTCTGCCAGGGAATGCCCTCGGAGATGGCCGACAGCACCTCGTGCGAGCCCCCGCCATACCCCCGCTGCGGGTCGGCGAGGTGCCGCCGCGCGAAGCGCTGGGCAAGCGACGCCTGGTCGATGGTCTCGCGCTCCTTGAGTTCCTCGACGATGGACAGCGCCATCGCGGTGTCGTCGGTCCATCTCCACGGGGCGGTGCCGGGCACCGAGCGGTCGGCGAGCGCACGGTCGAGCACGGCGGGCGGCTGAAAGAAGCGCTCGCCAAAGGCGTCGCCCACGCTCAGCCCCTCGAGTGACAACACCATCGCCTTCACCCCGTCGCGCGCCATGTTCGGGCAGTCTACGCACAGGGCTGAACTTCTTGTGGCGCCGCGATCGCGGTGGGATGAGGTCTTCACCGATGCCGACGTTTCCTCCTCTGCTCATCGACCGCCTCGTCGCCTCGCGCAGCGCGCACGGCTTGCCGCCCGACCTGCGACCCATGGCGCAGGAATTCGGGCCCTTCGTGGTCGGCGTGCTCTTCCCCCACTTCGCCAACCGCGTCTCGTCGGGCCGCGAAGCCGTGCTCGCCGACCTGGCCGAGGTGTCGACGCGGCTCTCGAAGCTCGAGCTCGCCATCACCCCCAACCCGGCCACCAGCGTGGTGCAGCCCTTCCTCGACCGGCTGTCGGAAGTGCACGACACCCTCGAGGCCGACGCGCGGGCCATTCTCGACGGCGACCCGGCCGCGAAGAGCTACGACGAGGTGGTGCTCACCTACCCGGGCTTCTTCGCCATCGCCGTGTACCGCGTGGCACACCTGCTCTTCGAGCTGGGGCTCCCGCTGCTGCCGCGCCTGATGACCGAGTACGCGCATGAAAAGACCGGCATCGACATTCACCCCGGCGCGACCATCGGTCGCCGCTTCTGCATCGACCACGGCACCGGCATCGTCATCGGCGAGACCACGCGCATCGGCGACGGCGTGAAGCTGTACCAGGGCGTCACGCTCGGCGCGCACACCGTCGAGAAGGCGCTCGCCAACCGCAAGCGCCACCCGACCATCGAAGACGAGGTCGTCATCTACGCCGGCGCCACCATTCTCGGCGGCACCACCGTCGTCGGCGCGCACAGCGTCATCGCCGGCAACGCCTTCGTCACCCAGAGCGTGCCCGCCAATTCCATCGTCACGCGAAAGAGCGAAGTGAAGCCCCGCCAGCTTGGGGCGCGGTTCGAAAACGTCGACTGGATTATCTGACGCGATCCGTTAAAACGGACGCCCATCCAATACAAAGGAAGGCATCTCATGCGCGCCAACACCATCCTCGAGACCATCGGCAACACGCCGCACGTGAAGCTGAACCGCCTCTTCGGTACGAGCCATGAAGTCTGGGTGAAGCTCGAGCGTGCGAACCCGGGCGCGAGCATCAAAGACCGCATCGCGCTGGCGATGATTGAAGACGCCGAGGCGAAGGGGCTGCTCACCAAAGACTCGGTCATCATCGAGCCGACCAGCGGCAACACCGGCATCGGGCTCGCCATGGTGGCGGCGGTGAAGGGCTACTCGTTGATGCTGGTGATGCCCGAGTCGATGTCGCTCGAGCGCCGGCGCATCATGGCCGCGTACGGAGCGAAGCTCGAGTTGACCCCTCGCGAGAAGGGCATGAAGGGCGCCATCGCCCGCGCGCAAGAGCTGCTCGCCTCGACCCCCGGCTCGTGGATGCCGCAACAGTTCGAGAACGAGGCCAACATCGAGATTCACCGCAAGACGACCTCGCAGGAAATCTTGAGGGACTTCCCCGAGGGCATCGACGCCATCATCACCGGCGTGGGCACGGGCGGGCACATCACCGCGTTCGCCGAGGTGCTCAAGCCGAAGTGGCCGCAGCTGAAGGTGTTCGCCGTCGAGCCCGCCAAGTCGCCCGTCATCTCGGGTGGCCAGCCCAGCCCGCACCCCATTCAGGGCATCGGCGCGGGCTTCATCCCGAAGAACCTGAAGAAGGAATTGCTCGACGGCGTGATTCTGGTCGAGCACCTCGACGCCTACGAGATGGCGCGCCGGGCCGCGAAAGAAGAAGGGCTCTTCATCGGCGTCTCGTCGGGCGCGTCGCTGCAGGCTGTGAAGCAGAAGCTGCCTGACCTGCCTGCGGGCGCGCGCATTCTCACCGTCGCCTACGACACCGGTGAGCGGTACCTGTCGATTGAAGGCTTCCTGCCCTGAGCGCGGCTCACAGCGCGTAGACCCGGTCGAACAACACGCGCTGATCTGCGCCGACGAAGCGGGCGCGCACTCTGCGGCGAGCCGTGCCACCGGTCGCGGGCGAGCGCCTCCGGGTTGTGGCCGATGGGCACGAGTTGAAGATGCGCTTGAACGCCCCGAGCTGCTCGCGAGTCCGCGCGCGAGCCCTCCGAGTGGCTCGCGCGAGGTGTCTCTGTCGGCGCAGAGCGTGGGCGCTCCACCGCGAGGAGCACCGCCACCACACCATTTCAGCCCCGCTGCGATTTGAAGAGCGGGAGGCAGCATCCCGTTGCATCGTTGCGGCCCTTGCACGTCATGACCGGTCAGCTTGCCATGAAACGAACCCTCGCCCTCGTCGCCCTCGTCGCCCTCGTCGTCGTTCTCCCCGGTTGCGCGTACCTGTCGGAGTTCTTGAAGCTCGCCCAGAGCTCCGGCGTCTTCACCCAGCCCACGTTCACCTTCAAGAACGCGGCGCTCGCCGACATCTCCCTGGGCGGGCTCACGCTCGACACGGTGTGGGAACTCGGCAACCCCAACGACATCGGCATCTCGCTGGCCAGCATCGACTACGCGCTCTTCATCGAAGACAAGCAGGTCGTCGCCGGCTACCCGCAGAAGGGCCTCTCGATTCCCGCCCGCGGCAGCACGCAGCTGCACTTCCCCGCGAACATCAAGTTCACCGACGTCGCGCAGGTGGTCGAGGTCTTCTTGAACAAGGACACCGCGAAGTGGCGCGCCGAGGGCTCGGTCGGCGTCGACACGCCCATCGGCGTGGTGAAGCTGCCGTTGATGCGTGAAGACCAGTTCGAGGTGCCCAGGGTGCCGCAGGTGGTGTTCGCCAACCCGAAGGTGACGGGCATCAGCTTGAGCGGCGCCACCATCGAGTTCCCGATGACGGTCACCAACCGCAACACCTACGCGCTGCCCATCGGCGGCGTGACGGGCACCCTCGCCATTGCGGGGAGCAGCGTGGGCACCATCTCGACTGGCAACCTCGGCGACATGCAGGGCAAGGGCGCACACCAGGCCGCGCTGCCCATCACCATCAACTTCCTCTCGGCGGCTGGAGCGGTCGTCAACGCCGTGCGCGGCGGCAACGCGCAGGTCACGTTCAACGCCCAGGTGCAGTCGGGCCAGCAGGCGGTGCCGTTGAAGGTCGATCAACTGTTGACCTTCATCCGGTGACTTCCTTCCGGCCGCGCGCTCTGGCTACGCTCCCCTCGTCCGGGGGGACTCATGAACACCAGCGTGCGTTGGCCGAAGGGCTATGTCGGGCGAGGTCACGAGACCATCGGGTCTGATCTGCTCGCGGTGCTCGGCATTCTGAACATGCCGCAGCAGACCCTGGGCGCGTCGCTGCACCGCCGGCTGCGCGAGGTGCGCCCCGACGGCTGGTACCCGATTTCGTTGATGTTCGAGCTGCTTTACACGCTCGAGGTGAGCGTCGGGCTCGAGGGCCTGCGGCAGCTGGGCAAGAAGCTCTTCGAGTCTTCCCACGAGGCGTACGTGAAGAAGACGCTCGCGTCGGTCGAGCAGATCCTCACCGGGTTTGATGCGCTCTACCGCCGCGCCAATCGCGGCGAAGACATCGGGGGCTGGTCGGTGCTGTCGCTCGAGCCCGGGTTCGCCACTCTCGAAAACACCGGGCCCCACCACTGCGCGCTCGCCGAAGGCATCGTGCACGCCGCGCTCGGCGCCGTGTTCGTGCGTGGCACGGTGACTCAGCTCCAGTGCGTTCGCCACGGCGACGACTCGTGCGTCTTCGAGGTCAGCTCGTCGGTGACCGACGGCCGATGGGGCGCGCTGCGCTTTGGCTCAGGGCGTGGAAATGGCGATGTCATCGACCCACCGCGACTGCACTCGGCCATTGGAGAGGGCGCCAGGCCAGGTCGCTAACGAGAACGGCGCGGTGCCCGTGGCGCCGACGCGGTCGATGACCAGCACCCCATCGACCCACACCCGCGCTTCGCCATCGGCGGTACCCGGTGTGCTCTGCCGCGTGAGGAACAACGTCACGCGGTGCCACGCGTCGCGAGGCAGCACGTCAGGCGCGGCCGTCGCGAGGTTCAGGTGTTGCTCGAACACCTGCGCGCCCGCACGCAACAGCCACTTGCCGTCTAGCCGCTCGAAGGTGGTGCGGGTGGTCGAGCGGGTGAGCGTGAAGTCCTCGACGCCCGCATCGCCGCACGCCGCGAAGCCTGAAGGCACGAGGAACTTCCACGCCACCAGCACCGTCGGCACGTTGCCCGAGAGAAGCTTGCCGACGTGCACGTCGGTCGCGTCGCAGCTGCCGCCGCTCGTGTACGCGAGCCGCAGCGCACCCCCATCGGTCACCGTGCGGTCGAGGGCGATGCCACCGCCCTGCTCACGAATCTCAGGGTACGAGGCGCGCAACGCGACGTCGTTCGCGTAGCCGTTGAAGTCGTCGCGAAAGAGCACGCCGCTCGAGAAGGTGGGCTCTGCGGGGCCGGCGTCGGTGAAGCGGGTGCCGCTGTCGGAGAGGCCTCCTCCATCGCGGGTGCCGCCTCCGTCGAGCGCCAGCGTGCCTGCGTCGGGCGAGGTCATCGGTGTGCCCGCGCAGGCGCACGCCAGGAGCAGGAGCGCTGCGACCGCTCTCGTCAGAGCGAGACCTTCACCAGCGCGAGCTGTTGCTGCGTCCTCGAGGGGGTGAGCTGCACGACCCGAATGTCCACAATCCACGCGGTGTTGCCCTCGATGGCGAGGTGGTTGCCCTTGCCGGTGCCACCTTCTAAGAGCGGCATCACGATGTCGAGCGCCATCATGCCGTTCATGCCGAACGTGGTGTCGAGCGAGCCATCGACGTTGAGCCGCAAGAGCCGACCCTGCGCGATGTACGCGAAGTAGATGAGCAGCTTGCCGTCGCTCTGCAGCGCCGCGCCTCGCAGCGCGCCCCACTCGGGCACGAGGTCGACGCGGCGGCCGCTGGTGCCGAACGCGGGAACGGCGATGCCTTCGCTCGAGACGAGCACCTGCTTGAGGAAGTTCGCTTCCGTGCCGGGCCCGCCGTCGCGGTTCAACTCGATGTTGCCCACGCCCCACAACGTGCCGTCGGTGCGCTGCACGAACTTCTGGAGAAAGCCGTCTCCGTTGGTGAGGAGCCCGGTGCCGTTGGGCCCAAAGCTGAAGTCGAGCGGCCCGGTCGCCTGCACGCGCGCCATGCAGAAGCCACCGCCGCCGCCGAGCACCACCTTGTCGCCCTGCAGCACGAGGCCGCGCGCCTCTTCCGAGTTGTTGAAGCCGCAATCGAACACCCCGCCAGAGCCCATCGCCGCCGCCGTGAAGCTGGTGTCGACCGCGCCCGCCGAGGTGTAGCGGAGCACGATGAGGTCGTCGTTGCGCGAGCCGTTGGCGACCGTGCCCGCGACGACGATGCCGCCGTCTCCCGGCGCGATGACGTGGGTGAGGAGCGAGGCGCGCCCAAACGAATCGGCCCGGAGACCCCCGGTGCCAAAGCTCGGGTCGGGCTGGCCGTCTGCGGTGAAGCGCGCGAGGCCGAGGTCACCGCTGCCCAGCGTGAAGCCGCGCACGCCGCCCGCCAGCAGTGGCTTGTCGCCATCGAAGGTGAGGGCGACTGGAAAGTCGTTGTTGAGCGGCACCACCGGGGTGGCGCCGCCGTCGAACACCGCGAGCGCGACGCCGTCGACGCCGAAGGTGGTGTCGCGCGTGAGGTCGAGGTTGAAGCGCGCCACGAAGAAGTCGTTGTTCGAGCCCGCGTCGCTGCGAATGCCGTTGCCGGCGACGTAGACCTTGCCGCCGCGCACGGCGACCGCGCGGCCGTACGCGCTCTCGAAGACCTCGGGCAACGGGTTGACGACCCCAGCGTCGACGGTTCCGCCACCGCCACCGGTGCCGCCGTCACTTCCAGGAGGCGTCGGGCAGGCACACAGCATCAACAAGCTCACCGATGACCACACGAGGCGCGCGTTCGTCATGCGGCGATGGCTAGCACGGTCTCGTCGCTGGCCCAACGACCGCTGGGGTTGAAGTCGGGGTGCGGTAGGGTCCGCGCACTTTCTTCATCGGGAGGAGCGCATGGCGCAGCGTCGATATGTGTTGTCGGTGGACCAGGGCACCACGAGCTGTCGGGCGACGGTGCTCGACGCGAAGCTCAAGGTCTGCGGCGTCGGCCAGAGAGAGTTCACTCAGTTCTTCCCGAAGGCCGGTTGGGTCGAGCACGACCTGAATGAGATCTGGGCGGGCACCGAGTGGTGCATCGCGAAGGCGCTCAGGAACGCTGGCATCAAAGGCAGCGACCTGGCGTGCATTGGCATCACCAACCAGCGCGAGACGACGGGGCTCTGGGCGCGCGGCACGGGCAAGCCGCTGCACAAGGCCATCGTCTGGCAGGACCGCCGCACGAGCCTGTACTGCGCCGAGCTGAAGGCGCTCGGCCACGAGGCGAAGGTGAAGGCGAAGACCGGGCTCGTGCTCGACCCGTACTTCTCGGGCACCAAGGTGAAGTGGCTGCTCGACGAAGTCGACGGCGCGCGCGCGAAGGCGGCTGCGGGCGAGCTGTGCTTCGGCACCATCGACACGTGGTTGGTGTTCAAAATGACCAACGGCGCCTCGCACGTGACCGACGTGTCGAACGCGAGCCGCACGCTGTTGATGGGCCTCGAGTCGCTGCAGTGGGACGACGAGCTGCTGACGCTGCTCGACGTGCCCAGGTCGGTGCTCCCGCGGATCGCCGGCAGCGCCGAGGTGTACGGCATGACGCGCGGCATGAAGTCGCTGCCCGACGGCATCCCCGTGTCGGGCATGGCGGGCGACCAGCAGGCGGCGCTCTTCGGGCAGGCGTGCTTCGAGCCGGGTGAGTCGAAGTGTACGTATGGCACCGGTGCCTTCCTGCTCATGAACGTGGGCGACAAGCCCGTGGCGTCGAAGGCCGGGCTGCTCACGACGGTGGGGTGGAAGCTCGACGGCAAGACGACCTATGCGCTCGAGGGCTCGAGCTTCATCGCGGGCGCGGCGGTGCAGTGGCTGCGCGACGGGCTGGGGCTCATCAAGAAGAGCGCCGACGTCGAGGTGCTGGCGAAGACCGTGAAGTCGTCGGGTGCGGTGGTGTTCGTACCGGCGCTCGCGGGCCTGGGCGCGCCGCACTGGAGGCCTGATGCGCGCGGGTTGTTCGCCGGCATCGATCGCGGCACCACGCGCGGCCACCTCGCGCGGGCGGTGCTCGAGGGGATCGCGCTGCAGATTCAAGACCTCGCCGAAGCGATGCGGCTCGACTCGGGCAAGGTGATTCCCGCGTTCAAGGTCGACGGCGGCGCGGTGAAGAACGACCTGCTGATGCAGTTCCAGTCCGACATCCTGGCGACCAACGTGGTGCGGCCGAAGAACGTCGAGACCACCAGCCTCGGCGCCGCGTTCCTCGGCGGGTTGGGCGTCGGGTTCTGGAAGAGCGCCGACGACATTCGCCGCGCGTGGAAGGCCGACAAGGTCTTCAAGCCGAAGATGAGTGAAGGCGAGCGCGCACAACACCTCGGCAAGTGGCGTGAGGCGGTCAAGCGCGCGTGAGTGCGTCAACGCGCTCGGGGAAACGCTCACCCCTCCTGGGGGCGGGGCGTTGGTGGCTCTTCAGTGCAGTGCTCGCCCTCTCCGGGTGCGCGAAGTGTGGTGCCCCGAAGCTCGTCGACGCCGGCGCACCCACGTCGCAGAAGCTGGCGCCGCCGAAGAACTCGGCCGACCTCCGAACCGCCATCATCTACATCTACCCGGAGTACCGCGGCACCGCGCTGCTCGACGCGACCGCGACGTTGACTCGCACCATCCCCGGGCTGACCGACGCCCAGCGCGATGAAGCGCTCAAGACGCTCCGTTATGAGCCGGCAGAAGACGGGGGCTGGGTCTTCAGCACTTTTCACCTGAGCCAACCGGCGCCTGATCAACTCGCGCTGCTCGTCACCTACGACACCGACCACCTCGCGCAGCTCTACGTCACGCCGACGGGCTTGAGCTCGATGGAGCTGGGTCAGTACCTCCCGCGAACCCTCCCTGCGGGTGCCGAGCGCTTCACCTTCGATGTGCACTACGTCTCTTCGCCCGAGCGCTCACGTGAGCTCGTTCGTCAGGCCGCGCACTTGCTGCAGGCCAACGCCCAGTGGAAGCTGCTCAGCCCGGCGGCAGACTGGCTCGACGGCAGCGTCCCCGAGCCGAAGGAAGAAGTGGTGCTCCAGGGGCCCATGGGCGCGGAGATTCGCCTCACTCGCCAGGGCGGCCACGTTCGCGCGCGCTACGTGCTCGACACCCGTTGATCGATCCGGTTTTGATAGCTCTTCCCTCTCACTCAGGAACCCCATGCCCATCGGGAAAGTCGCCCCCTCGCAGGTTCGCCCCCAGACCCAGACCCGGTCGGCCCCGAAGCCGAAGGCGGCTGACAATGGGGCCCCCACCGCGCAGGTGAGCTGGGGTTCTGGCGCCGCGAAGAGCTCGCAGCTCAAAATCACCCTCGCCACCATCGACGACGGCCCCACCACCTTGCCGACCATTCAGGCCCCGAAGGGCTTCAAGGCCGACCTCAAGACCAGCACCGAGCGCCTGAAAGACACCGTGCACGGCAAGCCCGCGGCCTGGGAATCCGACGTGTCGAACCTCACGCTGACGGGCCCGGGCGGCAAGAAGGTCTCCATCTGGAAGGAGCAGAGCCAGAACTTCTCCGCCGACTGGAAGAGCGAAGTCGCCAGCGCCAAGAAAGACGCCCCCAACGACTACCAGATGCTCGACTGGAGCTACGGTCGCAACCTCTCGTCCGTCGGCACGGCGGGCAAGATGATGAGCCTGCAGGAGAACACGAACGACTACATGGGCGGCGCGTACCCCAACCACGCGACGCGCACGGCCACCTTCGACGCCAGCACCGGCAAGCAGGTGAAGCTCGAAGATCTCATCAGCCAGCAGCAGATGAACTCGCTGGTGAACGACGTCGCGAAGAAGCTCCAGAAGATGCAGGGCCCCGACGGCGTCGGCGGCGAGTCCTTCTCGAGGGGCGGTGACAAGGCCGCCATTCGCGAGGCCATCAACAACAACTTCGCCCTGGTCGCAGACAAGACCGGCAAGGTGAAGATCGACATCGCGTGGGGCTCGGGCGTTCACGCGCTCGGCGGCCTGATGGCGCACTTCCAGGTCGACGCGCCGAACGACCAGCAGTTCCGCTCGCGCATCGGTATGGACTGAAGCAGTCGAGGTCAACCGGCGCGCGTCTCCCACATGGGGGGCGCGCGCTTTTTTTCATGGGTGTGCGAGGTCCGCTTGAGGAAGGCTCCCGGTTCATGCGCACGCTGCTCCTGCTCCTGCTCGTTCCTGCGCTCGCTTTGGCGGGCCCCTCGAAGAAGAAGGCCGAAGCCGAACCGCTCGACGAGCTGATCGACGAGTCGAAGGCCGAATGGCTCAAACGCCTCAAGGCCGCAAAGCCGGGCGCCGACTGCTCGAAGCTCATCACGCCTGACACGCGCTTCGACCTCACGCAGGCCGACCCCACGCCCGCCGAGGTCAAGAAGGACCTTCCGGCGTACGTGACGATGGCCCGCTGCGCCGAGAAGGAGAAGTTCTTCGTCCTCCTGCTCGACATCGCGCAGTTGATTCACAAGGCCGCTCCGAAGGACTCGCACCCCGAGTTCGCGGTGCGCGCGCTCATCGGCCTCAACCTCCTCAAGGAAGTCGACGAGCTTCTGCCTCAGGCGCTCGCCGAGTTCCCCACCGACGCGGATCTCGTGCTCAGCGCCGCAAAGCTGAAGTGTCGTCAGCGCGATTGGACGGCGTGTGACCAGTACGCCTCGCAGGCGATGACGCTCGCAGAGAAGAAGAAAGACCCGAAGGAGAAGGACGCCATCGTCTCGCGCGCGAGCAAGTACCAGGCGCGCGTCGCCCTGCACAAAGGCGACTTCACGATGCTCGAGCTCAACACGCTCCTCGTCTCGCTCAACGAAGACATGGACCCGTCGGCCACCAAGGCCCTCGAGGACTCGCTCGTCGCCGCGAAGACGTACCTGCTCGTCGTGGAGCCCGAGTTCACGAGCCACCTCGCGCTCGGCGTGTACCACCTGACTGGCAAGGTCGACGCGCTGCCGCCCCCCGTGAAGGTGGTGCTCACCAACATCGGCGAGGACCGCCAGGTGCGCGTCGAGGCCTCGGTGGCGGGCGTCACCAGCACGGCGACCAAGACGGTGCCGCTGCGCGCCGGCAAGGAAGCCGCCATCGAGCTCACGCCCCCCCTCTTGCCCTCGTTCGACCCCAGCACGGTGCGGGCCACCAAGACGGGCTCGCTCGAGCTGAAGGTGACGAGCATCGGCACCGATGGAAAGGAAGTCACCGTGCTGCAGGAATCACGCGAGCTCGCCCTCGAGCCGCGCGACTTTCTCCCCATGAGCGCGGCCATCGACAAGGAAAAGCGCGTGAAGAAGTTCAGCTACGTCGGTGCGTGGGTGACCCCCAACGCGAAGGCGGTCGACGCGTTCCTCACCGACGCCAAGAAGTCGGCGCCCGGCGCTTCCTTCTCGGGCGAGCAGTCGGCCACCGTGCCGCAGGTGAAGGCGCTCTTCGAGGCGCTCAAGGCGAAGGGCGTCTCGTACGTGATGGACCCCAACGTGATGTCTGGCATGGGCTTCGGGCAGCGCACGCGCCTGCCGTCGGAAGTGCTGACCTCGACCAACGCGCAGTGCCTCGAGGGCACGCTGCTCTACGCGTCGTTGTTCGAGGCCATCGGGCTCAAGCCGGTGGTGGTGTTCATTCCCGGGCACGCCTTCGTCGGCTGGCGCGGCAGCAAGGGCGATGGCGAGAACGGCGAGAAGACCGTCTTCTTCCTCGAGACCACGATGACCCACGGCGCCGAGTTCGAGCAGGCGATTCGCATGGGCAAGCGCGAGTACGAGAACGCCGACGAAGACAACGAGGCGACGGTGCTGATCCTCGATGCGCTGCGCAAGCAGGGCATCACGCCGCAGCCGTACGACTGAGGCTCCGTGCGCAAAGCGAACGCGGTGTTGAAGGCGCTGCGGGCCTGCGGGCTCGCGTTCCCCGGCGCGCACACCAGCTCACCGTGGCCCGGTCACCTCGACCTGGCGGTGAACGACAAGACGTTCGTGAACTTGAGCATCGAGGGTGAGCCGTTTGGCATCTCGTGCAAGCTGCCGACATCGAGCGGCGCGACGCTGATGCTTCCGTTCTGCGAGCCAACGCCATACGGCCTGGGCAAGAGCGGGTGGGTGTCGGCGAAGTTCAAGGCCGGTGAGGTGCCGACCCTCGAGCTGTTCAAGGCGTGGATTGACGAGAGCTACCGCGCGCAGGCGCCGAAGAAGAAGGTTGCCGGGAAGAAGTGATCAACTCTCGAGCGGATCGCGAAAGACTTCCGCGATCGACAGCTCACACTCGATGGAATCCAGCGGCGCGACG
>JBILUC010000009.1:0-177800 GCA_044371205.1 Archangium sp.
CGACACTCACCACCCGCATCTACGGGGAGATCCTGATGGGGGCCTCGGGCCTCTCACGCGCGGTGGTGCTCAGCTTCGAACTGCTGGTGATCGCCGGCGTCGTGCTGGTGCTGAGCCGAATGCTCTCGCAGCGGGGCGCGGTTCGACTCTCGAGCGGCAAAGGCGTCTCAGTGCGCCCGATGGAGCTCGGCTCGTGGAAGTGGCCCCTCACCTTCACCGCCTTCACCCTGGGGCTCGGGCTGGTGGTGTTGCCGTTGCTGGCGGTCGCGCTGACCTCGGTGCAGCCGGTCTGGGGGCAACTGAGCGGGCTCTCGATGAAGCACTGGAGCGCCGTGCTCACCAACCCGCGCACCGTCGACGCCACGCTCCGCAGCCTCATGCTCGCAGCCGCCGCTGCGTCGCTCGTCACCGTGCTCGGGCTCGCCGTCGCCTCGACCCGGCGCCGTTCACTCGAGCTCGTCTCCGCCGCGCCCTACGCCATCCCCGGCACGGTGCTCGCGCTCGCCCTGGTGATCGCCTTCTCGCGCGACGTGCGCTTCGTGTTCTTCCATCGCATCGCCCTGGTGCTCGCCATCGGCAACTCGATGTGGATGTTGCTGGTGGCGTACACCGTGAAGCACCTCGCCTTCGGGGCGCGCAACGCCGCAGATGGGCTCGCCCAGGTCGACCCCTCGCTGACCGAGGCGGCGCGGCTGTCGGGCGCGAACCCGGCGCGCGCGTTCCTCGACGCCACGCTCCCCCAGCTGCGCGGCCCGCTCACCGCCGCCTTCGTCGTCACCTTCCTCACGTGCGTCACGGAGCTCACCTTGAGCGTGCTGCTCCTGCCCACGGGCCGTGACGTGCTCGGCACCCTGCTCTTCGAGCTGCAGAGCTACGCCGATCCCGGCGCCGCCGCGGTCATCGCCTGCGCCTTCGTGCTGCTGGTGATCGCGCTGCAGCTCGCGCAGTCACTCGCTCGACCGAAAGCAGCGCGCTGACATGGCCTCGGTCACCCTCGAGTCGGTTCACAAGGCGTACGGCGCGACGAAGGTCGTGAAGGGCATCTCGCTCGAGCTGCAGAGCGGTGCGTTCCTGGCGCTGCTCGGCCCCTCGGGCTGCGGCAAGACCACCACCCTGCGCATGATCGCCGGACTCGAAGCGGTCGACGCCGGCCACATCAGCATCGGTGCGCAGCTGGTCGATGGCGATGGCACCCGCGTGCCCCCGGAGAAGCGTGAGCTGGGCATGGTGTTTCAGAGCTACGCGGTGTGGCCGCACCGCTCGGTGAAGGAGAACGTCGGCTACCCGCTGACGTTGCGCCGCATGCCCGGCGCCGAGCTCGAGGCGCGGGTGAGGCAGGCCCTCGACTGGGTGCGCCTGGGCTCACTCGCCGACCGCATGCCCTCGCAGCTCTCGGGTGGTCAATTGCAGCGCGTCGCCATCGCCCGCGCGCTCGTGGCGCAGCCGAAGGTGCTCCTGCTCGACGAGCCGTTGTCGAACCTCGACATGGCGCTGCGCGAAGAGCTGCGCGGCGAGATCGCGGCGCTGAGGGCCCGGCTCGGCACGACGATGATCTTCGTGACCCACGATCAGCATGAAGCCCTCGCGCTCGCCGATCGCGTCGCCGTGATGAACAAGGGCGTCATCGAGCAGCTCGATGCTCCCGAAACGCTCTACCACTCGCCCCAGACCCCCTTCGTCGCCAGCTTCGTCGGCGGCGCGAACCTGCTCCAGGGCCGCGTCGCGGGCCGCACCTTCGTCTCCAACGGCCACACCTTCGCGCTGCCCGAGGGGCTCACCCGCCCCGACGGCCCCGCCACGCTTGCGGTGCGCCCCGAATCGTTCGAGCTCGGCAGCACGGTGGGCCCGTCACTGCCCATCGCAGCGCGGCTCTTTCTCGGCTCGACCGTCGAGTACCGGCTCACCTTCGGCGACGGCGTGCTCCGCGTCGTCTCCCCGCGCCCCGAGTTCCAGCCGGGGACGTCAGTGACCGTGTCGGTTCAGAAGGCCCAGCTGTACGCGCCCTGATCGGGCTGCGTTCAACTCTTCGGGTCGACGCTCACCGGGGCCGCAGGCGCTGCGGCCCCTTCTTTCGCCTCGAGCTTCGGGTTGTAGTTCTCGTCGAGATCCTCTTCTGACACGCCGAGGATGCGGTCGTAGATGACGAGCGAGACCACCACGAGCACCGGGGCGATCATGCCGAGCACGCCGACCTGCGTGGCGAGAAAGCCACCCGCAATGGCGCCAGTGAGAAAGCTGGAGAGGATCGTGAAGTAGAGCCTCACGCGGTACAGCTGCGCGTCTTTGCGCACTTCAGCCAGGTGGCGGGCTCGCTCGCCCAGCGACTTGTCTTTCGAGATCTCGAGGTACCAGCGAATGACGCGCACCAACTCGATGCCGAGGTCGGTCGATACGCCCGTCACGTGGGTGGTGCGCACCACCGCCCCCGAGAGTCTCGCGACCAGCGCGTTCTGCAGCCCCATGCTCATCGCCAGCGAGGCTGCGAAGAGGAACTTGTGCGACGGGGGAATGTCCGAGACGGGCCCCGGTTCCAGCACCTCGAAGACGAGGATGATCGAGAGCAGCAGGGCCTCGATCAACAGCGGGACCTGGAATCGGGGCCAGTGTCGGGCCTTGGCCAGCTCGATCAACGTCGACGCGAGCATGGCGCCGATGATGAACGCGAAGACGAGCACGATCACGTAGGTCGCTTCGGTGAACTTGCCCTTCGCGAGGTTGGCGCCGAAGCCACCAAGGCGCCCCGTCATGTGGCTGGTGAAGTAGCCGAGGTGCACGTACCCGATGACGTTCACCATGCCGGCCACGGCGGGCAGCGTCGCCGCCAGCGTGAGGTTCTCCTTGAACGAGCGCTCCTTGCCTTCTCGAGTCAGTGGCATTGTTTGGGTCTCCAACGGCCTTGGCGCGGCGTCAAGCGAAGAAGGCCTCGTGCAGCTCAATCCAGACCGGGAAACGATCACGTGTCGCGCCGGGGTGACGCTCCTCGTCACGGCCAATCGAATCTGGCTAGGGTGCGCGCCGAATGATGCGACCGATGGGTTACAGCTTCTTGTTGGTGCTCTGGGCGTGTGGCGCCGACCGCGCCGTCTCCGCCCCCACGACGGAGCCGATGCCCGCGACGATGGAAGCCTTCGTGCCCGCGCCGCCCTTCGTCCCGCGGGCGCCCCGACGAGGGCCGCCGTACCCGGTGGTGTTCGTGCACGGCATGGCCGGCTTCGATGCGCTCAAGGTCGGGGGCGTCTCGGTGGACTACTTCGGCAACACCGTTGAGGACTTGAGCGATCGTGGCGAAGAAGTCTTCCGCGTCGTGCTGCCGCCGTTCGATTCGAGCGAAATGCGCGCGAAGGAACTGGAGCGCCAGCTGCAGGACCTGCTGCACCGCACGAACGCCGCGAAGGTGAACCTCGTCGCGCACAGCCAGGGTGGCCTCGACGCGCGGCTGCTCGTCAGCGCGCAGGGCCTTGGCTGGGGTGATCGCGTGCAGACCCTGGTGACGATCAGCACGCCGCACCGGGGGACCAAGGTCGCCAACGTCGCGGCTGACGTCGAGAACACCCTGCCTGACAACGTGTCACGTGACGTGCTCGAGGGCGTCGCCGGGCTGCTGTCGCGAACCCTCTATGACGTCGAGCAGGACACCAACCTCCGTGCGCAGCTCGAAGGCCTCAGCGAGGGCTACCTGCAGGGCACGTTCAACCCGCGCTACCTCGATGATCCGCGCGTGCGCTACCTGTCGTGGGCCGGTCGTTCCAACCTGCGGGCTGGCTTCGGCGTGTGCGACGACGGCACGTACGACAACGAGCCGTGGAAGGTCGACGTGCTGCTGCCGATCTTCTCCGGGGTCGCGATCGCCACCGAGTGGGGCCTCCCCACCAACGTGAGCGATGGGCTCGTCACCGTCGAGAGCGCGAAGTGGGGCACCTTTCAGGGCTGCATCCCCGCCGATCACCTCGACGAGGTGGGCATGCCCAACGCCAACGGGGTCGACCTGAGCATCTTCGACTCGAAGAAGTTCTACCGCGAGCTCGTCGCCGAGCTGCGCGCCCACGGAGACTGAACGTAGTAAGAGCGCCGCCCCATGTTGGAGCCCGTTCGTTACCGCGTCTCGATGCCCCGCCCGCACTCGCACCTCTTCGAGGTCGAGGCCACGTTCCCCGGCGGCCACCCGCACCTCGTCGTCTCGCTCCCGGTGTGGACGCCCGGCAGCTACCTCGTGCGCGAGTACAGCCGCCACGTGCAGGAATTCACGGCCAGCGTGCCCTTCGAGCGCCTCGACAAGCGCAGCTTCCGCCTCGAGAGCAAGGGCCAGAGCGTCACCTGCCGCTACAAGGTCTACGCGAACGAGCTGACGGTGCGCACCAGCCACCTCGACGGCACGCACGGCTACTTCAACGGCGCGACGCTCTTCTTCTACGCCGAGAACCAGCGCGCCCTGCCCTGTCACGTCACCATCGACGCCCCGCAGGCCTGGCGCACCACCACGCCGCTCGACCAGGTGAACGGCGCCTTCGTGGCGCACGACTACGACGAGCTCGTCGACTCACCGTTCGAGATCGGCACCCACACGCCGATCACCTTCACCGCGGCGGGCGTGCCGCACGAGATCGCGCTGTGGGGTGAGCCGCAGCTCGACGAGCGCAAGCTGATCACCGATCTCACCCGCATCATCGAGACCGAGGCCTCGCTCTTCGGCGGCCTGCCCGTGAAGCGCTACGTCTTCTTCATCTATGGCACCGACAAGGGCCGCGGGGGGCTCGAGCACAAAGCGTCCACCGCGCTGCTGTACCCGCGCACCGGCTTCGCCAGCGCCAAGGGGTGGGAAGACTTCCTCACGCTCTGCGCCCACGAGTACTTCCACCTGTGGAACGTGAAGCGCGTCAAGCCGCGGCGCCTCGTGCCGTTCGACTACGCGCAGGAAAACTACACGCAGCTGCTCTGGTACTTCGAAGGCGGCACCAGCTACTACGACAACCTCCTCACCCGCCGCGCGGCGCTGATGAGCGGCTCTCGTTACCTCACGCGCCTCGGTGAATCGTTGACTGCGCTGTACACGACACCGGGTCGCAAGGTGCTGCCGCTGGCCGATGCGTCCACCATCGCGTGGACGAAGCATTACCGGCCCGACGAGAACACCCCCAACACCGCCATCAGCTACTACTTGAAGGGCGAGCTGGTCTGTCTGCTGCTCGACCTCACCATTCGCCGCCACACTGCCGATCAGAAGTCGCTCGACGACGTGGTGCGCCTGTTGTGGTCGCGCTTCGGCAACGAGACGGGTGTGCCTGAAGACGGCGTCGAAGCCGCCGCCTCGGAGATCGTCGGCACCTCGCTCGAGGCCTTCTTCGATCGAGCGCTGCGTGGCACCGAGGAGCTCGATCTCGAGGTGCTCAGCCACGTCGGCCTCGAGGCGAAGTTCCGCCGCCGGGAGTCGCCCACCGACAAGGGCGGAACCCCGCCGCGAACCCGGTCCGACAAGGTCGAGGGCTGGCTGGGCATCGTGCCCAAGTCGTCAGGCATCGCCACCGTGCTCGAGGGCTCGCCGGCCCAGAGCGCCGGGCTCTACGCTGACGACGAGGTGATCGCCCTCGACGGCCTCAAGTGCGACGCCACCCAGCTGAGCAACCGCGTCGAAGATCGGAAGCCGGGCGAGGTGGTGAAGGTGACCGTCTTCCGCCGCGATCGGCTGATCGAGGTGCCCGTCACGCTCGAGGCGAAGCCTGCTGACGGCGTGTACCTCCAGCGGGTCGAGCGCCCCACCGAGGCCCAGAAGGCGTCCTGGCAGGCGTGGCTCCAGACGCCGTTCTCCGAGTCGCCTGCTCTCGAAACGGTGCCTTGAACGCAGGGGGCTGGAAGGTGTAGGTGCCTGAGCCTCATGCGCCTCGCCTGCCTGCTCGTCGCGTCCCTCGTCGTCGTTGGTTGCTCGGGGTACCAGCCGTACCTGCCTGACGGTGGCCGTGCGCGCGTCAATTGCCAGGCCGCTCAATTGACGGTGCCGGTCACGGTGCTCGATCGCGTTGGCGACCCCTCACCGCTGGCCGTCGTCGAGGTCGAGTACACCAGCCTGGGTGAGAGCGAGAACGTCATCGCCGACGGCCGGGGCATCGCGCTCGTTGCAGACAAGGGCCCCGGCATCGTGCGCCTCATCGCCAACGTGAACGATCTCCGCTCGGGCGTGGGCGAGCTCACCTTCGTGGGCACCGAGTGCAGCAGTGCGGTGTCGCCGCGGTCGATCACGCTCCAGGTTCGCTGATTCGAGATGGCAAAGCGGTTGCCGTCGCTCAGCGAGCTGCGACAGAAGTACCTCGTCGAAGGTGCAGTCCTCCCTGCGGGCTTCCTCGCGAAGCTCGAGGCCGATGGCCGTGACGGCGCCCTGAAGCTCGCCGAGGCCCTGCGCAAGCGACAGGCCGACAACCGCGCCGAAGGGCAGCGGCTGCGCCACATGCTCAAGTTCGAGACCGAGCTGTGGGAACAGGGGCACGCGCTCATCGCGGGCGTCGACGAGGCGGGCATGGGGCCATGCGCCGGGCCGGTCTGCGCAGGCGCTGCAATTCTGCCGAAGGGCTACAAGCTCAAAGGCCTCGACGACTCGAAGAAGATCCTCGACGAGGCCGTGCGTGACGAGCTCTCCGAGGCCATCAAGCGCGACGCCGTGGCCTGGTCCATCGCGTGGTGCACGGTCGAAGAGATCGACACCATCAACATCTACAACGCCGGTTTGCTGGCGATGCGCCGCGCCGTCGAGGGCCTGAAGACGCGCCCCGACTTCGTGCTCGTCGACGCGCGGAAGATCCCCGGCATCGAGCAACCCCAGCGCGGCATCATCAAGGGCGACGCCCAGAGCCTCTCCATCGCGGCCGGTGCCATCCTCGCCAAGACGTCACGCGATCATGTGATGAACGAGCTGCACCAGCAGCACCCCGGCTACGGCTTCGCGTCGCACAAGGGCTACCCCACGCCCGAACACATCGCGGCGATGAAGGAGCTCGGCGTCATCGACGCGCACCGCAAGACGTGGGCGCCGGTGCGCAAGGTGCTGGGCCTTGCCCCCGAGCAGCAGGAACTCTTCGGCTGACGCTCAGAGCGTCGCCAGGACGTCTTTCATCAGACGAAACGCGTGGCCCCGGTGCGAGAGCGCCGACTTCTCGTCGCGCGTCAGCTCGGCCATGGTCTTGCCGCCCGGCAGCTCGAACACGGGGTCGTACCCGAAGCCATTCGTGCCGCGGGCAGCGTGACCGATGCGGCCCTCGCAGGTGCCACTGGTGAAGCGTTCGCGACCATCGGGGAAGGCGAGACAGAGCACGCAGCGAAAACGCGCCGTGCGCTGCGCGTCGGGTACCGCGGACAGCTCACCGAGCAGCTTGTCGATTCGCCCCTTCTCGGTAGGCGCGTAGCGGGCCGAGAAAACGCCCGGCCGGCCATCGAGCGCGTCGACCTCGAGCCCGGAGTCATCAGCCAGCGCCCACTGCCCCGTCGCCCGGGCGAAAGTGTGCGCCTTCTTGGCCGCGTTGCCCTCGAAGGTGTTCCGGTCTTCATCGACCTCGGGGATCGAGGGGAAGTCCTTCGCGCTCTTCACCACCCAGCCCTCGCCCAGCAGCGCCTGCAGCTCGGCGATCTTCCCGGCGTTGCTCGATGCAAAGACGAGGGTGCGCATGGTTCAGCCGAGGATCTTCTTCTGCAGCTCGATCAGCTTCTGCGTGGTGGCGAGACCGGCGTCGAGCATCTGATCGAGCTGTGCGCGATCGAACGAGCCGTTCTCCGCCGTGCCCTGCACCTCGACCAGCTTGCCGCCGTCGAGCGCGACGATGTTGAGATCGACCTCTCCCGACGAGTCTTCGACGTAGTCGAGGTCGACACAGATCTGGCCCTTCACCACGCCCACCGAGACCGCCGCCACGTGCACCAGCGGGGGCAGCTTGCTGATCACCTTCTTCGTCTGGAGCTTCTGCAGCGCCAACACCAGCGCCACGTAGGCCCCGGTGATGCTCGCGGTGCGGGTGCCCCCGTCGGCCTGCAGCACGTCACAGTCGAGCGTGAGCGTGCGCGGCCCCAGCGCCTTCAGATCGATGCTCGAGCGCAGCGCGCGGCCGATGAGGCGCTGAATCTCGAGCGTGCGGCCCTGCTGCTTGCCCTGCGAGGCCTCACGGCGCGACCGCTCGTGCGTCGAGCGGGGGAGCATTCCGTACTCCGCCGTCACCCAGCCGCCGCCGCTCTCCTTCACGTGAGGCGGCACCTTCTCTTCCCACGAGGCGGTGCAGTGCACCTTCGTGTCGCCAAACTCGACGAGGCACGAGCCCTCGGCGTGCTTGTTCACGCCGGGCGTGAGCATGACCGGCCGGCTGTCGAGAAACCCGCGATTGAAGGAGCGCATGTCCGAGGCGCTTACTTCACTTCTTCCCGTCTCGCGCTTCGATCTGTTCGAGGAACTTCTGCACGCCGACGGTGATCGCCCGCGCCAGCTTGCCCTGGTACTCGGCGTCGTTGAGCAGCTTCGCTTCCTCGGGGTGCGACACGAAGCCGACCTCCACGAGAATGGCGGGTGCCTCGAGCCCCATGAGCACGAAGAACGGCGCCTGCTGCACGCCGCGATCCTGCGCCTGGGTCTCGCCGATCAACGCCTCGTGCACCAGGTACGCGAGCCGCGACGAGTCGACGTGCGTCTCGGTGCGCTGCAGGTCGGCGAGGATGAAGCTCAACGTGTCGCCCGCCTGGCCCTTCGGTTGCCCACCCGACTCGGCGTTCTCGCGCGCGGCGACCTTCTTCGCTTCTTCACCCGAGGCCGACGCCGACAGGAAATAGGTCTCGATGCCCTGGTTGAGCCGTCGCTGCGTGGCGGTGGGCATCGAGTTGGCGTGAATGCTGATGAAGAGATCGGGCTTCTTCTTGTTGGCCAGCGTCACCCGCTCCGAGAGGTGCACCAGCGCGTCGCGATCGCGCGTGAGCACCACCTGCGCCTTGAGATCCTTCTCGAGCTGAGTCTTCACCTTCTTCGCGATGGTCAGCGCGAGCGACTTCTCGATGAGCCCACCAGGCCCCGACGCGCCTTCCTGCATGCCGCCGTGCCCGGGATCGAGGATGACCATCGGCGCGCCGGCCAACGCCCCCACGGAGCCCACACACCACGCGAGGACGACCAGCCGCAGCACGGGCAAGAGCATACCCCAGCGCGTCAGATGACCTCGATCCCCGGCTTGCCGGGCACGAGCTGCCCAATCACCCAGCCCTCGACCCCCTTCTTCTCGAGGGCGGCGATGGCCTTCTTCACCTGCTTCTCGGGCACACACGCCAGCAGCCCGCCGTTGGTCTGTGCGTCGGCGAGCACGAACCGCGCGGCTTCCGGCATACCCTCGAGGAAGCGCGTGCCCTTCTCGGCGTGCGCGAGGTTGGTCTTCGTGCCACCCGGCACCACGCCCTGCTCGGCGAGCGCGGCGATCTCCGGCAACAGCGGCACGCGCTCGAGCGAGAGCACCAGCTTCTTCTTCGCCCCGCGCGCGATCTCCAGCCCGTGCCCCAACAGCCCGAAGCCCGTCACGTCGGTGAGCGCGTTGACGGCGAAGGCCCCGCTCGCGAACACCTCGCCGGCCGCCTTGTTGAGCGTCGCCATCTGCCTGGTCACGCGCTTGATGAGGTCTTTCGAGGCCACCCCTCGCTTGAGCGCGGTGGTCGCGATGCCGGTGCCCAGCGGCTTGGTCAGAATCAGGAAATCGCCCGCGCGCCCGCCAGAGTTGGTCAGCACCTTCTTCGGGTGCACCACGCCCGTGACGGCCATGCCGTACTTGGGCTCGGGTGATTGCACCGAGTGCCCCCCGAGAATGGGGATGCCGGCCTCCTTCGCCTTCGTCGCGCCGCCCGCGAGGATCGCTTTGAGGATCTTCGTGTCGAGCTCTTTGGGGAAGGCGACGAGGTTGAGCGCGAACAACGCCTTCGCGCCCATCGCCCAGATGTCGCTCATCGCGTTGGCCGCCGCGATCTGGCCAAACGCAAACGGGTCGTCGAGCACTGGGGGGAAGAAGTCGACCGTCTCGACCACCGCGAGATCCTTCGTGAGCCGGTAGACGGCCGCGTCGTCGCTGGTCTCGAAGCCCACCAGCGCGTCTTTCGTGCGCACGTTGGGCAGGCCCGCCAGCAGCTCAGAGAGCAGATCGGGGCGCAGCTTGGCCGCGCACCCGGCACAGTTCGACAGCTCGGTCAGTCTCACGTCCTGCGAGCTACTACGGAACCGCGGTCGACCTCACGCGGCTCCGTTGTCAGCGCATTTCAGGCGCCGCGCAGGTACCCGCGGTCGAGCATGCTGGCGACGGCGGTGGCGATCACCACGTCGTCTTGCGGGGCGTTGTCGAACACGCCCTGCAGGGTGCCCCAGTTGATCACCAGCTGGAGCACGTCGAGCTCGTCGGGCTGCAGATCGCGCAGCGCAGGCTGCATCGGCACCGCGAGCATCAACGTCTGATCCATCGGAGGCAGGCTGCCCGACACGCGACGGAGCTCGTCGAGCTGGCGCAACGCGTCCATGAGCAGGTGCTCGGTGGACTCGTCGAGCTCGGTCATGAACTCCTGGTTGTCGGGCGGCCGCAGCTCGAACTCGCCGCGCTCCCACGTGATGATCCGGTTGAAGCTCTTCTGCGGACCGATGTCGTGGTTGTCGTTGATGACCGCGTAATAGACCTTGCCCTGACGCAGGTAGATCTTCGCCTCTTGATCGCCGGTCACCACCAGCACGCCGTTCTTCTTCGACGTGTGGAAGAGCTGCAGCAAGTCGGGCAGCGGCACCTCTTCGAGCTTGCCGGTCATCGCCGTCTTGGTCTGCCGCTGGCTCTGCACTGCGGCGACCTGCTCGAGGTTCTGCTTCACCTGAGCATCGGACAGCTCGGGCGCGTTGGCGCCGGCCTTCACCAGCTTGAGGATGGAGGTGCCGACCAGAATGCGATCGCCTTCCTTCAGGCGGCTCGACTTCACCTTCTCGCCGTTGACGAAGGTGCCGTTGGTCGAGCCGAGATCCTCGATGGTGATCTTGCTGCCGGTGAGCGTGATCTTCGCGTGCTTGCGCGAGACCATGTCTTCGACGAGCACGATGTCGAGCTCACTCGAACGCCCGATGATGAGCTGCTTGTCGCCCTTCAGAGGGAACTCGCCCCCCTGATACTTCCCTGAGATGAACTTGAGGGCATACCCGTCAGACACGTTCAACACTCCCTGCGGCGCAGCGGCTCGCTGGACTTGAAGCATCACTCAACCGACCCACCCTTTGCAGCCTCTTTCGTCGTGGGCGCCGAAGGATTCGTCGGCATGTCCTTCACGAGCGTGAGGTACATCTCAGCGCTCTTGTTGCCGGGGTTGCGCCCCAGCACGTCTTCCCACACCGCGATCGCGTCGGCCCGCCGCCCCGCCGCGTAGAGCGTCACACCGTGGTGCACGCGCCCGGGGAGGTAGTTCGGGTTCTGCTTCAAGATGCCCTCGAACTCGGTGAGCGCCCCGGAATGGTCTCCCAGATCACGCAGCGCGTTGGCGAGCTTCAGGCGAATGTCGACGAAGGTGGGCCCCAGCTCGAGCGCGCGGCGGTACTCGACGACCGCTTCCTGCAGCATGCCGCTCGAGGCGTACACGTTGCCGATGTCGGCATACATGTTGGCGATCTTCCCCTTCACGAAGGGGTCCATGCGCTGCGGGTTGCTGAACTGCCGGGAGAGCGCCGCCGCGTAGACTTCCTTGGCTTCGCGGTACTTCCCCATGTCGTTGTAGATGATCGCGAGGTTGAGCGCGGCGTCGGTGTACGCGGGGTTGATGCGCATCGCGGCTTCGAAGGCCCGCTGCGCCCGGGCGAACTGCCCCTGGTCGTGATAGATGACGCCCAGCATGTTGTAGACGTCAGCGAACGATTGGTTCTGTTCGACCACCTGCGTCAGGTAGGCCTCGGCCTCCTGGAACTGCTTCTTCTCGAAGTAGCCGCGACCCAGGGTGAGCAGTTGCTTGAGGCCTTCATCCATCCGATTCATCCCCTTGCCGTCGCGGGCGGTGAAGGGGCGTACCCTACAAGATCCCACCGGGAAAGCTAAACAAGCCACCGTCGGCTTCCTGCAGCGTGAGCCGCTTCGTTGAGCGCTCGTTCACCGGCCGATCGAGCGCCGTACCGAGGAGCGTGAAGTCTTCGGCCACCTCCACCTCTTCGCGCTCGCTGCGAATGAACCACGCGTCGCTGCGGTAGGACCGATCGCGCACCAGCTCAGGGAAGGCGATGCCCCCATCGTCGAGCATGGCGTCCCCTCGCTCGAGCGCACGCCGACGCCCTTCCAGGGTGTGCACGATGGCCAGCAGCCGCGGCGCATCACCGCGCACCGCCTTCCACCCACCCGCTTCGTTGACGTAGCGCGCGCGCTCGAGCCCCAGCGACGAGACGCTCGTCGGGGGTAAGGGAGGCGGGCGCTGCAGCGTGCCTGTGAAGTCGAGCGTGCTCGTCACCTCAGCGCCCTGCCCGTCGGCATCGAGGGCGACTGAGATGCGCTGGTAGCTGAGCTTGTTCGAGACGAGCAGACCCGCGTCGATCGAGACCTCGAGGCCATCACCCTCGAGCAGCTTGAGCCGCGTGACGATCGCCCCTTCGGCCCCGCCACCTTTGCGGAAGATCGAGTCGACCATCACCGCGACGATCAACCCGAGGGCGACGGCGGCCGCGATGAAGCCGATGACCCGATTGCCCTCGCGGCTCATCGGGGCGTGGTCACGTCCCCGCGTCGGGGGTGGGGGCCGGCGTGGCAGGCACCTGCAGCTCGGCCGCCAGACGCAGCGCCTTCTTCGCGCCCTCGTCGTTGGGGAACTTCCTGGCGTAGGTCTCGAGCGCCGCGCGCGCCGACGCCGCGTCGTTCAGCTTGAGGTGCGCGTCATACAGGCCGAACGCCACCCGCTCGTCGAGGCCGATACCCGAGTAGTTCTTCGCCACGCCGTTGAGCCGCGCGACCACCGCGGGCCACCGCGCCCGAATGGGGTTCGCGTAGAAGTCAGCCACGTAGAGCTCGTGCTCTGCGAGCCGCAGCTTCACCTCGTCGAGCACCTTCTTCGCCTCGGGGGTGAACTCCGAGCCCGCGTAGCCACGAAGGAACTCACTCATCGCCGAGAGGGCGTTGCGCACCTCGACCTGGTCCTTCTCGGACGCGGGGGGCAGCAGGAAGAAGTCAGAGGGAATCTCGCGGTAGTGCGTCAGCGCCGCGCGAAAGGCCGCGTAGTCGATCTTCGGGTGCGTGGGGTGCAAGCGCACGAAGTTCTGGTAGCGATCGCGCGCCTCGATGAACTTCTCGCGCTCGAAGTCGGCGTCGCCCAGCCGCAGCTCGGCGATGGGGGCCAGCGCGAGGTAGGGGTACTTCGTCTTGACGAAGTCGAAGTAGGCGGCGGCCTCGTTGAAGTTCTTGTTGTCCATCGCCTCGTTGCCCTTGACCATGTTCTGCTCGGCATCGGCGGCGTACTGCACTTCTCCGTCTTGCCCTGCGAAGGTGCCGAACGAGGCACAACCGGCGAGCGCACAGACGAGCGAGGCGAACATCAGGAAACGCGGCTTCATGAGGGCGGGCACCCTACCCGTCTGCCCCCAAGGTGCCAACGAGCCGCTCGATCAGCTCGTGCGAATAACCACGGCTCGCCAGAAACCGGGCCGCCTTCACGCCATCGACCCTCTTCTTCGCCAGCAACCGGCGCGCCGCTCCGACGTCGTCGAAGTTCAGCGCGCGGCGGGCCTGGTCGATCGCGCCTTCCAGCACCTTCGGCTCGAGGCCCTTCGCCTCGAGCTTCGCGAACAGCGCCTCGCCCACCCACCCGTCGCTCAACGCGTCCGAGGCGAAGCGCACGGCCACCCGCGCGTCGTCGAGGTAGCCGAGCGTTCTCGCACGCTGCACCGTGGCGTCGATGAGGTCGGGCGTGCACCCCTTGCGCTCGAGCGCCTGCTGCACCTGGGCCACGGTCTTGTCGCGACCGGCGACCAGCTTCGCCACGTGGGCCAGCGCCTCGTCCGAGTTCACGCCGGGAAAGGTAACTCAGCCGCAGGCTTGGTAAGAGCCCCGCGCATGCACCCCCTGATGAGCCGCTTCATGGATCTGTCGAACGCCGTGCTCGCGCTCGAGAAGACCGAGAACGAGTCCACCCTCGATGGCGAAGAGTCTGCCTGGCTCGCCGCCGCGCACGAATTCCCTCAGGCCCGCGCCGCGATCCTGAAGGCGAAGGGCGCGAAGAAGACCTCCTCTGACGTGCAGCAACACCTCATCATTCTCGCCACGCGCGGCGCAGCCATTCGCATTGGCGGGGATCCTCTGCTCGGGCCCCGCGTGACCACCGCGCGCGCGGCGCTCGAAAAGGAGGGTGCGACGAAGGAAGAGGCCGAAGCCCTGATCGCGCAAACCCTGCTCGAAGAGGCGTTCGGCTACGCGGAAGATCCTGAACACTTCGACGCACCCTATGTGGCCGAAACGCTCGAGTCGCTGACGCACCTGGCGACGATCACGCAGGAAACGGTCGACGACTGGCTCGAGACCTTCGCGAAGAACGGCGACGCCACCTCGCGCGCGCTCAACTTGAAGGTCGCCGAGTCGCTGCTCGAGAGCGCCTGGAGCGAAGGGCCCCAGCCCATCACCCCTGAGCACGTCGACGAGGCCCTCGAGCTCATCGCCGACACCGTCGCCCAGTCGGAATTCACCCGCGCCCTCGAGACCCTGCTGCGCTTCGTGCGCTTCCTGGCCACCCACCACGTCGTCGGCTCGCAGCGCGTCGATCGCCTCGAGAAGCTGATCAGCAGCGCCAGCCTCGCTGGCGCCGAGGTCGATGAAGAGGTTGAAGACGACGACGACGAGGAGACTTGAACTCAGGCGTTCGCCGCTCCAGCCACCTCCATCGCCAGGCTCGCCAGGCGGTGGAGCACTACTGACCCGCAGCGCGGAACACCCATGGAAAGGTGATCGACACTTCCTGACCGCTCCTGGGCTCGGGGAACTTCCACGAGCGAATGCGCTGCACGATGCAGCCCTCGACCGCGGGGTTCTGCAAGCCGCTCTCGGCCACCTCGGCGATCGACACCCCGCCGGTCGCGTCGATGGTCCAGGCCACCGTCACCTTGCCCGCGAGTGACGGGTCGCGGCTGAGCTCGGTCTCGTAACAAAAACGAATCTGGTTCTGATGCCGCCGCACCACCTTGAGGATCAGCTCACGGTCGTAACCGGGGGCCACTGGAATGCAGTTGGCGCAGATGAGGTCGACCGACTTCTTGCCGGTCTTGAACTCGATGGGGCCCCTCGGCCCTGCGCGCAGGCCGGGGAGGCCGTCACCACCACCGAGCCCGGGGCCGCCGCCCGGGCCCATGCCCGCTCCGAGATCCCGGGCCCCCATGCCCGTCAGCCCATCGCCACTCGCGCCGGGCCCCGCACCGAGCATGTCGACCGCCGCCGCGAGGCTCGCGCCCAGCCCTCCCCCCCCAAAACCACCGCCACCGCCCATCAACAGACGCATCGCCTCGGTCGCGGTGCGCTTCTTCTGCGGCACCGTGGACGCCCGCCGTTCGGCGAAGGAGGCTCGCACGGTCGCGTCGACCCGTTCCTTCAACTCCGGCGGCGGTCTGCGGGCAGGCAAGGGCATCCACGGCGTGGCGACCGCTCGCAGAATGCCCTGTGAGGCGCCCCAGATGTTCTCGTCTTCGATCTGCGGCGTGAACGCGAGCGCCGTGGCGACCGCGGCCGAGATCATCAGGGTGTGCGCGACGACCAGCCCGAAAAACGTGTTCTCATGCGAACGCGATGCGACGAGCCGCTCCGAGCGCCGCATCAACCGGGCCTCGAGCGTGAGCTGACCCGTCTCGACGACCAGCACCTCCCCCACTTCGAGCCCCACCCGGCGCCCCGCCTCCAGCCACCTTCCAGGCTCGCGTTGGACGTGCGCCCGAGTGCCGTCGGCGAGCGCGAACACCGGCAACGCGCCTTCCCACTTCACCTCGACGCCATCGAGGGGTCGGTTGGGTTCGCCCACGCGCAGGTGCTCGATGGTCAACGGCCGATCGGCCCAGCGCAACGCAATGGCCAACGCGCGGTCGCCGTCGAGCGGCGCACCGTCGTCACCGCGCAAAACTCGAGCGTGGGGAGTCGAACCCGTCATGAAGAGCTCCGATGTCTGAAGGGCGCACGAAAAGTCGTACGCGCCCAAAAGACAGCTGGCTCGTCATCAGGTTCCGACGGCGCTCAGAAGCGCTCGATCTGGAACTCTTCTTCGGCGGGCTTGGGTGACGTGGCCGCGGGCGCAGGGGCAGCACGTTGGGGCGCAGCTGCAGCCGGTGCCGGGGGCACGAAGGGCGCCCGCGCCCCCGCCTGCGACGGAGTCGTGGGCCGCGTCACCTGCTGCAAATTCTGCTGCGAGGTGTTGTTCATCTGCGCCACGTACTGGGCCGAGCCCGGAGGCGCCTTCTGCTCGCCCGGCGTGCCATCGAAGTCGTCCCACTTCGCGTCCGAGGTCGAGCTGATGCCCTGGAAGCGCAGCGCGAAGTCGTCGGGGTTCGTCGCCTGTCGCAGGGCTTCCTGGTAGGTGACGAGGTTCTGTCGCACGAGCTGCATGAGCGACTGATCGAAGGTCTGCATGCCGTAGGTGGTGAAGCCCTGCGCGATCGCGTCGGGGATCTCCTTGGTGCGATCCTTGTCTTCGATCATCTCCTTGATGCGCGCAGTGGCCTTCATGATCTCGACGGCGGCAACGCGGCCCTTGCCGTCGGCGCGCGGCACAAGGCGCTGCGAGACCACGCCCTTGAGCACCGAGCCCAGCTGAATGCGAATCTGCTTCTGCTGGTGCGGTGGGAAGGTCGAGATGATGCGGTTGATGGTCTCCGACGCGTCGAGCGTGTGCAGCGTCGACATCACGAGGTGACCCGTCTCAGCGGCGTGGAGCGCGGTCTCGATGGTCTCCACGTCACGCATTTCGCCGACGAGGATGACGTCGGGGTCTTGCCGCAGCGCGCTCTTGAGCGCCTGGCTGAAGCTCATCGTGTCGACGCCCACCTCGCGCTGGTTGATGATCGAGCGCTTGTCTCGAATGAGGAACTCGATGGGATCTTCGACGGTGACGATGTGGTTGGTCTCGGTCGCGTTGATGTGGTCGATCATCGCCGCCAGCGTCGTCGACTTGCCCGAGCCGGTCGTCCCGGTGACGAGGATCAGGCCGCGCTCCTCGAGCGCCATCTTCTCGAGCGTCGGCGGCAGCATCAGCTCCTTGATCGCCATGATCTTGAAGGGGATCACGCGGAGAACGGCGCCGATGGTGCCGCGCTGCTGAAACACGTTCACACGGAAGCGGCCGAGCCCGGGAACGCCGTACGCGAGGTCGACCTCGTTCGACTGCTTGAACTTCTCCTTCTGGAACTCGTTCATGATGCCGAACGCCATGCGCGCCACTTCTTCGGGCGGCAGACGCTTGCCATCCTTGAGCGGCACCAGCTGACCATCCACGCGGAACATCGGGGGCAGGCCCGCCTTGAGGTGGATGTCGGAAGCCCCACCCCGCAGCGCGATCGTCAGAATCTCGTTGAGCTCCATGAGAAGCACGGTAACCCAACGTCCGCTCCGCCGTCACTGCAAGTGCGCCGCTGGGTGGGTGCGAGAAACACATCGAGCCGCCACTCCCGAAGGAGCGCGGCTCGCGTGAAAGCAGCCTGCTGCCAGCAGCGATTAACGCTTGCTGAACTGGAAGCGGCGGCGGGCGCCCGGCTGACCGGACTTCTTGCGCTCGACGGCGCGCGAGTCACGGGTCAGGAAGCCGGCCTTCTTGAGGGGCGGGCGGAACTCGGGGTTGAGGCGCGTCAGCGCGCGCGACAGGCCGTGACGAATCGCGCCGGCCTGGCCGGAGAGGCCGCCACCGCGCACGTTCACCGTCATGTCGATCTTGCTGATCTGCTCCAGCACCTGGAGGGGCTGGTTGATGATCATGATCGACGTCTCGCGCCCGAAGTACTCGTTCAGGGGGCGGCCGTTGACGATCATGTTGCCGGTGCCAGCCTTCACCCAAACGCGGGCAGTGGCTTCCTTGCGGCGACCCGTTGCGTAAAACCCATCAGTGCCGGACTTGGCCATGGACGTGATTCCTTAGTTCAAAAGTTCAGGCGTTGATCGACTTGGCGGCGGGCTTCTGGGCACCGTGGGGGTGCTTCTCGCCAGCGTAGACACGGAGCTTGGTCATCATCTGCCGGCCCAGCGCGTTGCGGGGAAGCATGCGGCGAACCGCGTTGAGGATGACGTCTTCGGGGTGGCGGCGCTGCAGCGTCTCGTAGTTCGACGACTTGAGCGCGCCCGGGAAGCCCGCGTGCGGGTGCCGGTAGTACATCTTCTGCGACGCCTTGTTGCCGGTGACCTTGACCTTCTCGGCGTTGATCACCACCACGTGATCACCGGTGTCGATCGAAGGAGTGTACATCGGCTTGTGCTTCCCCTTGAGCAGGGTCGCGATCTGGCTGGCAGCGCGGCCAAGCACCTTGTCCGACACATCGATGATGTGCCACTCGTGCTTGATGTCCTTCGCTTTCGCGCTGTACGTACGCTGATGCGGCATGACGGAAACCTCGGAGAGAAAAGACTACGAAAGGGCGGCCCTGCTACCCGTCCCCACCCGGAGTGTCAAGGCCTGAACCAGCGTTCTGGGTGCCTTCTTTCGCCTGCTTGAACCGATCACGGAGGCTGGCGAAGAAGTTCTGCTCCTTCGCCGTGGGGGGCCCGGAGGGAATCGCGGCGAGCTCGATAAACTCGCACAACTGCTCAGGAATGTCGGCAAGAAAGCGGCTCGGCGTGCGGGGCACTTCTTTGCCTCGCTTGATGCGGGTCGAGGCCCGGCTGATCACCAGGCGTTCCCGTGCGCGGGTCATGCCCACATAGCAGAGCCGACGTTCTTCTTCGGGGTTGGGCAGCTCGCCCTGCATGCCGCTGTGGGGCAGCAGGTCTTCTTCAACGCCCACCATGAAGACCAGCTTCCACTCGAGACCCTTCGACCCGTGGAAGGTCATCAACGTCACCCGGCCCGTGAGGTGGTGCTGTTCTTCTTCGTCGTCCTTGGTGTCGAGCGAGAGGCGGTTCAAGTACGTGAGCAGGCTCGCCTTGGGGCCTTCGCGCTTCTCGTAGTTCTCGAGTGACTGCAGCACGTGCTTGACCGCCTTCGCCTTGCGATCACCCGACGCGAGGCTGGGCGCGAGCGCGCGGGCCGAGGCGATGAACTCGATCTCCTCGAGCAGCTCGTGCGTGACCTGCGAGAGGTTGCCCTTGTCGAAGCGCTGCCGGTACTTCTCGATGAGCGCGACGAACTCGCCGAGTTTTTCGGCAGCCCCCCTGGGGAGCGTCTCGATCTCGCTCGCGCGCAAGAAGGCCTTCCAGAGCGGAATCTCGTTCTTGATGGCCCAGCCGGTGAGCCGTTCCATCGTCACGTCGCCGATGCCGCGCGCTGGCACGTTGACGATGCGGAGCAGCGAGATCTCGTCCTTCGGGTTGGCGATCACGCGGAAGTAGGCGATCACGTCTTTCACTTCGCGCTGATCGAAGAACTCGCTGCCGCCGGCGACCTCGTAGCGAACCTCGCGCTCGCGCAAGAACTCCTCGAGGAAGCGCGACTGGCCGTTGACGCGGTACAGAATCGCCATCTCGTCGGGGCGAATGCCTTCCGTGACGGCGCGCTTCACCTCGCTGGCGACCCAGCGGGCTTCGTCTTCTTCACTGGGCGCGGTGCAGACGACGATCTTCGGGCCGCCCTTCGTGTCGCTCCACATGCGCTTGGGACGACGCGCGGGGTTCTTCTCGATGACCGAGTTGGCCGCGTCGAGGATCACCTGCGTGCTGCGGTAGTTCTGCTCGAGGCGCACTTCCTTCCCGCCAGGAAAGAGCCGCTCGAAGTCGAGGATGTTGCGCACCTCGGCGCCACGCCACGAGTAGATGCACTGATCGTCATCACCGACGACGCACACGTTGTGGTGCGAGTCGCCCAGGTGGCGCAGCAGCTCGAGCTGCGCCTTGTTCGTGTCCTGGTACTCGTCGACCATGATGTAGCGGAAGCGCTGGCCGTACTGCTCCTTCACCTCGGGGTGCTGCTCGAAGATGCGCGAGGGGAAGGCGATGAGATCGTCGAAGTCGACGGCGCCCTGGGCCTTGAGCGCCAACTGGTAGAGCGGGAAGACGAGGTGCGTGGCCAGCTCCAGCTCGCCCCCGTCGTCCTCTTCTTCCTCTTCGTCGAACTCGTCGAAGTCGCCGCCGTCGTCTTCGATGGGCTTCGGTGCGGTGCGGGTCTTTCGCGGCTGCGGCTCGACGCCGGAGTTCTTCGCGCGGCTGATCAGCGTGAGGATCTTGCGCGGGTCGAAGGTCTTGTCGTCGATCTGCCGTTCCTTCATGGCGCGACGCACGAGCGCGAGCTGATCGCCGGTGTCGACGATGGCGAACTTCTTCGGCCAGCCGAGCTTGCCGAGGTGTTCGCGCAGCACCTCGGCGCCGAACGCGTGAAAGGTGCTCAAGGTCACGCCGGTGCCGCGCTGGCCGGCCATGTGCACCACGCGCTCCTTCATCTCGGCGGCGGCCTTGTTGGTGAAGGTCACCGCGAGGACGTTGCGAGCAGGCACCTTCTTGTCGAGGAGGTGGCAGATGCGGTGCGTGATGACGCGCGTCTTCCCCGAGCCGGCGCCCGCGAGGACGAGCAGCGGCCCTTCCGTGGTGAGCACGGCTTCGCGCTGCGGGGGGTTGAGGTGCGAAAGATCCAAGATTCTCTCCCTCGCCCTGCAAAAGCGGGGTGAGGGCCGGGGTGAGGGGCCCGAGACTCGTAACCTGAGTCACGACCGATCATCCATCCCGAAGAGTGTCTCCCTCACCTGCCCCGCAGCTCAGTCTCCGCGATCGACTCCGCCTGCGCCCCTCACCCCTGCCCTCGCCCCGCTCTCGCAGGGAGAGGGAGATCAGGCTTCGAGCGCTTCGATCGCCGCTCGCAGCTCAGCAGGCACCGGAGTCTTCGCGTTCGTCTTCGGGTCGAGCACCACGATGATCGCCTCGCCTTCGGCCACTACGCCCAGCGACGGGCTCGTCGCGCGATAGGCCATCGTGAAGCTCGTGGTGCCGAACTTCGTGACGGTCGCCTTCACCTCGATCGTGTCGGGGTACGTCGCCGGCTTGCGGAAGTCGATGCTCGCGCGGCCCAGAATCGGGATCCACGGGCTGGAATCGGCAGTGCCGATGCTCACCCCGGTCTTCTCGAAGTACGCGATGCGCGCCGACTCGAACCAACGCAGGTAGTTCGCGTTGTTGACGTGGCCAAACGCATCCATCTCGCCCCATGCCACCTGGTGCTGAATGGAGACTGGAAAGCTGCCAGGCGCCATGCCCGCGCCTTACGCCTTTTCGTAGTCGATGCCACCGCGCACAGGCGTGGTGCCCTCTGGAGAGTTGAGCCGCACGGGCTCCCTCGACGCAGGCGAATACGAGTTCGAAGCCACCACTGCTTCCGGCGGCGCGGCGCCCGACATCACGCGGGGAATCGCCGCAGCGATCTCGGGAATGCGGCCACGAATGAGCGCCTCGTACTGAACGCCGTTGCTGCGGTTGCGACCGCGCATGCCCGCATGCCACGCCCGCACTGCGCCCCACTCGCTCCCACCGAGCCTCTCGCTGAAGTCAGCCAGCGTCTTCGCGAGGAACTCGATCTGCCTCTCGGGCGCGATGGTGTTCGCGCGACGCCCGCGCCCCACGTTGAGGCCGCTCCACCGCTCGAAGTCGGGCAACAGGCCGTTGTCATCGAGCCCCACCAGGCCGTGCCCGGTGCCGTCGCGGTGCACGCCGTGGTTCATGAAGCTCGATTCCTGCGCGACGATGGCTCCCATGATCTGCGGGTTCACGCCGTACCTGTCGGCGTACTTGTGGATCCACGGGGCGAGATCTCGCGGTTCGATCTGCGCGTTGCGCGCCTGAGGCAGCGGCGGCGGCGCGCGAGGTCCACCGATTCCGGTCGTCATGGGTCGCGAGTCTGGTGGGCTTCCGACTAACTCCACAAGGCAAAAGAAGCTCGCACGGCTGCGCGGTCTGCGGCTTTACTCCCGTCGTGGCTCGCGAACCCCGGAAGCAACTCGACCCGAAAGAAGCGCGCGGACTCATCGCCGCCCTCGACAAGCGGAAGTTCCTCGAAGAGCTCACCCGCCTGGTGGGCAGCTTCGCGGCCGACCCGGGCAACCCCGGCAGCTACGAGTGCAAAGACTGTGTGCGCTGCGCGAACTGCATGTTCTGCAACGGCTGCGAGGGGTGCTACGGCTGCACGCACTGCATCCGCTGTCAGCTCTGCAACAACTGCACGCACTGCGTCGACTCGAAGTCACTCAACGCCTGCGCGTACTCGGTGCAATCCGAGAACTGCGCCAACAGCGCATACGTCTACTTCTCGAAGAACCTGTCGGACTGCACCTACTGCTTCGGGTGCGTGGGCCTCGCGAAGAAGGACTTCCACATTCTCAACGTGGGGTTCAACCGCACCGAGTACTTCGAACTCGTGCAGCGGCTCAAGCGTGAGCTGAGCGTGAAGTAACGCCGTCACAGCACGCGCAGGAACCACGCCTTCAGGTACTCGGTCTCGGGCAGCGCCGAGAGCGGAGGGTGATCGATGCCCGCCCCGCGCCGCTCGAGGACCTGCACCTGACGCTTCGCGTCGGCCGCCGCACCCGCGAGGATCTCCTCGAAGGTCGCCCGCGACACCTTGCCGCTGCAGCTGCAGCTCACCAGCAGCCCATCGGGCCTCAAGAGCTTGAACGCCCGCAGGTTGAGCTCGTGGTACGCGCGCTTCGCCGCGTCGAGCCCCTCTTTGCGCTTCGCCAGGCCCGGAGGGTCGACCACCACCGTGTCGAACTGCCGGCCTTCGTCGGCGTACTTCCGCAGCACGTCGAACGCGTTGGCGTGCTCGACGGTGACGTTCTTCCGCGCGTTGCGCTCGACGTTGGCGCGGGCACGCTGCACGGCGGCCTCGTCCTGCTCGACCGCGATGACGCTCGAGCACTTGAGCGAGAGCTGCAGGGCAAAGCCACCGTGGTAGCTGAACGTGTCGAGGGCCTCACCGCGACCGAGTTCCCCCGCGCGCACGTGGTTGTCGACCTGGTCGAGGAACGAGCCCGTCTTCGCGTCGGCGAGGAGATCGATCTCCAGCCGGTTGACGCCCTCGTGGTACCCGACGCGCGTCTCGTCGCCGATCAACACGCGCTTCTCGCGCTTGAGTCCTTCCCAGTCGCGCCCCGAGGCGTCGTCGCGACACACCACGGTCTTCAACCCCGTGATCTCGGTCAGCAGCCGGGCGAAGAGCGCCTTCCGCACGTCGGCGCCCTCCGAAAGCGTCTGCAGCGTCAACGCCCCGCCGTAGCGATCGACGAACAGGCCCGGCAGCTGGTCAGACTCGCCGTGCACCACACGAAACGCGTCGCGGCCGTGAATCGATTCGCGGCGCTTCCACGCAGCGGCGAGGCGGGCGCGAAAGAACGCCTCGTCGATGCGCTCGTCACGACTGGGCTTCTTCGAGAAGAGACGCAGGGCGAGCGGTGACTTCGACGCGCTGAAGGCCTGACCGATGGGGTTCTTCTGTGGGTCGACGAGATCGACGATCGACCCGCCCCCGACGCCCGAGTCGGGCCAGCCAACGACCTCGGTGCGGTAGCACCACGGGTTCCCACCCCGCAGTGACTTCGCCGCCTTCGCCGAGACCACGACCACCGGGTTCGCGCTCACTCCAGCCCTCTCGCCGCGAGCTCGGAATCGTCTTCGCCACGCAGGTGCCCCAGCTCGTGCAGCAACGTGACGCGAATCTGCTCGTTGAGCTCTTCGCGCGACTTCACCGCGCGCCCGAGGTTCTTCCGGTACAGCACGATGGAACGGCACGGGTCTCCCGGCTTCGCGCCGGGCTCTGGCTCGCAGGTCTCGTTGAGCGGCGTGCCGCGAAACAAGCCGAGGATGCTGGGCGAGAGCGGCGGATCTCCCGAGGTGAGGTCGATCTCCTGCGGCAGATCTTCCATGTCGACGGGGATGCCCTTGAGGTCTTTCTTCATGTCCACCGGCAGCTCGTCGATGGCCCTGGCCAGCTCGGTCTTGAACTCGTCGGGGGTGAGGATGATCGGCGGCGGAAAGGACTCGGTGTCGAGCGCGCGCGCTTGACCGAAGTGCACGTCGGCCTCTTTGTCTTTCCCCTCACGTTCGATGAGCAGGCCGAGGTGGTAGTGCGCCCACGCGGCGCGCTCGCGATCGTCGAGCAGCTTCTTGAACGCCGTCTTCGCGTCTTCGAAGCGGCAGAGCTCGAACAGCGCCACCGCGCGCTCGTACATCGCCTCGGGGTCGCCCTTCTCGCGATTCAGCACGAAGTCGGCGCGCTCGAGCGACTCGTGCGGCTGACCAAGATCATTGAAGGCCATCGCCGAGAGCCGCGCGAACACCACCGACATCGTCTCGTCTCTGGCCGACGTCGCGAGATCGAACCCGCGCTCGGCGTAGGTGCTCCCCAGCTCGTCGAGCTCACGGCTGGAGGGCATCAACACCACGTAGAAGTGGGCCGCACCGGCGAGGGCATCGAGGGAATCGGGGTCGATGGCGAGCGCGCGGGCGTAGGCGAGCACCGCCTCGTCGTTGCGGTTCAACTGGGCCAGGGCGTTGGCGCGCTCGGTCTGCGCGATCACGTCTTGCGGAGAGTGCGCCGCCGCCTGCGCAGCACACGAGAGTGCTTTCTCGTACTGGCCGTCGTCGAAGAAGGTCTGCGCGGCGTCGAGCGGGAGGCGACCCTTGCTCTCGCACACCGCCATGGCGTGCAGGTGCGGGCTGTCGCTCGTCGGCTCGTGGCGAGACGGCAGCCGCGGCGGTTGAGGGGTGACGGCGGCCTGCGGGGCCGGGCACTCACAGAGACCCGAATCGACGACAGCCAGCTGAGGGTTGGTGCACGAGCAGCCGCCCAGCACCACCAAGGCCGTGGAATACAGGAGCGACCGCATCAGACCGCTCAGGCTGACTTCTTTTCCTTCTCGAAGGTCACCTGCGGCGGTTCCTTCTTGAGGATCACGCCGTCGGTGATGCGACATTCCTTCACGCCCTCGCGGAAGGGCACGTCGTACATGATCTCGAGCATCGCATCTTCCATGATGGCTCGAAGACCACGCGCCCCCGAGTGACGGCGCAGCGCTTCCCTGGCGACAGCGCGCAACGATTCCTTCGTGAAGCTCAGCTTCACCTTCTCCATCTCGAAGAGCTTCTGGTACTGCTTGGTGAGCGCGTTCTTCGGCTCGGTGAGAATGGTGACGAGGTCGTCTTCCTTCAGATCGTTGAGGGTCGCGACCATCGGCAGGCGCCCGATGAACTCGGGGATCATGCCGAACTTCATCAGGTCGTCGGGCTCGACCAGCGCGAGCAGCTCACCCACCGAGCGCTCTTCTTTGCTCTCGATCTTCGCGCCGAACCCAAGACCCTTCTCGCCAACCCGCCGGCGAATCACCTGCTCGATGCCGTGGAAGGCGCCGCCACAGATGAAGAGGATGTTGGAGGTGTCGACCTGAATGTATTCCTGCTGGTTGTACTTCTTGCCGCCGCGCGGGGTGACGTTGGCGCGGGTGCCTTCGATGATCTTGAGCAGGGCCTGCTGCACGCCTTCACCGCCGACGTCGCGGGTCGCAGACGGGGTGTCGCCGTTCTTGCGCGAGATCTTGTCGATCTCGTCGATGTACACGATGCCGCGCCCGGCCTTCTCGACGTCGTAGTCGGCGTTGTGGAGCAGGTTCTGGATGATGTTCTCGACGTCTTCGCCGACGTAACCGGCCTCGGTGAGGCTGGTGGCGTCGGCGATGGTGAAGGGCACGTTGAGGAACCGCGCGAGCGACTGGGCGAGCAGCGTCTTGCCCGAGCCCGTGGGCCCGATGAGCAGGATGTTCGACTTGCTCAGCTCGACGTCTTCGGGGCCAGGGCCCTTCACGCCAGGACGCGGACGGGACGCCGGCTTGCGCTGATAGATGCGCTTGTAGTGGTTGTAGACCGCGACCGAGAGGACCCGCTTGGCGAAGTCTTGCCCAATCACGTACTCGTCGAGGAACGTCTTGATCTCGACGGGGGTGGGGAGGCTGACGGCCGGCTTCGCCTCTTCTTTCTCAGCCTCTTCCGCGATGATGTCGTTGCACAGCTTGATGCACTCGTCGCAGATGTAAACGGTGGGGCCGGCGATCAGCTTGCGCACTTCCCTCTGCGACTTGCCGCAGAAGGAGCACGACAGGTTGACGTGATGCTCGCCCTTTTTCACTCAACGCCTCCAGACGATGACCCGCCAACTGTAACGCCGGGGTCGGGGTGCAATGCAACCCTAGCAACGTGCTCTGACAGGTTCACGAAAGTCACTCGCTTGACGGTCAGGCCTCGGCCCTGGCCTGAAGCAGCTCTTCCAGGTCGCCGGCGAGCGCATCGGCCCGCTCGCGCACCGCGCCGGGCACCTTGCGGTTGCTGTGCAGCTCGGCGGCCAGACGTTTGGCGAGGCCCCAGAGGCGCTTGAGCTCGGCCGTGCTGTCGGTCTTGGTCTCGGGGGCGGGGAACTTGTCGACCAGTTCCTTGCGCAGCTCGCTGGTCGGCTTTTCCTGGTTCCAGATCGAGTCGCGGATCGACTTGTATTCCTGCGCCGAGAGCTGGCCTCGCTCCTCGGCCTGCGCCAGCACCTCGACCACCTCGAAGGCGGGCGCCGCTTCGGCGAGCTCGGGGGTCTGCATCACCTGCGGCTCGTGCTTCTCGAGGAAGCCATAGTTCCGGGTCAGCTTTTCGGCCGTCTGCTTCTTGATGCGCAGCTCAGCGAGGCAATACGTCTCGAAGTTGGGGTAGCCCCACTCCGTGAAGAGACCTTCGTGACGCACCTGCGCGAGCAGCTTGCCGAACTCGACCCATGACGACTTGAAGCGCTTCGCCGCGAGGATGACGGTGTGACGGAGAGTGCCCGGTTCGATCGATGCAGACATGACGACGGCCTACAGACAACGAGGCGCGCCGCGATGCAACGGCGAAACTTACGTCTTCTTGCCGACGTTGAACGAGAGGTTGACCGAGTTGCCGGAGTGACCTGCCTTGAAGGGCCACTTCTGGAGTTCCTTGAGCAGGCACTCCTCGATGCCCGAGCCCTTGAGATCGGCGTTGTCGACCCACACCTTCGAGACCTTGCCGGCCTCGGCGATCGAGAACTCGATGGGGATCTTCATGAAGACGCCCGGCCTGGCGACGGTCTTGATGCAGGGGATCAGGCTCGCCTTGTTCTTCGCGACGACCGAGTTGATGCCCGCCTCGTCGACCTCGCCCATCGACATGCCGTCGGGGTCGTTGTTCGGCTGCGGGGGCCTGGTACCCGGCGTCGGCGGCTTGCTCGTGCCGGGCTGCGGCCGCGTCGCGGTCAGGGTGTTGGGCGGCTTCTTGCCGGTGCCCTGATAGTCGACCAGCTCGTCGTCGTTGCGGCGCTTGGCCTTGGAGATGGTCGGCGCGTCGATGGTGATGTCGCCCCAGGCCAGCTCTTCGGCGCTCTTGCCGTCAAGGCCGTGCACGGCGGCTCGGCTGCCAATGAGCGCGACGATGACCCCCAGCGTGACGAGGATGCCAGTGCCGACGGCGATCATCCGGGTGGTCTTCTTCTTCTGCTCGGTGTGGTGCTCGACGGCGTGCGCATCGACTCGCTTCTTCGCCTCGGCCTTGGCGACGTGCACCTTGAAGTCGGGCACGTCGATCACCTTCTGGAAACGACCCGAGCCCATGAGCTGCACTTCGCTCTGGGAAAGGAGATCACCGGAGTACAGCTTGTCGATGATCTGTTGGGCCGACACGGGGCCCAGAATCAAGTCGCCTTCGCGGAACAGCCAACCCGGTTCGTTCGGCCCCATATCGCGGGGCAGTTGGTAGCACGGTGAAGTGTTCCGCCGCTACCTTCACTCCCCGCTCAATCGTTGAGTTTGTCTTCGTACTTCTCCAGCAGGTCGCTGATCGCCTCGCGGAGGTACTCGCTCTGACGAATGCGCGTCTCCTTCGACAGATCCTTCAGCTGGTCGAGACGGTCGCGGTTGAGACGGAACACCACGGAAGTCAGGCGTGCGTTGTCGTTCATGGGCACACATGGTCGCACACGCGTGTGGCTCGTCAAAAAAACACGCGCCGATTGATCAGCTGTTCACTCGAACAAGTACGAGCGGAATTGCACACCGATCATCACGTCGCCCGAGAGACGAAGGGCATAGCCACCCGCGAGTTGACCGCTGATCAATGCGTAGACGCCCATGATGGGCAGCACGTCGTACTGCACCCCGAAACCGGCGCGCGCGCCGACGGCAAACAACGGCGTCGCGTGCACGGCGAGCTCGAGATCGAAGAAGGTCACCCACTGCCCGATGCTGAACGCGTTCCGCACTCCGCCGAAGAACGAGAACGCCCAGCTCGAGAGTGACGGGAGGGGGGCGCCAACTCTCGCGGCGAGGCGAAGGCTGGTGTGGGTGAAGAGGCCGAGCGTGCCACCCAGCTCGAGCGGTACCCGGAAGCCGCGATCGCCTGGGCCGTCGACGGCCACGCTGCTCACCGGTTCGAAGCCTGCGGCGACCGTGAGCCCGAGTGAGCCGCGGTGGCTGTCGGCGAATGCGATGCTGCTGATCAGCGTGGTGATCAGCGCAAGGCCGCGAGCGAAGCGCATCACAGGGGTCGTCAGTCGCGACGGCGGCGCAGGAGCGCGAGCGCACCGAGCAGCAGCACACCCAGGCCCGAGCTGGAGCAGCCGGTCGAAGCAGGCGCGTTCACCTCGAAGGGTGATGAGCCCTCGGGGCGCAGCGCGACCTGCGGCGGCGTGTAGGTCGCCTGACCGACGTTGCCGAACTCATCTCGGGCAAAGACCGTCACCCCGCCCTGCGCTTCGACCGCGGAGAGCGAGACCGGGCGCTGGGCGCCGAACGCCGACTTCGGGCCGGTGCCGACCTGGTACGCGAACGTGAGCTTGTCGCCTGAGATGACGTCGTGGGCGTTGACGACGAGCAGATCGCTCGCGGGGTCAACCGACATCGAGACCTCGGGAGCCTCCCAGTCGACCCTGAAGCCGATCTGCTTCGCGCTCGACGGCGCGTGTGGGTCTTCGGCCACTCGCGCGCGCACCGAGATGAGGTGCTGCCCCTGCAGGAGGAAGCGGGGGTGCGAGACCAGCAACTGCCCGTCGGTCGCAGGGAGGAAGTCCGTCCACAGGCCGTCGTCGATCTTGAAGCTGTACTCGGCGCTGCCGCTCTTGCCGAGCGTACGCACGTCGAGCACCGCCACAGGCCACGGGAGCGCGCGACCGGAGAGCTTCATGTCGCGTGCTGCCGGCATGCGCGATTCCTTGAGCGCGATCTCGAGCGTGGGGGCCGACACGGCGCACATGCCGTTGGCCGGCAAGAGCGTGGCGTACAGGCCGAGGTGGTTGAAGGCCTCGGTGCCCGTGATGCGCCCCAGACCCTTCACCTCGTTCACCTTCAGCTTGAAGCTGCCCAGCGCGGGGAGATCGAAGCCCTGCAGCGCGCCCGCCAGCGCGGGCTCGGCGAGCCCGATGACCGCGGGAACCAGGTCGGCGAGCACCCGCGGGTCTTCGGCGAGAATCTCGCTGTTGGCCGTGCGGATGTTGTTGATCAGCATGCGCAGATCACCGAGCGCGGGGGTGACCTTGTCGCAGCCCTCGAAGATCAACGAAATCGGCAGCGAGATGTCGGCAGTCAGCGTGAAGAGCCGCGCGTAGCGGTCATCGAGCATCGCGTAGAAGTCGATCGACAGGTCGGGCAAGCCGATGAGGAGCAGCGGCTTGATGGGCTTCTTGGTGACGGGATCGTACGTGCCCTCGCCCACCACCACCGTCGGCGGGCGCGCGGGCCGGAGCACGACCATCATCGGCGCGTCGACTCCGTCGCGGGTGGCGAGCTTGCCCAACGACGGGAGGAAGGTCTTGAACAGGCCCGTGTTGATCAGGCCCACGTTGTCGGAGCTCAGGTTGAGACAGAGCGCGCCTGACTGCTGCGCGGCCCAAAACGCGTTGTTCAGGAAGTACGACGAGATGCCAAGACCGACGTGGTACCCCGAATTCGGCGTCGCCTCGGCGTCGAACGCGGGGAACGTCACCATCGGCATCGGCGGCGCAGCCTGCGGGGGCACACAGCTCGCGACCGCAGTTGGCTGAATGCCGACGCGCGTGCCGAAGCTGAGGCCCGAGTCGACGGCCACCGTCGCACCGGCGGCGACCGAGAGTTCCAGCTCCGCGTTGGCGGGCGCACCGAAGGCCCCGAGCAGCGAGCCCATGGCGACCTTCCCCTCGACCCCGAGGAAGCGCGGCACGCAGGTGCTGCCCAGCATGCACACGTTGGTGTCGGTGTCGCAGGTCGACGGGCTGTTGTTGCCATCGGTACTGCGCGGGCAGTCGGCGTTGGTCGTGCACGGCCAGCAGGTCTGGCCGCTGAGCGCGTTCTCGATTTGCCCCTGGAGCGGACCCGAGAGGAGCTGCAGGACGGTGTTCTTCACCGGGTCCCAATCGGCGAGGCCGCAATAGACGTCACCGCAGTTGTTGCGGCCGTTGAAGCTCAGGTCGGCGGGGTCGAGGCACTGGGGCTTCGCCGGGGCGCCGCTCGCGCCGCAGATGTCGGTGCCCGAGAAGCTCGAGATGTTGAACGCGAGCAGCTTGTCGAAGCGCTGGTCGATCGAGAACTTCACCGTCGCGCGGAGGCGGTTGTCGTTGGGCGCCGTCGCCGCAGTATTGAACGTCACGCTGCACTTCGCGGCCGAGAGACCCACGCAGCCGAAGTGGTTGCGCGAGACGGTGTCGACGTAGAGGTTGCCGGTGTTGACGGTGAGCTGCACCGTCGCGTCGAGCAGATCGGGGGCGCGCGGCGTCAGCGAGAAGCCGGTGAGCTGGATCTGCACGTTGGCCGGCACGTCTGCAGCCGTACAGCGCCCGTCCATCTGGCCGCAGCTTTCAGCACCACACCCGGCGGAGCCCTGATCGGCGATGACGACGTCGCCGACCACGGAGACGTTCTGCTGGATGCAGGCAACTGGCACGGCGAGCTGGCGACCGGGGGCGAACGCCTCGACGAGGGTCTGCCAATTGGTGTTGAGGTAGTTGATGCCGGCGGGTGACAGACGCAGGTTGATCGCGTTGTCGGTCTTCGGGCCCGAGTAGCGCGTGCCCATCGGGAACGGCGTCAGCGTCGAGCACCCCGTGCCAGTGCCTGAACAGCCCAGGCCGACCATCATGAAGAGCGCAAGCGAGATGAACTTCTCGCGCACGCTGCGCGCGTTGAGAACCGATTTCATGAAAGGACAACCTCCGCTCGGCCGAGTGAGGAAACTGCGCGCAAGCTAGCAGGAAACGCCCCGCACCTGAGGCACTTCGGAGTGAAACCCTTCAGCTCAACACGGGAAGGGCGAGCGACCCCGTCTTGCTCAGCGCGTCATTGAGCCGACCGGAGCGGAAGGGCTCGAGATCGACGCTCACGAAGGTGAAGCCCTGCGCCTTGATGGCGCGGTTCACGGCGTCTCGCGCCTCGGCGTCCATCAGGCGCGGCAGCTCTTCGGCGCTCACCTCGAGGCGGGCGAGATCCTGGTGGTAGCGCACGCGGAAGTTCACGAAGCCGAGCGCCCGGACGGCCTTCTCGGCGGCGCCAATCTGCCGCAGGCGTTCGACGGTGACCTGCGTGCCGTATGGCAGGCGCGAGGCCAGACACGCCATCTGCGGCTTGTCCCACGTCGGGAGGCCAAGGCGGTGGCTCCACGCGCGCACTTCGGCCTTGGTGAGCTGCGCCTCGGCGAGCGGCGAGCGGACCTGGTGTTCGCGCGCAGCCTGGTGGCCGGGGCGGTGGTCTTTCTTGTCGTCGGCGTTGAAGCCGTCGAGCACCACGGCGAGCCCCAGCGAGGCCTTGTGGGTGTCGGTGATGGAGTACAGCTCCGACTTGCAGAAGTAGCAGCGGTTGGTGGGGTTCGCGGCGTAGCGGGGATCTTCGAGTTCCTTCGAGTCGACCACCACGTGCTTTGCACCGATTCGCTGCGCCAGTTCCCGCGCCTCGTTCGCCTCGTCGGGCGCCACGGAGGCGGAAAGGGCGGTCAACGCGACTGCGCGCTCGCCCAGCACGTCGACGGCAAACTTGAGGACCAGCGTCGAGTCGACCCCGCCCGAGAACGCGATGAGCGCCGAGCCGTACTCGGTCAACTTCGTCTTGAGCGCTGCCACCCGGTCTGACGACTGGTGGCAGAGCGCATCTACCTCGGCTTCGGACAGGGGCGGCTTGATCACGAATGCTTGCTTACTTCTTGCCCTTCTTCTTCGCAGGCTTCTTGGCGGCCTTGCCCGGCTTGATCTTCTTGGCCTTGGGGTTGGCCTTCATCTTGGTGCCGGTGATGATCTTCAGCTCTTCCGGCGTCATGTACGAGAGGTCGAGCAGGCTCTGGAAGACCTTGAGGCCACCCGCTTCGATGTTCTCGATGTTGGTGTGCACCGTGACCTCGGCCGAGTTCGGCGGGGGCGGCTGGTAGGGCTCGGTGATGCCCACGAAGTTGGGGATCTCGCCCGCGAGCGCCTTCTTGTACTTGCCCGTCGTATCGCGCTTGATGAGCTCGTCCGTCGGGCAGTCGACGTAGACCTCGATGTAGCGCTGGATGCGGCGGCGGTTCTCGTCGCGGCCGGCCTTGTCGGGGCTCGCACATGCGACCAGGGTCGCCACGCCGTGGCGCGTCAGCGCGTCAGCCACGAAGCCCAGGCGGCGGGAGATGGTGAGGCGCTCTTCTTTCGTGCCGCCCTCGACTTCCTTCCAGAGGTCGTCCTGAAGGTCGTCTTCGTCGAGAACCTCCACTTCGCGGCCGACCTGCCGGAGGCGCGCCTCGATGTACCCCGCGAGGGTCGTCTTGCCTGCGCCCAACATGCCCGTCAGCCAGACCGTGAAGCCCGCGTCTTGCGCCATTTCGTTCACTCCAGGAGAGGAGAAGCCAAAAAAGACGCGGCCTTATAGTGCAATCAACCCTTTTCCTGAACAGGAAAGACTCATTTCTGATCATTCGGAGCGATGTCGGGCACATGGCGGGCCCTCAAGCTCGGCGAGCGACGCCCCGTTCCACCCGAGGAGGACCCGGGTCCTTGCAAAACCGAGGACGAAGCGCTGCACCAGCAGCGCTGCGGCCGCGCCGAAGACGACGGCATCGTGGGGTGTTCCAACGAGCTGGGGGGTGCTGGTGCAGTCGGGGCAGGCGCCGTCGGCGAAGAAGGCGAGTTGGCTGCCGAGCACGACGCAGGGGCCGGCCACCGGGGCCGCGGAGAGCGTGATGGCGGGCGGTGTGATCGAGGCGACGTCGCGGTTGAGGGCGGCGGGCGAGGTGCCGGTGAGAAAGGCGACGGGGGTGAGGGGGCCGAGCTCGAGGGGTGAGCCTCCTGCCGCGAGGTAGGTGACGGCGACCTCGGCGGCCGTTCCCGTGACGTCGACGCGCACGGGGCTCGCGAGGAGCTTTCGCTGCCCTGCCCCGCCGACCTCGCGCAGGAGGATCTGGCGGCCGTACCGCTGGATCTGATCTTCGCGCAACGTCATGCGGCCCTCCTGTCGGCGTCTCCGGAGCAGGAGTTCTTCGCGGAAACGAGGTGCCGCAGCGCCAGCCGCATCAGCCACCTGCCATCGCGCTGATCAACACGATCACGTCACCCGTGCGGACGGCCCGAGCGAGGCCTTCGTCACTGCGCACGTCGTCTTCACCGAGAAACACGCCTACCGTTCGCTTGAGCCGGCCGGTCGACTCGACGAACAGCACCGCGCGCAACGAGGGCGCGGACGAGAAGAGCTGGTCGAGCGCCTCGCCGACCGTGTTCGCCTCGACCTTCACCCGCGCCTTGCCGCCGACGTGGCTGCGCAGCTGCGCCGGAATCTCGACGGTCGCCATCAGGGGTGCACCTTCAACGTCAGCAGGTGAGTGCCGTCACCGACCTCGGCGAGCGAGAGCACCTCGTGGCCGTCTTCGCGCGCGCTGCGAGGCACGTTCTTGAGCGGCTCGCTGCCCTTGAGCAACACCTCGAGCGAAGCGCCTTCGTCGAGTTCGTCGATCGCCAGCTTCACCCGCACGTACGTCATGGGGCAGACCTCGCGGGTGATGTCGATGCGTCGCATGCGGCAGATCCTTCGTCGTTCAATACCGGGTTGGCGCCCACACTGCACGCCGGGCAGTCGTCTCGCTTCTTCACCTTCACGCGCCGAAACCCCAGCTGCAGCCCATCGATGACGTGCAGCATCGAGATGGGAGGAACGATGGGCTCCAGCGCGAGGCGCGCCTGCACGCCGCCGACGAGGCCAGCCATCGAGCCCAGCACGCCAGCCTGCGCGCACGTCGGCGCGTCTTCGGGCGGGGTCTCGAACAGGCACCGCAAGCACGGCCCACGACCTGGCTCGATGCGCATCGCGAGGCCCTCGAAGCGCAACACACCTGCGTAGATCAACGGCACGCCTGAGAGCACCGCCGCGTCTGACAGGAGAAACTTGGTCTGCACGCCGTCGGTCGCGTCGATGACGAGATCGTGCTCGCGGAACCGGGCGATGGCGTGCTCGGCGGTGAGCCGCTCGCGCCGCGCTTCGAGCGAGAGCGCGGGAAACGCACGGGCGAGCTTCGTCGCGGCCGACTCGACCTTCGGGCGCCCCACGTCGGCGAGGTGGTGCCACGGCTGTCGATGCAGGTTCGTCACGTCGACCACGTCGTCGTCGAGGAGCGTGAGGTGCCGGACCCCGTGTGAGGCAAGCGACAAGGACACCGGGCAGCCGAGCCCGCCCATGCCGATGATCAACACCCGGGGCGGCGCGGCTGGCTGCATCGAGCGCGTATATGCACGACAAGCAGGTACACTCGCCACACCTTGCAGCAGACCGACGATCGCCGAGCCCGCGTGGCCGTGGTGCTGGAGAAGAGAGGCCTCACGAACGACGTCTCGTCAGAAGACGCGGCGCGCTCGTGGGTCCAGGAGCGCTTTCAGGCCCGGGCGCGCGCCCTCTTCTACGCGCGCATGATGTTCCTCACGCTGGGTCTGTGCATCCTCGCGGTGCCGATCTGGCGCTACTACTTCAACTTCACCGCGCTCGCGTTCGGCGGCTACTTCCTGATGTTGATGTACAGCGTGGCGAACTACCTGGTGCTGCAGCACGAGCGGGCCGGGCGAATCGTCACCTACGTCACCCTGTGCCTCGACCTGGTGGTGATGGTGGTCGTCGTCGTGAAGCCACACGAGGGCGGTGGGCTCGCCAACCCGCTGCTCGCCACGCAGCTGCTGTTCACCACGCTTTTCGCCCTGCTCTACCCGAAGCCGCTGGCGATCCTCCCGCCGCTGCTGGCGCTGCCGATCACCGCGCGGCTCGATCAGCTGCTCGATCGCAGCCCCACCGCCGTCGAGATCCTCACCCTCATCTGGTACCTCGGGCTCAACTTCATCATCATCTACGTGCTCGTGTACCTGAACGAGCGCGAGGTCGCCGCGCACCGCGAAGTGGTCGAGCTTCAGGGTGATCTGAAAGAGCTGGCGGTGGTCGAAGAGCGAAACCGGCTGGCGCGCGAGATCCACGACGGGCTGGGGGCGAGCCTCTCGTCGCTGATCATTCAAAGCGAGTACGTGGCCCAGATCGCCCAGGAAGAGGCGGTCAAGAGCGAGGTCGCCGATCTGAAGCAGTCGGCCGAAGAGGCGATCGAAGAGTTGCGCCGCAGCCTGCAGATGATGCGGGAAGACTTCGACCTCGCGCACGGCGTCGAGGATTACGTGAAGACTTTCGGCGATCGCACGCAACTGCCGGTGACGTTCGTGAAGAGCGGCACCCTGCTCAAGCGCATGGCACCCGAGGCGTCCCTGGCGCTGTTTCGAGTGTTGCAGGAGCTGCTGAGCAACGCGGCGAAGCATGCAGGTGCGAAGCAGGTCGAGGTGAAGCTGCACTTCGGCGCCGAGTCGGTGCAGCTCGGCGTGAAAGACGATGGGAAGGGCTTCGACCCGGCCTCGCCGAAGGTGGGCCACTACGGCCTGGTCAACCTGCGCGAACGGGCGATGAAGATGAAGGGCGAAGTCACCATCGATGCGAAGCCCGGTGCTGGCGCGCACATCACGTTCACCGTCCCCCTGCGGGCGTGACAGACTCCGGAGCTCACGTGGACACCCCAGACGCCCCTGCTGTCGCCAGCCCGACCCCGGCTGGCCCCATTCGTGTCTTCGTCGTCGAAGACCAGACCAAGATTCTCAAGAACCAGCTCAAGCTGCTCGAAGGGAGCTCAGAGATCACCATCATCGGCACCGCGCTCAGCGGAGAGACCGGCATCGAAGAGGTGCGGCGGCTCAAGCCTGATGTGCTGTTGCTCGACCTCGGGCTCCCGCGGATGAGCGGCATCGACGTGACGCGGGTGGTGAAGGCCGAGTTGCCGCAGATCGAGATCCTGATCTTCACGATCTTCGACGAAGAAGACAAAGTGCTCGAGGCGGTGAAGGCCGGCGCGTCGGGGTATCTCCTCAAGGGCACCACGGCCGACAAGATGATCGAGGCCATCAAAGAGGTGCGCGGCGGGGGCACGGTGATTCAGCCCAGCCTCGCCCGTCGCCTGTTGAAGCACTTCCGCGTCGGCGAGACCCCCGCCGCATCCGTGAGCGCGCCTACCGGTGCTCCACCTTCATCGGCCCTTGCCGACGAGCCCGAAGGCAAGAAGTTGTCGGCGCGAGAGACCGAGATCCTCCAACTGATCGCCAAGGGTGTGTCGAACTCGGAGGCGGCGACGATGTTGACGCTCTCCAAGGCCACCATTCGCACGCACCTCGAGCACATCTACCGCAAGCTCGAGGTCACCAACCGGGTCGAGGCCGTCACCGAGGGCCTCCGCAAGGGCCTCATCCAGGTCTGAGCAGACGAGGTTTCTGAAGAACCACGGGGCCCGCACGAAAAAGCCCCTCCCTGCGAGCGCAGAGAGGGGCGGGATCTTCGTTCGAGAGCCTTCAGCTCAGAGACAGAAGCCGACGCGCGCACCGGAGGTGCTGGTCACGCGGCGGCAGCTCTTGCCGCCGGCGCAACGCGCGTTGGGCTGCGTGGCGCAGCGGGTCGGCCCCGTGCCGCCATCAGCGGGGTTGCAGTCGAGGTCGCACACCTCGGTGCAGCGTGCGTTCTCGTCGGCCGAGAGCGAGGTGCAGATCTGCGCCCCGGAGCACGCCGCGCCGCGGAACGAGTCGGTCTCGGCGCACTCTTCACCAGCCGCGGCAATGGTCGAGCGCTGGGGGATGCAGATGCCGTCGCCGGTGTTGCTGACGACGATCTCGCCGCTGGCCTCGGTGGGCACGCAGCTGGCGGCACTGGTCCCGACCGCTGCGCAGGTGTTCTTCGCGCCGTCGAAGACGTTGCACTTCTTCATGCACGCCCCGAGCACCGCGTTGGAGTTCGGGTCGGTGTAGCGCAGCAGGTTCACGCACGACTCGTCGGTGCTGCAAGTGGGAGTCGAGGGGAAGCCGAGTGCGGGAGGCTGCGCGTTGCACATGCGCAGGCAGACGCCGTCGCTGCCGCCGCGCGTCTTCGCGCACTGCAGGCCGGTGGCGCACTGGGTGGCGAGGGTGCCGGTCGCGTAGTCGTCTTTGCAGGGCTGGCCTTCGGTCGCGTTGCCCGGCGGGCGGCAGGTCTCGAAGGGGTACACGCCATCGGACCAGAACTGGAAGACGGCGTAGGTGCAGTTACCCGTTCCCTTGCCCGGGGCCTCGGTGGGGTTGCCGTCGGCGTCTTTCAGCAGGCAGGTGTTCGAGACCGGCACCGTGATGCGAAGGGGTGTGCCGCCGTCATCGCGCTCGAAGCCACCGTCGGCGGCGAACTTCGTCTGGTTGCATTCCTGATCGCTGAAGAGGCCCGAGGGCAGGCAGCCGACCATCGAGCAGAACTCGCCACGCTCGCACTGGTTGGTGTCCATGCAGGCGCGGGTGCAGATGTTGAGATCGTCACCAAACACCGGCTCGCACTTGAAGCCGGTGGGGCACGCGGCCGTGGAATCGCCCGGCTTGCACTGCTGGAGAGACTTCGGGCTCGCACAGACGCGGCCGTTGCACCACTTGCCTGCCGTCTGGCAGGTGTCGAGCGCGCCGGAGAGGCTCGAGAGGCACGCGCAGGCACCGCCGAGGCACGCCACCTGGCCGGACTCGCACAGGTTGCCGCTGCAGGTCACCGCCTGCTCTCGGCACTGGAACAGGCCTTCGCTGACCTTCACGCAGGTGCCGGCATCGCACCCACCGCAGGCGTCAACGCACGTGCGGCGGGCCGTGTCGCAGACCTGGTTGGCCGCACAGCCACCGGAGCACGCGTCACGAGGAGGAGGGTTGCCAGCGTCGAACGTGACGTCGTTCGCATCGGGCTTGGGGGTGGGCGGCGGACATGCGGAAAAAGCGAGGCAGAGCGCGGATACGGTGACGACGCTCGAGACGCGGAGACTCATGAAATCCTCGGGAAAATTCGGCCGGGCGGAAAAGGCGGCCCTGCATAGGGATTCGGGTGGGATGTGTCAACACACGTCTCAGAACGAACCCGTCACGCCCCAGATGATGGTCTGGAAGGACTCTTCGCCGACGCCGCCACATTGCACCTCGTTGCACACGGTCCACTTCTGGCCTTGCCCGTAGTACCGGTCGACGAAGTTCATCGAGCGCCAGCGGATCATGTAGCCGAGCGGGCCGATGATCTCGCCCGCCACGCCCGCCTCGACACCGAAGCCGCTCGCGACCGCGCCACCGGTGGGATCGTTCAGGTTGCCATAGCCGACGATCTGCTCTGCGGCCGGGCGCGGGTTGGCGAAGTAGGTGAGGCCGAACTCGAAGCGGAGGAAGGGGAAGATCGGAACAGCGGCGTCGAGGCCCATCACCGCGAAGCCGATGCCGGTGGGGAACACGCGATCGCTCGAGGGCAACGAGGTGCCCGCCTCGGGGTCGATGAGGAAGCTGCGCGACATCAACCCGCCGCGCACGCCGACCCAGCCCAGCGGCTTGGCCGCCCAGCGGTTCTTCTCGGAGATCGACGCCTGGCCTCCCAACTCGGCGAGGCTGAGGCCCATCTGGAAGTGGTAGCGCCACGTGCCCTGCAGCGAGAAGGCGATGTCGTCGCTCTTCACGGTCTTGTCGGTGCCCTGCCCCTGCTGGCTTTCTTCGACGATGCGCGTTTGCGACTGGCCGTAGCCAAAGCCGACCATCACGCCGAAGCCCTGAACGATCGCAAAGATGGGCCCGCTGATCTGGCCATTGTCGAGCAGCGCGAGCGGGAAGATCTCGGCGTTGAGGGTGAGGCCGAGGTACGGCACCGACGCGGTGAAGTCGATCGAGATGCCCGCCGGCGGCGTCTGGGCCAGATCGTATTCTTTGCAGTTGGTCACGCCCGGTCGCAGACACTGGCTGCGCCACGTGGTCGAGCCGGTCAACCAGGCGCGCACCAGCTTGACGGGCACGCGCGGGGAGATCTTTTTCTTGTTGGGATCTTCGAGGTCGGTGTCTCGCTCGTCGGGGCTGGTCCCGCCGGTGCCCGCGTTGGGGTCTCCTGCGCCGGTGTCGCCCCCGCCCGAATCGCCTGTCTCGCCGCCACCGGTGTCACCACCGGCCGGGTCACCGCCGCCCACCTCCCCGCTGCCAGGAGGGGTCTTCGCCGCCCCCTGCTCGCCTGCCGCGGCGATCGCGCGGGCGAGCTTGCCGGCGAAGTCGTCGCTCAAGGCGCCTTTCTTCACCGCGAGCTCCTTCGTCCACAGCTGGCCGCCGTAGCGATCGTAGATGAGGACCTTGTATGAGCTGTTGGCCACCTCACCGCCAACCGCCGCGTCGAGCTTGATGACGCGAGCCGCACGCGCCACCCCGACCGGGGTCATGGCCGCGGCGCCTTTCAACTTCTTCTTCGCTGCTGCGTCGCGGAAGGCCTTGAGGGGCACCACCTCGACCACCGCCGCCTCGCGCAGCGCAGCTTCAATCTGCGTGCGCAGCTTGCCCTGTGGATCACCATCGATCTCGAGGACCACCACCTTCTGCGCAGACGCAGAGAGCGAAGCGAAGACGACGAACAGGGCCAGAAGGCGCATCACGATCGCCTTATGCCGTTCATGTGTGCGCCTGTTCAACTGCAATGCTCGGCTGGATTCTCACGCCCTGAGAATGGCCCAGCCGCGCCGGCGGCCTTCTCGCACGAGCGCGTTCTCAGAATCGGGGGGACCAATCACGAGCGCGCGTTCTGCATGGGCGAGCATGTCGAGGTCGAGATCTCCGTTGCCCACGCCGAGCGCCGGCCTGACGCCACCACGCTCGAGCCAGGTCACCTTCCCGGCGCCGACGGGAACGGGTTGATCGACCCGACCGGTGAGTGTCTTGCCCTCGAGCGCGCAGGTGACGCCGATGACGTGCGCTTCGTCGATGCCGAGCGCCCGGGCGCCAGGGAGAACCGCCCACCGGGGAGAGGCCGAGCAGATCCACGGCACGCAGCCCGCGCGGGTCAGCGCCCCGAGCAGTGGGCGTACGAACGGAAAGATGCGGCCTTGAAAGCGGGCCTCGAAGAACGCGTCGCACGCGCGCTGGACGACGTCCACCTCGAGGCCGGCCATCACCTCGACACACCAGGCGTAGGCGCGCGCGTGTGAATCGGCGAGCAGGCGCTCATAGGTCTCGTAGCGGCCCTGAAAGAGCCGCTGGTGAAGCGCGTGGCGCAGAAAGTCCTCGCCCACGTCTCCGCGCCAGAGCGTGCCGTCTGCGTCGAAGACCACGTTGCGGCCGGCGAACCGGGACGTCACCTCGGCGACGAGCGATGAGACCGGTTCGGGCACTCGCATTTCGCGCCTTCTACACCCGGGTGTACGGTGCCTGCATGTCTCACGCGTGGTCGTTCTTCTTCATCGTGCTCACTGTGTCGGGGTGTACCCCTGCGGCGCCGTGCAGCACGTGTCCGTCGGTCAGCGGCACGTACGCGGTGAACTGGTCGGCCGATGGCGGCGGTTCCCAGCAACTGCTCGATGGTGGCGTGGTGGCGTGCGCAGGCGGCCCCCGCCCTGCCACGTGGACCTTCGTCACCAGGGGGAGCAACGTGACGACGGTCATCGGCGACACCACGATCGGCGGCACGCTCTACGACACGTATGATCTGCTCATGACCGGCCCGGGGCCGGGTGGCGCCTCGTACCGCTTGCGCGCGCTGGTGATTCCCGAGGGAACGTCGACCGACGCCGGCATTCGCCTTCAGGGAACGTTCACGACCCGCACGGTCCCGAGTTCAGGAGATCCGTGCGAGTCGAATGACGCCTTCACTGCGCTTCGGCAGTGAAGCAAAAGCAGTTACTTCTTCTTCTTGCCGGCCGCGGCAGCCTTGGCAGCGACCTTCTTGCGGTCGAGGCGCTTCTTCCACTTCAGGCGGATCTTGCTGCGAACGCGGCGGTGCTTGGACTTGCTGTTGGCCATTGGAAACTCCTGTGCGTGAGACGTGAGGCCGCGGTGCGTAACAGATGCCCGGCCTTCAATCACCCTCTTCGTCATCGGGGGGCGGCCGAGTGGGGAACGGCATGCCCTCGGCGCTGCGCACCGCGGTGGGCGAGGCGGCATCGAGGTTGAAGCCCAGCTGCGAGTCGACGGGCACGTCTTCAGTGGCGGGCACCGCGGGCTGGTCGGGCGTGAGCTTCACAGAGGCGAAGATGGGGCGGGTGGCGTCGACGAAGCGGCGCACCTCGTCGAGCGGCAGCGCCGGCACGACGTGGCCGTGGGCGCCGGCCATCTCGGTGGCCATGCACATCGAGTTCAAGATGGCCTCTTCGGTGGCCTCCATCACCGCCTCGTAGAGCGGGTCGAGGCGGGCATCGAGGAGCAGCTTCATCTTGTAGACCATCTTGCGCGTGCGCCGCGGCACCACGTTGGCGGTCGAAAAGCCGACGATGATCTCACCTGAGCCGTGCGCGGCGTAGCTGCCGACGCGGCCGATGCCGAGCGAGACGCGCTTGCACAGCCGGTTCAACTGGTGCGGGAGCAGCGGCGCGTCGGTGGCAACCACGGCGATGATCGAGCCGTAGCTCATCACCCGCCGCGGCATGCCGTGGAACTTCTGCGCGAGCACCTCGCCCACGGGCATGCCCGCCACGCGGAGGTTGTGCATCTTCCCGAAGTTGCTCATCACCAGCACCCCAAGCGTGTAGCCGCCGTGCACGGGGGGCAGCTTGCGCGAGCTGGTGCCGATGCCTGCCTTGAAGTCGCAGGTGATCATGCCCGTGCCGCCGCCCACGGCGCCCTCGGTGACGAGCCCACTCTTCGCCGTGCGGAGCGCGTGGCGCACGTGCTCTTCCTTCACGTGGCGGCCGGCGATGTCGTTCAGGTAGCTGTCGTCGCACTCACCGACGACGGGGATGATCACGTCGTGCTCGTCGCCGATGCCGGGGTGCGACTCGACCATCGTGCGCGCGAGCGCGTCGCTCACGGCACCGACGGCCATGGTGTTGGTGAGCAGAATCGGCGTCTCGAGGAGCCCCCATTCCACCACCTGCGTGAGGCCGCTCACCTCGCCCGCGCCGTTGAGTACGAAGGCGCCGCCAGCCAGCCGATCCATGAAGATGTTGCCGTCGTTGGGAATGATCGCCGTGACGCCGGTGCGCACCGGGCCTTTGCCGACCACCAGCGGGCCGGGCGTGCCGTCGATGATCGTCGAGTGGCCGACCAGCACGCCTTCGACGTCGGTGATGGCGTTGAACTTGCCTGGCTTGAAGCGACCGAGGGGCAGATCGAGCTCACGCGCGCGCACGCGCTTGCTGGAAGGTGAGCTCATGCGGCGTCGGCGTCTTCCGCGCGATCTCGTCTGCGGGCACCGCGCTCTTTGTAGCGACGAATGGCGCCGCTCAAGATCTCGCCGATGAGGGTGCGGTAGTCCATGCCGTCGCCCTGCGCGATGAGGACCAGGTCGCTCCAGCCGGGGGTGAGGCCCGGCAGCGGGTTGCACTCGATGAAGTAGATGCGGCCCGCCTCATCCATTCGGAAGTCGATGCGGGCGACGTCGCGGCAGCCCAACGACATGAACGCCGTGCGCGCCGAGCTGCGGAGCCGCTCGAGCTGGCCGGGTTCGAGCTTCGCGGGCACCTCGTAGCGAATGCGATCGTTTTCCTCGAGCTTGTCTTCGAACTTGTAGATGGGCGTCTTGTCGGACTTGTCGGTGAAGACGATCTCCATCGGCGGGAGCACTTCGGGGCGACGCTCACCGAGGAGGCCGACCGTGAACTCGCGACCGCCGATGTATTCTTCGACGAGCGCGGGCTGCTGGTAGCGATCGACCAGCTCCTTCACCACTTCGCGCAGCTCGGCCTCGGTGTGGCAGACGCTCTTGCTGATCACGCCCTTGCTCGAGCCTTCGGCGACGGGCTTCACCATCAGCGGCCAGCGGGTGAACTGCTTCTCGAGGCGCTCACGGCCGGTGTTCATCAACTGGAAGTTCGGCGTGTCGAGCCCCGCGGCGCGCACCACCTTCTTCGCCAGCGCCTTGTCGAGCGCGAGCGAGAGCGTGGCCGGGTCGCTGCCGGTATAGGGAATGTCGAGCAGCTCGAGCAGCGCTGGCACCTGGCTCTCGCGGTTTCGGCCGCGGAAGCCCTCGGCAATGTTGAACACCACGTCGACAGGCGTGGTGGCGAGCACCATGGGCAGCTCGGCGGTGGCCTCGAGATCGACCACCTCGTGGCCGTGGCTGGCGATGGCCTCTCGAATGGCCTGCAGGGTCGAGGGCGAGTCGTACTCGGCCTCGCGATCTTCACCGTCGGCCGTCGGCTTGATGCGCTTCACGTTGAAGGTGAAGCCGACCTTGAGCGGGCCACGGCGCGTCGGCTTCGAGAGCCCGCGCGGCTTGTCCTTGATCTTGTAGCGCTTCGCCGCGTTCTGAATGACCGCGTCGATCACGCCATCGAAGTGCAGCCCTTCGAGCTCGGCGGCCGCGTAGATGCCCGCACCAGGCTCGAGCGAGGGGAGCGCGTTGATCTCGAGGAAGTACGGCACGCCCGCATCCGACAGGCGGAAGTCGACGCGCCCCAGATCCTTGCAGTCGAGCTTCTTGATGACCGTGCGCGCCATCTTGCGAATGCGCTCGTTCATGTCTTCGTTGATCTCGGCGGGCGCACGCACCTTCACGGCCGCCTCGTCCTTCGTCTTCAGGGCGTAGTCGTAGATGGCGTACTTCCGCAGGCGCGCCTGTTCGGGCGAAATCACGTACTCGACGGGTGAGAGCACCCCGTCGAACTCGTTGTCGACCGACTCGAGGAACGGCACCGTGAGATCGCGCCCCACGATGAACTCTTCGACCAGCACGCCTGCCGGGTACTTCTCGAGCGCGAGGGCCACCTTCTTCTTCAGCTCGTCGACGTTCTCGGCCACCGAGTCCTGGGTGATGCCCTTCGAGGAACCTTCGAAGTTGGGCTTCACGATCACCGGGAAGCGAAACTCTTCGGCCTTGAGCTCGCTGGGCTTCTCGATGAACTGCCAGCCCGGCGTGCGCACGTTCTCTTCGCGCAAGATGAGCTTGGTGAGCTGTTTGTCGAGGGTGACCGCCAGCGCGTAGGCGTCGGACCCGGTGTACGGGAAGCCGAGCTCGTCGAAGAGCGCGGGGAAGAACGCTTCGCGGAAGCGACCGCGGCGGCCCTCGGCGGTGTTGAAGATCAGATCGGGAGAGAAGGCCTCCAGGCGCGCGACGGTGCGCGAGGCAGGCCCGCTGACTTCCATCTTCTCGACGCGATGGCCGAGCCGCTCGATGGCCGAGGCGAGGGCGTTGACGGTCTCTTCGGTGTCGAACTCGGCTTCTTCTTCGGCGTCGGACAACCGCAGGTTGTGCGTGAGCGCGATGCGCATGGGTTCAGCGTTCCCCTTCCCGGTGCAGCTCTGAGATTTGTTTGCGCAGCCGTACGGGCGCGCGGGCTTCCTGGTCCTGCGTGTTCGAACGTTGCGGCTGATCAGCCTGGACCTTGCCGTCGATGACCTGCGTCTGCGCCCAGGTGTCACCCAGGCGAATGCCCTCGGGGTCGCGCAGGCACTGCAGCGCCTCGATGCTGCCGATCACCGCCAGGCCCGCGAAGAACGCGCGCATGCCCAGCTCGGGCATCATCGAAAGGATGATGATCAACCCGAAGGGCGCGTTGCGCAGCACGCTGTCGCGGTGACGTGCGCCTGACCTCGTGGGCACGAAGACGACCTTCACGCCGAAGATCTTCTTCCCCGCGCTCTGGCCCTGCAGCATGCCGTCGGCGAAGAGAATGTAGAGGAGCGCGATGACCACACCCGCTGGCCCGGTCGAGACGTAAAGCGACCAGGCGATCGCCGCGTCGACGATGCGGGCCCCGGCGCGCAAGAGCAGCGACGCCTTGGGGTACCCCGAGCCTTCGTCGGGTTTGACGATGCGAAGCGACTTCATGTGTTCCCCTCTTCGTCGTCGCCGGCGAGCGCCTGCAAACGGGCCCAGGCGTCGCTCGAAGTGGGCACCGCCACGTCTGACTGGGCAAGCCGCCGCAGGTGCGCCTGTGCTTCGTCATCGGTGCGGAACGCGTCGTCACCGTACAGCTGAGGCTCGGGCAGCGGTGCACCTTCGCGAGTGAAGAACACAAAGGCCATCGAGGGCCGCTTCGACGACTCACGCATCGCAAACTGCACACCGTCGAAGGACCACCCCTGCAGCACCCACTCGTTCACCGTGCGCTCGAGGGCGCGCTCATCGACGTTCGAGAGCTCGACCACTTTGTACTGCAACGAACGCACCGGCTTCGCAGCGGGAACGCGCGGCTTCTTCTTTCGGGCTGCCACGCGGCTCACCACAGAGAACGGTAGCGCGTGGACTTCATGCCGCTGGCCGTCGGTGAGGTGGGCGTGGGGCTTTCGGCGGCGTCAGCCCACAAGAAGCTGACCAGGGTCTTGGCGCCGATCGCGCCAATCCCGGAGAGGATGTACGGCACCGGCGAGCGGGTGAACCCGGTCGTGGGGCCCAGCAGCAGGCCCGAGATGACGAGGATCGCGCCGCCCACGATGGCGCCGAAGAGATCTGCCCGGAAGATCTGCCCCTCGCTGGGGTTGAACTTGAGCGTGGCCAGCGCCATCAACCCGGCGCCGAGCGCAGGGGTGAGCATCACCGCCCCCATCGCAGAGCGCGGCGTGATGGCCCCGCCGGTGGTGGCGATGATGGCCACGATGAGGGCGGTGTAGATGGCCGTCCACGCTCCGCCAGAGACGATCAACGCGGCTTTGTTGAAGGCGATGTCTCCGCCCCCCACGATGGCAGCGACCCACGCACCGGCGGCGCTGCCGATGAGCGTCATCCACAGCGTGGCGTAGGCGTCGTTGTGGTTGGTGACGAGATCCGTGAAGCCGCCCAGCGACATGGCGCCGAAGAACGACGCGATGATCCCGAAGATGGCTGAGCGCTGACTGATCCAATTGTTGAACTGCCAGATGGCGGCTGAGGTGAAGCCAAGCCCCGCGCCGATCAAGGTGCCCGTCAGATAGGCGAGCCGAGCCCCTTCCCCCCCAACGATGTCGGAGCACGTCGCGACGTTGGCGCCGCCCGTGCCCGACGTTCGGTACCGTTCCATCGCGGGCACACCGTTCGCGTCGGTGACGCAACCAGCCATGCTCCTGCCGTCGATGGTGGGGTGCGGTGGCGCGGCGTCGATGGCGCGGGGGACCAGCTGCGTCGAGAGCGCGCCCAACCCGAGCATCAAGGTGTGGTGCATGAGGAAGGTGACGCTGCCCGGGCCACTCAAGAACGCGCCTTCACGCGGGTGACCATCGAGCATCGCGCCAGGGCCGGTGGGCTCGAGCTGCGGCGGGTTGGCGTCGAGGTTCTCGGGCGGGGGCGGCAGCGGAGGCAGCGCCTCGAGCGTTCGGGTGTCGGGCTGGTTCACGGGCATGTCGCGTGGGTTCGAGTCTGGCACGGGTGCTGGAATGACCGGTTCGGGCTGCGGCTGCGGAGGCGGCTGTGCGACGCCCGCGTCCCACGCGTTGGGGTCACCCATGGGCACGACGATCACCTTCTCTTGAGGAATGTCCGGAGTGCCTTGCGCGAGTGCACCGATCGCGAACAGCCCCACTCCCAACACGAAGATCCGCTGCATGGTGGTTTGCAACATAGCGTGCTTCGGCTACCTCCCCACCATGTCGAGTGAAGCGTTCCTGAACCTCGTTCCCCGAATTCATCCCACTGCGTGGGTGCACGCGTCCGCGCAGATCCTCGGAGACGTCGAGCTGAGCGAAGAGGTGAGCGTGTGGCCGACGAGTGTGTTGCGCGGCGATGCAGGAGCGATCCGTGTCGGGGCGCGCACCAATTTTCAAGACGGCGCGATCGCGCACGCCACGCGCGGGTTCAGCACGACCACCATCGGCGCAGAGTGCACCATCGGCCACCGGGCGATCATTCACGGCTGCCTCATCGGAAACCGCTGCCTCATCGGCATGGGGAGCATCGTGCTCGACGGCGCAGAGCTGGGTGACGAGTGCATCGTGGCCGCGGGCTCACTCGTCGCGCCGGGGAAGAAGTACGAGCCGCGCAGCTTCCTCATGGGCTCTCCCGCGAAGGTCGTGCGGCAGGTGGGCCTGAAGGATCTCGAGATGATCGAGCGCTCGTGGAAGGTCTACCAGGAGCTGGCCAACGGCTACCGCTGAGTCTCTTCGCGGTACAGCTCGGCCAGCGCGTGCGCCCGCTCGACCTCGTCGCGCGCAGCGTCGAGCTTCATCAGTTTGTCGAACCCGAGCGCGCGTGACTTGAGCGCCTCCGACACCACGAGGCCGGCGTTGAGACGAGCCTTCGCGCTCTGCCGCTCTTCCTTGAGTTCGACCAGCTCGCGACCGAGCTGCTCCGCGGTCTCGAGCAGCAGCTTCGAGTCGGTGTCGGCCTGGGTGAACGAGTCCTTCGTCTTCTCGAGCAGGCGCTGCGCGTCGGTCAGATCGCGCTGCAGGGTCTTCTCGATGGCGGGCTCGCCCAGCGCGCGCGTGAGCTTCTCTTCGATGGTGGAGATGCGCCTGCCGAGCTTGTCTTGATCGCGCATCAGGTCGCCGCGCAACGCCAGCAACGTGGCGGCTGACTTGCGCACCTCCGCGCCCTGGCGTTCGAGCGATGCGATGAGCTGATCAAACGCCTCGAGGGGATCGGTGGGCTCCTTCGCGGCCGGCTTCGCCTTCTTCTTGAAGAACCCCAACACCATGACCACAGGTCAGCACACGAGCCGAATGCGCGCGATGGCCTTCTCCAGATCGGCGTCGGCGAGCTGCACCCACTCGAGGTAGCGCTGCACCTTGAGGCCGTACACCTGCAGGAGGTGCACGAGCAGCAGGCACGCCTCGGTGCGGCGATCTTCTGCAGGCGCGAGCGCCACGGCGTCAGCCAACGCACCGAGCAGATCGATCACGCGCGGCAACTGGGGCGGAGGCGGCTGCTGTGTCGTGGGTCGTTCGGGAAAGAGGGCGTCGAACTGGGGGGTCTCCGGCTCACTCGAGGCGACGTCGCGGCCCTGCGCGATGGCCTCGAGCGCCTCGAGGTGCGGCAGGAGTCGCTCGAGCACGTCGGAGGTCACCGTGACGTCAGCGGGTAGCAGCGTTCGCCACGCCGAGTCGAACTCGGTGCGGGCGAGCTGAATCTCGGCGTCGGACACGTGGTGGTAGAAGGCCCGCGCGCCGGCGTCGCGCTGCTCGATGACCAGCGAGCGCAGATCGGGGTTCTCTTCGCCCAGCGAGATGAACGAGAGCGCGATCTCGAAGCCCTCGTAGGGGTGCTGCTTCTTTCGAACGCGCTCGAGGTCGACGCCGTCTTCCCCGTCGGTCACCAGCACCACCGTGGCGCGCGCGAGCCAGGGATCCTCACCGCGCGCCTTGCCGATGGAATCGAAGGCCGATTCCAGCGCGAGCACGATGTCGGTCTGGCCTTCAGCGGGGGAATTCTCGAACAGCTCAGCGATGCGCTTGTTGGCCTCGTCACCGCTGTCGACGCGCACCAGCTCACTGGGGGAGTCGTTGAAGAACGAAAAGTAGAGGGGGTCGAACGGCAGCCCGGCCTTCGCCTTCACGCGAATGGCGTTGAGTTCGCTGATCAACAACGCGTCACGGAAGCGGGCGCGAGCGCCGTGCATCGAGCCCGACGCGTCCATCACGTAGACGCGCACGGCCGTCTTGCGAGCGCGCTTCGCCTTCGGTGGGGGCTCGATCTCGAGGTACGAGCGCACGAGCTGTCGCCCAGACGCGAGGTCGAGCACCAGCGCGCCGGGGCGGTCGAGCACGAAGTGGTTGAGGTGATCGAGCGTGTTGGTGGTCTCGTACGCCATGAGCTGCGTCGGGTACGGCACGCGGCGCTGAATGGGGCGCGAGGTGGCGGTCTCAGCCTCGACCACCTCTTCGGCCAGAGCGTCGTCGACGTCGAAGAAGCGCGCGCAGCCCATGGCGAGCTCCATCGCGCGGCGGCGATCGTCGTCGAGCTCGAAGGCGAGCTGCGCGAGCTCGGCGGAGATCTGATCTTCGAGCCCCTTCTTGCCGCCTGCCTGCAGCTCATCGACGAGTTCTTTCCGATTGCGCTCGTTCCAACCGATGGTGCGAAGGTTGTCGGACCGTGTCAGCGCCCGCCCCAGCGCGTCTTTTGCGGGCATCGTCGTGAGGGCGGCGGCGGCGACCTCGGCGAGCCCCGAGTCCCCCGCTTCGACCGCGCGCTCGTACAGCGCACGCAGACTGCGCCACGCCGTGCCGGGTTCCTTGCGCGCGGTGTGGCGCACGTGGCGCACGAGTTCATCGAGGGAGCGCACCACCGGTGCCGCCCTCACGCGCTCGCGAGCCGCACCCACCTCGAGGCGGAGCTGGCGGGTGCGATCGCGATCGCCCTTCGTCTCGGCCGCCATGCGCAGCAGCAGCTCGTACGCGAGATCGAGATCGCGGCGCTTCTTCGCCGTGTTGAGCACTTCGGCCAGCGCACGCTGGGTGAGGAACTCGGCGATCGCGAGCTGGGGGCTCTTCGGCGGTTCGACGGGAGAGTTCTTCCTGCGACCCGAGAGCAGCTCGAAGGGGGCCGGCGCGTTGACAGGCCCCGAGAACACGGCAGCGACCTTCACCACGCGCCCCAGCCGCTGGAACTCCCGCGTGAGGGTGTCTTTCTGGCTGGCCGTGATCTTCTCGAGCGAGGTGAGGCGTTCGGCCTCGGCCAACGCAGCCTCGAACTCCTCGAGCGCTTGCTCGGCGCGCGCGGTGAGGCCCTCTTTCAGTTCGGCGAGGGTGCCCTTCACGGCGCCCAGTTCCCGCAGCAGCCGCGCGTCGGCCGTGGTGTGAATGCCGGCGCGGTCGAGCTGCGCGTCGAGGGCGCGGAGGGTCTCGAACGAGGCCTGCACGTCACCCTTCCCGAAGAAGCGCCGGGCGCGATCGAGCATGCCGAGGGCAGGCGGCGTACCGGCCTGCACCGCGTCGAGGCGCTGCTTCAACTGGTTGAAGCGCTCGACCGACATTCAGATCACCGTCGCGGCAACCGCGCGTCGAGGAGCGTTCGGGAGAGCCGCGCGAAGTCGTCTTGCAGCTCGAGGGCAAGCTTGCGCAGCGGAGCGAGGGCCGCCGGGTTGCCGATGCGATCGGCGGCGGCGACGAGACGAACCAGCTCGGCCTCGCGCGTGACGAGCTGCGGGTACCGACTGCGCACCAGTGCGTCGAACGCTTTGTCTGCGTCACCCGGAGACTTGAGGGCCTTGCCGTCGATGGCCGCGCGAATCCCCTCCCACCAGGCCTGGAGGAAGCCGACCCGAACCTGCACGGACTGAAACTCGACGGAAGAGAGCTGATGGCGCAGCTCTTCGCCGAGCCCGGTCGTGCCCGCCGACTTGAGCCGCTCTGAGATGCGGGCAAAGGCGGCGACCTCGCCTTCAATCGCCTGCGCCGAGAGCTGGGTTCGGTACTGGTTGTGGGCCTCGCCGCTGAAGAGCCGGTTCGGGTCGGGAACGAGCGCCGGGGCCCCGGCGAGCTTCTGGGCCCACGCGAAGATGCGCTTCTCGAGCTCGGGTGCGCAGGCGCGGATGGCCACGTCACTCGACGCGCCTTCCCGCTGCAGATCGTCACTCACCGTTTGCAGCCACGCCTGCACCTGTTGCAAGCGCTCGAAGCCCTGGCCCAGGACCGTGCGCGCGTACTGCTCTGCGACAGGCGCCAGGGACTCGGCGCGCAGCCCGGCGTGCGCAGGGGAGAGGGCGACCAATGCGCGTTCGAGGTCGCGCAGCTTGCGGCCATCGGCGGTGAGCTGGGCGAGCGGCTCGAGCTTTCTGCCCTGAGTGGGTTGCGCGAGGGCGCGTGTGGCCCGACGGCGGAGCGCGACGCCGGTGCGTTCCCGGCACGCGGCGAAGTGTTTGCGGAGCGCCTCGTGCTGCTCGCTCGAATGCGACGAGGCGAGCTGTTGCAGTTCGCCGACCCGATCGAGCTCTTCTCCGAGGTTCATGGCGAGGCCGGTCACGGCGTCGAGCCCCAGTTTGTCGTCGAACTCAGAGCCCTCGGCCGAGAGCGCGATGGTGGACGCCGACTGGTGGCAGAACTCGTTCACCTGACGCGCGATGGCAGGCAGCCGGGCCTTGATCTCCGGCACGCGGGCGATGAGTTCCATCACGTCGCCCACACTCCCGAGCATCGCCACCCCGCCCCGGCCTTCGGCGCCGACGCCCTGCTGCAGGCGGGCCTCGAGCCCGGTGGCGAGGAACTCGGCCCCGCGGAGGAGCAGCTTGCGGTTGTCGGGGTGCCGCGGCCCGGGCACGAGCTTGTCGCGCAACGCCCGCGCGGTGGTGCTGGCGACGGCGGGGACCCAGGTGGTGACCTGCTGCTGCGCTGCGTCGACCTCGGCTGCGAGCTTCAGCTCGTTGAGTTCGCGCTCAACCGAGGTCTGGATCGACGGGGAGAGGCGACCAAACGCCTGCGCGAACGCCTTGTTCTCGACGCGAATGATCTCGAGCTGCGCGCGCTCGCGGGGGTCGGCGGCGATCTTGATGAGCGCGTCGAGTTCGCCCTCAACCGGCCCGCCGAGCAGGAAGAAGTGCTTGAGCATCTCGAGGTCGGATGCCTCGGCGACGAGGCGTCGTTCCGGGCGACGATACAGACGGTCTCGCACCACGATGGCCTTCAGCGCCCACAACGCCTTCACCATCGAGCGCTGCGAGAAGTACTTGGTGGGCACGTAGTCGGGCAGCCGCGTCACTTGCGCGAGCAGCTCACGCTCGAGGGCGTCGGCGAGCTCTTCCATGCCCTCGGCGATCAGCGGCGGCACCTCGACGGCGACCACGGCTTCCTGCAGCAAGTCGAGCTGCTGCAGCGTCAAGCGGGCATGCAGCGACGGCCGCTGACCGGTCTGGGCGCGGCTCAACATCTGACCGCGGCTCGAGCGACGCGAGAAGCTCTTGGGGGCGAAGCAGATGAACGAGATGCGATCGGCGAAGGCCTGCAGCGTCTCGGGCGAGCGCTGAATCACCTCGCTCAAGTAGCGGTTCGAGGTCATCACCGCGCACTCGCAGCGGCCGGGCGTCACCTTGCGGCCGTGCTTGAGCTCGCGCTCGTGCAACACGTTCAAGATCGAGCGCAGCAGCATGTCTCGCCCGTCGAAGACCTCGTCGAGGAAGGCGTGCACTGCGCCGAGCATGCCTTCTTCGGTGAGGTGCTCGGTACGGCCGGTCTCGGTGAGCACCTTGAAGTCCACCGGGCCGATGAGGTCGGTCTGCACGGTGTTCTCGGCGAGCTGCTTCGAGAACAGCGAGGGCTTGCCGGTCTTCTCGTCGACGATGCGCCCCAGCACGGCGCCGGCGATGGCCGACTTCGCCGTGCCCGGAGGGCCGATGATCAGCACGTGTTCGCGGCACAGCAGCGCCAGCTCGAGCTGCGTGAAGAGCGACTCGCGCTCGACGAAGGACTCCCTGAGCTCGGTGAAGAAGCCGCGAAACGCAGCCGAAGCATCGACGTACCGCGAATCGTCCACCCACTGGCCTGGTGCATTCACAGGCCGCGAGTATACCGACGGATTTCTTCTCACCCCGACGATTGAACGGGCGACACTGCCTTCGTGGGCGCGACCTGTCCGAACCACCCTGAGGTGAGCGCGATCGGCACCTGCGCGCGCTGCGGGGCGTTCGGCTGCGCAGCGTGCCTGACCGATCGTGCGGGCAGTTGGCGGTGTGCCTCGTGTCTCGCGCTCGAGCCGGTGCCGGGTGAAGCGCCGCTCGGCTTCGTGGTCGCGTGGAGCGTGATCACCCTGCTCGCGTACCTCACGATCGGCGGCACGCTCCAGTTTCTCCATCTGACCTTCGGGCTCTGGTTCGGGGAGGTCGCGATCTTCGCGGGCGCGGCGGTGATCGGGTGGCAGATCCTGCGCTTGAGGCCGCTGCGGGTGCTGGGCCTCACCCGCTTTCAGGGCGGCGCGTTCGCGCTGGGGCTGGCGTTCGGCCTGGTGAACTACGTTGCGTGGGCGGTGCCGACGATGGCGCTCGCGCAGGAGATCTTCCCGAAGTCGATCGTCGAGCTCTTCGACAGCTCGAAGATCTTCGAGCGCCAGACGCAGCTCGAGCTGGTGTTGATCGTTTTCGGCGTGTCGCTCGCCGCGCCCTTTGGTGAAGAGTTCTTCTTTCGCGGCTTCATGCAACGCGGGCTTCAAGAGAAGCAGGGGGCCCCGCGCGCGATCGTGGTGACGGCGGTGATCTTCAGCGCCTTCCACCTCGACCCGGTGGGCTTCGTGGCGCGCTTCGAGCTGGGCGTGCTGTTCGGCCTGCTGGCGTGGAAGTCGGGCTCGATCTGGCCGGCGCTGGGGGCGCACGCGGCGAACAACGCGATCTCCTCGGCGCTGTTCTTGTCGGCGCGCGGCACCGAGCTCGAGCGCGAGGAGCTGCCCTGGTACGTGCCAGCGGCGATGTTCCTGGTGGGCAACCTCGCCCTCTTCGCGCTGATTCGCTTCGCAGGTCCGCGGCTTCAGGTGGCCGAGCCGTCCGAGCTGCAGCAGGCCAGCGCATCGCGGTCGGTCGTCTCGGCCTTCGGGCCCTGGGTGGTCGGGGGGGGCGTCTCCATCGCGGCGCTGTTGCTGGTCGATCTGCGCGGGGTCCAGCTCAACATCCTCGACGGGCTGTCGCAGTTGCCAGGCGCGACCCTCAAGCGGCCCGACGTGAAGTCACTGCGCGCCGAGGTGCGACGCGGGGCTGCACCGGTGAAGGACTACGAAGAGCTGCTCAAGTCGCTCAAGTAAAGCGGTAGCGCGTCACCACGAAGCGCGGGCCCACCATCGCGAGCGTGGCCGAGGCGGCATCGACGTCACCTTCGGCCTCGATGCGCGCGCCGCTCTTCTTGATCTTCCGATCGCCCCCCGCGAGGAGGTACGTCTTCCCGTCATCGGCCTCGAGCACCCAGACTCCAGTCTCGAGATCGCGGAAGGCGACGACGCCTGACAGCTTCACGGCTCAGGCTTCCTTCTTCAGCATGGCGCGCGCCACGAAGAGGCACACGAGCGCGTTGAAGGCCAGCCAGGGAATCGCGAGGAACGTGAAGGGCAACCACGCCAGCGCGGGGGCGTTGGCCCACGCCGAGTACCCGAGGATGCCCGCGAAGCCGATCGCGAGGCCGCCGACCGCGGGCCGAATGCCCTTGAGCTTGATGGCGAACAGCGACGCCACGACGGGGATGATCGCGCTGTAGACGATGGGGTTCGCGAGCGAGCCACGGCCAAAGATGATGCGGTTGAGCCAGTCGGGGATGGGCAGCGTGATCAGCGTGGTGGTCGCGCTCGGCTCGAGCACCATCGAGACGAAGAACGCGCCGACGGTGGTGAGCAGCATCGGCACGAGGAAGCCGGGCGAAGCGAAGACGTTGAGGTAGCCGGGGCGTTCCTTGCGCGCGAGGGTGAGCAGCACGAACGCGAGCAGGCCCGCGCCCCAGCCGAACACCTTCCAGTTGGTCGCCTGGTACGAATAGACGCCGACGTCGGAGGCCTCGGTCACCGGCTGATCCACGCGGGCCAACTGCGCCTCAGGGGGCAAGAGTTCGCTCACGTCTTCCGCGGCGCGGATCTTCTTGAGCGCGTCGAGCGCGGCCTTCGCGTCGATGACGCCGTGACCGTACTGATCCGTCCAGCCCTTCGAGCCCTGCGGAGGATGGGCGCTGATCATGATCGCCTTCTCGATCTGATCGGGGTTCTTCCCGCCCGCGGCGAAGAGCAGCGCGGCGAGACCGGCGACGTGCGGCGTGGCCATCGAGGTACCCTGGTACGAGGCGTACACGCTCTGGCTGACGTCCTGCGGGTCGATGGTGTTCTGAAGGATGCCCGCGGCTTCGCCCTGCGACTTGTCACCACCCGGCGCGGCGATGTCGAGCTCCTTGCCCCACGAGGAATACGGGGCCTTCGTGCCCTTCGGGCCCACCGACGCGACCGCGAACGAGCCGGGGTAGGCCGCGGGGTACTCGACGACGCCACGGCCGCCGTTGCCCGCTGCGCAGACCACGACCACGCCCTTCGCGCGGGCGTACTTCACGGCGTTCTGCATCACGTCGGAGCGCCCACCACCACCCAGCGACATGTTGATCACCTTCGCGCCGTGATCGGCGGCCCATCGGATCGCGTCGGCGATGTCGGCGGTGTTGCCGCTGCCGAAGTGGTCGAGCACCTTCACCGCCATCAGGGTCGCTTCGAACGCCACGCCCGCGACGCCTTCACCGTTGTCGGTCGCCTGCGCGATGGTGCCGGCGACGTGCGTGCCGTGGCCGTGATCGTCATTGGCGTGATCATCGTCGTTCACGAAGTCCCACCCGGCGACGAAGCGCTGATCGGCCAGGTCGGGCACCTGCGCGAAGTCGTCGTGGTCTTCCCACGCGATGCCCGTGTCGAGCACCGCGACGACCACGCCCTTGCCGCGGGAGATCTCCCAGGCGGCCGGCATGTTGATCATCTGCAGGTTCCACTGCTGGGCGAACATCGGGTCGTTCGGGGTGAAGCCCTTGCCCGGCTTCATCGCGTCGACATCGGACGCCTTCACCTGCATCAGCGGCTCGGCAGCCTCGACCTTGTCGTTGGCGCGGATCTTCGCGAGCAGCGCGTCGAGGTCACCCTCGTAGGCGCCGGTGGTAATCGAGGCGATCGGGCCTTCCTCCTGCGAGTTGAAGGTCAGGTCGATGCCCCAGTCCTTCTCCAGTTCGTCGATGTCGGCCTGGCTGGTGCCATCGACGAAGTCGACGACGATGCGGCCGGGCACGCGCGCGCCCACGTCATCGGGCAGGTCAGCGGTGGTGTAGGCGGGCCGGGAGAGATCGACCCCCTCGGCAGCGTTCTGCTTCGCACAACCGCTGAGCAGCGAGAGGGAAGCCGCGCACGTCAGGGTCAGGAGCTTTCGCATAGGTGTTCTCACGAACGAATGAACCAACGATTGGATCTCTGCAGAAGTTCCCGGAATTCCGCCCGCGAAGAAGCGTGAAGTCCTTGAAAGAAGTGTGGTTCAGGTGCCCTGCGGCCGTCGAGCCCCGCCCTGACCGGTCAGGGAGACCAGGGAAGCAACTGCCTGGCCAACCATCGGCAGGTTGCGCTGAAAGGTGCGATGTGCGCCGGGAATGAGGCTGAAGGTGCCCTCGAGCCGATCCAGCACCGAGGCCCAGCGCCCACGATCCTGGGCCGCATCGTGCTCAGCGACCACGACGCCCAACGGCCACGCCAGAGACTCGCGCGACTCGAAGTCAGCGGGCTGGGCGAGCGAGGGGTTGATCAACACCAGGCCGGCGATCGACTTCAGCTCGGCCAACTTGAGCGCCACGGCGTCTGAGGCGCCGATCGTCGCGAGCACCGCGGGCTGGCCTTCGGTGTTGTCTTCTGCGAGCTGCAGCGCCGCGAGCGCGTCTTCCAGCCATTCGGATGGCGAGCGCGAAGGCTGGCCCTGACTCCCGCCGACGCCGCGATAGTTGAAGCGCACCGTGGGGTGACCGATGCGCGAGACGGCGTACGCCAGCTCAGCGCCGACCACGTGATCCATGCCGCTGCCTTCGATGGGGGGCGGCGGCAACACCAGGAGCCCTGGCCGTGCGGCGCCGCGATGCGACACGCCTTCCAGCACCAGGCCGTTGGCGAGAGGAATCAGCGTCGGGCGTTCGAGGAACTGACCTTTGAGGACCATGAGCCGGAAAAACAAAACGGGAGCCTGTCGCCAGGCCCCCGTCGGGTCTCAGCCGTGAGGCCGAAATTACTGGGCGTTGTTGGTGTAGTTGGTGATCTGCTCCGCGTTGATGCGGCGCGCGACGAAGTTCAGGTTGCTGCTGCACGAGGCGGCGTCAGCAGGCGACGCGTTGCCCGTAGGGCACTCGATCATGCCGCGGATGCAGGCGTACTGCGCCGAGAGGGCGATCGTGCCCGTGGGGACGAACGAGTAGTCGTTGAACTTGACCGAGATCTGCGTCTGGCGCGCCTCGGTGTAGTCGCTGCCGATCGGCTTCTGCTCGTTGCGGAGCGCCGAGAAGGTCTGCTCGGTGCCTTCGATGAGATCGCTCACGCGGATCGTCGGCGCGTCGCCGAGGTCGAACGCCTGCGTGCCGAGATCGAGGTACTCGACCTGCTTGTTCTGCTCGTTGAGGTTGCCCTGCCAGATGATCCACTCGTCCTCATCGCGGTAGTTCTGCTCGGTGATGTTGCCGCGGCCGGCCGGGAGGTTGTTGTTCCGGAAGCACGAGGGCACGGCGATGGTGCGGATGGGGGTCTTGTCGACGGCGACGCGGTAGATGCGCGGCTGGCCGTTGTTGCAACCCACGAGGGCGAGCAGCGAAACGGCAGACAGCGCGACGAGCTTCATGGAACGCATTTGGGTTTTCCCTTTGTGAGTACAACCAGTTGGCCCGCGGCGTTTGGCCCACGGGTCGGGTGAAGTCAACCTCTTCGGAGGTGACAGACACGTCGCCGCACCCATGTGTGCAAGGTTGTTTTTGCAGCGCGTCACCGGCCGCGAAGCACGAAGAACTTCAGGTACTTCCCTTCGCGGAACTGGAGACGAACGGGGTGATCGGGAGGCTGGTACCGCTCCTCGACCAGCGTCAGATCGACGCCGGCGTTGTACCCGCCCTCTTTCACCGCTTCGAAGAACGCCTCGGACGGCACGCGGGCCGAGCAGCTCGCGGTGCAGAGCAGACCGCCGGGCTTCAAGATCGCGAGCGCCTGGCGGTTGAGCGACGCGTAGCCGGCGATGGCGTTCTCGACGGCCTTCTGGCTCTTCGCGAAGGCGGGTGGGTCGAGGATGATCAGATCGAACTTTCGCCCTTCCCGCTTGAACGACTCGAGCAGCTCGAACGCGTCGGCGGCGAGGAAGTCGTGCTTCGCGGCAGGCAGGCCGTTCAACGTGAAGTTCTCGCGGGCCAGCGCGATGGCGTCGGCGTCTTGATCGACCGAGAAGACCGACTTCGCGCCACCGAGCGCGGCGTTCACCGAGAAGCCACCCGAGAAACAGAAGCAGTTGAGAACGTCGAGATCCTTCGAGATGCGACGCAGCAAGAAGCGGTTCTCGCGCTGGTCGAGGAAGAAGCCCGTCTTTTGCCCGGCGTAGACGTCGACGAGAAACTTCGCGTCTCGTTCGAGAATGGTGTGCGGCCGCGGCGCTTCACGGCCCCAGAGCACCTTGCCGTCACCCTTCTCTTCGTCGACGTCAGCGTCGTCGCGGCCGATCTCGTCGCGACCGATGACCCCCTTCAGCTCGGGGAGCGCGGCCTGGAGCGCCTCGATGATCAACGGCCGGTGCGGCGTCAGCCCCGCGCTGTACAGCTTGAGCACGCCGTAGCCGTCGTACACGTCGACCACCACGCCGGGCAGACCATCGCCCTCGCCGTGCAGCAGGCGAAAGGCGTTGGTGCCGCTGAAGTCAATCAACTGGCGGCGCGACTCGAGCGCCTCTTTCACGCGGCGCGCGAAGAAGTCCGCGTCGATGCTCTCGCGCGGGTCGGTGGTGAGCACGCGCACCGCGATCGCCGAGAGGGGATCCCAGTAGCCGCGGCCGGCGAAGCGCCCGTCGTCGACGAGATCGACCACGCTGCCCACCGGCACCTTCGGCGGCGCCTCGATGGCCTTCTTGAACACCCAGGGGTGGCCGGCGCGAATGTGGCGGCCGAGCCCCGGCTTCACCGTGACCTGTACGTGTCTGCTCATGTTCGCGACCTCTTGCGGCGGGCGCGAACGACGGCGTCGGCGACCTCGCCGAAGCCCTTTCCCTCGCGGGCGCGGGTGATGAACTTCGGTGGGTGCTGCAGCCGATCCATCACGTCGCGCACGTTGGCGACGCCGACCGACAGAGAGAACGCGTCGAACATCGGCGCGTCGTTGAACGAGTCACCGACGTACACGTAGCGCGCGTCGGCCTTGCGCACGGTCTTCTTCCACTCGAGCTTCACGAAGCGCTCGACCGCAGAGCGTTTGTCGAAGTCACCGATCCACGCGTTGACGTGCACCGAGCTGCGCACCGCAGTGACCCCGCGCTTCGCGAGAAAGGCTTCGAGGCGATCGGCAGCGTCACTGCCGAGCTGCACGTCTTCCGCGTAGTCGATGGCGAGATCGACCTCGGTGTACGGCGAGTCACCCGACAGCCGCGCGCCCTTGACCTGCTTCATCGCGGCGGCGACGTGACGGTGCAGGGCTTTGCGGGTCGTGACCCGCTCCGGCTCGGGCTGGGCGTACACCTTCACGAGGTGCCCGCGGCGCCACGCGAAGTGGAGGCCGCCGTTTTCCATGATCGCGCCCGCGACGGGCCATTGCCGCGCCCACGCTTCGCCCCAGCCCGCGGGCCTCCCGCTCACCAACACCACCGGCACGTGGTGCGCGCCCAACCACTCGATGGCGCGCAGGGTCGAGGACGTCAGCTTGCCGCGTGTGGTGAGGGTGCCATCGACGTCGGTGAAGACCGCTTCCACGCGCGAGAGATCGGCCTCGTGCGCGGGACGAAGATGCGAAGACGGCATGTCGGGGTCAATACCGCGAGAGGCTCGCAATCTGTACGAGGAACTGCTCGAGCTGCTCACCGATGTTCTCGGGCGTGGGCATCGCCTTCTTCTGGTTGCGCAGGAAGCTGTCGAAGTCGGCCGCGCGGCCGTAGAGGTTCTGGCCCGCCTCGAGCGCTTCCTTGTACGCCGCGAGCCGATCGTCGAACGACTCGACGCTCATGGAGCGCTCGAGCGCGAGGCCAACGCTCGCGAGGCGCTCCTGATCGTGCTGCACAAGGATCTCGCGCTGGCTGATGCCCGCGAAGCCATCGACGAAGGCCACGAAGGGCTCGAGCAGCGCGAGGAGCTCGATCTTCGAGGGCGCCCCGCTCGCGATGAGCTGCCGCAGCTTGCCGCGAAACTCGAGGATGCGCTTCTTGTCTTGAGCCTGCAGCGCGCGCCAGGCAGCGGTGCGACCGAAGGCGTTGAGCTCGCGCTCCATCTGCTGGGCCTGCACGAGCATCTCAGTGGGTGGCGCCTCACCGGCCTTGTGAATGCGCACCCGCATCAGGCGCCGGAGATCGGCGGTCATGCTGCGGATCAGCAGAAGCGAGGCAAGCGCTGCTTCGTAGCCGGGCTCGACCTCGCGGCGCTTGCACTCACCGAAGGTCGAGGCGAGCTCCCACACCATCTTCCCGATGCGGTCGCGAAACCGAAACCGAAAGGTCTGCAGCTCGGTCAACAGGTTCCACCGATCGCCCACGACGGAGGGATCGCGCACCCGCATGCCGAACTGCATCACGTCGCCCTTGAGCTGCGTGACGCCCGCCTGCACCAGACGCTCGGCCTCGAGCTGCGCGGCGTCGACCAGCAGCTCACCGGGGGGGAAGCTCGCCTCCATCTGCGCGACGAGCGTGTTGACCTCGGAGATGGTGCTGCCGATCACCGGCGCAACCGTCTCCCACATCGAGAGGTCGGCCGAGCCGTCGACGTCAGGCTCTTCGTACTGGACGAGGTCGAGCTCACCGAGCTGCGAGATGGTGCGGGCCGCAGCCACGCAGACCATGCGTGTTCTCGCCGCGAAGTCTCCGTCGACGTTGCTCGCGAAGAGCTCTTCGAGTTTGGGGGACAACGACTCCACGACTGGAGTGAGTACGACAGACCGGCCTTTTTCTCCAAAAAGATCTGCTAGTCGCACGGTCGAATGATTCGCGTGCGCGTGTACGAAGACGGAAAGCTCCACGACGGCGACGAGTCCCTGCTCACAAGGGGAGGGGTGAAGTGGGTCGATGTGCTCGAACCTGATGAGCCGACGCTCACGCGCCTGGGTGAGAAGTTCGGCCTGCACCGGCTGGCCATCGAAGACTGCCTGCACCTCGATCAACGGCCCAAGATGGAAGCGTACGGCTCGCACCAGTTCATCGTGCTGCAGGGGTTCTCGACGCCCACCGAGAAGTGGTCAGACCTGCAGATGCACGAGATGCACTTCTTTCTGGGTGCAGACTGGGTGATCACCGTGCACCAGCACGCGCACGCGGCGATCGATCTGATTCACGCGCGCATCACGTCCGACCCCGTCACCACCATCGGCCGCGGGGCCGACTTCGTGATGTACCTGCTGACCGACGCGGTGGTCGATCGCAACTTCCCGCTGCTCGACTGCTTCAACGACTCGCTCGAAGATCTCGAGGAGCGGATCTTCGCAGACTTCCCCCCTCGCACGCTGCTGCAGGAGACGTTTCAGTTGAAGCGCGCCCTGGTCCTGGTGCGTCGGGTGCTCTCGCCCCAGCGCGACGTGGTCGGGCTGCTCGCGCGAGGGGGCGTGCCTCAGATTCAGGAGAAGACGACCGTCTACCTCCGCGATGTGTACGACCACCTGGTGCGCATCTATGAGCAGATCGACGCGGCGCGCGATCTCGTCAGCAGCGCCGTCGACGCGTACATGACGCAGGTCGCGAACCGCACCGCCGACATCAGCAAGCAGCTCACCTTGTTCGCGTCGATCTTCCTGCCGCTGTCGTTCATCGTCGGCTTCTTCGGTCAGAACTTCGACGTGCTGGGCTCGCCCCCGTTCTTCTGGGTGATGCTCAGCTCGATGGTCGCCCTTCCCGGCTTCACGTTCTGGTGGTTCCACCACAAGAAATGGTTCTGACCGATGCCCACCCTGCAGCTCGGCTCCCGCTCGTATTTCTTTGAAGATCGCGGTGAAGGCGTGCCGCTGTTGCTCTTTCACGGTTTCCCGTTCAGCAGTGAGAGCTGGTGGCCGCTGCTCGAGGCGCCTCCTGCAGGCGTGCGGGTCATCGCGCCCGACCACCGCGGCTTCGGCAAGAGCGCATCGGACGCGGTCGCGACGATGGAGGCGATGGCTGAAGACGGGCTCGCGCTGCTCGACGCACTCCAGCTCGACTCGGCCTTCGTCGGTGGGCTCTCGATGGGCGGTTACGTGGCGATCGCGCTGACGCGACTCGACCCGGGTCGGGTGCGCGGGCTGTTGCTGATCGACACCCAGTCGCTGCCCGACGACGAGGCGGCAAAGGCGCGGCGCGAGGCCACGGCGAAAGAGGTCGAGACGAACGGCACCTCCGCGCTGGTCGACGGGATGCTGCCGCGCCTCTTCGCCCGTGAGTTCGACGCCGCGGTGAAGGCGAGGGTCGAGAAGCTGATGCGCGCGCAGAGCCCCGGCGCGGTGGCGGCGGCGTCGAGAGGCATGGCGTCACGCACCGACGGCAAGGACATCTTGAGCCGCTACGCCGGCCCCTGCACGGTGGTGGTGGGCAGCGAAGACGTGATCACACCCGTCGAGCGCGCAAAGACGATGCAGGATCTGGTGGCGGGCTCGACGCTCGAAGTGGTCTCGGGGGCGGGGCACCTCACGCCCCTCGAGCGGCCTGCAGCGTTTCGGAAGATCGTCGAAGCGCTTACGGCTGGCAGGTGACGAGGTCACCCGCGACGGTGCAGGTGCGGCAGGTGTTGGTCTTCACCAGCTTGCCGTCGCGGCACTCGAGCGTGCCCTGACCGTCGGAGGTGCACAGGCCCTTGCCCTCGGCCGATGAGGCGCAGGCGTCGTCAGGCGCGTTGCCCGTCATGTCACACTTCACGAGATCGCCTTCGCGCTTGCAGCCGTTGGGGCCCTTGCAGGGCAGCGACGCCCACGTTCCGACGCGGCACTCGAGCGCGCTGGCAGCCGACTCACAGAGAAAGCCGGTGGTGTTGCAGGTGCTGCCGGCCATCGGGGAGCCGCACGCAGAGAAGAAGGTGAGCGCAGCGACGAAGAGGAACGAGAAGGAAAGGCGCATGGTTGGGGGTGCCCTGAGGGTCGGCCGGGAAAGCCGGCGCACTCTCGACGACCTCCAGATCCGAGTCAAACGCGAAAGTCAGAGCACTTCGCCGAAGAAGCGGCGGAAGTTGTGCCCCAGCACCTTCTCGACCACGCGCACCGGCATGCCGGCCTCGAGCATCGCGGCGGTGAGCTTCGGGAGATCGCGCACGTCACGCATGCCGGTGGGCAGCGGCACCATGCCGTCGAAGTCGCTCCCCAGGGCCACGCCGTCTTCGCCCATCACCCGGAGCGCGTGCTCGATGTGCCGCACCACGTGCCGGAAGCTGCGACCGCCGAGGTACTGCGGCGCGAAGATGATGCCGACCACCCCGCCCTTGTCGGCGATGGCGCGGCAGGTCTCGTCGCTCAAGTTGCGCCACAGGGGGTGGGCCCCCTGCACACCGGCATGGCTGCAGAACGGGCGGGCCTTCGGGTGCGCGAGCAGCTCGGGGAGCATCGAAGGGGATGCGTGCGCGACGTCGAGCAGCATGCCGACCTCACCCATCTGATCGAGCACGTCGCGGCCCAGCGGGGTGAGCGGCTTGTTGCCCGACAGCGGCGTCGAGGTGCCGCCCAGCTCGTTGTTGCTCAGGTGCGTCAGCGACATGAAGCGCACGCCGCGCTCGTGGAGCACCTTCACTCGCTCCACGTCGCCCTGCAGCGCGTGGCCGCCTTCGATGCCGATGACGGCGCTGAGCCGCTGGTGCTGGAGGTTCTGTTCCAGCTGCGCAGCGGTGCTGGCGATCGACGCAAGGCCGTTCGACGCGCGGCAGAACGAGGCGAGGCGATCGAGCTGAAAAGTGCAGCGGCTCCATTCGCCCTCGCGCGCGTGGCTGGGCCACTTCTGCTTTCGCGCGAACAGCCCGAAGCCGTCGATCACCGGGAAGCCGCGGGTCACCACCGTGAAGCACTGAATCTTCACCCCCGCTTCCCGCAGCCGGGGAAAGTCGACGTGCCCGTGGTCTGAGGCGCAGTTCAGATCGCGGTTCCACATCAACGAGTCGGCGTGGCCGTCGGCGATGGGGACCCGTTTGTGGAGGGCTGCGATGTCGACCGGCTCGCTCACGTGGTGACTGTTCTACCAGCGGGCTGTATACCGGCTCGGTCTCGACACATGCACCTGCGCGTCAACGGCGAGTCGAAGGAAGTCACTGACGGGCTCACCGTCGCGTCGTTGCTCGCGTTTCTGCAGATCAAGACGCCGCGCGTCGCGGTGGAAGTGAACGCGCAGGTCGTCACGCGCGCCCGTCACGCCGAGCACACGCTCCAGGCGGGCGACGAGGTCGAGATCGTCACGTTCGTGGGAGGCGGCTGATGAGCAACTTCACCATCGCAGGCAAGACCTTCACCAGCCGGCTCATCGTGGGCACGGGCAAGTACCCCAGCCACGCGATCATGAAGCAGTGCCACGAGGCCTCGGGCGCCGAGATGGTGACCGTCGCGGTGCGGCGGCTCGATCTCAAAGCGAAGGGCGAAGAGTCGCTGCTGCACTGGATTCCGCCGACCATGACGCTCTTACCGAACACCGCGGGTTGCTACACGGCAGACGACGCCGTGCGCACCTGCCGGCTCGCAGAGGAGCTGGGGCTCTCGAAGTGGGTGAAGCTCGAGGTGCTTGGCGACGAGAAGACGCTGTACCCCGACGTCGAAGAGACGCTGCAGGCCGCGCGCGTGCTGGTGAAGGAAGGCTTCACGGTGCTGCCGTACACGAGCGACGACGTGATCACCGCGCGCAAGCTGGCCGATCTCGGGTGCGCCGCAGTCATGCCGCTCGCTGCGCCCATCGGCTCGGGCCTGGGCATTCGCAACCCGCACAACATCCGCCTCATTCTCGAGCAGGTGAAGGTGCCGGTGATCGTCGACGCGGGCGTGGGCACCGCGAGCGACGCGGCCATCGCCATGGAGCTCGGCATCGAGGCCATCTTGATGAACACCGCCATCGCGGGCGCGAAAGAGCCGGTGCGTATGGCGCGCGCAATGAAGCTGGCGGTCGAGGCCGGGCGTGAAGCCTTCCTCGCCGGGCGAATCCCCATGAAGGCGTACGCAGCGGCGTCGAGCCCGCTGACCGGTCTCGTGGGGCAGTGATTCCCTTTCGGTTGATGGTCATCACCGACTGGTCGCGACACGACTGCGTCGAGCGCGTCGCGGCGGCCGTGGCAGGTGAAACCGAGGTCGCGGTGCAGCACCGTCACCCCGGCGCGTCGGATCGTGTGCTGTACGACGAAGGTCTGCGACTGAGAGCCGCGCTGGGCCAGGTGCCGATGTTCGTGAACGGCCGCGTGGATCTCGCGGTGGCGCTGGGGGCGCATCTGCACCTGCGCGAAGATTCGCTCGGCGTCGAAGAGGTCCGGCCCCTGATGCGAGGCCGGTGGATCAGCGCGAGCTGGCATGCAGGCACTCCACCCCGCGCCGTCGATCTGCTGTTGCTGAGCCCGGTCTTTGCGCCGAACAGCAAGCCGACCGAAATGGCACCGCTCGGCCCGACGGAGTTCGATCGGCGCGCACGAAGCCTGACGACCCCTGTCTTCGCGCTGGGAGGGGTCGATGCGACGCGCGCGGCGACGCTCGAGCACGCTGCGGGGCTCGCCGCGATCGGTGGCGTGCTCGCTGCGGCAGACCCCAAACAGGCCGTGAGCGCGCTGTTGGCGGCGCATCGACGAGGGCCGAGCCGATGAGTACCCTCGCGCCCGTGCTTCGCCCGATGGGACTCGGAGAGCTGCTCGATCGCGCCCTCACCTTCTGGCGTGCGCACTGGAAGGCGCTCTTTCAGCTCGTGCTCGGCTTTCAGCTGGTCACCTACGTCTTCGTCGCGGCGGCCCAGGGGCTCGGGAAAAAGTGGTTCCCACTGGCGAGTGACCCGACCGCGCTGCAGAAGACACCCGACCTCGCGTTCCCCCACCTGCTCGGCGCCAACGGGCTGTTGATGAGCGCAGGGTTGATCGCGCTCTTTCTCTCGCAGCTCAGCGCGGTCGCGATCACCTGGTACGCGTGGTCGCGGCTCACCGCGCGTGGCACACCTTCCCCCGGAGATGCGTTTCGGCACGCCGCGACACGCCTCACCTCGAGCGCCGGGGTCTTCGGGCTCTCGCTGGCCTGGAGTCTGGGCGTGTTCGCGCTCTTGATGATCCCCGCCGGGGTGTTCGGCGGTCTCTCGGCGTTCCTGATCACCCGCGATTCCGGAGGCGCGGCGCTCGCGGCCGGCATCGTCGGAGGGCTGCTGCTCTTTGCCGCCACCGTGATCGTCATCTTGTGGTTCGTGATTCGCTTCATCCTCGTGTCGCAGATCATCGCGGTCGAGTCGCTGGGCGCGCTCGCGACCTTCGGCCGCTCGAACGTCATGTCGTCAGGCCGGGTGGAAAGCGGACCCATCGGGCTGGTGAAGCTGCGGCTGACGGTGCTGGTGACGGTCATCGGCGCGCTCTTGCTGTTGATGAGCCTCGTCAACTCGCTGCCGCTGTTCATCGTGGGCGCGTTCTTCGGGGCCAACTTCACGCCGGGGAACACGGTGTACGACGTGGTGCCGCTGGTGGTGCTCGTACCGTTGCAGCTGGGGCAGACCTTCCTCGGGTCACTCGTCTCGCCGTTGTTCGCGATCTTCCAGACGTTCTTCTACGCCGACATGCGCATGCGCCGAGAAGGGCTCGATCTCGAGCTCGCGCTCGGAGGCACGGAGTGATCTCCCTCGCGCTGGCGCTGGTGCTCTTCGCGACCCCGCCGTGCGACCACCCCCGCATCAGCGCGCTCGAGGAGCACCAATGGGCCGCCGCGTGTGAGCTGCTGGCGAAGCCTGCGCCGAACGGTCAACAGAACCTCGACGCGCTCAAGTCGATCTTCGAACGCGAGGGCTTCGAGCAGGCCCGCCAGCGAAACAGCGGCGCGCTCGCTGCGTTCCTGGCTCAGGTGCGCGCGTGGTTGGAGCGGCTGTTCGCGACGTCGGGCGCCGAGACGTACTCGAACCTGACCCGCATCGGCGTGCTCGCCCTCGCGTTGATCGTCGGCATCACCATCGTCGCGCGCGTGATCAGGCGTCAGCGCGCGCGACCTGCTCCGGAGTCGAAAGCGAAGCTCGCCACGTCGCTCCAGCTCGACGAGCCGGCCGTGCACCGGCAGCGCGCGACGGCGTTGATCGAAGCCGATCCCCGCGCTGCGATTCGAGAAGGCTGGCTCGCGGTGTTGAGCTCGCTCGAGCAGCACCGCTATGCCCGCCCTGATCGCGTGAAGACCAACCGCGAGCTGGTGGCCGAGCTCCCCACGCGCGGGGCCCCGAGCGAGCTCGTCGCCAGCGTCAGCCAGCTCGTGACGTGGTTCGACCGCACCTTCTATTCGCTCCATCCGGTCGCCTCCGAACAGGCGCGCCAGTTCCTCGCTGACGTCGATCGGGTGCTGACGTGAGCCGCGGCCAGCTCGCCATCGGCGCGTTGATCGTGCTGGCGATGATCATCACTGCGCTCGGCCGCCAACCGGACTCGGCGTCACCGCTGGCGTCGATCACCAACCGCGGCCCGCGTGGTGCCGCCGTCCTCGCCACGTGGCTGCGGGAGTCAGGAACGAGCGTCGTCGAACTGCACGCGCCGCTCACCACGATCCCGTCCGAGGTCGCGACCCTCATCGTCGCCGCGCCGCTGCTCGCCGAGGTGTCGGCCGACGAGGTGGAGGCCCTGAAGCGCTTCGTTTCTACGGGTGGAACGCTGGTCTACCTGGACCCCCGCGGCAAGGCGCAGCCGGCGCTGGAGAACTGGCTCGAGCTCAAGCCCGGCGCCACGCCACCACTGGTGAGCGAGCCTGGGCTGGAAGACGTCGGCGGCACCACGGTCGCAGTGCGCTTCGCGGGCGGCGCGCTGCAGGGGCTCGCGAAGTTCCGGGTTGCGGCCGAGCCGATGATCGAGGTGAACCACGACGGGGCCGTTCCCGCAGTGAGAGAAGGCGCGCTGTGGTGGCTGCCGGTCGGCGAGGGCGAGGTGTGGGTGGGCGCGGGGCAGGATCTCATCGAGAACGCACGGCTCGAGGTCTTCGACAACGCCCGCTTCTGGAGCGCGCTCGCCGCGAAGGGCCCGATCGCCTTCGACGAGTACCACCTCGAAGCGCGCACCGCGGGGTTGCCCATCAGCGTCACCGCCTCGATGTGGCAGCTGGTGTTCCTCGCAGCGCTCTTCCTGCTCGCCCGCGTTCCCCGCCTCGGCCCTGCGAGGGAAGAGCCGCCACACCCGCACCGCAGCTCCCTCGACTACGTGAAGGCGATGGCGACGCTGACGCAGAACGCGAAGGTCGACGCCGCGCTGAGCGACGCGCTGCGCCACGAGTTCCGTCGGCGGCTCGACGAAGCGCTCGGCATCCCCACCACGTGGAGCTGGGCCGATGCGATCGCCGAGTTCCAGAAGCGCACCCGCTCCCCCGGCGAAGGCCTGCTCGAGGCCGAGCGGGACACGAGCCTGCTCACCGTGGCGCGCACGCTGGCAAACCACGAGCGCCACCTGCGCGGTTAGCCCTTCTTGCTGCGCCGCTCGGCGCGCTCTTCTTCACGCAACCGCTCGAGCTCACCCAACTCCACGCGCGTCTTGCCGACGATGTTGCGCGCCGTGACCTGCTCGGGCGTCAGCTCGAGATCGGGTTCCTTCTTCACGAGCTTGTTGAGGAAAAGGGCCACCACCCCGAGCGCGAAGAGCCCCGCGAGGATGTTGATCGACGGGTGCATCATCGGTTCGGGCGCGCCAGGGCGAATGACGTAGAGGTTCACCGAGGCCGTCGAACCGTAGGCGCGTCGCAGCGTGTCGGCGGCGGGCTTCTCGGAGAAGCCCTCGATCTGCCCCGGCCGGCTCATGCGCCGCAGCACCACCGGCGCTTCCCACATGCGATCGCGCACGGCGTCACTCGCCCCTTCGAGCGCGTTCACCCACTTCACGAGATCCTGTGCGTCACTGCGCAGCACCGCGCGGGGCCCGCCCTGCACGGAGCCCGAGGTGATCGGCAACCACACCGCGGCCCACTTCGGTGGCGCGTCGAACAACTTCGTCGACAGACCCTTGCGGCGGTTCTCGAGCGTCTCGAAGTCACCCGCCTCGCTCTCGAGCAGCGCCTCCGACACCACCAGCTCGCACCCCTTGAGCTTCATCCACCCCCGGCCGGGATCTTCGAGGTAACCGCTGCAACCCCAGTCGTGCGATTGCCGATCCATCCACTCGTGGAAGAGCGTGAACGACCAGGCCGCGTGCAGGCCCGTCAAGACCATCACCATGAGGACCCAGGCGCTCCGCGGCACGAGGGCGAGCCTACTCTTCCTCGACTGGGAACACCGCTCGGAATAAGGCCGCAGCCCTCGTGGGAAGCGCCCTTGAAATCGCCGACGTCAGCAAGCGGTTCGGCACGCGGTGGGCAGTCTCGCGCCTGACGTACACCCTGCCCGAAGGCCGTTCCCTGTTGCTCACAGGCCACAACGGCTCGGGCAAGACGACGCTGCTGCGCATGATCGCCACCGCGACGTTTCCCACCGCCGGCCGGATCGTGCTGTTCGGCAGGGAAACGCGCGAGCACCGGGAAGCCTTGCGCCACGAGGTCGCGCTCATCTCGCACGCGAGCTTTCTGTACGAAGATCTCAGCGCAGCCCAGAACCTCACGCTGGTCGCGAAGTTCCTCGCGATGGACAACCAGAAGGCCCTCGTGGCGTCACTGCTCGCGCGAGTCGGGCTCACGTCGCGCGCTGACAGCCCGGTGCGGCAGTTCTCGGCTGGTATGCGCAAGCGCCTCTCGATCGCGCGGCTGTTGATGAAGAAGCCCAGGCTCGCCTTGTTCGACGAGCCCTTCGGCGAGCTCGACCCTGCCGGCATCAAGCAGATGGAAGACCTGCTGCGCGAGTTGAGCGCGGGGGGCACGACGATCGTGCTCGCCACCCACCTCGTCGAACAGGGCCTGTCGCTGACGCAAGAGCGGCTGCACCTCGAGCAAGGTCGCAAGGAGACGCCATGAGGCGCCTCTCGCTGGCGAGCGCAGCCTGGCTGGTGCTCAAGAAAGACTGGCAGCTCGAGTGGCGCACCCGGGCGCGGCTCACGGCGCTGATCTTCTTCTCGTTGTCGACCCTGCTCCTCTTCTCGTTCGCGATGGGCCCCGACACCAACGCGCTGCGGGCCCACGCGCCCGGCTACCTGTGGCTGGCGCTCTTCTTCGCGAGCGTGCTCTCGCTGGGTGAGTCGTTCCGGGTCGAGGGCGAGAACCAGGCGCTGCTGGGGCTGCTGCTCACGCCCGTCGAGCCGCGCGCGATCTTCCTGGGGAAGGTCTTCGGCAACGCGTCGTTGTTGTTCGGCTTGTCGCTTCTGCTCCTGCCTGTCTCGGTCGCGCTCTACGACATCGATCTCAGCCGCGCCCCCCTGTCGCTGCTCACCGTGCTCTTCCTCGGCAGCATCGGCATCAGCGCACCGGGCATCGTGTACTCGGCGATCTCGGCCCATGCGCGCGCGCGCGACGTCATGCTTCCGCTGCTGTTGTTTCCGGTGCTCGTGCCGTTGCTGCTGGCGTCGGTGAACGCCACCCGCTTCTCGTTGGGGCCTGACCCGCAGGAACAGCTGGGCTCATGGCTCAAGTTGCTCACTGCATTCGATCTCATTTATCTGTCCGTCGGGTTTCTGGTGTTCCCGAAGGTCGTCGAGGAAGACTGAACGATGCCGTCCTGGGCTCCGAAGATTGGGTTTGCCGTGGTGCTGGCGCTGATGCTGGTCCACGCCGTGATGCCCGGCGCGCGCACGTGGGTGTGGAAGGTGATGGGCGTGCTCGGCACCGCGATGCTCATCGCGCTCACGTACTTCGGGCTGTTCTGGGCCCCGCCCGAGCAGTTCATGAGCGACGTCGGCCGCATCATCTACGTGCACGTGCCCTTTGTGTGGATGTGCATGCTGGCCTTCACGGTGAACGTGGTGGCAGCAGTCTCGTACCTCTTGAAGAAGTCGTGGAAGACCGACGCGCTCGCCGAGGCGGCAGCAGAAGTCGGCGTCTTCTTCGGCGGCATCGGCGTGATGATGGGCAGCATCTGGGCGAGGCCGACCTGGGGCGTCTGGTGGGACTGGGATCCGCGGTTGATCTCCACCACGGTGATGCTGCTCGTGTACGTCGGCTACCTCGCCTTCCGATCGTTCACCGAAGATGCAGAGCGCCGCGCCGCCTGGAGCGGGGCCGCCGCGATCCTCGGCTACGTCTCGTTGCCCATCACGTGGTTCTCGGTGCAGTGGTGGAACAGCCTCCACCAGCGCCAGTCTGACGCGCAGACCGTCGACGCGCCGATGCGCATCCTCTACCTGTTCGGTGCGGTGACGTTCCTCAACTTCCTCTTCGTGTTCATCGTGAAGCGCTACGAGATCGCGCGGGCCCGGCAGAGCGGTGCCCTCGAGCTGCCTCCACTGGTGGCCACCCCGCGCACAGAGGTGACGCCGTGAAGCGCCTTGCGTTCGTCGTGTCGCTCTGGGCGGGTCTCGCGCTCGCCGACATCGCACCGCCTCCACCGGCTGAGCCCACGCCCGCTGCCACACCAACTCCGGCACCCGCGCCCGCGCCCGCGGTACACCCGCAGGGCATCGAGAAGGCAGCCCCCATGGGCGTCATTCAGGGAGGTTGGGGCTACGTGTACGCCTGTTACGGCCTCGCCATTGGCGGCACGATCCTCTACGCCATCAGTCTGTTCACCCGTCGGCCGCGCGGAAACGAAGGAGTGCCTCCATGACCAGCGAAGTTCGCAACCGTCTCATCGCCGTCGGGGCCATTCTCGTCGCGGGCGGCGCGCTCGCGTGGATCGCGTTCGGCAACATCGGCGAGAACCTCGTGTACTACTGGAAGCCCTCGGAAATGGTCGCGCAGGGCCCCAGGGCCTACGGCGCGACGATTCGCCTGGGCGGCGTGGTGGTGCCCGGCAGCCTGCAGTGGAACGCCGAGCACACCACGGTGAACTTCGAGGTGGCCGACACGCATTTGCCAACCGCCATCAAGGTGAACGTACACAGCGAGCAGACGCCGCCGCAGATGTTCCGCGAGGGCATCGGCGTGGTCGTCGAGGGCACCTACGCCGCGGATCTCGTCTTCAAGAGCAACCGCCTGATGGTCAACCACAGCAACGAGTACCGCGCGCCGACCGACGGCGGCATGCCTGACGAGGCATGGAAGAACTCGCTCTCGAAGGCCGACGAAAAGTCGTGAAGGCCTTCGCGCTGGCGGTGTTGATCGCCGCGCCAGCCGTTGCGCAGCAGCTGCCGTTCTCGTTCGACGCGGGGCTGCCTGCGAACCCGGCCCTGACCGAGCAGAAGAGACTCGAGCTGCTCGGCCGTCTGCCCGCGTGGCAGCAGCTGCCCACGACGATGCCGCAGGTCTCGAGCGGCGCGGTCGAGCTGAGGTTGTTTCAGGAAACGCGCGAACAGGTCGATCGGCTCGTCGCAGAACGCGATGAAGAGCGCGAGTTCATCGCCTTCGGGCTCGGCGGCACGTTCTGGCGCTTCCGCGGTGGCGGATCCCTCGTGCTCGGCTCGACCCAGAACGCGCGCATCTTCTACGCCCGCCGGCCCTGCTTGTGGCTGCCATTCCACCGACGCATTCCCGCTGGCAGTGCTGGCACTCCTCGCCCGCCGACGTAGTAGGAGGATCGTGTGAATTCGACTCTCGGGTATGGCCTCGTGTTGCTGGGTCTGCTGTGCGCGGCGTTCGCGGCCGTGGTGGGCCTCGTCACCGGCATGATGCGCAAAGAGAGCGCGCTGCCTCTCGTGCAGAAGGGCATCTACGGCTTCGCGGCCTCGATGTTCGCCAGCAACCTGGTGATGGTGAACGCACTGCTCAGCCACGACTTCTCGGTCAAGTACGTGTCGCAGGTCGGCTCGCGCAGCACGCCCACCATCTTCACCATTGTCTCGCTCTGGAGCGCCCTCGAAGGCTCGATCCTCTTCTGGGGCATGATCATGGGCGGCTACCTGTTCGCCTTCGCGTGGGCGTACCGGCGCGAGCACGGCCGCTACATGCAGCTCTCCCTCGGCGTGATGGCGGCGGTGGCGACGTTCTTCGCCTTCCTCATCGCCGGCCCCGCCAACCCGTGGACGGCGATCCCCAACCCGCTGTCAGACGGCCCGGGTCCGAACCCGCTTCTCCAGAACCACCCGCTGATGATCATCCACCCGCCGATGCTGTACCTCGGGTACGTCGGCATGACGATTCCGTTCGGGATCGCGGCGGGCGCGCTGCTGCGCGGTGAGCTGGGCGACGCGTGGCTGGTGCCGCTGCGCAAGTGGACGCTGGTGCCGTGGATCTTCCTCAGCATCGGCATCATCCTCGGGAGCTGGTGGGCGTACGCCGTGCTCGGCTGGGGCGGCTACTGGGCGTGGGATCCCGTCGAGAACGCGTCGTTCATGCCGTGGCTGACGGCCACCGCGTTCATGCACTCGACGATGGTGCTCGAGAAGAAGAAGTCCCTGAAGCTGTGGACGATCTCCCTCGCGCTCGCGAGCTTCGTGCTCACCATCATCGGCACCTTCATGACGCGCTCGGGCGTCTTCAACTCGGTGCACAGCTTCACGCAGTCCGACATCGGCCCCACCTTCCTCGTCTTCATCGGCGTGGTGCTGGTGTTCAGCGTGCTGCTCATCGCGGTGCGCGGCCACATGCTGGTCGCCGAATCGCAGCTCGGTTCGATCGTCTCGCGAGAGGGCAGCATCCTGCTCAACAACCTGGTCTTCGCGGCGCTCACCTTCGTGGTGCTGCTCGGCACGCTCTACCCGCTGATCACCGAGGGCCTCTTCAACAAGAAGGTCACCGTCGGCGAGCCGTATTTCAACCAGATGGCGCTCCCGCTGGGCGTGGCGATGCTCTTCTTGATGGGTGTCGGCCCCATGCTCCCGTGGGGCGTCGCCGATCCGAAGGTGACGCGGCAGCAGGCGACCGTCCCCGGCGTGGTCGGGCTCATCACGGCGGCCATCTCGTGGGCGCTCGGTTTTCACTCGTTCCTCCCGGTGCTCACCTTCGGCATCGCTGGCTTCGTGACGGTGGTGACGCTGCGTGAGCTCTTTCTCCCCGCGCAGCAGCGCATGGCCGAGAGCAAAGAATCGTTCTTCAACGCGATGATCGTCAGCGCCTCTCGCGCCAACCGACGCTTCGGTGGCTACGTGGTGCACCTGGGCATCGTCGCCATCGTGGTCGCCGTCGCCGCCTCGAGCTCGGGCAAGGAACACACCACCGGCACGCTCAAGCCCGGCGAAGACATGAAGATCGGCGACTACCGCGTGCGCTTCAACCGCCTCGAAGAAGGCGACGACTACGCCAACCGCTCGCGCAACGTGAAGGTCGGCTCACTCCAGCCCGGCATGCGCCTCGCTCAAGACTGGAAGGGCATGTCGGCGGGCACCAGCCTCACGCGCGACAACCTGACGGCAGCCTTCCAGAACGCGCAGGCCAACGAAGACGTCTCGATTCAGGAGCCGTATCGCCACTTCATCGCGGCGACGCTCACCATCATCGACGCGTCGGGCAAGGAGACGCCCTTTACCGCGAAGACCTCGCCCCGCATGAACTTCTACGCGCGCTCGAACGACCCCATCGGCTCGCCCACCGTCGACGAGCGCATCATTCGCGACGTGTACGTGTCGTTGCTCGCGTACGACCAGCGCACCGGCACCGCGAGCTTCAACATGTGGGTGTTCCCGCTCGTCGGGTGGATTTGGTACGCGATCCCCATCCTCGCGCTGGGCACGCTGATCGCGCTCTGGCCGCAGCGCAAGAAGGCTCCGGCGCCTGCCTCGATTCCCCCCGCCGCCGCAGGAGCCACGGGGGCGCCGTCATGAAGCGCGCCGCGGGCCTCCTCACCGCGTTATCGATCATCGGCCTGGTGGTCTTCGTGATGGCGAAGGGGTTCGGCACCGACCCGCACGCCGTGCCCTTCATGCTCGCGGGCAAGCCGGCCCCGAACTTCACGATCAAGCGGCTCGACAAAGAAGGCATCGTCTCGCTCGAGCAGTTCAAGGGGCGGCCGGTGGTCATCAACTTCTGGGCGACCTGGTGCGGGCCCTGCAAGTACGAGCAGCCGGTGCTCGACCTCGCTTCCGAGACCTACAAAGACGTCGCCTTCATCGGCATCGTCTTCGAAGACACCGAGGCCAACACCCGCCGCTACCTGCAGGAAACCGGTACGCCGTACATCCACCTCTACGATCCCAAGTCGACCGTCGCCGTCGACTACGGCGTGTCGGGCGTGCCCGAGACGTACTTCATCAACCGGCAGGGCATCATCGTGAAGAAGTCGATCTCGCCGTTCGGTAGCCCGCAGGAGTTCGATCAGCAGATCCGGGAGATCCTGTGATCGCGATCATGCTCTCCCTGGTGCTGGCTCAGGGCTACGCGCCGCTCCGTCAGGGGCAAGACCCGCTCGATGCCGAACGGGAAGCGCGCGTGCAGCGCGTGGGCAAGCTGCTGCGCTGTGCGGTGTGTCAGGGCGTGTCGATCGCCGATTCCCCTGCCTCGATGGCGCGCGCGCAGCTCGACAAGGTGCGTGAGCTCGTCGTCGAGGGGAAGTCCGACGATGAGATCTTCGACTACTTCGTCGAGCGCTACGGCGAATGGGCGCTGATGGAGCCCCGCAAATCAGGCGTCACCCTCGGCTTGTGGGTCGCGCCCATCTTGATCCTCGTGATCGGGGTCTTGCTCATCCTCGGGTCGACGAAGAGGCCCGTCGCTGCGCCCGCCGTGAGCGGCGAGACCAAACCCGCCGAAGACGACTTCCTCGCCAAGGTGCGAGCCGACCTGGACAACCCATGAACCCCCAGCACGCCACCAACTGGACTCCGGGGCTGTTGATGCTGGCGGTCGGCATCGTCGGCGCGCTCATCTATCTCTTCACCTCGAAGCGGCTGCAGAAAGACGCCCCCGCCCCCGAGACGCTCGACGATCTCGAGGCGCGCTACCGCCTGCTGCTGGGCGAACTCCGCCAGCACATCGCCAACAAACACCTCGTGCCCGAGCCCGAGTTCCGCGCCGAGAAGGCCCACCTCGAGGCCGCAGCCGCCGACGTTCTGCGAGCCAAAGAAGGCAAGCAGCACCAGGTGCTCAAGCAGCAGGCGCGCGCCGAGAAGGCCGCCGCGGCCCCGCCGACGTTCGCGGCCCAGAACCCGATGCTCATGGGTGGCCTCGTCGGAGGTGCGGTCGTCGGCTTCTTCATGTTCCTCGGTTACTCGCTGCAGAACAGCGCCACCGAGCGAGCCGATGGCATGCAGGCCACGGGCATGACGCCTCCCGGTGGTGGCGGTGCGCCAATGCAGCAGCCGAAGCAAGACACGAAGCTCGAAGGGCTCGCGGCGCGAGTGCAGTCGAACCCCGAAGACGCCGACGCGGTGGCCGATCTCGTCATCCACCTGATCCGCCGTCAGGCTTTTCAAGACGCGAAGCCGCTCGTCGATCGCGCGATGGTGATCGATCCGTTTCACCCGAAGGCCCGCGTCGGTCGCGCGGTGAACAAGGCACTCGAGGGGGACCTCCGTGGCTCGGTCGACGATCTCGAGACGCTCGCTGGCCGCTACCCCGAGGCGTACGACGCGTTCATGTTTGCGGGCATGCTGGCGCTGGAAGACAACGACCCCAACCGCGGCGTGCGCAACCTCGAGGCCTACCTGAGCCTCGCGCCGGCGTCCGAGCAGCCTCCGATGATTCGCATGGCCGTCGTTCAGCTCAAGCAACAGCTCGCTGCTGAACGACAAGGACCGTGAGCGTCGCCTGGTTCAGCAAACTCTACGCCCTCAACCAGGCCGGAAAGTTCGACGCGGCGATCAAGGCGGCGAAGGGCTTCGTGAAGAAGCGCCCGAAGGACTGGGCGGTGCGGCTTCAGTACGCGAAGGCCTTGCTCTCGGTCGGTGAGCTCGACGCGTGCGCCGCCGAGTTGGAGCTCGCGCAGAAGCTCACCAAAGGGCGCGCAGCGTGGCCGTGGTTCTACCAAGCCGCCCTGCACGCCCGCCGGGGCGAGCGCACCCGCGCCTTTCGTGCGCTCGAAGCCGCGATTCACCTCGACGCCCGGCTCGGTGCAGAAGCACTGGCAAGCCCCTTCTTCGCCGCCTTCCACACCTCGCGCGTGTTCAAGAAGCTCGTGAGGTGATCAGCGCTTCTGGCTCTTCACGCCCTTCTTGCCCGTGAAGTCGGCCGCCGAGAGCCCGCCGGAGAAGAAGAACGTGTTCGGCACGGGGGTTCCCTTCACCGCGACCGGCGTGAGGCGGGTGCCGCCGATCGCGACGAACGTCTCCCAGCTCATCGACAGCTCACGATCGTCCTCCGTTGCGAGCTTCACGAACTGCGCGGGAGAGAGCACCTGCGGGACCGAGCTGTCATCGAGCGCGAGCGTCACCGTGCTCTGCTTCGCGGTGAAGGTGCGCTCCGAAGCATCGAAGGTTTCGACGAACGCTACGCCGCTCATCCCCATCTCGCGCAAGATCACCAGCGACTGCAGGGAGTCGACGGCGAGGTTCGCGAGGCACTCGCGCGCGGCGACGCGCACCTGCTCGACCTCACGAAGCGACGAGGGCTTGCCGTTGGGGAGCCACGTGCCCCAGGAGCCATTGGTGCGCACCAGAGGCTCGACGGCCACGCAGCCGTCGTCACCGTTCGTCGCCGTGTGTTCGGCCGCGTACTTCGCCGCCCGCGTGATCGCAGCAGCGTTGGCCGAATCGGCGAAGACCACCAGGTCGTCCGTCGGAGCGAACGCGACGAGCGGCCCCTTCACCGTCATGGTGTCGAGCACCGCGGGCGAGACGAGCGCCATGGTGCCCGTGCCGTCGGAGGTCTTCATGGACCACGCACCAGCGCCCAGCGTCACCAACTCGGCAGACGGCCGAACGCGCGCGAGGACGTCCTGCAGCAGGGTCTCATCGGCGTCAAGGCACAGCCGCGACTTCTCACCCTTGCCGTCCTTCAGGGTCACGCCGAGCCCCTGCGTCACGAGCGGGGGCGGCAGCCAGGTGCCCCTGGGAAGAGAGGAGCGGTTCACCTCACGCATCAACGAAGCCATACCGGGATCCGTGAAGTCGACCTCGACGCGAAGGCCGCTCCGCTCGAAGGAACAGTTCCGCCGCACGTCGCTCTCGAACGTCGTCTTCAGCGCGCGCTCCTGACTCAGCGCGTCCTCGAAGGCCCGCAGCTCCTGCGACCGCTGGGAACCCTGGAAAGACGGGTACGACTTCGAGCCCTTGTACGCGTTGAGACCGTACGGATCGTACGAACTGCTCGACGAATAAGAGGAGTGGCTGCTGCGAGACGACTTGTTCACCAGCACGCACACCTTGAGACAGAGCGAGATGCCAGCGAGCACGACCCACAGCATGCGTTTGTCGGACACGGTCAGTTCCTTTGAGGAGGTCACAACGACAAGGAGGTGTCTGACCCCGCCCCCTCAAACTGAGTGCAATGAACCGAAAGCACCAGCAACGACAGGCACTTAGAACAATACGCCGGGATTGAGGAGCCCTGCGGGGTCCAGCTGCGCCTTGGCGGCGGTGAGCACTTTGCCGAAGAGCGCGGGGCGTTCGCGATCGAACCACGGTCGGTGCGTGCGACCGACGGCGTGGTGGTGCGTGATGGTGCCTCCGTATTTCGCGAGGAGCTCACCTGCGAGGCGCTTCAGTTCGCCCCAGGTCTCGAGCTCTGCGCCGCGACGCGGTGAGCGCGCCAGGAACGTGAAGTACGGCGCCGGCCCATCTGGGTACACGTGCGTGAAGCGGCAGCTCACCACTCCGCCACCACACAACCGCGCCATCGCTGCCGACAGCTCTTCGTTCACCGCGGCGTACAGCTCGGGGAAGCGGGTCCACGTGCAGGCGGTCTCGAAGGTGTCGGCGATGACGCCCAGCTGAATGAGCGCGTCTTGCAGGTAGGGGCCTTTCAAGAACGAGGCGCGCCAGCTCTCGCCAGCGTCTTGCGGCCGCTCGCTGCTCGACTTGCCCTTCGGCACCGTGCCCCCGTGCTGCACCCCGAGCGCGAGGGCGCGATCGACCCACGCGTCGAGGGGGTGATCGGCCGACTCGAAGGCCACCACCAGCACTGCGCTGCCATCGAACGCCACCCCGTTGATCATCGCCTCCGTGGGGTCGAGCAGCCGGCAGTTCGAGGGCTGCAGACCTGACTGCACGATCGCGCGCGTGGCGTTCACGGCCTTCGTGAACTCGTCGAAGTGAATCGACGCGCCGGCGCGGAAAGTCGGCCGTGGGCGAACGCGCATCCACGCCTCGGTGATGATGCCCAGTGTGCCCTCGCTGCCGATGACGAGCCGGTTGGCGTCGGGCCCAGCCCCGCTCGCCGGGAAGCGCCTGGTTTCGAACACACCGCGCGGGGTCACCATGCGCACCGCTTGAACGAGTTCATCGATGTGCGTGAGCACCGTGGCGAAGTGGCCGCCAGCGCGCGTGGCGATCCACCCGCCGAGCGTCGAGAACTCGAACGACTGGGGAAAATGTCGGAGCGTGAGGCCTTTCAGTCCGAGCTGTTGCTCGAGATCAGGTCCGAACGCCCCGCCCTCGATGCGGGCGACCAGCGAGATGTCGTCGATCTCCGAGACCCGGCGCAGCTTCGACAGATCGATCGTCAGCGAGCCGCGGTGCGTGGGCCCGAGCCGTGGCTCGACGCCACCGACGACCGACGAGCCACCTCCAAAGGGCGTAACCGAGAGTTGCTCTTTCTCTGCGATCTCCAGCGCCAGGGAGAGCTCGTGTTCGCTCGACGGAAAACACACCACGTCGGGTGCAGACGCGAAGTCACCGCGGAAGCCACGCACGCGATCGGGGTACGCCTTGCCCATCGCGTGGGCAGCGCGTGTCGCGTCATCGGCGAGACTGAACCCCGCGACCTTCGCCGGAACCTCGACCCGGGCTCGCGGGACTCGTGGGGGGTGCGCCGTCTCACGTTCGGAGGCACCGAAGAACGGCTCGATGCGCGCCTGCGTCTCGTCGAGTCCTCCTGCGGCGTCTTCGGTTCCCCAGCCCCAGAGACTCCGTCGCGATGTCGGCATTCCGACACTTCACCATGCCGCCCAGGACAAAATGACAAGGCTGCGTGGCAGGGAAAGGGGGGGCAGACACTTTTCCTGCCACTCGTGCGGGGCCCTCACTCGCCCTTCTTCGTGAGGAACAGCCTCTTCTCGACCTCTGCCAGCTTCTCGCCCGAGAGCCCGGCCGCTTTCAGCGCGGCGCTCAACTGCTCAGCCTTCTTGTCCTGCACCGAATAGCTGCACTCGGGAAAAAGGCTCGGCACCACGTCGTACGTGAGGTTCACCGGGTAGTCGCGGCACATGAGCGGCCGGGTGTCGTACGAGTCGCACTGCTTCGTCACCGGGTCGTAGTGCGTGCACCGAAAGACGAAGATGCGAAAGCGCGGGTCGGCGCCCGCGAGCACGAAGCCGTTCACCAGCCGCTGCCAGAGCAGAAACACCAGCCGAAACGTCGGCACGAACCACGTCCACTTCGAGACGGGAATGCTGGGCGACTCACAGCAGCGACCGCAGCCGTTGCACGAGCCCGAGAGCCGGTAGCGCTGCCCTCCGCGCCGGCGACTGATCGCGCGGGTCACGCTGAGATCGAAGCGGTTGATCTCGCGGACCACCGCTTTCACCACCCGGAGCGACCACGAATCGCGCACGCCTCGAGAGTGTGCCACCAACGGTGCAATTGTTGGGCAAGCCCGTGTCGGTGACCGGCGGTACCGCCGAGGGAAGCGTCAACCCTCCGTCACGCCGTTGGCCGCTCCGCTGCACTGAGCAGGCTCATGAGTGACACTTTCTGCAAGAGCGACGCGCGCGGCTCACTGCGGGTGAACGAGCTGGAGCCGGGTCATCTCCACGTGCAGGTCAGCGGGCACCTGACCCTGACGGTCGGCGAAGCCTTCCCAGCGTACGCACTCGAGGCGGCACAACGTGCCGAGCGCTGCACGGTGTACCTCGACGCTCGAGAACTCCGCGGCTTCGATGCGCGTGTGCGGCAGTCGTGGCTCGACGTGGTGCTCTTCGAGCGCACGCGCATCGAGCGCGTGATCATCGCCACCCCAGGCGTCTTCATCTCGGCGCGCGCCGCCAGCCTCGCCCTCAAGCCGCTGGGCGTGCACCTCGACGTGGTCAGCAACGACGACGATTTCGAGGCGCTGATCGATTCATGTGGCACCGAAGGCGCGGTCGTTCGCGCAGCCTGAGCTACGCCTTCGGTGGCGCAGAGACCACCGCCAGCGCCTGCAGCACGAAGGCGAACGTCGCCCAGTCGGCCGGCGGCGAAGCCGGGGTCCACGAGAGGATCTGCTGGTTGTGCGCAATGTCGGTCGGCCACCGTTGGGTCGAAGCGTTCAGGGGACAACGAGGTCACTGCTGGCCAACCAATTGAACTTTCAATCGATTTGGCCGGCCCCTTGTCGCTTTTGACCCAAGGCGATAGTGCCGCAGTGCGCCATGTACGAAGAACCGCTCCTGACGATCTCGCGCTTTCGAGTTCACTCCGAGGATCCGAGCTTTCACGTGACCTGGCGTGGCGGCTCGCGCTTCGCGTTGTCGGGTGAGATCGAGCTCGACCCCTCAGCCGAGCTCGACGTCGCGACGCCTGACCAGCACGTTGAGATCTCACTGGCCCGCCGCAGCACCCCAGAGCACGCCGTGGCCCTCCTGCGCCGCGCCCTCCCCCGCTCGATCTCCCTGCGCCAGGACGAGAAGGCCCATGGCGTCGAGATTATCTTCACCGAAGCGCTCGTGCCCGCCGCGAAGACCCCGCGCTTCCGCGTGCTGTCGAGCGACGCCCAGCTCCGCACCCGGCAGCTCGACGAGAACAAGGTCGAGTTCCTGGGCGCCGTGCAGGACAAGTGCCTCGTGACCCTTCTGTGCGACACCCGCCGCGTGACCATCGAGCTGCGTGCAGGCATGTCGGCGCAGGCCGCGGCCGCCACCGTGGGTGCCACCGTTCCCCACGGCTACCGCGCGCTGGTCGATGGGCCGGTCGTGAGCGTGTGGAAAGACGCTGACTTCTTCTCTGCCGTCGCGTGAGTTTTGATCTCGAGCTCCAGGTCGCTGCTCGCCTCGCCCGCGCCGCGGCGGAGGTGATTCGCGAGGTCTACGAGACGTCGTTCGAGGTCGTGCAGAAGGCCGGCGGAGGAGGCCCTGTCACCGAAGCCGACAAGCGCGCCAACGAGCTGATCGTCAAGGGCCTCGAGGCTGAGTTCTCGGGTGACGACATCGTCGCCGAGGAGTCGGCCCACTTCGCGCCGAAGTCGTCTCGCGTGTGGTTCGTGGATCCCCTCGACGGCACGCGCGAGTTCGTCGATCGCAACGGCATGTTCGCGGTGCACATCGGGCTCGCGCTCGACGGCAAAGCGGTCGCAGGCGTCGTGCACGCGCCAATTCAGCGCGCGATGTGGAGCGGCGCCATCGGCCACCCCTGCGTGCTCGAGCTGGGCGGTGAACGGCGCGAGTTGAAGATGGAGCCGGTGAGGCAGAGCTCTGATCTCCGCCTGCTCGTGTCGCGCAGCCACAAGTCGAAGAAGACCGAGAAGATCAAGAACGCGCTGGGCATCACTCAGGTGCGCGAACAGGGCAGCGTGGGGCTCAAGTGCGCGCTGCTGGCGATGGGCGAGGCCGATCTCTACCTGCACCCCAGCAACCGCAGCTCGAGGTGGGACTCGTGCGCGCCCCAGGCCGTCATCGAGGCTGCGGGCGGCGTGCTGGTCGACTTCGCCGGCAACGCATACGGCTACGAAGGCCGCGAGATCACCAACGGCCGCGGGCTCGTCGCCTGCCACCGGAACACGTGGGCGATGGCTGGCGAGACGATCAGCCGCATCGCGACCGAGACGGGCATTCTGCCCGGCTGATCAGTTGCTTCGCAGCGCCGCACGGACCGCCTTGACGGCTGCGTGCGGATCGAGCCGAGTCACGAACCGGTTGAGCGGTGCGAGCTCGAAGTCGGCGACTTCCCTACCACTGTGACGAACGAGTTCCATGGGCCAGGGTCTCGCGTTGACGCCTCAGCCGCTCAACAGCGGGGTCACCAGCGCCTCGAGCCGGGAGAGTGCGGTCTCCATCGTCTGCATCGACGGACCGAAGCTGAAGCGCACGTAGTGGCGGAAGCGTGAGCCGCGGTTCGCGCGACGCTTTCCGGGGTTGATGTCGAAGAACTCGCCAGGCACGACGATCACCTTCTTCTCGAGCGCCGCCTGAAAGAAGCCCATGCCGTCGCTCAACGGCGCTGGCAGCTGCGAGACGTTGCCCCACACGTAGAACGTGCCATCGGGCGCACGATCGACGCGCACGCCAAGGCGCTGCAGCCCCGACAGCAGCCGATCTCGCTTCGGCCGGAACACCTGATGAATCGCGTTGGTCTCGGCGATCACCTGGCTCTCTTCGAGCAGGGGAATCGCCGCGCGTTGAATCGGCTTCCCGCCACCGCCATCGAGGAAGCTGCCCGCAGAGGCCACCGCGTCGATCACCTGCTTCGGCCCCACCGTCCACGTCGTGCGCCAACCCGGGTAGCGCCAGTTCTTGGTGAGCCCATCAAAGATGACGACCGGGTCCTTGTTCACGTCTTCGACGTACCGGGCGGCACTCTCGACGGGCAGGCGGCCGGGCGGCGTGTTCCACAGGTAGTGCGAATAGAACTCATCGACCAGCATCGCGCAGTCAAGCTCGCGCGAGATCGCCACCCACTTCTCGAGCTCCTCGCCCTGAATGACCTTGCCGGTCGGGTTGCACGGGTTCGACAGCAACAGGCCCGAGAGCCCACGCCCCTGGATCTCGCGGCGCAGATCGTCGGGCGTGAACGCGTAGCCGCGATCACCCTCGAGCAGAATCGGGATGGGCGTGAACGCCTTGAAGATGTCGAGGAGCTCTTCGTACGCCGTGTAGTCGGGCAAGAAGTGGCCGAGGTTGATGTGGCCCAGCGCTGCCGCCGCGCGCGTCAACGACGCCCGACCGCCACCCGAGATCGCGACGTTCTCGGCGCTGTACTGCGACTTCCTGCCGCGTCGGTAGAGCCGGTTGTAGAGCGAGGCGATCGCTTCGCGCAGCTCCCACAGGCCGGCGACGGGCGCGTATTCCTGATCATCGATGTCGATGTCGACGTGCTGCACCCGCTTCGGAGCGCCCGGCAGCTCGCCCGTCTCGGGCTGGCCCTGCCCCAGGTTGCACCAGTCGGGATCGCGTGGGCTGAAGCCCAGCTTCGTGGCCTCGGTCGTGACGTAGATCACGCCGGTACGGGGAACCTGCCGAAACGCTGCAATGTGGTTGTCGTCACTCACGTCGGGGCACCTGGGAGAGCAAGAACGCTGTCTCGAGATCTTTCTTGTCGAACCGCAACTCCAACCGCTCGATTCCTTCGATGACTACCACCGGCACCCGGTAGCGGTACCGCGCGAAAAGGGCGTCGTCTTCGAGGATGTTGCGCACCTCGACGGTGAAGGCGAAGTGGTCGGCCGCCTCGTCCAGCCGATCTTTCGCCTCGTCGCACAAGGTGCACCCTGGCTTTCGATAGAGAACGATCGGCAAGCTGTGGGAGGATGATGAGCGATGCACGGGTTGTCAGGCGACTTCGGAACGATGCCGTTGAAGGACCTCGTCGTCTACCTGTGGAATCGACAGGCGACGGGCCAGCTCACCCTCGAGTTCAGATCCGTCAAGAAGGTGCTGCTCCTCGCGAACGGCCACCTCACCAATGCGTCGTCGAACCTGCCGCGCGAGTACCTGGGCCAATACCTGATCAACCTCGGCCACATCACCGAGGAACAGTTCAGCCGCGCCTTCGCCACGCAGAAAGAGTCGAAGATCTTCCTCGGGCGCATTCTCGAGATGATCGGCGCGGTCGATCGCGAGACCATCGAGAACTGCCTGTCGACCAAGTTCCGGGAGACGGTGCTCGACGCGTTCAACTGGGTCGAGGGCACCTTCAAGTTCGACGCCGGGAAGAAGCCTGCGCTGCCCGAAGGCATTGCGATCGCGGTGCCGCTCATCGAAATCCACAAAGAGAGCGACTTCCGCGTGCAGGCGTGGGGCCTCATTCGGCAGGCCTTCCCGTCGGGCCGGTGCACCCTCTCCCTCGTCCCCGAGAACGTCGCCGAGGCCCCCAAACCCGGCAGCGTCGACGAGCGGATCTTCGCCTTCATCGAGAACGGCCAGACCATCGACGAGATGGCCATCAAGCTGCACTCCACCGACTACTTTCTCTACAACCGGCTCTACGCGTACTTCCACATGGGCGCGCTCAAGGTGCACCCGCCGGTTGGGCCGCAGCTCGCCATCGACGTCGACCTGGGGCTCGGTGACAGCCCCACCGCCGAGCAGCTGCTCGACAACGCCCGAGCCTTCTTCCAGCGCGGCAACTTCCGTGACGCGTGGGCCCTCGCGCGACGCAGCAACGACGCCACCCCCACGCTCGACGCGGCGCTGCTGATGCGCCAGATCGAAGCGGGGTGGCAACCGCAGCTGCGCGCCGACTTCGTGTCGTCGGGGCACAAGCCGATGCTCCTCATCGGGCCCGAGCAGCTCGCGAAGGTGAACCTCTCAGCCCCCGAGCGCTACCTGCTCTCCCGTGTTGACGGAAAGCGCGACCTCGAGAGCATCTTGCGCATCGCCCCGGTGCGGGAATTCGAAGGGCTCGTCGCCTTCGATCGCTTCGTCGCGCAGCGTTGGCTCAAGCTGTGTTGACCCGTTTGAGTCTTCAAGACTGGCGTGGCAATGTGCCCCACCATGCCCAACGTCACTGGTCCCCGAGGCCCCAGCACCTCCGTCACCACCCCTCCGAGCGACGCCAGCTACCGCATTCAGAGCGGTGACACGCTGAGCAAGATCGCCCAGCGCAACAGCGTGTCCGTGCAGCAGCTGGTCGACGCCAACAAGACCCGTTACCCGCAGCTCGCGCAAGACGCGTCGAAGATTCAGGTGGGGTGGACGCTCTCGATCCCCCGCGGCAACGGCACGCCCTCGACGCCGACCCAGCCGCAGCCGCCCGCGGGCTGGGCGCCGCGCAGCAACAACGACGTGGTGCTCGTCGGCATGAACGAGTCGTCGGCGCACGAGGCGGCGCACCTCCGCGGCCGCGGCGTCAACGTGACGCACGTGAAGGACACGGCAGCCAACGACACCATCACCACCCGCGACGCGCAGGGCCGCACGGTGTCGCACGATCTCAGCACGCCCGAAGGATCGCGCGGCTTCGCGCTGACGCTCGGGCTCCCGGCTGAGCAGACCACCAAAATCGCCGACGCGATTCATGGCGCAGGCAATGACGCACGCGATGAGCTGGCGCAGGTCGCGCAGATCTGGTCCGCCGCCGAGAAGGGCGGCCAGATCCCCGCCCGCCTGGTGCTCTCGGGCCACAACGTCGGCTCCGGCACGTGGGGCGACCACAACGGCATGTTGCGCTTCGATTCCATCGGCAAGCTCGCCGAAGCGATGCCCAGGGCGGCGCGCTCGGTCGAAGATCTGCACCTCTCGGCCTGCTACTCGGGCGGCGAGCCGCTGATGGACAAGTACCGGGGCATGTTCCCCAACGCGAAGACCATCTGGGCCTACACCGGCTCGGCGCCGGGCTCGTACTCGGGCGCGACCGGTCACCTCAGCCGGTGGGACACCGCCACGCGCGGCACCAGGGAAGAGCTCTCGCGCGATCTCGCCGCCGGTACGCGCAAGGGCGAGAACGTCGCCGTGTGGAGCAAGGATCACGGCTACATGGACGGCTCGGCCCGTGCCCCCCTCGCCGACGTGCGGCAGGCCGTCACCAACGGTCGCGCTTCCTACGAGCGCTTCTTCAGCGGCGCCGAGAAGGTGACCGACCCGCAGACCGGCGCCCTGCGCAGCCACTACAACGACGTGCAGCGGCTGCTGCAGCACCCTGAACTCCCGGCCAGCGAGCGCCCGGCCCTCGAGGCGACGCGCGACTCGACGATCCGCCTGCTCTACTTCTCGAAGACCGTGAGCGGGAACTTCCAGAACGCGCACTCGTCCAGCATCAAGAGCGGCTTCGAGTCGGTCGGTCTCACCGCGCCCGACTTCAAGGGCATGTCGCGCAGCGATGCGCTCGCGAAGATCACCGAGTTCGAGACGAAGCTCGCGGGCACCGACCCGAAGCCTGCCGCTGCGACTCGGCTGTTGCCGCTGCTCACCGACGGCCTGCGTGATCTCAAGGCGTCGCAGATCCCCGAGACCTGGGTCTGAGCCAGAGCGAATTCGTGGCGTGTCACGGGGGGTTGTGACAAGCCGCGTGGCTCCATGGAAGACCTCCCGGAGATCGGCGCCATCTGGCGCGGAGAGACGCGACGAGCCCTGAAGAGCGGTCGCGTGCTCGTCCTCCTCATCCTGTTCGTGCTCTTCGTCGGCCTCGCCCTGACCATCGTCGGCGGCATCAACCACCAGCTGAACTCGAAGTTCGATCAGCAGGTCCTGATGGCGGGCGGCAACGTCGATGAGGCGCGCGCCGCCGCGAAAGAGCAGCTCGACTCCGGCAAGAAGGAATTCCTCAAGACCTTCATCACCGACGACAAGGCGATGCTCGACTCGCTCGCCGCGTTGCCGTTGGTGTTGCTGGTGGTCTTCAAGCTCACCCTTCGCTTCCTGCCGCTCTTCATCGCGCTCATGGGCTTCGATCAGCTCGCCGGTGAGGTCGGGCCCAAATCGGTCCGCTACCTGGTGGTGCGCGCCAAACGCAGCTCGATCGTGCTCGGCAAGTTCCTCTCGCAGGCCACGCTGTTCGCGCTCTTGCTCACCATCTGCACCGTGCTGATGGTGCTCGTCTCGAAGGTGCTCAACAGCGACTTCGCCGCGCCCGACGTCGCGCTGTGGACGGCGAAGCTCCTGCTCTCGAGCTTCACGCTCTCGCTGGCCTACCTCGCGCTCACCTCGCTCTTCTCGGCGATCACGCGTCAAGGCAGCGTGGCGCTGGTGCTCAACGTGATCGCGCTCTTCGTGATCTGGTTCATCGCGCTCATCGGTGAGGCCTTCCGCTTCCCCGGTGAAGAAGCGGCGTCGAACTCACTGGCGATGCTCAAGTCGGAATCGGTGCTGGCCTACGTGCGGTACGGGTCGGTGTGGCACTTCGGCGATGATCTGCTGCACCCTCACTGGAGCCGGTGGGTGACGTCGAGCCTCGTGCACGTCGGCTTTGGGCTGCTGTTCATGGGGCTCGCGTTGCTCGCGTTGCGGAGGAGAGACCTGTGAGCGCCGCGATCGAGATCAAGAACCTCAGGAAGAACTTCGGCGCCAAGCAGGCCGTCAACGACGTCACCTTCAACGTCGAAGAGGGGCACTGCTACGGCCTCATCGGCCCCAACGGCGCCGGCAAGACGACGACCTTCTCGATGATGTGCGGCTTCCTCTTCCCCACGTCGGGGTCGATCAAGGTGCTCGGCGTGAGCCCGTCTGATCCCGGCGCGCTCAAGGGCAAGGTAGGCGTGCTGCCGCAAGATGCGGTGCTGCCGCCCACGTGGCCGGTCGGCGATCTGCTCACGTACTACGGCGAGCTCTCGGGCCTGCCCGACCCTGAGCGCGAGGCGAAGCAGGCGCTCGAGCGCGTACAGCTGCCCGAGACGTGGGGCGTGGCGGCCGGGGCCCTCTCGCACGGCATGCACAAGCGCGTGTCGATGGCGCAGGCGCTGATGGGCTCTCCGCCGGTGATCCTGCTCGACGAGCCGACCGCCGGTCTCGACCCGAAGATCGCCGCGTCGGTGCGTGGGCTCATTCGTGAGCTCAAGGGCAAGCACACCGTCGTCGTCTCGAGCCACAACCTGCAAGAACTCGAAGAGCTCTGCGACGCCTCGGCGATCCTCGACAAGGGCAAGCTGATCAGCGCGTCGTCGATGGCCGAGCTGACGGGCCAGATGGCCGAGTTCCGTGTGCAGCTCGCGAAGGGCGAAGTGCCGTTGCTCGAGGTGAAGTCGCTGGCCGGCGTGAAGGACGCGCGCATGGAACCGAACAACGTGCTGTGCGTGACGTTCGATGGGCAGTCGATTCAGCCCGAAGAGGTCATCACCCGCACCGTGGGCCTGCTTGCGAGCCGCAACGTGCTGCTGGTCGGCGTGTGGCGCGGCAAGAAGCTCGAAGACAGGGTGCTGCAGCTGACCTGAGCGCAGCAGGCCTGAAGGGTGGTGGTGGGTGCAGGGTTTCGGCCCTGCACGACCCGCGACAGCCCCTCTGCCCGAGCAAGGTGCGCCCAGCTGTTCACCAAAGCACCGATCTGGTCGTGGCCCAGCCAGATCCGTGAGTTGGTGAACTGAACTCAGTTCGCGCGAAGCCGAGGGGCTCTCGGTGACGAGCACGGCCGAAACCTCGAACCCACTTCCCGCTTTCAGGCCTGCAGCCTCACGCGCGAACCACCAGAGCACGAAGCTGGCGAGAGGCTCCCCCGCATGTCCCTCGACACGATCGCCAGAAAGCAGTTCGGGGTGATCAGCGTCGGCCAGCTCCGAACGCTCAAGTTCCCTCGGGCGAAGCTCCGCACCGAGATCGCACATCAGCGGCTGGTTCCCTGGTGGGGCACCACCTTTCGTGTCGCCGCAGTGCCAGATCAATGGGAGCAGAAGGCCATCGCGGCGACGCTGTCCATCAAGAGCAGCGTGCTGTCGCACCAGACCGCCGGGCAGATCTGGCGGCTCGCCGGCGTCGTGACGGGGCCGAAGATCCACGTGCTCACGCACCGGCGCACCACCCTCGCGCTCGACCACGAGCACTTCGCCCTTCACCTCACGAAGTTCGCGTTCAACCACGAGCGCCACCGAGGCCTGCCCGTCACCCCGCTTGCCCGCACGCTGCTCGATCTCGCCGAGCACCTCGACGACGCGGCGCTCGAGACGGCGCTCGACTCGGCCCAGCACGGCAACCCGTACCTCGAGCAGGATCTGGATCGCCAACTCGCCGCGGTGAACCCGAAGTACGCACCGGGCGCAGGCCGCCTCAAGACCCTGCTCGACGTGCGCGGGGGAGTCGCCACCGAATCACCGCTCGAGACCCGCGCGCGCCGCGCGCTCCGCGCCACGACGCTGCCCGCCCCGAAGCTGCAGCATGACCTCTTCGACCAAACCGGGCGATTCTTGATCCGCCTCGACTTCGCCTGGCCTCAGCACCGCGTCGCCTTGCACTGTGAGGGCTTCACCTGGCACCGGCGTCGCAAGCAGTTCGAACTCGATGCCCGCCAACGCTCGGCGATGGCAGCGCTCGACTGGCATTCCCTCGTCGTCACCGACCGGTCCTTCGACGCGCAGGGCTGGCTGCGCGATCTCACCACCGTTCTGGCTCGAAGAGCCCCGCAGCTACGCCTGCTCTGAGAGCATCACGTGCGGGGCGAACGCGGCCTTCGCTGACTCGGTGTGCACGTACACGCCGCTGCGCATGAAGTCGGACGACGTGGCGAACCGCACCAGCGCCTGCGCGAGGTGAACGCGCGCGCACGACTCCATCATGTGCACCGGGCCGTGCGCAGAGACCAACGGCTCGCTCACCGGATCCTCGTCGCTCAGCCGCGGCGGCCGCACCAGCGTCCACGCGAGCGTCGAGGCCATCACCTGCGCCTCCTGCTCGTGCCGATCTTCCAGCGCGCCGTGCAGACCCGGCAGGTGCGTCATCGTTCGATAGAAGACCCCCAGCTCTTCCGGCGGCCCGCACATCGCCCCCGTCACCATGACCAGGCGCGAGAGGCCTTCCTCGTGCATCACCTCGATCACCTGCTCGGTGGCCTTGGTGCAGAACTGAGGAACGCTGTGCTTCGAGGGGCCCAGCAGGCTGATCACCGCCTGCGCGCCGTGCATCGCGTGAGAGAGGGCGGCCGCGTCGAGCGCGTCACCCTCGAGCACCTTCACGTCGTGACCAAGCAGCCGCGCCAGCTCGACGACGCGCCGCCCTGTCTTCCCGTGTCCACCCAGCACACAGAGTCGCATGCAGCTCAGTTGAGCAAGCCGCCAGCCACACCGAACTCCGCGAATCGCGACGGCTTCTCGTGCATGGGTGACGCACGAATTGCGCCCCGCGTATCCTCTTCGCATGTGGCTTGCGCCGACCCCGACGTTGTCACCTGCCCAACGCACCGAGCTCGAGCAGACGATCGCACCCTTCACTTCGCTGCAAGACGTCGTGCGCTGGACCTTCTCGAAAACGCCGCCGCGCGATGTGAGCTCGGTCGTGGTGCAGGACGAGTACTCGCACGACGTCGTGGTGCCCTGGGGGCCGCGTTTCCTTGCGTTCGACACCACCTGACTCGGCGGGCTCAACGGAGTCTCCGTGTGGGACTCGGCACCGACGGCAGATGAACTCCTCGCCGCGCGGCTCGCGCGAGGGTGGACCCCGACGGCGACGAGCACGGTCGACGGTGAGGTCGTGCTCGGCCACGCCGCGTGTCAGCTCATCAGCAAGTGATCAGTCTGCGTCGGCGAAGAACAGCGGGTCACGCTCGGCAAGGAACTCGTTGATCGCGTTCTGCGCTGCGTCGCTCAAGCCGGCGAACTGCACGCCCAGCCCGGGAAACGCGTCGGGCAGTTTGTCGTTCACCTCACGCACCCACCGCACCACGCCCTTCGCTTCGATGTGCTGCCCCGAGGGCAGCGTGAAGTTCAGATCGACCTCGGTGCCGAGCGGCAGAAGGTTGATGGTCGCGACGAAGAGCCCGCCGTCGGAGATGTTCGCCGAGAAGCCGTTGAAGAAGTTGTTGTCGCTGTGAAAGTCGACCGCGGCCTGCATCTTCACCCGCGGGCGCTGCCGCTTCTTCGCAGGAGACGCATCGCTCGCCGGAGCCATGTGGTGCTTCGGTGGCGGAGACGGAGGTGCGACCTGCTGGGCCGCTGCAGCCTGCTGGGCCGCTGCAGCCTGCTGGGCCGCTGCAGCCTGCTGGGCCGCCTGCGCCTTCTCGTCCGCCAGCACCTGCTGCGACAGCTTCTGCAGCTGCTGTTTGAGCGCGAAGAGCTGCTGCTTCACCGTGTCGTTGGTGCGCTGCCGCGCCTCAATCGCCGCCACCCGCGCTTCCCGCGCCCCCAGCAGCGAGCGTTCGTCCATCATCGGGGCGCTGGGCTTCTGATGCAGCGCCTCGAGCCGCCGGTTCAGCTCAGTGCTGACCGTGCCGAGCCTGGTCAGCTCCGCGTGCAGCGAGGACTCTTCCGACTGCAGGCCCGATTCGAGTTTGTTGAGTTCGACGTCCACACACGCTCCGAGGAGAAGATCTGCCCGAGGGCTGCACCAGCCGTACCCATCAATACTTCTGCGGAATTCGGGACGGGACAAGGTTTCTAGACAGTGTGAGACCCGCCTCGCGAGTCATCGGCCACCCTCCGGGAACACCTTCTCGACGACCGCACTGTACCTCTGCCCCGAGGTGCGCTCAGCGCGCAGCAGGTGCCCCGTCGCCCCAAGAAAAGCGTGGAGATCGCCCCTCGTTGCCGGGTCGTCAGCCCACACCTCCACCACCGGCCAGGCCCTCAGCGCCTTCGCGAGCTCGATGATCGGCACCGGGCACGCCTTTCCCGTCGCATCGACGAGGTGGGCTGAAACCAGAAGGCGTTCGCTTTCATTCATGTCGTGCATTGCGCGACATATCGCGCGCTTGCTAAGAGGCCGCCCGCTTACATCTCCAAGGGAGCAAAAACACTCATGAAACCTTCCGTCATTATCGCCCTCCTCGTGGGCGGCGTCGTCGGCTTTGCCGTCGGCAGCATGTTCCAGAAGCCTTCCACCGATGGTGGCTCCGCCGCTGTCGCTGCTGCGCCTGCCGCCGGTGCGCCCGCGGCCCCCCGCCCGGGCGGCCCGGCGGGTGACCCCAGCGTCTACAAGGTGCCCCTCGACGACGCGCCCATCAAGGGCCCGAACACCGCGCTGGTCACCATCGTCGAGTTCTCCGACTACCAGTGCCCGTTCTGCTCGCGCGCCCACAACACCATCCTCGAGCTCGAGAAGCAGTACGAGGGCAAGGTTCGCGTCGCGATGAAGCAGCACCCGCTCGACTTCCACCCGCGCGCCAAGCCGGCGGCCCTCGCCGCGCTCGCCGCTGGTGAGCAGGGCAAGTACTGGCAGATGCACGACAAGATCTTCGCCAACCAGCAGCAGCTCGAAGACGGCACGTTCGAGGGCTACGCGAAGGATCTCGGCCTCAACGTCGAGAAGTGGAAGGCCGACCAGCAGTCGCCCAAGTTCCAGACCCAGATCGCGAAGGACACCGCGCTGGCCATGCAGATCGGCGCCACCGGCACCCCCGCGTTCTTCATCAACGGCAAGAAGATCTCGGGCGCGCAGCCCATCGACAACTTCAAGAAGGTCATCGACGAGGAACTCGCGAAGGCCAACGAGCTCGTGAAGGGCGGCACCCCGGCCGACCAGGTCTACGCGAAGGTCATCGCCAACGGCGTCTCAGCCCCCGCGCCGGCCCCGCAGCAGCCCAACCAGCCGTCCGCTCCGGCGCCCGCGGCGATCCGCAAGGTCGACGTGCCCGCCGACGCCCCGTTCAAGGGTGGCAAGGCCGGTGCGAAGGTCACCATCGTCGAGTGGTCTGACTTCCAGTGCCCGTTCTGCTCGCGCGTCGTTCCGACCATCAAGCAGATCCAGGACAGCTACGGCGACAACGTGAAGATCGTCTTCCGTCAGCAGCCGCTGCCCTTCCACAACAACGCGAAGATCGCCGCCGAGGCGTCGCTCGCCGCGCACGAGCAGAACAAGTTCTGGGAGATGCACGACAAGATGTTCGCCAACGCGCAGGCGCTCGACCGCGCCTCGCTCGAGCGGTACGCGTCGGAGATCGGTCTCGACGTCGGCAAGTTCAAGACGGCGCTCGACTCGGGCAAGTACACCAAGCGCGTCGAAGAAGACTCCGCGGCCGGCATGGCGGTCGGCGCGAACGGCACCCCCACCTTCTTCATCAACGGTCGTGAATTCGTGGGCGCCCAGCCGTTCGAGGCGTTCAAGAACATCATCGACGAGGAGATCAAGAAGGCCGACTCGATGCTCAGCAAGGGCATCAAGGCGCAGGACCTGTACGCCGAATTCCAGAAGGAAGCCGGCAAGGCGCCGCCCCCGTCGGCCCCGGGCGCTCCGGAACCCGCGAAGGTCGTCACCGACCTGAAGATCGACGGCTCGCCCGTGCTGGGCCCGAAGAACGCGCCGGTCACCATCGTGGCGTTCTCCGACTTCCAGTGCCCGTTCTGCTCGCGCGTGGTGCCGACGCTCCACGACCTCGAGAAGCAGTACGAGGGGAAGATCAAGGTCGTCTTCAAGCACCAGCCGCTGCCCTTCCACAACAACGCGAAGATCGCCGCCGCGGCGTCGATGGCCGCCAACGAGCAGGGCAAGTTCTGGGAAATGCACGACAAGCTCTTCGCCAACCAGCAGGCGCTCGATCGCCCGAACCTCGAGCGCTACGCCTCGGAGCTCGGCCTCGACATGGGCAAGTTCAAGGCGGCGCTCGACTCGAACAAGTTCGACGCCTTCATCACCGCTGACTCGAACGAAGGCATGCGCGTCGGTGCGAACGGCACGCCCACCTTCTTCATCAACGGCCGCCAGGTCGTGGGCGCGCAGCCCATCGACGCCTTCAAGTCCGTCATCGACGACGAGCTGAAGAAGAAGAAGTAAGCCTTCCCGCTGTCTCGCAGCACCGCGGCCGCTCTCCTCACGGAGGGCGGCCGTTTCATTTCGTCACTGGAAGGTGACCGAGACCTTGATGGTGCGATCGGCCTCGACGTGCAGCACCTTCGTCTGCGCCGGGAAGTCCGGGTTGGTGAAGGTGCACGAATAGTCACCCACCGGCAGCTGCTGATCGGCGAACGGCGTCGTGTCTTTGAAGCGAGCCTGAGGGCACTCGACGACGGCCCAGGGCTTGACCACGAAGCGCACCGTGCCCCGCGCGGCAGTCGAAAGCGGCGTGCTCTTCACCTCGGGCGGCTTGAGGATCGGGTTCTTCACCCTGCCGTTGGGCTTCAAGGTCACGAGGTGCTCCTGCTCGGGCTGCTCGAGCACCTGCACCGTCTCGACCGAGCCCGTGTAGCCCTTCAGCTCGGCCTTCAGCTCGAACACGCGGCCGCTCGCCAGCGCCCGCGTCAGGGGCGCCATGCCGATCGCCTCACCATCGAGCGTCAGCTCGGCACCGGGCGGCTCTGACACGAACTTCACCAGCATCATCTCGGGCTGCACCACCGCCGGCACGCCAGCATCGGCCGCGGCCACGGGCTGCACCTCGACCGGCTGCAGCGCGACGCTCGACAGCGACTCGTGCACCCCCGCGCGCACCAGCACCGTGCGCTTCTCGGGCTTGAAGCCGTCTCTCGTGAGCGTCAACACCAGTTCCCCCGGTGGCAGATCATCGCGGGTGCAGGGTGTGGTGCACAGCTCGCCGGTGGCGTCGCTGAGCTTCGCGCCCGTCGGCACGGAGTCGATCGAGAACGAGCCCGTCTTCGCCCTGCCGAAGATGGCGTACCCGGCGACGCCCGCGACCATGAGCGCCAACACCGCCGCCATCGCCACCAGCGGCCCCTTGCCGCGCCCCTCGCTCTGGGTGGGCATGCTCGCTTCGGTGTGCCGCTCACTGCCGCTGACCTGGGGCACGGGCCGCGCCGACGCCTCGGGGGCGAGGTCGACCTTGCGCTTGCTGTTGCTCTGGCTCCGCGCGCTGAGCGCCTGGGCGCGCGTCTCCTCGAGCGACTTGTTGCTGCGCCCGCTGCGCATCGACTTCGTCTGGCGGGGCACCTTCTCGAGCGAGGGGGTGGCGAGCGCGCGGTCGGCGAGATCCTGGCTGGCGGCGCTCTCGGCGGTCTCGATCAACAACCGCCCCTCTTCGGCCTCCTGCGTGAGCCGCTCGGCGTAGATGTCGCGCATGAACTCGCCCAGCGCCGCCGCGCTCGAGGGCAGCTGGTTCGAGAGCACCCATTCTTCGAGCGCCGCGCCGAGGTGCCGCGCTTCGGCAAAGCGCTGGTGGCGATCTTTGGTGAGCGCCTTCATCACGATGGCGTCGAGCTCGGGCGGCACGCGATCGTTGATCTCAGACGGGGGCGCCACCTTGCACTCGCCCACCGCGTTCAAGGTCTGAATGTCGGTGGCGCGCTTGAAGAGCCGCGTGCCGGTGAGCAGCTCGTAGAGCAACACGCCCAGCGCGAAGATGTCGGTGCGGTTGTCGATCGCCTGCCCGGCGGCCTGCTCGGGCGACATGTACGAGTACTTGCCCTTGAGCACGCCCGACTTGGTCACCGTCGCCTGATCGGCGGCCTTGGCGATGCCGAAGTCGACCACCTTCACCCCGCCCTCGAACGACACGAGGATGTTCTGCGGCGAGATGTCGCGGTGCACGATGTTGAGCGGCCGCCCCGACTGATCAGCCTTCTTGTGCGCGTAATCGAGGCCCGCGCACGCATCGATGATCATGCGGCAGATCAACGCGAGGGGAATCGGCTTGCCGATCTTGTCGGCGTGCTTCCACACGCGGCGAATGTCTTCGCCGTGAATGAACTCCATCGCGATGAAGAAGCTGTCGTCTTGCGCGCCGAGGTCGAAGATCTGCACCACGTTCGGGTGGTTGAGCCGCGCTGCGATGCGCGCCTCATCGAGGAACATGGTGACGAACTCTTCGTTCTCGGCGAGGTGCGGAAGAATGCGCTTCACCACCAGCAGCTTCTCGAACCCCTCGGGGCCCAACTGGCGCGCGAGATAGATCTGCGCCATGCCTCCCGTGGCGAGCTTCTTCAGCAGCTGGTAGCGGCCGTAGGTTTCGAGCGACACGTGGGCTTCCCGCCTGAGCAACGAGCGGTGGAATGAATGCTAGGGCGTGCTACCGGGTGGCGCAAACACCCGAAACGACAGGTCACCGTCGGGTGACACGGCGCTTGTCCCGGGTCTCGCGCATCAACTGTTCCAGCGCGTCGAGCTTCTTCTGCAACACGGGGAACAAGAGGCGGTTGTCGTCGACGCGATCGAAGAGCTCGAGGATCTCGTCGACCTGCTTTTCGATGACCGCCGCGCGCTCGGTCGAGATGCGCCGCAGCAGGAGATCAGCGCCTGCTTCCATCAGCACGCGCGCCACTGCGTCACGCGAGAGCAGCGGCTCCTGCTGTCGTTGGCCGAGCCCCTGAATGACGCGCAGCTTCGGCGCCGGCGCCTTGAGGTGCAGGTCGAGCTGTCGCGAGTCCCCATCGTTCTTCTTCGCCATGTCGCGAGCACCTTACGGGCGTGGAGCGCGAGGGGAATTTTACCGCCTCCCACCCGCGAGAGACCTGTAGCGAAAGCGCGCTGCGGGGCCGATTTTGTGTCCCGGGTTTCGTTCGGGCCTTCCGCGCAGACGACGGAGTACAGTTCGCGCCACGTGAACCGGTCGCGTGTCCTCATCGTCGACGACTCCAGCCTCAGCCGCGAGGTGTTGCGGCGCACGCTCGAGCTCGACCCCCGCTTGATGGTCGCCGGCGAGGCCACCAGCGGCGAAGAGGCGCTCAAGCTGGTGCGCACGCTCAAGCCCGACCTGATCACGATGGATCTCAACATGCCCGGCATGGGCGGGCTCAAGACCATCGAAGTGCTGATGAAGGAGCGCCCCACCCCCATCGTGGTGATCAGCGAGCGCTCTTCGACCTCGGGCGTCGATCTCAACTACGAGGCGCTCTCGCGCGGCGCGCTCGAGCTGGTGCCCAAGTCGCAGGTCTTCGGCGCGGGCGACGACGAGCTGCGCCACTTCGTCGAGCGGCTGCGATTGCTGGCCGAGGCGGGCATCGACGAGGCCGACCTGCCCTCTCAGCCGCCGGCGCCAGCGCCCACCATTCCCCTGTCGAACGAGAAGCCGCTGCTGCTGGGCATCGGCGCGTCGACGGGCGGGCCGCGCGCGCTCGCGAAGCTGCTCTCGTCGCTGCCGCGCGACTTCCCGCTGCCCATCGTCGTCGTGCAGCACATGGCCGAAGACTTCTTCGACAGCTTCGTGCGCTTTCTGCGCGACGCGAGCGGCCACCCGGTCGAGCAGGCCAACGCCACCACGAAGTTCGATACCGGCCGCGTCTACGTCGCCCCGCCGCGCATGGAACTGTTCGTGCGCGAGAACCTCACCGTCAAGCTGCTGCCCCCCCCGCCGAACTCGCTCATCTCGCCCTCGGTCGACAGCTTGTTCTTTTCGATGGCCACCGCGCTGCGCGGTCGCGGGCTCGGGGTGTTGCTCACTGGAATGGGAGACGACGGCGCGCAGGGGCTCCTGCGCATGCGGCGCATGGGCGCGCGCACCATCGTGCAGGACAAGGCGAGCTGCGCGGTGTTCGGCATGCCCAGGGCCGCCGTCGAGCTCGGCGCGGCAGAGCACGTGATGGAGCTCAACGCGATGGGCGCCTGTCTGGTGCAGATCGCGAAGGGCGCCACCGTCGCCCCATTCGCGCCCCTCCCGCCACCGCCCGAGAAGGCCTCCGCCCCACCACCCCCCGCAGCCCCCACCGAGCGCACGAAGAAAACGGTGCTGGTGGTCGACGATCAGGGCCACCTCGACTCCGCGCGCGCGACGCTCGAGCGCTCGGGCTACGAGGTCCTCACGCTCGACAATCCGCTCGTCCTCGCCGGCACGCTCCGCCGCAACACCGTCGACCTCGTTTTGCTGGAACCCGACCTCAAGACGATGAAGGGTCAGGTGGTGGTGCAGACTCTGCGCAGCCACGGCATCCAGACGCCGGTGCTGCTCTGGTCGTCGCTCGAAGACACCGCCCTCCAGTCGAGGGTGCGTGACTGCCAGGCGATTGGATCCATCAAGAAGGGTGACCCCGGGCAGTTGCTCCGCACCGTCAACAGAGCCCTGAGCGCTTAGTCCAGGTCTCTGATTTTTAAAGACAATTTAGGCAAGCAACCCATTGCCCACATCTGCCGACAATGTCGCATCGTTCCACCCCTTTTCAGGATCTGAGACATGCCCACCAAGATCGGCGAACGGATCTCAACTGCCCTCCTCGACGCACGCATCAGCCAGCAAGACGTCAGCGAGCTGATCGACACCGCGAAGGCCGAGAAGAAGTTCACGCCTGAGCTGAAGGCCGAGCTCTCGGCGCTCATCTCGCAGCACAGCGACAAGTTCGAGCTCAGCGCGAAGGGCGCGCTCGAATCCTTCCTCGCGACGACCAGCACCACCCGCGATCTCGCCGACCCGACGGTGCTCAGCAAGCACAGCACCTCGGTGGCGTGGAAACCGGTGGGCTCGGGCGGCTCGCTCTACGTCGACGGCATCAGCTACGACGACGTCATCCAGGGCTCGATCGCCAACTGCTACATGGTGAGCGCGTTCAGCTCACTCGCACAGCAGAACCCCGAGGCGATCAAGAACGCCATCAAGGACAACGGCGACGGCACCTTCGACGTGCGCTTCTTCGAGAAGCGCGGCGGTCGATACGCGCCCGTGACGGTCAAGGTCGACAGCGACATCCCCGTCGAGCTCGGCACCACCGCAAAGTACGGCAAGGCCCGCGACACGAAGGAAGCCTGGGTCACCGTGCTCGAGAAGGCCTACGCCCAGTGGAAGGGCGGCTACGAGACCATCGGCAACGGCGGCAACGCCGGCACGGTCTTCGAAGCCCTCACCGGCAAGCCCCCGAACTGGACGAGCACGACCTCCGCCACGCCCGATCAGCTGCACTCCCAGCTCACCACCGCGCTCGCACGGCACAAGCCGATCACCGCAGGCACCCACGGAAAGGACTCGGGCGTCGACTACACCGGCACGGGTGTCTATGCGTGGCATGCGTACTCGCTCATCGGCACCAGCACCGAAAACGGCGAGAAGTTCGTCCAGCTCCGCAACCCCTGGGGCCGCTCTGAGCACGGCACCGATGGCAAGGACGACGGCATCTTCAAGATGAAGATGGGTGACTTCATGCGGCTCTACAAAAGCATCAACATCGGCGGGTAAGGTTCGGCCCCATGCCTTCGAAGATCTCCGAGTCCATCTCCCGGGTGATGAGAGACAACCGCATCTCGCAGAGTGAGATGCAGGGCCTGATTCGCGAAGCAAAGTCCCAGCCGCTCACCACCGAGACGAAGGCTGCACTGCAGATGTTGCTCACCACGCACGGTGACAAGTTCGGCAGCGCCGCCCGAAAAGATCTCAGCACCTTCCTCGGCTCGGCCAACGTCGCGCCACCCCCTGCCCCTCCCGCGACACCACGTCAGATCGCCGACCCCACGGTGCTCACCAGTCACACCACCGACACCACGTGGAAGCCGGTGCAAGACGGCAAGCTCTTCGTCGATGGCGTCAGCTTCGACGACGTGGTGCAGGGCTCGATCGCCAACTGCTACATGGTCGGCGCGTTCTCAGCCGTCGCGCAGGCGAACCCCGACACCATCAAGAACGCCATCAAGGAAAACGCCGACGGCACCTTCACGGTGCGCTTCTACGAGCGGCAGTACGGCTCTGGCATGAAGCCGGTCGACATCACCGTCGACAAAGATCTCCCGCAGAGCAGCATGGGCAGCGCCCGGTACGCCAAGTCGCGCGACTCGAAGGAGCTGTGGGTTGGCGTCCTCGAGAAGGCCTACGCGCAGTGGAAGGGCAGCTACGAGACCATCGGCAACGGCGGCTTTCCCGGCGAGGTCATCACCGCGCTGACGGGCAAGACCACCACCTACTCCTCGAACAAGTACACCGACGCCAACGTGGTCTTCAACGCGATCAAGAACGGCGCGGCGAACCACAAGCCGATGACGGCGCCCACCCACGGGAAGGACTCGGGCGTCGACTACAACGGCACGGGTGTCTACGCGTGGCACGTCTACACGGTGCTCGGCGCGGTCGAAGAAGGCGGCCAGAAGTTCGTGCAGCTCCGCAACCCCTGGGGCCGCTCGGAACATGGCCGCGATGGCAAAGACGACGGCCTGTTCCAGATGAAGCTCGAGGACTTCACGAAGCTCTACCAGGGCGTTGACGTCGGCACCTGAGGCGCGCACGTGGATCTCGTTCAGGCCGTTCGTGATGCGAAGCCCGGCGACACCCTCAAGGTCCCCGCCGGGCGGTACCAGGTCAACCTCGAGCTGACGAAGCCCATCTCCCTGTTGGCCATGGGTCAGGCGGTGCTCGACGGAGTGCACGCCGGCTCGGTGGTGCGGGTGACGGCGCCCGGTCTCGTCCGCCTCAGCGGGTTCACCCTCGTGGGGGGCAACGCACCGGAAGCAGGCGGTGCGGTGTGCCAGCTCGACGGAGAGCTCGAGCTCATCGACTGCACCGTGCGCTTCAACAAGGCCCCGCTCTACGGAGGCGGTGGGCTCTACGTGCGCGACGGCAAGGCGCGCGTGCAGCGCTGCCGCTTCGAAGCGAACACGGGCCGACAGGGAGGCGGGCTGCTCATCGACGGCACCGCTGAGGTGAAGGTCGAAGACTCCACGATCCTCCAGAACGCGGCAGTCGAAGGCGGAGGGCTGCGCGTCAAGGAAGGCGCGAAGCTCGAGCTGCTCGGCTGCACCATCGCCGACAACAAGGTCGTCGGTGATGGGGCCGCGGGGGGCGCGATTCACACCGCGGGCACCACGACCCGGGCGCCGACCCTCTCACTGAGCCACTGCATCGTCTCGGAGCGCAAGGAAGGCCCAGCCTGCATCTTCAACTCGCCGAAGCTGCCCGCCACGCTGACCATCGCGCGCTCGGTGTTGCCGAAGTGGTGTCAGGCGCTGGGTGGCGACAAGAACAAGTTCGGTGATCCCGGGTTCGTGATGTCAGGCACGGAGCCCTACCTGCTCGATGAACGCTCGCTGGCAGTCGGGGCAGGCGACGCCAAATCCTTCGCTGCCGGCAGTAAAGACGTCACCGGTCGCGATCGCGCGCGCAACGGAGTCGTCGACCTCGGCGCCTTCGCCTTCGTCCAGAAGAGCTCGTCGAATCTCCCGTACTGATTTTCTGTTTTGTGCAGCGGCAGTGTCTGTTGTCGCACCATGCGAACCCTGCCCCTGTTCCCAGCCCTCCTGGCCCTCTCCTGCGGCGCGCCGATGGTCTTCGACCCCCCGGCCGACGGAGGGCGCGACGCAGGCGGCACCGCGTTTGACGCAGGCACCGACGGAGGGAACGCGCTCGACGCAGGCAACGCATTCGACGCAGGCGCCTCTCTCGATGCAGGCGAAGCGTTCGACGCAGGCAACGGCCTCGATGCCGGCACGGAAGACGCGGGCAACGCCCTCGACGCAGGCGCGGAAGACGCTGGGGCCCTTTCGGGCGATGCGGGCACGGTCGCGTGGCGCTTCGTGCCATTGGCGGGAACGAAGTGCGCTGCAGGCGCTCAGTCGGGCATGGGCTACGCGCCCGGTGCGAGCGACGAACTCGTGCTCTTCGTGCAGGGCGGCGGCGCGTGCTGGAACAACGGCACGTGTCGGCCCTCCCTCTTTCAGTGGGGCCCTGTCTGCGGTTACGGCAACGGCGTCTGCCTGTGGGATGCGGCCGGCGGCACCCAACCGCTCGCGGCCTTCGTCTCCCACCCCAACCCCTTCCCTGCCGATGGCGGTGGTGCCTTCCCCTCCGAGCTGGCGACCGTGAAGAACTCGCTGTTGTTTCAGCGGCGCGACGAGAACCCGCTGCGCAACGCAAGCTACGTCTTCGTGCCGTACTGCACGGGCGATCTCCACGCCGGCGATTCGACGGCGACCTACCAGGTGAAGGCCGACCTCTTCGCGGCGCCCGTCAGCGTGACGCACCACTTCCACGGCGCACAGAACATGAACGCCATCCTCACCGACCTGCGCGCCCGTCACCCGGTGTTGCGGGTGGTGTGGCTGATCGGCGTCAGCGGGGGCGGCTATGGCGCACAGCTCAACCTGCACCGCGTGCGCGCGGCCTTCCCCGAAGCAGAGGTGCATCTCCTCGCCGACTCGGCGCCGATGGTGGCGACCCCCAACTGGCGCGCGTGGAACACCGCGTGGAACCCGCAGCTGCCACCGGGGTGCACCGACTGCGCTGACGCCGGTCTCCCCTCGGTGCTCGCGACCCAGCTGGCTGCGGCGCCCTCCTCGTCGCGCATCGGGCTGCTGGCGTTTCAAGAAGACGCCGTCATCACCCGCTTCTTCTACGCGGCGCCCGACCCGGGCTCGTGGGCGAGTCCTCCGTTCGGCGCGTACACCACCAACCTCCGCGCCGTCGAAGCCCAGTACGAGGCGTCGAGCCGCACCCGCTACTTCGAGCTGCCCGGGCAGGACCACGTGATGCTGTTCGGCTACGGCATGGCCCAGCCCGACGGCGGCCTTTCCCGGACTGTCGTGGCCCGCGATGGCGGCGTCACCCTGCGCGCGTGGGTCGATGCATGGGCGAACGGCGACGCCGGTTGGGACAACGTGCGCTGAAGGTCAGCGCTCACCCCAGTGCAGCTTCTGCCGGAGGATCGCGAAGTAATCGAGCCGCGGGTTCCTCACGAGCAGCAACCGGTGCGGCGCCTTCTGCACCTCGATGCGATCGCCACGCTGCAGCGCGTGCCCGACCTGCCCATCGACGGTGAGGTAGACGTCCTGGAGATCGCTGTTCAGCTTCACCGCCAGCAACTGTTCCCCCGGGACCACCACGGGCCGCTGCGTGAGCGCGTGCGGGCAGATGGGCGTCACCACCAGGCAGTCGACGTTGGGGTGCACGATGGGGCCACCTGCTGACAAGGAGTAGGCCGTCGAGCCCGTGGGCGTCGAGAAGATCACGCCATCGGCGCTGTAGGTGGCGACGTATGCCCCATCGAGCCACGTCTCGTGCTGGGCGATCTTCGCCAGCGCGCTCTTGTTGATCACCACGTCGTTGAGCACCTCGTCGTCGAGGATCACTTTGTCGTCGCGGAAGAGGCGACACGTGAGCTTCATGCGCGAGTCGATGCGCGCCTGGCCGGCGAAGACCTGACGCAGCGTCTCGACGGCCTCGTTGACGGGAATCTCCGTCATGAAGCCCAGCGAGCCGAGGTTGATGCCCACGAAGGGCAACGCCTTGCCGCGGAAGACGCGGGCGCCGTGAATGAGGGTGCCGTCGCCGCCGAGCACCACCACCACGTCTGACTGAGCAACCAGCACCTCGAGCGTCGAGGGGGCGATGCCCAGCGACTCGCCGAGGTGCGGCTCGACGAGAAAGGTCTTGTCGGGGAACGTGGCGATCAGCTCTCGAGCGAGAGCGACGGCTTCGTCTTTCTTCGGGCGCGCAATGAGGGCGATCGTCTTCAAGTCAGCGCACCGTAGCACCGGGTGGGCGCTTCACCGCACGGGCGGCCCGCCGACCACTGGCAGCTCAGACGTACTCGAGCGCCGGCTCGCCACTTCCACCACCATCGACTTGAGCTGGCGGGAGAGCACCCGGAACATGCCGGCCAGCAACTCCGGCCGGTCGGCGAGCAGGTCGAGGAAGTCGCGGCGATCGATCACCAGCACCCGACTGTCGACGGTGGCGATCACCTCGTTGATGCGGGGTGCACCGTCGAACAGCGAGGTCTCGCCAAAGCTCTCACGCGCCTTCATGGTGAGCACCGTCTCACCGTCGCGCCGCGCTTCCATCGCGCCGTGGACGATGACGTACAGCGCGTCGCCAGGGTCACCTTCGGAATACACGCTCGTGCCCCGGGGGAAGGTCTGCTCCTTCGCCACGGCGGCCACGGCGGCGAGATCGTCGACGTCGCTGCGGGCGAAGATCTCCACGCCCTCGAGTGCGAACAGGCGCTTCACGACCGTCTCATTCATGTCGTCCTCCTTGCGGCTCATCGTCCACTGCCCCGCGGCACGAGCCACGGTGCGCGCACAACTGCGCAAGACGAAGTCTTCTGAGGTGCACAGCGACTGCAGGTGTTCTGCGAAGCGCTCAGCCGCACCAAAGGGCAGCGCGCGGTGGTGCGAGTCGATGTGCTGGGAGATCAACTCACGCTCTTCAGGTGCCAGCACATTGTCGACCAGTTCCAGCGCCCACGCCCGGCGGCGTTGATCGGTGCCCAGCAGCAGAGTGTGCGCGCGGCGCAACGCGCGGGCGTCGTGGCTCAGCCCCAGCAACCAGAAACTGAGCTCCATCGACTGGTCGAGGCGATCGGCGATGGTTCGCGTGAGGAGGCAGTCGTCACCCAACGCGGCGCGCGCGTCACGGTAGGCCTCGAGCAGCGACCCGGCGTGTTCCTGCCGACGCACGAGCGCTGCACGTTGTTGCATCGAGTCGACCTGCAGGTCTGGCCGCTCGTCGTGCAACTGCGCGAGCGCGATGCCCACCCGGTAGTGCAACGCCGCGTCGTCCTGCGCGTTCGAGAAGAGCAGCGCGTCGAAGGCGGCTTGCGTGGCGATGAGGCGCAGCACGCGCGGCATCTGCATGCGCAACGAGCGCGCGCGGCTGCGATCATCGAGCGTCTGGGCGAGCAGCGGCACCACCAGGTCGCCCAACTTCGAGAGCGACAGCCGCGCGGTGCGGCGCTCGTCGCGCCACGAGAGGAACCGCAGCAGCCGCGGAGCGAGCTCGACGTAGGCGCCCTCACCGGTCGCCTCGATGGCCACCTTGCGAACCGAGACCTCCGAGTCGTCGAGGAACGCGATCAGCGCCTTCGACAGCGTGCTGCGCAGCGGCTCGCGAACGCTCGTCCCCACGCGGCCGACGAGGCGCGCAACCTCACGACGTTCGGCGGGTGAGGCATCGACGCCTCGGGCGAGCAGGCCTTCGAGCACCTTCCGGGCGCCGTCGTGATCAGGCCCGGGAATCGACAAGAGCCCGCCGGTCGCCGCGGTGCGCACCCCGATGTCGCGATCGCTCAGCAGCGGCGGCAACACCGCCTGCGCGCGCTCGGGGGCAAGCCGCGCCAGCGCCCAGATCGCGAGGTCACGCGGGCGTCTCGAGCCGCCGAGAATGATGACTTCGAGCTGCTTGACCTGCCCCAGCGACTGGCGACGCTCCGCCAGGGCCACGCCGCGCTCCTGAACCCGCTCCTGAGGGTGGCGGAGCAGCAAGGCAATGTGGGTTTCCTGCAGCAGGTCGGTGCGCTCGAGCAGATCGGCCGCCCTCAGCGCCTGCTCGGGTGAAGGCGACTTGATGGCCTCGCCAAGCACGCGCTCTTCACCCTCGAAGGTGCCGCTGGCGTCGATGCCTTCCACCCGGCGCTGCACCGCCTCGATGTACCGGGGGCGAATGCGCCACAGCGCGACGCCGACGCCCACCGCCGCCACCAGCGCGAGCGCGAAGACCGCACCCACACCGCGCGAAGAGGCGAACGCGGCGATCGCCACGCCCGCCACGGCCATGCCCCCTTTGCGCACCACCCCGTCGATGGTGCGCCGAGCCCCGTCGCGAAGGTGATCGGGCAGCGGCGCATACATGAGCTGAATCGCGACTGGCATGAGCGACCAGCTCGCGGCCGCTTCGAACACCTTGAGGCCGAAGGCGCTCCACACCGAGGGCACCACCCACGCCAGCACCGTGAGGCCGCCGAGCCCCAGCGGCACGAGCGCCGCGTACTTGAGGATGCCCAGCTTTCGCAGCAGCACCTCCGCCAGCGCGAACTGGAAGACGACGCAGAAGACGCCGGTCCACAGTTGGTGAGCGGCGAAGAGATCGGCCATGTCGGCCTCGGCCAACTGCGCGACCGCCCGCTCGCGAAAGACGAAGTCGGTCAACTGCTGCAGCGCCGCGAGCCCGAGCACGACCGCACCGAGCAGCTGGGTGTAGGGCGCCCGCACCACCTCACGCCACCCCGCCCGCTCGCCGGTCGACTTCGTGCTCGCGGAGATCTCCGGGTCCACGCGGTGGAAGCCCCACGCGAAGAAGGCCCCCAGCAACATCACCCCGCCACCGACGAGCAACGCCAACGCGCCGGCCGTGCGCGCGAGCACCTGGGCGAGCAAGCCGCCGACGATCGCGCCCGACATGCCGATGCCGTTGATCCAGCTGAAGGCGCGCCGGGCTTCACGCGCGTCGAAGGCCTCGCTCGCCGCCGTCCAGAACGAGATCGACACCTGCGTCGCGAACGCCTCGGCGAAGAGGTACGCGAGCAGCGCGACCGCGGGCACCTTGAGCCACACGCCCGCCGCGAGCCCAAACGACATCAGCGCGCCGATCGCGACCAGCACCGTCGGGCTGCGGCGGCGTTTGCCCTCCCCGCCCACCATGGCGAGCAGCCCCGCGATCACCGCCGCCGACACGTAGAGCCACGGCAGTGCGTTCGAGTTGAAGCGGCTCAGGGTCAGCGCGTTGGCGCCGGGCTTGAGCATCGCCACCGCGCCGATGAAACAGAACTGAAACGCCGCGGCGGGACCGAGCCGTGCGCTCAGCGAGCGGGCCATGTCAGGTCACTCCGCGGAGAACGGGAGCTCGGCCTTGCCCAGCGCCGATGCCAACTTGAGCGTGAACTTCTGGGGCACCGGCTTCTTCGCGAAGCGCACGCGGTAGCCGACCCAGAAGCTCTCCATGTACGAGTAGTACGAGCGCATCTCGGTGTTGGTGCGACCGAGCCGCTCGACCGAGGCCGGCGCCACCTCTTCCCCATTGCTCACCAGCACCATGCGCCACATCGAGTTGCTCTTCTCGAAGTCTTCGAAGCGGTAATCGTTGGCGTGCACGGCGAAGAAGAACTCGGTCACGTCGGCAAGGCGGGTCTGCTCGTCGGCCCACTTCTTCTCGAGCTCGCTCGACGGCCACGACTTGAACTGGCCCTCGCGGCGGGTGCGCGCCTCGGCGAAGGCAGGCGACAGCCACGTCGCGCGAAAAAACACCCGGGTGTCGAGGTTGTCGTAGACCGCGTGCTCGGAGGTGAACTTCTCGAGCACCGCTTGGTAGTTCCGCTCGGACTCCAGGTCAGCCACCGCAGGAGGTGGCTCCCCCAGCACTCGCGGAATGCGGCCGGTCGCGCACGAAGAAACCAACGCGCTCACGAACAGCAGGGCCCACCTCACGGGAAGTCGCCTCGCTTAAAGAGCGAGCGCACCGGCACCTTCGTTTGCTCGATGGCTTCCCGGCCGCCTTCGTCTCGATCGACGAGGGTGAAGGCGCCGATGGGGTTGAGACCCTCGGCGCGCGCCCGCTCGATCGCCTTGATGGTGCTCGCGCCGGTGGTGACCACGTCTTCGACGATCACCACGCGTGCGCCAGTGGGGATCACCGACAGCCCCTCGACCCATTGACCCGTGCCGTGGCCCTTCGGCTCCTTGCGCACCAGAAACGCGTGCAACGGGTGCCCGCTGATGAAGCTCACCGTGGCGATCGCGCTGGCGATCGGGTCGGCGCCCATGGTGAGCCCGCCCACCGCGACGGCCTCAGGGAAGTGCTCGCGCACGCCCGAGAAGAGCAGGCGACCGGTGAGCCAATGGCCCTCGGCGGTGAGCACCGTCTTCTTGCAGTCGATGTAGAAGTCAGACTCTTTGCCCGACGAGAGAATGACCTTCTTCTTCGCGTACGAGCGCTCGGTCAGCAGCGCGAGCATGCGCCGTCGATCCGTCTCCAGCGCCGCCGGGGACAGATCGAGCGAGGCGGTCACTGCTTGCTCTCCAGAAACGCAACGAGCTCGACGGAGTACCGCAGCTGCTTGAGCAGCTCTTCTCGACGCTGCTCGTCGAGCTCTGCGAACACGTCGGCGAGCAGCGAGAGATCCTGATTCGCCTGCCCGAGCCGCAAGGTCACGTCTGCCGCCAGCTCATCGGCGTCGACTTCTTCTTCGACCTCCTCAGGCGCCAACCCGTCTTCGGTGGCGAGCGCCTTCTCGAGCATGTCGCGGGCCGGAGGCGTCAACCGCCCGGCTGTCTCGAGCGAACTCTTGATGGCTGCCAGCACCTCGGTGCCCACGCTCTTGCTGTGGATCGCCGACGCCAACGACATGAGCATTGCGTCTGAATCAGACAGGTCGGTGTGCAGCCGCGCCAGCACCTTCTCGCGCTGGAGGAAGCGCAGCGCCGCGACCCGGCGGAAGCCGGTGATGACCTGAAAGCGATCGGGCGCGCGCAGCCGCACGTCGATGGGGAACAGCTGGCCCAGGCGCGCGATGTCGGTCGCGAGCGCGGCCACGTCGTCGAGCTCGGCCTCGTGGCGCATGAGGAAGACCCCGTCGGCGTCGACCCGCTCGAGTGGAATGAGCGCCGGCGCCACGAAGTGCTTGTGCACCACCGGCGTCTCTTCGACCTGAGGCAACGACGGTGCAGACGGCGGCGGCGGCGCAGACGGGGGCGGAGGCGGCGCCTCGCTCGCAGTCGTCGTCACCGGCTCCGTGGGACCGCCCTCGGGTGCGGGCGGCATTCCGTCATTGACCTCTTCCGACATGGCTCACTTCTTCTTTTTGAGGAGGACCTTCTTCTTGCCACCCTCGCCCACCAACACGGGCTGCGGCGGAGGAGGAGGCGGAGGACGCGAGCCTTCAGACTTCTCGCTCTTCGGAACCACCGGCGCCGCAGGCGGCTGCGGCTTCAACGCCACGGCGGGCCGCGCCGCGATGGTGACCGGTCGCGCAGGCACCGGCGCAGCAGGACGAATGGCCGGTCGGGCGGCAGGCACCGAGCGGGTCGCCGGGCGCTCGGAAGCGGGCCGGGGCTCGGCATTGCCCATGTCGACACGGCCGCGGAAGCTGGCGCCGTCGACGATGATCACGCGGGGCGAGTTGATGTCGCCCACCATGCGGCCTTCGCGCGTCAGCTCGACCGACTCGGTGGCGGAGATGTTGCCCACCACGACGCCGGAGACGATCGCGTTGCGGACCTGCACGTTGGCCTTCACGATGCCCGACGGCTCGACGATGAGCGTTCGGGTCAGGCTCAGCTCGCCCTCGACACGGCCGCGCACGGTGAGATCTTCGTCACCGCTGAGCTTGCCGTTGATGAGGATCGACGGGCCGATGATGGTGGTCTCGCCACCCGCCGACGAAAATTCCTTGGTCGCTGCCATGGCGATCAGCGCTCCTTGACGTCCATGTCGACGTTGCCCTTGAAGCTGGCACCATCGGCGATGAGGATTCGCGGCGCGCGCACGTCACCCACCACCCGGCAGTCGGCCTTGAGCTCGACCTTGTCAGTCGCGGCGATGTTGCCGGTCACCTTGCCGGTGATCTCCACGTTCTGCACTTCGATGTCGGCCTCGACCGACGCCGACGCCTCGACGAACAGGCTTTCCTTGAGGGAGATCTTCCCCTTCACAGTGCCCTGGATCACGAGATCCTCGTCGCCCGAGATCTCGCCGTCGATGGTGATGCTCGAGCCGATGATGGTGTTCGCCACGTTGGTGTCCCCTTCCCTGCGTTACGCCAATTGAAGTGTGAAAAGCGAAAGTCAGATGTCGTCGGGCAGCTTCACGTCCATCTCGATGGACCCGTTGAAGACCGCGCCGTCTTCGATGACCACGCGCGTGGCCTTGATGTCGCCATTCACTTTGGCCGACTGGTTGATCGACACCTTCGTCGACGCGTCGATGTTCCCGCTCGCCGTGCCGTTGATGGTGAGCTCGTCAGCGCGAATGTCGGCCTCGACGATGCCCGACGACTCGATGGTCAGGTGGTTCTTGAGCGCGATCTGCCCTTCGACACGCCCTTCAATCACCAGCCCGCCGCCGCCGGTCATGCTGCCGCGAATGGTGATGCCCTTGCCGATGATGTTGATCTGGTCGGTGTTCGCCATGTGTGCGTGATTCCTGCCACTTTCTGGTGTTCAGCAGCGCCCGAAAAAGTCGGGGCAAGGTACGTCAGCAGTGGGCGGAAATCCATCGAGAGATGTCGGCCCACACCTGCTCCTTGCCGAGTTCCATCAACACCTCGTGCCGGGACTCGCCGTATTCCTTGTACGTCTTGTCCTTCGCTCCAATCGTGTCGAAAAAGGCCCTGGCCGCCGGCATCGAGGCGATGGGGTCGGCCGTGCCGGCCAGGAACAGCACGGGCGTCTGGATGCGGGGCCCGAGGCCGGTGAGCCGCTGCTGCGCGCCCATGCACTCGAAGAACCAGCGGGGCGTGGTGTTGTGCAAGTAGAGCGGGTCGGCCTTCGTCTCTTCCTGCCACTTCACGTCGCGCGAGAGCTGCTCGGGCTTGAGCTCGTTGGAGATCTTGAGCGACGGGAGGAGCCCTTTGATCAACCGTGCGCCGAACACGGTCAGCTTCGGCGGCTCGAAGGCCAGCGCGTAGAATGGGGCCGAGATCACCGCACCCTTGAGTTCAGCCGGCGCACCCTGGGCGAGCCAGTGCGTGGCCATCAACCCGCCGTGAGAGTGCGCGACGAGGAAGATCGGCTTGCCTCGCGCCGCCTCGACCAGCCGCGCGAAGAAGGCCTTGAGGTCATCGAGATAGTCCGTCCACACCGTCACGTCAGCGCGGCCACCGTCGGCCTTGCCGTGACCGCGGTAGTCGAATGCAAGCACGCCGTAGCCCTCGTTGACCCATGCCTCGATGGGCTGGAGGTAGCGACCCGAATGATCTCCGTAGCCGTGAATCACGCCCAACCAGGCCTTCGGCTCACCGTCGGGCACGATCTGACGCCAGAACAAGCGCGTACCGTCCCGGGAGGCGAAGAACCCTTCGTCGCGTCGCGTCATGCCGCGGCTTCTAGCCGCAATTCAGTTGGGCGACAGCAGTTTCAATCGACGCTCGAGGTCGCTCTTCTGCATCGGGCGTTCGGCGTCGTCGGGGCTCTCTGCGAGCAATTGCAGTGCGCGCGTGAAGCATTCCTGCGCGCGTGCCTTGCGGTTGACCTTCAAGCTCGCTTCCCCGAGGTGCTCGAGCAGCGTGACCTCATCGGGTGAGGCATCGACCGCGCGCTCGAGCGTGTCGGCGGCCTCTTCGTGGCGGCCGCGCTTGAACTGAATCCACCCGAGAGAATCGAGGAAGGCAGGGCTGTCAGGCCGCAGCTCCAATGCGCGGCGCACGTAGCGCTCGGCCTCGTCAAGATCGCCGCCGTTGTTCACCAGCGTGTAGCCGATGAAGTTGAGCGCGGCGGCGTTGTCGGGGTGACGCTCGATCACCGGCATCAGGCGATCGACCGCCTTCTGCCAATCACCCTTTTTCTCCTGCAGCGCGGCCAGCGCGAACTGAATCGAGTCGTCCTGCGGGCTGCGCGCGACGGCGCCGCTGAGCAGCGAGATCGCATCGGCCAGCCGCTTCTGGCGCGCGTAGAACGACGAGAGCGCCTCGAGCAACTCGGTCGACGACGCCCGGCCGAGCGCCTTCACCAGGGTCGATTCTGCGTCTTTCAGACTGCCCGCTCGCTCGAGCACACGCGCCAGCGCGGGCTCAATGCCGGGCAGATCGGGGCGGTCCTGCTGCACCTTTCGAACGACGTCGAGCGCCGCTTTGTGCTGGCCAAGCTGCGACAGACAGATCCCGCGGTGCACCCGAGCCTCGAAGCTCACATCGCCCAGCCCCGCCGGCACGGCGTCGAAGGCCTCAGCTGCCTTCTGAAAGTTGCGGACCCGCTCGTGCACCAGCCCCGCATAGAAGTGAAGTCGGGGTTCCGCCCCCGACGCGCGCGCCTGATCGAGCACCTCGGCCGCGAGCTGGAGCTGATGCGCTGCGAGGTAACTGAACGAGACCTTCACCGCGAGCTCGGGGTCGCGCCCCTGCGAGAGCGCTTGATCGAAGTAGGCGCGTGCCTCGACGGACTTCTTCATGCGCAGGGCCACTCGGCCTGCATTGAGCAGCACCTCGCGGTTCTCGGGGTCGTGCTCGATCGCCCGTTCCCACGCGTCGAGGGCACGCTGGTGCTGACCCGCCGCTTCCGCGATGCGCCCCAGCGTGGCCCACGACTCGAAGTCACCGGGGTCGCGCTCGACGGCCCGCTGCAGGAGCTTCTCGGCGCGCGCGCCATCACCGCGCTCGGCGAGGGCGAGCCCCAGACGGCGGTAGCCCACAGGGTCTCCGGGCAACGCCGTACCGAGCTCGTCGACGACCTTGATCGCGTCGTCGGTGCGGCCCTGATCGAGCCACAACTGAGTGAGCACGAGGTACGCGTCGGGGTCGTTCGGTTTGAGCTTGATCGCGCGCAACAGGTGAGTCCGGGCGCGGGTGCTCTTCTGCCCTTCGTAGAGCACGCGGCCCATGAGGAGCTGCGCTGGCTGGTAGTCGGGGAAACGCTCGATGACGCGCTTGAGCTGCAACTCGGCGCGCTCGAGCTCCGAGGCGCGCGCGTACTGCTCGGCCAGCTCGGTCATCAGGAACGGGTTCGAGTCGTCTGACGCGAGCGCGAGGCGCAGCTCATCGAGCGCCACCTTGTGATCGCCGTCGTGGTGGGCGAGCCGCGCGCGGAGAAAGTGCGCGTAGCTGGCCGCCGAGGGGTACGGCGTGCCCGTCTCGTCGGTGGCGACGCCCATCGCTTCGCGCATGGCCGACAGATCGACTGCGGGCCGTTTCGGAGCACCCGCGAGCGCGCTGGCAGAGACCACCAGCACCGCGAAGGAGACCTTCACGCGAGCAACCTCTCGAGCAGGTCTTCGGCGCCCCCTTCGATCTCCGGGGTGTCGAGCATTCGACTCCGGTACGGAACCTTCTCGTCAGCGAGCGCACCGACCAGCTGCCCGACCAGCGCCTGCCCCGCCGCCTGAGCCGTCTCGGGCAACACCACGACGAAGACGCCTTGCCCGAGGTGACCCACGAAGTCAGGCGGCTGCAGTTGGCGCCGAACTGCCTGCGCGCAAGCCCGGAGCCGCTCGCCCGGGTTGGTCAGCGGCTTGAGCACAGCCAGCGTGATCGGCCGGCCGTACCGAACGCTTCGCGTGAGTTCCTGGGCGAGCTGGTTGGCGACGCCGATGTGATCGTAGAGCCCCGTCTCGGGATCGTTGCCGGGCCCGACCGCCAGGTTCGGTCGACCCCGGCTGCGTTGCACCGCCGCCTGCACGCGCGCGAGCAACACCGTGGGCGGCATCGGCTTGGCGATGAAGTCGGCCGCGCCCAGCTCCGAGGGCTTCACGCGTTCGGGCAGCTCGGGCCGGGCTGAGAGAAGAATGACGGGGATCGCCTCGGTCTCGGGCCGAGACTGCAGCTCGCGCAGCGCATCGAGCCCGTCCCGATTGGGCATGAACACATCCATGATGATCACGTCGGGCCGCAAGACCCGGGCGCGGGCGACCGCTTCGTGCCCATCGCGCGCCAGCTCGACGCGGTAGTGCCCCGAGAGCCCGAGCGTCGCGATGCGGCTGAAGATGGGGTCGTCGTCGACCAGCAACACGAGCGGTTCGCTGGTCGAGCGGGCGGGCAGTTCTTTCTGCTGGCCTGCCGGCATCTTGAGCGTGAAGGCGAAGATCGCCCCACCGTCAGCCGGCGCCTCAGCCCAGATCTCGCCGCCGTGTCGCTCGACGAGATCGCGGCAGATCGACAGCCCCAGCCCGTTGGAGCGATCGAACGCCATCAAGACCTGGCTCGGGTCTGCGACGACGCCATCGTCCCGCACCTCGATGAGCGCCACGTCACCATCGGGACGCTTGCGCAACTGGGCGCGCACCACCACCTCGGTCGCGTTGCGTGCGTGCTTCAACGCGTTGGTGATCAGGTTCTGCAGCACCTGGCGAATCTTCTGTTCATCGGCGAAGACGTCGAGGCTCAACGGTGCCTCGGCACGCAACGCGATGCCCCGCTCGCGCGCGAGGATCTGGAGATCGCGCGCCGCGTCCTGACAGGCCTCGCTGACGTCGAACTCGCGCGAGAAAAGCACGATGCGGCCGTCGGCCTCGCGCGCCTGCTCGAGGATGGTCTCGACCAGCGAGAGCACCTTCTTGCCAGCGCGGTGGATCGCCTCGGCTCCCGGCTTGTGAGGCGCGGGCAGCGACTCGTCGGTGATGAGCAGGTGCGCGTAGCCCAGCAACACGTTGAGCGGCGCGCGCAAGTCGTGGCTCAACACCGCCATGATGTCGTTCTTCTTGCGATCGAGCTGACGCAGCCGGTTGTTCGCCTCGACCAGTTCCTTGTAGCGCTCGACGTACGCGTCCTCGAGCGCCTCCTGGCTTCGGGCAGCGACCGCCTGCACCTGCTGTCGTTCGATGGCCGTCGACAACGCGAGACCGACCGTCTGCAGAAAGTCCCGCTCTTCCTGCTCGAGCGGCTGCTTGCGGCGAATGATGAGCGCCACCACCTCACGGGTCTCGCCACCGAGCGGAATCACCCACCCCGCTTCACTCTCGACCATCTCCCGGGTCTCGAGCGCCCGACGGAATGACGGGGCCACCGCGAGATCGATCGGCGTGCGTTCGTCTTGATCGATGAGCGCGCCACGAGAGGGGTTGCCGCTCTCGAGCTGCAGAAGCGCCACGCGCTCGCCGCCCAGTCCCTCGCTCATGCGCGCCGAGACGACCCGCAGCAACGCCTCGACCGACGCCCCTGACACCGACAGTCGGGTGACCTCGAGCATCAGCTCGAGCCGCTTGCGGATCAGATCGTCGTGCTCGACGTAGCGCCGCGCCTTGAGGCTGGCGCCCAGTTGTCGTTCGAGCGCTTCGAAAGACTCGGCGACGCCATCGACGTCGAGGCGCTGCAACGAGGCGCGCCACCCCTCGCTGCCATCGATCAAGATGGGAATGCGGCGCAGCTCTCCGCGCTTGCGAACCTCGGCCAACAGCGAGGGAGCGATGCGCGCGGTCGAGGCGAGCACCACCGCGTCGGGCTTGTGGTGCGAGTCGCGCCGGTCGAGCGCGGCAGCACCGATTGCGGTCTCCACCTCGTAGCCCCGAGCCTGCAACCGCCCCACGAGGGAGTCGGCACGGCTTCCAACGATGAGCACGCGGTTGGGCATTCGACTGGTGAGCATTCTAAACGCGCTCAGTTCAAGCAATGTGGATGTAGGGAGAATCACGACGATTTCTGACGGTGGCCCCAAGCTGTCAGGTACAGTATCGGCTGGCCGCAAAACCACATGGTCACCATGCACCGCACCCTCCTTTCGGCGCTCGTCCTCACGCTTTCCAACGTCGCAGCCGCCCAAACGGGCGACGATTGGAACACCTTCCCACCTGCGCCGACCAAGGCTGCCGAGCCGCCTCCGACGAGGCCTGCGCCTGCGCCCGCGCCCGCACCGGTGGTACCCGAGGTCAAGCCGACCCCGGCCGCCACGGCGAATCCCACGCTCTCGCGAACGCCGCCGCCGCCGGCCGATGCGGGCGTGGCAGCCGGTCCTTCTTCTTCTGACGCGGGGGTCGACGACGCCGACACCACCCTCGTTTCGCAGAAAGAGCGCTTTCTGCCCGGCACCGAACCGCACAGCCCTTCGACCTGGGGCGTCGCCTGGGACGCGAAGGAAAACGGTCGGGTCACCGTGGGCCAGGTGGGCATCGGCAACCTGTTCGTTCCTTCTGCGCGGCTCGGTGGCAGGGGCGTGGTGCGCGTCTCGCTGTTGGGCGAGTACCTGAACCAGACCAACTTTCCCGTGCTGCAGGCGCAGAACATCCGCTCCGCGGTGACCTTTGCGGCCAGCTTCCAGCCCTTCGACTGGGGCGAGATCTTCGTCTCGTACGGAGCCGCGGCCAATAGCAACAACCGCACGTCACCCAACCTCATTCAGGCGCTCGGCGACCTGAACCTCGGCATCAAGCTCTCCAGAGAGTGGGCGCGCGGTCTCCACGCGGGCGTCGACGTTCGCCTGCTGACTTTCTCGGGCGTCGGCAACCAGGGCATCGATCGCTTCGCCGTCGGGTTCAAACCGATGCTGCTCGGCACCTTCGACTTCCGTACCCTCACCCACTACTTGCCGGTGATCTTCACGCTCGGCCTCGGGGTGACGCTCGACTCGACCGCGGGCCTGGTGACCAACCAGCGCCTCAATGCGTCGGAAGAGTTCGCGCTCAACGTGAACAGGTACAACCGCTTCAACTTCGGGCTGGCAGCCGAGATCCCCTTCCCCGTGGTGACGCCCGTCATCGAGTACTCGCTGGCCGCCCCGCTCGGGGTGCCGATGGGCGAGCTGACCGGCCCTGACGGCAAGTTCATCAACGCCTCGTCGGCGATGAACCAGCAGCTCGGCCTGGGGCTCAAGCTCACCCCATTCAAGGACTTGACGTTGACCACGGGCTTCAACCTGGGTCTCACGCGCTCGGTTGGTCTGGGCGTGCCGGCGACCCCGCCCTGGAACTTCTTCGTCGGCGCCGGGTTCGCGATCGATCCTTTCCAGCGCGGAGAGACGAAGATCGTCGAGACCATTCGCGAGCGGAAGCTCGAGGTCGCGAAGGCGCCCGCCGCCACGCGGATCGAGGGTGTCGTCACCGACCAGAGCAACGGCCAGGTGCTCACCGGTGTCGTGGTGAACGTGTCGGGCGTCAAGCCGTCGGCCACCGACGAAGCCGGCCGCTACGAATCGCTGCCGCTCACCGCGAAGAGCGTGAAGGTCACCATCGCACGCGAGGGGTTCAAGCCCGCCGAGCGCGAAGTCACGCTCGACGCGAGCAAGCCCACGAAGCTCGACGTGGCGCTCGAGCCTGACGCGAAGAAGGCGAAGTTCGCGGTCAGCGCGACGGCCAACAAGAAGCCCATCAAGGCCGACATCTCGTTCAGCGGCACGGCGACCTCGAAGCTGCAGACGCCCGAGGGCGCAGCGCCCGCCGAGATCGAGTTGCCCGCAGGCACCTACACCATCACCGCCACGGCCGACGGCCACATGGCCCAGACGCGCGATGTGCAGGTGCAGGCCGGGGGCAAGCTGGTGGTCGCGTTCGACCTGCAGCCCATGCCGAAGAAGATCCTCGTCATCTTCAAGGGCGACAAGATCGAGATCCTCCAGCAGGTGCGCTTCGCGACGGGCAAGTCGGAAATTCTCCCGGAATCGTTCAACCTCCTGCAGCAGGTGGTCGACGCCATCGTGAAGAACAACGTGAAGCGCGTTCGGGTCGAGGGCCACACAGACAACCGTGGCGTCAAGGCCGCGAACCAGGCGTTGTCGGAAGATCGGGCGCGCAGCGTGAAGGAGTACCTCGTCGCACAGGGCATCGACGCAGAACGCCTCGAGTCGGTGGGCTATGGTGACTCCAAACCCATTGCCCCCAATCTCACCGCGCGGGGCCGCGAACTCAATCGCCGCGTGGAATTCATCGTTCTGGAGAAGTGATGAAGCCGAGCACGGTCGTGCTGTTGATGGCGGGGGCGGGTGTGCTCGCCTCGTGCGAGGATCCGAAGCTCCCCCCTCCCCCCGCCAACCCACCACAGGCCTTCCTCACCATCACCGAGAGCAACGTGATGGGTGACTCGGTGAAGGGCCGCGTCAACGTCAGCGGCTGCAAGGGTGTGACGCAGGTGGCGATCTTCCAGCAGGACTCGTTTCTCTTCGACACCAGCTACTCGAAGAGCCCGACCGAGTTCACGTTGCCCGCCGGATTGTTCTCGAACCTCTACCCGCGGTTGGGCTTCTCGGCGTCGCTCACGCTGAAGGCGAAGGTCACGTGCGACGACGGCCGCACCAACTTCTCCACGCCGGTGGGGGTGAAGTTCTTCCCCGTCGCCCGCAAGTACTCCGGGCCGAACGGGGAACAACTCGTGCCAGACGCGTTCGTCGCCGAGGGTGGCGTGGGCGGGTCGGCCAACACCTTTCTGGGGTGCGTGCGCACGCAGACCGGCACCACCATCGCGCGGGTCGACACGTCGGGGCAGTTGCTCGCTTTCATCGGTCAAATGCCGTTCGACTGTTCGCTCAACACGCAGATCCTCGACCTGAGCACCACCAGCGGCTACCGGTGGATCTTCGAGCCCTTTGTGGGGGCCTTCGCGCTCTGCCTTTCGGCGTCGTGCACCGACTTCTCCGTCGGCAAGGTCATTCGCAGTCCCCGAGCCGAAAGGATCGGCGTGGGCAAGAGCGGCGTTGCCGTGGTGTGGATCAACGAGCTCGGCACGCAGCAGAACCGCATCGTCAAGTTGAGCCCGGGCGCCAACGACGTCTCCAACGATTGGAGCTCCTCCGCCGGCTTCCCCATCATCCTGAACGCCAACCCGCACATTGACGACGGCGCCGGCCAGTCGGTGTGGATCTCGCGATGGGAGTTCAACGTCGGCACCAAGGTCGCCAACATCGTTCCCTACAAGCACGACCTGCGAACCGGGGCGCTCACCAACGGCGTCGTCAATGGTGTGCCGGCGGTGCTGTTGACCCAACAGTACCCGCTCGATTCCACCAGCATGCCCATCATCCCCGAAGGGTTCTTCAGCACCACGGGCGATGTCTTCACCATTCCGATTCTTTCGTACGCGCAAGACAACACGCTGCAGACCACCGTCATCTCGTGCTCCACCGCTTTCGGACTGTGTGAGGGCCAGGCCCGCCGCTGGACGAGCCCTACCTTCCCCGGGATGTTGCGCCTCGCGTTGCCCTTCTCGGCCGGCAACCTCGTCGCGGCGATCGGCCCCTACCAGGTCTGGTTCCTCACCCAGCAGTTGGGCACGGTGGTGAACCTCGGCGAGCGCGCCGTCACGCCCTCGGGCAGCCTGATGGTGCTCGGCGTGCAGCCTGGCAACGGCACCGACTTCTACATCTTGAACGGGCCCGATCTGCAGGGTTCCCCGTCGTTCCCCACGGAGATCATCGCGCTCGACTCACCGCAGGCCGGAGAGCTCTGGCGCGTCGGTTACGGCAGTGGCGAAGGCCCACTCAACGCGATGACCATCGCCATCGACTCGGCAGATCGACCCTGGCTCCGCGCGGGCACCGAGCTGGTTCAGCCGCTGACCAACGGCGAGTACCGCTCGTCGCGCGGGCCCACGATGCTCCCCTGACCGCGCGATGATTCGTGCCGCGCGATGATTCGTGCCGCGCTGATGGCAGGTCTGCTGTGTGGCGCGCTGCCCGCCAGGGCCGCCGACGACTTCACGCAGGAACCACAGGGCTGGTTTGGCTTCTTCGGCCAGAAGAAGCTCGAGAACAGCGTCTTCGTGCTCTGGCTCGACGTGCACGCGCGCCTCCACGGCTCGGGGAAGCAGACCAACCTGATCTTGCGCCCCGGCGTCGGCGTGCGCTTTCGCCCCGACATGGTCGTCTGGTTTGGCTACGCGTGGACGCCGCTCCTGCGAGGAGGTGACGTCGCCACCGACGAGCACCGCCTCTGGCAACAGTGGACGTGGGACGTCGTGTTCGAGAACAAAGTGAAGCTGCAGCTGCGTTCAAGGCTCGAGGAGAGAATCTCAGCCGGGCAGCTCGGTCTGCGGTTTCGGCAGTTCGTGCGTGTGCAGTCGCCGCGCTACGGCCGTTCGATTCTCGCCGCGTGGGACGAGGTGTTTCTCGCCTTCAACGACACCGCGTGGGGCCAGCAGGCGGGCTTCGATCAGAACCGTCTGTTTGCCGGCGTGGGCGTCTTTCTCACCGAGCAGGTGCGGGTCGAAGGTGGGTACATGAACCAGCTCGTGCACCGCCGCGACGCGCCCGACCCCGTGCGGCACGTGGCGATGGTGAACCTCTTCGCGAACTGGTGATCACCGCGGCTTGCGCGCGATCAGCAGGGCTTCGACGTTCCCCGCCGGCCCATGCACCGGCGAGTCGATCAGCCCAACCTCGTGCAGGCCCTGTGAGGTGACGAAGGCGCGAATGCGCTCGATGGCGCCCTGACGCGCGACCGCGTCACGCACCACCCCGCCCTTGTCGAGGTGCGCAGGGCCGACCTCGAACTGGGGCTTCACCAGCGCGATCAGCGTGCCCCCGCGAGAGAGCTTCGGCAGCACCGCAGGGAGCACCAGCTCGAGCGAGATGAAGCTCACGTCGATGACGACCACGCTCACCGGCTCGGGGAGATCTTCGTCGGTGAGGTGCCGTGCGTTGACGCGTTCGCGGCTGATGACGCGCGGGTCGACGCGCAGCTTCTCGTGGAGCTGCCCGTACCCCACGTCGATGGCGTGCACGCGCGCCGCGCCTTCCTGCAGCAGGCAGTCGGTGAAGCCGCCGGTGCTGGCGCCGATGTCGGCGCAGATGGCGCCCTTCAGTTCCACGGGGCAGGCCGTCAGGGCGGCCTTGAGCTTGAGGCCGCCGCGCGACACGTAGGGCATCACCTCGCCCTTGAGCCGAATCTCGGCCTCGACGTCGACGCGGGTGCCCGGCTTGTCGATGCGCTGATCGTTCACCACCACCAGGCCGGCGAGGATCATCGCCTGAGCGCGCGTTCTCGACTCGGCGAGCCCCCGCTCGTGCACGAGGACATCGAGGCGTTCTCTCTTCACGCGCTCAGGTAGCCCGCTCGATGGAATACCGGGCGAGCGCCGCGAGCGGGCCGTCGTCGCCATCGAGGAACTTCACTGCGTCGATGGCGCGCGCGACATGCTCACGGGCGAGCTGGCGGGCGCGCTCGAGGCCCACGACGGCAGGGAAGGTATGGCGCCCCGCCGCAGCGTCCGCGCCCGTCGGCTTGCCCAGGGCTTCGGCGCTCGAGGTCACGTCGAGCACGTCGTCGGCGATCTGAAAGGCCAGCCCCACTGCGTCGCCATATCTCTCGGCGGCGTCGAGCGTGGCGGTGTCGCCGCGCCCGGCGATGGCGCCCATGCGACAGGCCGCCCGAATGAGCGCGCCGGTCTTGAGGCGGTGCAGCCGGTTCAAATAGTCGAGCGTCGCAGGTCGATCGTCGGCGATGTCGAGCACCTGGCCGCCCACCATGCCCCCAGAGCCTGCGGCGATCGCCAGTTCACCGGCGAGGCGGCCGCGCAGCGCCTGCTCGTGCTCGGGCCCGCGCGCGACGAGAGCAAAGGCGTCGGTCTGCAGCGCGTCACCCGCGAGGATGGCCATCGCCTCGCCGAAGGCCTTGTGCGACGTCGGCCGACCCCGGCGGAGATCGTCATCGTCCATCGACGGGAGATCGTCGTGGATAAGCGAATAGGTGTGAATGCACTCGAGCGCGACGGCGGCATCGTTGGCGGGCTCGCCGCCCCCGTTCGAGGCGCGCGCCACCGAGTCGGCGAAGGTCAGGCACAACACCGGGCGCAGCCGCTTGCCGCCGTCGAGCAACGAGTAGCGCATCGCCTGCGCGAGTCGGTCGGGGGCGCCTCGAGCGAGGTGTTCCATACGGGAAGCAAGCAACTGCTCGACGCGGCGCTGCTGCGCGGGCAACCAGGACTCGAGAGAGAACGAAGGCATGTCAGAACGGAACGTCGTCGTCGGGAGGGGCGGCGACCGGCGTCGGCTTGCGAGTCGCGGCTGCAGGTCGCGCGGGCTCTGCCGCGGGTGCGTCGCCCAGCTTGAGCGGCGCGGTCTTGCCGTCTTCAGACAGCAACTGCTCGATGGTCTTGTCTGCATCAGCGAGAATCGATTCACCCTGCTTCACGAGCGTCATGCCCTCGCGAAAGCGCTCGATCGATTCCTCGAGGCTCAGCTCGCCGCCCTCGAGCGATGAGACGATCTGCTGGAGCCGCGTCACCACGTCCCCGTACTGCCCCTTCGGCTCGCTCTTCTCTTTGGCCACGACGTTCCTCTTCAGGTTTCGGTGCGAGTTAGCACTCTTCAGTCTTCGTTGGGCTTCGGCGGCTCGGCGACGGTGACCTGCACCGAGTCATCGGCGAAGCGCAGGCGCAGTTGGTCACCGACCTTCAGGTCGCTTGCAGCGCGCACGACGTGCTCCGCGCGCGTCGCGAGCGCGTACCCCCGCGTCAGCACCTTCAACGGGCTCAGCGCATCGAGCGTCGCCTCGAGCGTCTTGAACTTCTGCCGCGCGTCGCGATGGCGACGCGCAGCGGCGGCGAGCATCCTCACCTTGAGCGCCTCGAGGGCGGCACCCTCGCGGGCGATGGCCTGGCGTGGCGAGTGGCGCTCGAGGCCACGCGCCAAACTCGACAACCTCGCGCGTTGTGCGCCGATCTCAGCGCGCGGGGATCGCTTGAGCAACGACCCCGTCAACGATCCAAGGCGTTCGCGCTCAGCGCGTCGGCGCCGCTCCAGAGCGTCTCGCAACGCCCACCCCTGCCCGGCCAGGGTCTCGCGGCGTCGTTGCAGCAGCGCACGCGGACTCGAGCGCACCATGCGCGCCTTCAAGTCGCCGAGCGCCTCTGCTTCAGCTCTCCTCCGACGCGCGACGAGCGACTTCGAGCCCTCGCCGAGGGTCTTCAGCAAGAGGCGCTGGGCGGCGATGACGTGGCGCGGGTCGATCAGCCGACGCTTGAGCTCGTTCAGCGCGGCAGATTCCGTTCGGGTGCGGCGCGACAGCACGGCACGCATGCGGTCGGCTGCGGTGGAGATCACGAGCCGCTGACTCGAGAGCTCCCTTCGGGGATCGCCGAGGCCGCGTTCCAGTGCCTTCAGCGAAGCACGCTGCGACATGACGACCTTCTCGGCGCCCCGGTGCAGCCGGCTCTTGAGGGTCGCCAACGTGGCGCGAAGCTCGACCAGCGAGGGCGCCAACAACTCGGCGGCGGCGCTGGGCGTGGGCGCACGCACGTCGGCCACGAGATCGCAGAGCGTGGTGTCGATTTCATGGCCCACGGCGCTCACCACCGGAACCGGGCAGGCCCACAGCGCGCGAACCACCGGCTCTTCGCTGAAGACCGACAGATCGTCAGAGCTGCCGCCGCCACGCGTGACGACGATCACGTCGACGTCGGAACTCGACAGCCACCTCAGCGCGCGCCGCAACTCGAACACGGCACCGTCGCCCTGCACTCGAGCGTCGGCCACGAGCACCGAGATGCCGGGGTGGCGCCGGTGCAGCACCTTCAAGAAGTCGCGCAGCGCCGCGCCGGAGATGCTGGTCACCACGCCGATGCGCCTGGGAAGAAACGGAGGCGTGCGCTTCGGGCGCACACGCGCGTCGCCGATGAGGCCCTCGGCGAGGAGCTTCTGCTTCAGCTGCTCGTTGCGAAGGGCCTGAGCGCCGAGGCCTTCGGGCTCGAGCTTCTCGACGATCAGGCTGTAGCGGCCCTGCGGCTCGTAGACGTCGAGGTTGCCCTCGATGATCACCGAGAGGCCGTCCTTGATCTGAAACTTGAGCTTCGCCGCGGTGGTCGCCCACAGCTTCACGTCGATCGACGATCTCGCGTCGGTGAGGGCGAAGTACGAATGACCGCGTGCGTTGACCCCGCGGAAGTTCGAGATTTCCCCGCGCACCAGCACCCTGGTGAACCGGGGTTCCAGCGCGTCCTTCACCTGACGCGTGAGCTGCGAGACGGTGAGCGCCGCCCGTTGATCCACCGGCGCGGGCGCTCTGGTGGCAGGCGGCTCACGACGCCATGCGGGAACGGCGGTGGCGGGGGGCCTCTGCGGGACGAGGGCCTCGGCGCCTGCCTTCCGCCCAACGGTCGCTGTCGTCGGGCCATGCGCCGCAGCGATCGCAGACTTCCGCGCAGCCACCCGCTCGTCGAGGGGCGGGTTCACCGGAACTTCGGCCAATGACCCGCGCCGCTCAACGACAGGCTTCGCCTCCGGCGTCGGCGCAAGCCCGCCGAACAGATCAGCCTGCTTCGGATCGCTCACTGATGCTGAAGCTCGGCGACGCGCGACTTCGCCTTCTGATGGTTGTCATCATCGGGCGGGGTCATGTTCATCACGTCTTTGAAGAGACGGATGGCCTCGTCCGGGCTCGATTCTTTGAGCTGGTAGCCACGCAGGTAGACCTCGCGCGCCTGGTTGCGCGCCTCGTTCACGAGCGCCTGCGCGCCGACGTGCGCCGGGTCGGCCTGCAGCACCTTGCGGGCGTACTCGATGGCGCGACTCCAGTTGCCCGTGGTCTTCGACTGGCTCGCCTTCACGAAGAGCTTCGAAACGAGCTGCGTGCGCAGCGGGCGCGACAGTTCGCTCGAGGCGCCGCCGGCGATCTTCTTGTCGAGCTCGTAGGTGGCGATCAGATCGTTTTCGTTGAGCTCCTCCACCCGCTTCGACTTGGTCTCGAACTCCTTGATCTGCGATTCCAGCGTGCGGCACTGGGCGAACTTGTTGGCGCATGCCTGCGCAAGCGAGAGCGCACCCGACGAGTCACCGTTCTTGTACCGCTGCTGCACCTCGAGCCAGGGCGTATCGGGCGGCGGAGGCGCGATGGTTGGGTTCTTGATGCGGTAAATCGCCGTCTCGGCCTGCTTCTTCAGCTCGGCCGCTTCGCGGTCATCGGGCTTCACCGCGAGGATGTCTTCGCAGATGGCTTTGAGCTGTTCCATCTTCTGCAGATCGCTGGCGGCCGCGATGAGGGCCCGGCCCTCGGCCAGCTTCTCGAGCGACTTTGCCTCGAGGGCCTCGCGCGCCAGCCGCACCGCATTCTCCTGCGTGGTGGTCTTTACCTTCGACAGCGCCGCACCCGCCCTGCCGAGCTCACCGGCGGCGATGGCCGTGTTGGCCTCCGCGAGCAACCCCTGGTTGGGGATCTCGGCCTCGGCGATCTTCAGGTAGTTCTCGACCTGCCGCGTCTCGTAGTCGGCGTCTTCGGCCTGCATCTCCTCGAGCTTGGCCTTCGCGTCCGTCCACTTGCCGGCGCGGATCGCGTCTTTCGCTTCCTTGAACATCGCGGCCATCGAGGCCTGATGTTCTTTGCCCAGCATCATTTCCTGCTTGAGCCTGATCTGGCGCTTGTTGTCGATCGCCTTCCAGCCGACGAGCAGCGCGAGGATCACCACCGACGACCCACCGACGATGAGGAAGAGCTTGCGACGCTTCTTCTTCGCCTCTTCGGGGTCTTCTGCCATGCGCGAGGTGCGCACCGGGCGACCGCGGCCCGTAGAACGTTCGATGGCCCCGCCGTTGCGCGCGGTGCGCACGGGAGGACGACGCGAGCCATTGCTGGGCGCGGGCGCCTCATCCTCCGCCGCCCCGCCACCGGGCCCCGAGAACCGAAGCTCGGTGTCTCCGAGCGTGATCACGTCGCCTTCGTGGAGCTGGGTCTCGTCGGCAATGGGCTCGCCGTTGAGCATCGTGCCGTTGCCCGAGCCGAGATCGCTGACCGCCCACCCGTCACCCGTGTTGCGCACCAGCGCGTGCTTGCGGCTGACCGACGTGTCGGGGATGGAGACGGGGTTGTCTGCTGCGCGGCCGATGGCCAGCTCATCACCCTCGAGCGGGAACTCTTGACCCGAGGCAGGCCCCGTCTGCGCGACGAGCTTCGACTGCGGCGGCGCGGGCCGACGAACCGGCTTGCGCACTGCGGCTGCCGCGGCCACCCCGGTGGACGGACGGGCCGCGACCTGGCCCGAGCCTTTTCGGACTGGCTGCTTTCCAGAGGGAGGAGGAGGCATTGTTTCTTCTCTCAGCCGGTGACGCCGCCGTACATGAAGGCGAACACGATGGGCCCGAAGAGCACCATGAAGACCGTGGGGAAGATGCACGCGATGAGCGGGAAGAGCATCTTCACGGGCGCTTCGTTGGCGAGCTTCTCGGCGCGTTGGGTGCGCTCGATGCGCAGCTGCGTCGACTGAATGCGGAGCACCTTGCCGAGGGAGGTGCCCATCTTGTCGGCCTGGATGAGCGCGGTGACGAACTGGCTCAACGCCGGCAGGTCAACCCGGGCGATCATGCCCTTGAGCGCCTCTTCACGCGTCTTGCCCATCTTCAGCTGCTTGAGCACGAGGGCGAGCTCTTCGCGCAACGGGCCGGGCTTGCCCTTCTCGACGACCTTCGCGAGCGCCGCCGTGAAGTCGAGACCGGCTTCGACCGAGAGGGTCAGGAGGTCAAGGTTGAACGGCAACGCCCGGCTGATGGCGAGGTGCCGCTTGTTGACCTGATCGTTCACCCAGATGAGCGGGTAGAAGAGACCGATCAGGGCGACGAGCAGCGACCAGCCGAGGTTGAAACCGATGGCGTTGGTCAAGACGAGGCCGAAGAGGAGCGCGCCGATGAAGCCGATTTCCTGCAGCGCCATGATGTCTTCGGGTTTGTAGGCGCTGGGCTCACCGGCCTTGATGAGGCTGCGGCGCATCTTGTCTTCGTACCCGGGCCACATGAAGCGGCGGTTCATCACGCCCAACTTGCGCACCACGACACTGCCGGCGCCCTGCACACCACCCGCCGACTCTTCCTTCACTTCGATCAGGAAGGGCTGCACCGCGTTGCCGACGCCCAGGCCAGCCATGCCGGCCGCCCCCGCGAAGAGCACGGCCGCCAGGCCCATCAGCACCGTCACCCACATTTCAGGCATGGTCATTCGAGTGCCCTCTCAGATGTCGATGTTGGTGATGCGGCGAATGAGAAGCACGCCCATGATCTCCATGAGCATGATCGCCGCGACGAGGATGTACCCGAACATGTGATCCAACATCGGGTCCATCAGGTCGGGGCGCATGTACTGGAGCACCATGCCCAGCACGAGCGGCATGGCCGACACCACCCAACCCTGCAGCTTGCCCTGGGCCGTCAGCGCGTCGATCTTGCCTTCGAGGCGGAAGCGCTCGCGGATCGTGGTGGACAGCGTCTCGTACATCTCGGCCATGTTGCCGCCGAGCTGCCGGGAGATGTTGGTCGCCGTGGCCACCAGCTCGAGGTCGTCGCTGCCCACGCGCTTGCTCATGTTGTTGAGCGCCTCTTCGAGCGGCACGCCGAGCTTGGCTTCCTTCACGAACAGACCGAATTCCTGCTGCAGGGGCGGCAGCGCGTCTTTGCTCACCTGCTCGATCGACTGCTGGAAGGTGAGGCCGGCCTTGAACGCGTTGGCCATGGCCTGAAGCGCGTCGACGAGCTGGGTGTTGAACTTCTTGATGCGGCGCTTGCGGTAGTGCTTCACCATCATCATCGGCAGGAAGAAGCCGAAGATGAACATGCCGATCGCGACGAGCGGGTTGATGAGCAGGTAGCTGAACCCGCCCAGCACGATCATCGACGCGACGTTGAGCACCAGCATCTGGCGGGGGTCGATGAACAGGAACATGTCGCTCAAGTCGTTCATCGACTTGACGATGTAGCGTTCCTGGTACTGCTCGTACGCCTTGCCGAGCACACCCATCACGACGAGCGTGAGGAAGAACGTGCCACCACCCAACAAGAGACTGGCGATTGCTTCGAACATGGCGTCGTTGCTCCTTCGCCTGCAGTGACGTCAGTTACTCGGGCCGCGCGTCGCCCGTGGCGCTGGTCGCCGACGAGCCACGGATGACCTGAATGGTGTTGAAGCGCTTCTGCTGCAGCACCTTGGTGCGCTCGCCCGACAGCAGCGTGTTGATCGTCGCGCGGCCGCGCTCTTCGAGCACGTCGATGTCTTCTTCGTTACGCAGCGAGAGCGTCAGATTCCCCAGTTCCTGGCTCAGCACGAGGATCTCGGCCTCTTCGGGGATCACCAGCAGCGACACGTTGCCGTAGCTGCGCTCCGCCTCGGGGATGAGGTTGATGTTCGTGGTGCCGGTGATCTTGCCGGTGGCGAGGATGATCACGTTCTGCAGCAGCGTCACGGCGACCTGCTCGTTGGTCGCGGGGTCCTTGAAGGTGCCGATGATGTCGACGTGATCGTTGGGGCGCACCCAGCCGCCAACGGCGGTGGTCGACTTCGCGTCGATGGTGATGGCGCGCGCCTTCTTCTGCACCTTGGTCGAGAGGCGCTCGGCGGCCTTGGTGGTCTCGAACTGGCTCCACAACAGCGGGTCACCGGCCTGCAGCGCCACGAGCACCTTCTGGTTCACGATGTAGCTCGCGGAGTCGGGCTTCACGACCGACGACGTGACGAACTGCTCGGGGATGGAGCGCTGGCTGATCATCTCCATCGTCACGACGGTGCCTTCCGACACGTCAACGGCGGCCACGACGACGGGCATCAAGTTCCAGCCCTTTCGCACGTCGTTGCGCTGCTTTTGAATCGCTGAGAACGAGACGCCGAAACCGACGGCGAACAGAACGACGGCGACGATGAGGGGGGCTTTACCCTTGAGCATGAACGGGTCTCCGAAGGCGATGCGTCAAACTGCCGGTGGCAGTCAAAAAAGCGCGGAAAGTCGAAGGGATGCTACCAGACGGAAAATCTTCCGTGTCAAACGAGTGCGTTGCGCGACCCGCTCACTGGAAGGGGAGACTGAGTGAGTAGAGGTAGGTGTCGTAGTGCACCTGGTAGGCATACAAGAACATGTCGATCAGGCTCATCGGGGGACGCGTGGTCGAGGTCGACACGCGCGGGCCGGGGATGATGCGAACCGTCGCCGACAAGACGAGCCCGACGACGAGCACCCAGTTGAGCATCGAGTACTCGAGCATCGCCTGCCCGGTCTTTCGCTTTCGTCGCGCGCGCACCGAGGAAGAGTGTCGCACGAATCAGCGGCCCGGTTGCGTGCGCTCAGGCCCTCGCACCGTCACCCACCTTCACTCAGAGGCGCTGGCGGGCACATCGGCCGACTTCTTGTCAGCAGAATCGACCTCCGCCGCCTTGCGCTCACGTTCGAGGGAGCCTGGCTTCCTGGCGGGCGCCGCGCGCTGACTCGAGCGGCGCTCGCTGACGATCTTCGCTGCAGACGTGCCGGCAAATTCCTTGATCAGGAGGCGGCAGAACGGGTCGGCTGATTCCGGCTCGCCCATCGCGTCATAGGCGTCGCACACGTGCTTCAACGCCTCTGCGCGCTCGGCACCCGTGGCACCCATGTTCAGCACCTTGAGACCCATCTGCACTTCCTGAGTGCGGTCGCCGCGGTTGCTGGCCTCGCGCATGGACGAGAGGGCATCGACCCGGAACTGCCCACGCTGCTGCACCACCAGCTTCGAGTCATCATCCAAACCCGCGCGCGCCTCTTCACGCTGCACCTTCACCGCTTCGTCTTCCATCGCGCGCCCCCTGCCCGACGACGAAGCCATGGGAGACAACGTGTAGCTGCTCTTCTTGCTGGGCGCGGGAGGCGCCGAAGGTGGGGCCGTCTTCGCAGTCGGCCGCGGGGTGCTGGAGCGGAACGTCGAATCGAAATCGTCCGTGGTCCTCTTGGGCTCTTCTTTGAAAGCAGGGTCCGCCTTGGGCTCAGGCGCGACGCCGGGGCCCGAGCCCCTCGAGCCCAGCGACGCACCACCGGGACCCGACGTACCGAGGCCGAACGACACCTTGTCGGCCGACTTCTCGTTCGCGGGAGGGGCCGGCGGCGGCGCCCACACCTGCGCCGGAGCTTCGGCAGGCGCGGCCTTCGGAGCGGCCTGGTTCTTCTGTTCGAGGTTTGCGTCTTTCGCCTGCACGTAGCCACCGCGCGCGTTGCCGTAATCCTGACGGAGGACATCACCGGAAGCGCCAGTCTCAGCGAGGCCCTCTTCCATGTCCCGGGCGGGCTCGGCCTTCTTGCTCTTCACCCGGCGCGTCGCCGATTCAGGCACCGGGCTCGCCTGCGACGAGTCGTACTTGCCGCCCTGCTTGTTGGTGCCGAGGCCGCCCCTGGTCACCAGGTCTTCGAGCCCGACCTTGCCCACCGGCTTCTTCGCGAGCGCGGGCTTCGGGTCGGCGAGTCGTTCCTGCTTCTGGGCCTCGGGCGCGTCTTCCATCGGCTGCGCGGGCTGAGCAACAGGGGCGACGGCGGCCATCGGCGCGGCGTTCTTCTTCCCGTCGGCTTCTTTGGACTTCTCTGCGGCGAGCGCTTGCTGTTCCTGCGCCTGCTCGAGCTTCGCGTCAGCGGCGACCGAGGCGGGGTTGGTGTCGAATTGGTCCTTCGCCTGCAGACCGAAGAGGCCCACCACGGCGAGCGCCATGAGGGTCATCAGCGGCGCGAGGGACCGCTTCCAGAACGGAGGCTTCACCTGGCTCGCGGCGTTGCGCTTCGCGGCCTGCTCGGCGAACGCCATCAGCGATTCGAGGCCCGCGTCAGGCGCGTCGACCATGGGCAGCGCAGACATCGTCGCGCGCACGCCCTTGATCTCCGAGAGCTGCTGCGAGCACTTCGCGCACCCACGCACGTGGGCCTCGACTGCGTCGGCCTCGGGTCGTGCCAGCTCGCCGTAGGCGAACTCGAGGAGCTTGTCCTCGTACTGGTGCGCTGCGTTCTTCATGACGTCAGGCCACTGTCCTTCCTTCTGAAGCGATCAATTCTCCGTCGACCCCGAGCTCTTCCAACTTCTTTCGCAGCCCTTCGAGCGCGTACCGCATTCGGCTCTTCACCGTGTTCTCGTTGACGCCGGTGACTTCAGCGATCTCCTTGAACCCGATGCCCTGGTACTCACGGAGCAGGAAGACTTCTCGCTGCTCGCTCGGCAAACCTTGCAGCGCCTGCTCGATCAGCGGGCGGAGCCTCACGTTGTGTGCTGCGCGATCGGGGGTCTGGCCTGCCTCGTCGGCCACCAGATCTCCCACGCTCCGGCCTTCGGACTCGTCTTGCGATGCCGGGGCATCGAGCGAGTCGGTCTTCCGGAACGTTTCTTTCCGCGCGCTGTCCACGCAGAGGTTCCTCGCGATCGTATAGACCCAGGTGGTGAACCGGGCCTTCGGCTGCCATTCACCGCTGCTGCGCACCACTTTGATCCACGTCTCCTGCAGCAGGTCTTCGGCCCTTTGCCGATGACCGACATACCGGAGGATGAAGTTGTAGACCGGCCCCCGATGGCGCTGGACGAGCGTTGAAAACGCCCGAGCGTCACCGGACTTGAAAGCGAGCATGAGGTGCTCGTCTGAAGCAGGTCCCAACCGTGTCCTCGTTCTGTCGTACCCGTTTCAACGCATGGGGGGCGGCAGTGATCTACTTACGGCGGTCTCGCCGATAACTCGTGAGAATGACAGGCAAAGCTACGACTGTCACGACCAACCCCTGTGCCAGGAGCACGGCGGGCAACGGTCGCTGGAAATGGATGAACAGCGAGCGGGCGAGCGCCAATCCCAGCAGGGCGCCCGTTCCCGTGCGCCAGACGTTCGAAAAACGGTGGGGGTTGAACCGCCCGAGGGCCCAATCGAAGGTGGCCGGGAGCAAGAGGCCGATCGCGACCGTCCAGTCCAGCACGTGCTCCAGCGGAGCCTTGAGCGCAATCTGCACGGCGAGCCCGACGAGGAGCACCGGGTAGGTGCCCAGGCACCTCGCGCAGACGTGGATCGAGCCGAAGCGGTAGCAGCGATCGAGCTCCTCGGGCGGGTGGTGGCTGAGCCAGAACACGTCTCACGTCCCCGGGTGAACGAAGCAGGCCGAGCGATGGCTCGTGCCGGTCAACGGAGGGCTTGACGAGGCACACTCGAGCCTCGCGTCGGGGCAGCGCGGCGCAAAGGGGCAGCCGACGTCGGCGATGCGGGCGGTGGCTTCGGCGACCGCCCGCGTGCGGCTCTCGACCAGAAAGCGGGTGTACGGGTGTCGTGGAGAAGAGAGGACGGCAGCCGTGGCGCCTTCCTCCACGATGCGGCCGGCGAACATCACCAGCACGTGCCGGGTGAGGTGCGCGATCACTTCGAGGTCGTGCGAGATGACGAGCAGGCCGGGGCCCGCGAGCTCGTTGAGGAGGTTGATCACCTCGGCCTGCACGCTGACGTCGAGCGCGGAGACGGGCTCGTCGAGCAGCAACACGTCGGGCTCGAGGGCAAGGGCCCGCGCGAGGTTGATGCGCTGCCGCTGCCCCACCGAGAGCTCCCTGGGCAGGCGCTCGAGCACGCTCTCGTCGACGCGCACGCGCTGCAGCAACGCGCTGAGCGTCGCCGGGCTGACGGGGCGGCCGTGAATGACGAACGGCTCTTCGAGGATGGTGCGGATGCGCATGCGCGGGTTGAGCGCTGCGCCGACGTCTTGAAACACGGGCTGAAACGCTCTGCGCAGCGCGGCTGACGCCGAGTGTGTCGGCTGCCCGGCCCACGTCACCTGGCCGGAGGCGAGTGGCTCGAGCCCCAGGAGCGCGCGAAAGAGCGACGACTTGCCGCACCCCGACTCGCCGATGAGCCCGACGCGCTGCCCCTTCGACAGCTCGAGCGACACCCCGTTCACGGCGTTCACCGTTCGCCCGGCAACGCGGTAGCGAACGTGAACGTCCTTCGCGAGGAGCGTCATGGCGCACCCTCGACGAGGTGACAGGCAACGCCCCTGTGGAGGACCGGTCGCTCGCGCACACACCGCTCGAAGCGCGCCGGGCACCGGGGGTGAAAGCGGCAGCCCTCGACCCGCTCGCCAGGCTTCGGCAGCTGCCCGCCGATGGTGGGGAGGCGCGTGCCGGGAGGCGTCGATTCGGGCGTCGAGGCGAGCAAGGCGCGGGTGTAGGGATGACGGGGCGTGCTCAGCAGCGTGGAGGCCGGACCCGTCTCGACCACCCTGCCCGCGTACATGACGCTGATCGCGTCGCACGCTTCGCGCGCCGAGCGGAGATCGTGGGTGATGAGCCAGACGGCGAGCTGGCGTTCGCGCGCGAGCGTTCGCAACAGCGAGAGGATCACCAGTTTGAGCGAAGCATCGAGCGCGGTGGTCGGCTCGTCGGCGATCAACACCCGGGGCCTGGCAGCGAGGGCGCAGGCGATCGCTACGCGCTGCCGTTGCCCACCCGAGAGCTGGTGCGGGTACTGTCGCAATCGCTGCTCTGGCTCGGGGAGGCCGACGTCTTCCAGCAGCCGCAGTGCCGCTTCACGCAACTCTCCCTTCGCGCCATGCACGCGCATGGTCTCGACGAGCTGGCTTTCGATGGTGAGCACCGGGTTGAGGGCCCCGAGCGGTTCTTGAAGGACCATCGCCATGCCCTGGCGGTGGGTGACCCGCGTTCCATCGAGGAAGACGGTGCCGTCGATGGTGGCGCCAGGCGGCAGCAGATCCATCACGGAGAGGGCGGAGAGGCTCTTGCCGCTGCCCGATTCGCCGACGACGCCGTGGACCTGCCCCGGCTCGATGATCAGCGAGAAGTCGTTCACCAGGGGGACGCCGTCGATGGCGACGGAGCGTTGCCGCACCTCGAGGGTCATTTCTTCTGGCCCAGCGCCGCGAGGACATCGGCCTCGGTGACGATGCCCCGCGCGAGCAGCGCACGGGTCAGCCCCAGCACCAGCCGGGAAGGAGCGAGGTGGTCGAGCGCGCCCGTCCATTCCTGAGAGCCGAGGGCTGGCGCACTCGGCGCGGGTGCAGGCCCTGACGACGGTGACGATTGGCCATGCGCCAGCGCGGAGGCTTCACCTGAGAGCCAGTCAGGCAGCGCGCCGGTGACCGCAGCTTCGGCAGGCGTATCGGTGGGCGGGGGACGCAAGATCTCGAAGGGTGGATTGGGGGCGGTTGCCACTGGCGCAGGGATGGCGAGCGCGCCGATTGACGACGGGCTGGAGAAGGGTCGATCCGCGACCGGGGGCACCATGCCTGCAGCGTCGGCAAGCGCCCCGAAGAAGGGCGTATCGACCACCGGCCCTGTGCCCGTGTCGGCCACGAGATCGAGCAGAGGGCCGGTTCCCTCCTTGACTCCGACGATCGGCCCGGAGGCCTCGCTGATCAAGTCGAGGGCCACCTCGGGCTCGTCGGCGACTGGCGGGGGCAGAGACGGCGGCGCGGCATCGAGCGGCACCCCGGCAATGAGCGACGGGTCGGTCTCGGCTTCGATCTTCGGTTCGTGGGCCGAGCTCGCGATCGCCATCGCTTCGGGGCTCTTGGCGGCGATGCCGGTGCGCGCCGACTCGAGGTTGAGATCGCCGAACAGGTCTTCTGCACGAGGAGACACTGCCGGTGAGGGACGCGGCGCCTCGAAGCGCGACGGGGTCGTGACGGGCGCGATGGAGGGCACGCTCGGCACTGCGGGGGCCCCGTCTTCGAGGGCGCCAAAGAGATCGTCGATGTTGCCCAGTGGGGAAATCGACGGGGCGACGCTGGGCGGATCGTCCATCACCGGTGCCTTGAAGATCCCCGACACGGTGGCGTGCAGGGCGTCGATCTCGTCACCGCTGGCGACGTGCACGTGGACCTTCGTCCACTGCTGCTCGAGGAGCACCAGCACCTCGACGTTCGACAGGTCGGCCATGGCGATCGACAGCTCGGTGTCTTCGGACTTGAGCGGCACGAAGCGGTACTGGCACTGCAGCTCGAGCGGGACGAGATCGATCACCGCCCGAGGGAGCGGCGGCAGTTCGACGTAGGGCAGCTCGTATTGCTCTGCGAGCGCCTGAGCGAGCTGGTTCGCGGTGATCTTCCCGATGGCGACAAGGAGATCTCCCAGGCGGCTGGGTTCGCCCGCGCTCTGATCCGACAACGCGCTGTCGACGTCAGGCAGGCTGACCGCCCCGTTCGCGACGAGGATCTCGCCGAGTTTCCGACGCATGCGCTTAGCGCTTCACCCGCGCGAGATATTCATCTCGGGTGAACACGCCCTTCTCGATGAGCAGCTCGACCATGCCCTTGAGCGCCGTGACCTCTTTGCGCTGGGCCTCCTCGATGGCGCGCAGCATCTCGCTGGGGCTCTTGCCCGACGTGAAGGTTGGCATTTCACCGACCGTCGAGCTGCGCGCCGGCGGGGGCGGGGCCGGCGCGGGTGCCTTCGCGGCGGGCTGGGCCGGCAGGCTCGTGGCGCGGCGCGCCGCAGCCTGAACCTCTTCGACAGACTTGATGAGCGTGTGGCCCTGCGCGTCGACGAGCTTCATGCTCTCGTCGGCGCCGCCCTCGAGCTCGGCTTCCCCGTCGTAGAACCGGCTGAAGGCGCGCGCGATGGCCTGGCGACCCGCGAGCTGAGGGAGAATGCGCAGTCGGGACACCGAGCGCAGGGTGTCGAGGCTCTTCAGGTTCTGCGGCTCAGCCATCGCGACGACGAGCGTCTTCCCCTCATCACGCAGCTGCAGCGGCAGGACGCTGAGATCGCGCGCGACGTCAGCCGGGATCTTCGACTTCACGTGTGGTGGCACGGACTGGATGGTCTCGAGCGCGACCGAGGGCACCGACATCTGCTTGCTGAGCGCCTTGACCAGCATGTCTTCGGTCAGGAAGTTCATGCGCACCAGCAGCTCACCCAGCTTGCCACCCCACTTTTGCTGTTCAGCGAGCGCCGCCTTGAGCTGGCTTTCGTTGATCACCTTGGCTTTCACGAGAAGGTCGCCGAGTCGAATGGCCATGGGCAGGCGTGAGCTTAGTCATTTACGCCCTCCCGTCGACTGAACGACGCACGGCTTCGCCCAGGGCGTTCACCGCCAAGACGGTGGAGGCGATGGCCAGACCGGGAAAGACGGCCAGCCACCACGCACCGGGGTGTTGCAAGGTGCGATGCGCCTCGGTGAGCAATTCCCCCCAGGACGCCGTGGGCGGGGCCACGCCGATGCCCAGAAACGAGAGCGCGGTCTCGAGGAGGATCGCGGAGCCCACCCCGAAGGTGGCGACCACCAGCACCGGCCCCAATGCGTTGGGCAACAGATGTTGCACGATGATGCGCGTGGGGCTTGCGCCCATCGCGCGGGCGGCGAGCACGAAGTCCCGCTGAGAGAGCGTGAGCACTTCGGCGCGCACGAGGCGGGCGACCTCCGTCCACCGCGTGAGGCCCAGCGCGAGGATGAGCGGCCAGATCGACTGCACGCGCACGATGGCGAGCAGCGCGAGGAGGAAGAACACCAGGGGGAAGGTCTGCATCACCTCGAGCACGCGCGAGATGACGAGATCGACCGCGCCGCCGAGGTAGCCCGCGAGCCCACCGAGCAACATGCCGATGCCGACGGCGATCAAGACCGTGAAGAAGGCGATGAGCAGGCTGACCCGCGCCCCGTGGACGAGCCGCGCCGCGACGTCGCGCCCGAGTTCATCGGTGCCGAGCACATGCCGCTCGTTGGGTGCCCAGGGGGGAGACTCGAGGCTGGTCTCGCCGGTCGTGGCGAACGTCTGCAGGGGCCCCCAGGGGATCGGGGTGCGGACGATGGACGTGGCCGACGTGAGATCCCGGCCCTGCAGCTGTGCGGGCCGCGTGAGGCACGGCGCGACGTACGAGGTGCCGTCGAGCTCGACGTAGAGGGGCAAGTCAGACGCGAGGAGATCGGCGCCGAGCGCAGCGAAGACCAACGCACCGATGAAGATCAGCGCCAGTCGACCACCTCGATCGCGCCAGAGGCGTCTCACGACGCGCGATCCAGCCGAATACGGGGGTCGATGAAGCCGTAGGCGAGATCGACGAGCAGCATCGAGCCCATGGTGGCGACGGCCATCACGGTCGAGACGCCCATGATGGTCGGGTAGTCGCGCGTGCCGATGGAATCGAACGCGAGCAGCCCCATCCCGGGGATGCCGAAGATGCGCTCGATGATCACGCTGCCGCCGACGAGGTGCGGGAGGTGCAGCCCGAACATCGTCACCACCGGCAGCAGCGAGTTGCGCAGCGCGTGCCGCCAGATGACGCGCGTCTCGGGGATTCCGCGGGCGCGCGCGGCCTTCACGTAGTCTTGCGCGAGCGCCTCTGCCATCGCGCCGCGCACCTGGCGGGTCGCGATGACGATGGTGGGGAACGCGAGACAGCAGACGGGCAACACGAAGCCACCGTCAGCGAGCCCCTGCAGCGGGAAGAGCGCAAGGAAGCGCGGGCCCGCGAAGAGCATCAACGCGATCACGGCGAGCCAGAACGAAGGCACACTCCATGCGGCGAGGAGCAGCGCCTCGAGCAGCCGCGTGAGGCGTGTGCGACGGGTGGCGAGCCACACTCCGAAGGGGACGGCGAGGCCGAAGCCCAGCACCAGCGCGAGGCCGGCGACGAGGGCGGTCGAAGGGAGCGCCTCGATCACCTTCTCGCTCACCGGGCGTTGATCGATGAGCGAACGGCCGAAATCGAACCGCACCACCCGCCACAGCCACCGCCCGAACTGCACCGGCAGGGGCGCGTCGAGGCCATGTTGTTCGCGTTGCAGGGCCAGCGCGGTTGCGTCGATGCCGCCGGCTTCGCGCTCGAGCAAAAACGGGTCTCCGGGTGCCAGCTGCGCCACCGAGAAGGTGAGGAGCGTAATACCCAGAAGGGTGGGGACCATCAGCAGCAGCCGGCGCAGCACGTAGCGCTTCACGGGGTCGGCTCCAGCCACATGGCCGCGAAGTCGTACCCCGCGAGCGAGGGGCGAACGCCGTGCACGCTGCGCTTGACGGCATCGAGCGAGGGGCGCTGGCCCATGAAGAGGTACGCCTGGTCTTCGAAGATGCGGCGGTGGGCTTCGCGCTCGAGAGCCGTGCGGGCAAGCGGGTCGAGCTCACCGCGAATGCGTTCGAGCAGCGCGTCGACCTCGGGGTTGCGGTAGCCGACGTAGTTGCTGCCCTGCTCTGTCTGCGACGAGTGAAACTGGTCGAAGTTGTCCTGCACCACGTCGGCGGCCGACCAGCTCAGCGCCATCGCCTCGAAGTCGTGCGCCCGCACCCGGGACATGTACGCCGAGACGTCGACGGTGGAGATGCGCGCCTCGACGCCCACCTGCTTCAAGGTGTCGACATAGAGCGGCACGAGCTTGTTCATCTTCACGGACTGGGCCGCGATGAGGAACGAGAACGAGAAGCGCTGGCCCCGACGATCGAGCACGCCGTCGTGATCGCTGTCGTTCCACCCCGCGTCGGCGAGCACCGCCTTCGCGACGTCGAGGTCGAACACGATGGGCTTCACGTTCGGGTCACAGCTCTTCGAGTGGCTGGCCCACGGGCACGACGTGCGGGGCTCGAGACCGAGATCGACCGAGTGCTCGATGACGTCAGCCGGGTACGCCGCGGCGAGCGCACGGCGCACCTGCACGTTGGCGAAGAGCGGCAGGCGCTGGTTGAACCCGATCCACACGTAGGCGTTCTCGGTGAAGCGCACGCGTTGGTAGCCGCGCCACGCCCATGGCTGGGATTCGAGCGCCCGCCACGCCTGCGGGCTCACCCGCGTCATCACGTCGAACTCGCCCTTCTCGAAGGCCTGCATCGCGGCGACGTCGTCCTTCACGAAGCGGAAGACGATGCGGTCGAGGGATGCGCGTTCATCGGCGCGCACGTAGCTGAGCGAGACGCCCGGTTCCCACCTCTCGAACTTGAACGGGCCGGTGCCGATGGGCGCGCGGTGCAGCGGCAAGGTGTCGAAGTCACCGGTCAACGCGTGCGCGGGGAGAATCGGCAGCGCGGTAAGCACGGTGTGCGTGGCGAGGAAGGAGGGCTTGCTCCACCGCACCACCACGGTGTGTGCGTCTGGCGCGTCGATCGACTTCAAGGTCTCGAGGGACGAGCGAAAGCCCGCGGTGGGCTTCGTCGAGTCCATCACCAGGTCGAGCGTCGCCTTCACGTCGGCCGAGGTGAGCGGTGCCCCATCGTGAAACGTCACCCCCTCGCGAAGACTGATGGTCAGCGTCAAGTCGTTCTCGACCCACTTCGTGGCGAGCGACGGCACGGCGACGCCGTCGATCGATCGCGCGAGGGTCTCGTAGATCGGCCCGACGGTGATGCGCGTCATCGTGCCTTCCGAGAATTGATCGTGCAGGCGCGTCAGCCCGTTCGGCTCGAGCGCGAGGCGCACCACCAGGGTGCCGCCCTTCTTTGGCGTCGACGTCTCGGGCGCGAGGCGACCCGCAAGCCAGTCCGCATCTGGCCCGGCATCGGGAGGCGATGGCTTCGGCTTGCAGGTGCACCCGGCGACCAGCAGCGCCGAGGCGAGGAGGACGCGGATCACTGCGGCGGAGGTTGGCGCGGATTGCCGCTCGCATCCACTTCGACGACGGCCACGCCCTCGGGCGGCTCGAGGTCGAACAAGGTGAGATCTGGCGCCTCGTTGACGGTGATGTCCTTCCAGGTGAGCTCGAGCTTCGTCTTCGCCACGGCGACCTCGAGGGCAGCGACCTTCGGCAGCGTGACTCCCGGGTTGGGGGCCGCGATGTCGGAGAACGCCAGCTCGTACGCGGTGATGCCTTCGGCCCAGCTCTTCACCACGCGGTAGCTCGGCGGCTGCACGTGCAGGTATTGCGTCACGTCACCGCGCTTGAGCATGAGCACGAAGACCTGCAACGCGTCGTCGAAGCGCATCTCGCGTGACTGGGACTGGATGCGCGGCGCACGGCCGAGCATCACCGACGCGAGCTCCGTCGGCGGCATCACCACAGGGAGAAAGCGCGACAGGTTGGGCGCCGTCGCCGGGCCGCGGAAGTACTTCCCCTGCTGCGCGTCGTAGAGGCCGAAGCTCGTGCCGTCGGTGACGAAGACGGTCTGGGGTCGGCCAAAGAAGTCGAGCTGCTCGAGGTGAATGAACGCCGGGTGGCTGACCGCCGCGAAGATCGTGACGGCGCCCTTCCCTTGCGGCGAGTCGACGACGAGGCGCCCGTCGCCTTTGACCGCGAAGATCTGCGACTCGGCGGTGCCGATGCGGCGGAGCAGATCGTCGGCGCTGGTGGGTGCGCCGTCTTTCCCCAGGTCGACTTTGACGCGAGGGCACCCCGACAGCGCCGCCAGCAGGGGAACCAGGAGCAAAGCAGCGCGTTGAGGCGTGATGGCGGCGGGCATCCTTTGCCGCTAATAGCTTCTTTATCGATGAGCTTCGACGAGCTGCTCCATTACCTCCGCCTCGGTGGCCTCACCATCGTGGTCATTCTCCTCTCGTCGGTCCTCGCGATCGGCGTGGCCATCGAGCGAATCATCTCGTTGTGGGGCGTCGGCTCGAAGACGCGCGAGCTCGGTCAGCTCATCGCCCGTCACCTGTTGCGCAACGAGGTCGCCGCCGCACGGTCTGCGGCCGAGCGTTCGACCACCTTGTCGGCTGACCTCTTCCGCGCCGGCTTCGAGCGCGCGACCCGCAGCACAGGCCCCAACCTCGACGCAGCGGTCGAGCGTGAGCGGGTGCAGTTGCTGCTCAAGATGCGCCGCGGGTTGTGGATTCTGGGCACCATCGGCGCCGTCGCGCCCTTCGTCGGCCTGTTCGGCACGGTGTGGGGCATCATGCGCTCGTTCAAGGATCTCGGCCTCGACGTCGAATCGGGTGGCACGGGTGGCTCGGCTGCCGTGATGTCCGGCATCTCCGAGGCGCTCATCGCGACGGCTGTCGGCATCATCGTCGCCGTCGAAGCGGTGGTGCTCTTCAACGTCTTCCAGGCCCGCCTCACCCGCATGAGCGCCGAGCTGCGCCTCATCGCCGAGGAGTTCGTCGAGCTGCTCCGGGAAGCCTCACCGGGGGGCAAGTTGCCGGTGACGACCGATTCGCAGGCGCCGTCCTCCCCTCCCCCGTCGAACCCGAGCTGACGCCATGGCGATGGGGCAGGTGCCAGGCGGCAAGCGCGATGACGACTTCGAAGACGGAGGGGCTGGCTTCACCGACATCAACATCACGCCGTTGACCGACATCTTCCTCGTGCTGCTGATCATCTTCATGGTCACCAGCTCGGTGATCGTGAACTCGTCGAACGGCGCGAAGGCCGGGCTGAAGGTGAACCTGCCTCAGGGTGGCGCGGCCGACGTGGCGACTCAGGCGTCGGACATGTCGGTGGCGATCCTCGCCGATGGCCGGCTGGTGCTGGGCGGCGACGTGGTGACGGCCGACGAGCTGAAGAAGGCCTTCGACGACGCGAAGGCCAGGAGCCCCGACACGATGGTGATCGTTCAGGCCGACGAAGGCGTGCCTCACGGCAAAGTGGTCGAGGTGATGGAGCTCGCGAAGAGCTCGGGCCTGGGTCAGCTCGCCATCGGCGTACGCGACGGCCAGCAGAAGTAGCCCGCTGGACCCGCCGCTGCGCCTGCCGAGCTCGCGCGCTCGGGGGTGGTGGACCTGCGCGACGGTGATCACCACCTGCAGGGCAAGGTGCGCGCTCACCCGATCCCTTCCGATCGGCTCGATGGCCTCCCCGGGGATGTGGTGTGAGGCACCGCGAAACAGCGATCACGGTGAGACCACGAATTGCTCGATCGCCGCGACGACCTCGGGCCGATCCCACAGATCGTTGTGATGTGCGCCCGGCACCTTCATGAAGCGCGCGCCCGGGATGGTGGCGGCGAGCGTCTCGCCCAGCGCGAAGGGGATGACCTCGTCGTCGGTGCCGTGCACCACGAAGGTGGGGACCTTCAGCGTCGGCGCGATGGACAACGAGTCGAAGCGATCGAGCATCAACAGCCGCACCGGGAAGATCGAGAACGCGCTGGCGGCGACATCGGGGAGTGAGGTGTAGGGCGTCAGCAGCACCAAACGCCTGCCCCAGCCTTTTGCCGCGAGCTGCACGGCGACTCCGGTGCCGAGGCTCTGGCCGACGAGCACGAGGCGAGCGCGGTCGAGGTGCTGTTCCTTCACCAGGTGCTCGAGCGCTGCTTCGGCGGTGCGCACGAGCTCGGATTCAGAAGGTGAACCCCCAGCGGCGGGGTAGCCCGGGTATTCGATGGCCGCGAACGACGCGCCCCGCTCGGCCCACTGGAAAGCGAGCCAGCCGAGGTATGCAACCTGCTCGCCGTTGCCATGGAGGTGGACCACCACCGGGCCTTCACCCTCGGCGCGCTTCCACTCGTAGAAGGTGGCGCCCGGCACCCTCACCTGCTGCGTGCCGTGCGCCGGAGCGCGCTCGCTCGGCGCGGGGTAGATGATGGCCCGCTGCTTCACGAAGAGCAGCGCGCAGAGCCCGAGGTACCCGACGGAGAGCACGACGACGAGCGCGATCATCAGCCTCCGGAAGCGAGCCATCACCAGACGAAGGGGAGCAGCGCTTTGCGCGAGCTCGGGTAGTCCTTGAACTGAGCGCGGTACCATTCGAGGTGCGACCACGCGCGCGGCACGAGGTTGGCGCAGGTGAAGGCCAGGAAGGCCCAGCCGGCGAGCGTCTGCGCGGCGATCGCGAAGCCGAGCCACTCGACGATCTCGCCAAAGTAGTTCGGCGCGGCGACGAAGCGGTGCAGCCCGCGCTGGGGAACCGAGTACCCCGTGCTGCCGTCAGCGCGCAGCGAGCGCAGCACCGCGTCGGAGTGCACGTTGAGACCGAAGCCAAGCACGAAGAGCCCGAGCCCCACGAAGAACCACGCGTCGTGAGGGCGCGCGGTGAGCTGGGTGCCGTTACCGAACGCGTTCAAGAAGTTGAAGACGATCGCCATCACCACCGTGAGCAGCGGCTTGCGCCTGCCGACCGCCTTCATGCGCAGCGAGTAGATGAACGTGCGCTGGCCATAGTGAACGAGCCAGCCGATCGCGAGGGTGAGCACCAGCGGGTCGAACGCCGACGGGTTGAGCCACCAGAAGAGCGCGAAGAAGAAGAACGACGGCGCTTCCATCACCACCCAGGCCATGCGCGCGGGCAGTGAAGGCCCCCAGCCGGTCCGGGTGTGGCGGCCGTAGGGGGCGGTGATGAAGAAGAGCGTGGGGAAGACCAGCGCGGCGAAGGCGAAGACCGTCACCGAGGCGTCGTGTGCCCAGGGCTGCACCGGTCTCCCCTCTCCCCAACCCGCTCCCGAGATGGAGACTCAGAAGTTCGCGAAAGCTGCGTCACCAATCTGCGTCGGAGTCTGGTCTTCCAGCATGGCGATCTCCATGTGGTTCTTCGCCTGCGGCAACACGTTGCGCGCGAACCACAGCGCCGAGTACCGCTTGCCCTCGTAGAACGCGCGATCGACGTGGTCGGCGGGCAGCTTCGCCAGCGCGGCCTCGGCCTTCACGCCCGCGTCGAGGAGAATGTACGCCACCGCGAGCTGCGACATCGCGAGCAGGAAGCGGTTGGCGACGAGCGGGATCAGCTCGACCTTGCCGCCCTGCAGCCAGCCCATCATCTGCATCGCCACGCCGACCACCGCTTCACCGGCGGTCGAGAGGAACTCGACTTCCTTGCCGAAGACCGCGTGCGCCTTGTGCGTCTCGACGAAGGTGTTCAGGTCACTCATGAACGCCTGGAAGTTCGCGCCACCGTTCTGGCTGAGCTTGCGGGCCACGAGATCCATCGCCTGGATGTGGTTGGTGCCCTCGTAGATCGAGAAGATCTTCGCATCGCGCGTGTACTGCTCGACGGGCCAGTCCTTGAGGAAGCCGGCGCCACCGTAGACCTGCTGCGCGATGCCACACAGGCGGAAGGCCTCATCGCTGCCGTACGCCTTCACCAGCGGCGTGAGCAGGTCGACCTGGCCCATGTGGTACGCGGCCTTCTCGTCGTCTTTGCCGACGAACACTTCGTACTGATCGCGGTGCGAGGCGAGCTTCACCACCAGCGAGCGGATGCCTTCGGTGGTGGCCTTCATCTCGAGCAGCATGCGGCGCACGTCGGGGTGCTGGATGATCGAGACGCGCGGGGCCTTCGGATCCTTGAACTGGGTGAAGTGCGAGCCCTGCTTGCGATCTTTCGCGTACTCGAGCGCGTTCAAGTAGGCGCTCGACGCCACCGCGAGGCCCTGAATGCCGACCGCGATGCGCGCGCCGTTCATCATGCGGAACATCTGCGGCATGCCCTGGTTCTCGGCGGTACCGACCAGCTCGCCGATGCAGTTGCCGTTCTCACCGAAGTTGAGGACGCAGGTGGCCGAGCCGTTGATGCCCATCTTGTGTTCGATCGACGCGACGTGCACGTCGTTGAATTCGCCGCTGGTGCCGTCGGCGTTCACCTTGAGGCGCGGCACGATGAAGAGCGACAGACCCTTGGTGCCGGCAGGGGCGCTTTCGACGCGCGCGAGCACGAGGTGCACGATGTTCTCGGCGAGGTCGTGATCGCCGCCCGAGATGTAGATCTTGGTGCCTGAGATTTTGTACGTGCCGTCGGCCTGCTTGACCGCCTTGCTCGACGCGCTGCCCACGTCAGAGCCCGCGTGCGGCTCGGTCAGACACATCGTGCCGCCCCACTTGCCGTTGAACATGGGGTGCGCGTACTTCTTCTGCTGCGCCTCGGTGCCACACTGCGCGATCACCTCAGCCGCGCCCCACGCGAGGCCGGGGTACATGTTGAACGCCGTGTTCGCGCCCGAGGTCATCTCTTCGATCACCGCGTAGAGCGACGAGGGCGCGCCCTGCCCGCCGAACTCTTCGGGCACCGCGACCTGCTTCAAGCCCGCTTCGAAGAGCTGCTTCCACGCGTCCTTGAAGCCCTTCGGGGTGATGACCCGGCCGTCGACGACCTTGCAGCCCTCGCGATCGCCTGAGCTGTTGAGGGGCCCCAGCACTTCCGTCGAGAAGCGGTACACCTCCTTGATGATCGCTTTCGCCGTGTCCTCGTCCCAGTTCGCGTAGGGGCCCTTCCCGGCGAACGACTTGAAGTCGTACTGCTCGAAGAGAACGAACGACAGCTCACGAAGGTCAGCCTTGTAGCGATTGATTCCGACGGACATTGAAGCAGCTCCGGTTGAGTGGGGACGTGACTCGTCGTGTTCTCACCCACCGCTGATTCTGAAGTCAATATGCAGCAACGCAATGCGTTGAAGACGAACTACTTCCGCTTAGATTTCGGAGCTTTGGCCTTCTTGGCCGGGGCCCGCTGAGGCTTCGCAGGGCGCACAGGTTTTGCCGAGCGCGTGGGCTTCGCCTTGCCCTTCACGGGCTTGCTGCCGTTGGCCGAAGTGCTCTGGGCGGGCGCCGGGGGCGCGACGCGGATCGACTCGCGCGGCACGTTGACGATCAGCGGAGGCTGACCCACGCGGAACCGCGTCTCGTCTTCGACCGAATAAAAGACCTTGAGCGTGACGTTGCCGCGAATGGCGAGCTGGCCCTGCTGGTTCTCGGCCCACACGTCGAGCTCGAGGAAGTACTTTCCGTCTTGCCCGTGGCGATCGGCGACGCGGCCCTTGCAGACCAGCGTGTCACCCGGCCAGAGCATGCGCGAGAAGCGGCACGAGAGCCGCCGCACCTGTGCCCCGCGCGCCCAGTCCCCGACCAGCTGAGAGAGGAAGCCCATGCCGATGGTCGTGGGGGCGACGACCGAGGGCATGCCGGCGGCCTTGGCGGCGTTCTCGTCGACGTGCACCGGGTTGAAGTCGCCCGTGGCGCCGGCGTAACGCGCGAGCTGCACGCGATCGATCGGGGCCTTGGCCATCGCGGGGAGCTCGTCCCCGATGCGGATGTTCTCGAAATACAGTTTGCGCGGCGGCATCGCTCAAACCTCCCGGGTGTTGCGAACGATGTAGGACCTGCGGACCTTCACGACGAGCTGGCCGTTTTCGTCGCGGCCCTCGTCTTCGATGACGGCGACCTCGATGCGACCTGCAGGGCTCGGGCGCTCACCGACTTCGGCGACGCGCGAGGTGACGAGCAGCCGATCTCCGGCGATGACGGGGCGCTCGTAGTCGACGTTCCATTCCGACAGCAGCAGGTTGCGGGCGGGCACCCCAAGCAGCTCACGCACGTCGCTGCCGGTGTTGAAGGTGAGCGGGAACGAGGGCGGCACCACGATGCCCGCGAAGCCCGAGGCGCGCGCGTAGTCGGCGTCGAAGTAGGCCGGGTTGTAGTCACCGAGGCTCTCGGCGAAGCGCTTGATGGCGCCCTTCTCGACTTCGTTCAGCGTGGGCGGGGTGGTTCGGCCGACTGCGTTTCGATCGAGCATGGGGATGACGGGTCAGCGTGCTGCGGGGAGTTCGAGGACGGTGAGGAGACCAGGCTGCGCCGCGGTGATGCGCGGGGCGGCGTTGACGACGAGGTTGGCAGTGGCGCGATCGCCCGACAGCCCGCCGGGGATCGACACGCGCACGGGAGGATCGGCGTCGATCTCGATCACGTCACCCGGCTCATCGGCGCCGACCGCGATGGTCAGCTCGAGGCGCACGCGTTCCTGCCCTTCTGAGAGGCCGACCGCGACCTGGTGCATGCCGGCCACGCGCCCCTTCTTGACGGGGAAGGCACCGCCGGTGATTTCCTCTTCGGCGAACACGGGCGTCAGCTCTTCTTCGTAGTCGTCGCAGTCGAGGCCGAGGCCCAGCGCACAGAGCGCCGCCGATTCGACGAGCCCGACGTGGCCGACGAGATCTTTGTCGACGAGGTTGAAGAACTCTTCTTCGGTGAGCCCGGCGCCGACCTTGCGCTGCAGCGCTGCCCGGCGAGTTCGGGCGTCGACGACGCGCGAGACCTTCGCGTGGCGCACGGGGCCGCAGACCTGACCGAGCGTGGCGACGAGGCGATCCATCACGAAGCCCGGGTTGATGCCGGTGCCGATGACGGTGGTGCTCGAGCGCTGGGCGGCCGCGTCGAGCTTCTGCGCGAGCTCGGGGTAGTTGAACCAGGGGAAGGCGAGCTCTTCGCAGGTGCTCACCACGTGCATGCCGTGCGAAAGCGCCTCGAGCACCTGATCGGTGACCTGGGGCAGCTTCGAGCCCGTCGCGTGGAGCAACACCACCCCGCGGCGACGACCGACCGCCTGGCCGATGGTCGGGCTGATCTTGAAGGTGCCCGCGGGGATGCCGAGGACGTCGGAGAGCTTGTGACCAGCAAGAGAAGGAGACTTGTCGACGGCGCCGATGAGCTCGAGCTCTTCACTCTGCAGGGCTGCGCGCGCGATCTCCTGCCCGATGAAGCCCAGCCCCATCACCACCACCGGCACCCGCCCGTCACTCGGGGTTGCTTCCCTCTTGTCGGGGGTCCGCGAAGGTCCGCCTCTCGCCATAGAGGCCCAAATGGTACGCGACCCGATCTGGCCGGCGAGAACTTTCCCCCCGCGCCCCTCGGAAAACGCGTGTGTGCCTTCATCGCACCCGCGAGTCGGGGGCCAGATCGGTATGGTGGGACCCATGCCGACGTCGCAGGTCGAACGATTCCTGGTGGTGGATGACGACGAGAGCATCACCGACGCCCTCTCGAAGGTGATCACGTCGATGGGCTTCGAGGCCACCTTGTACAGCGACCCGCGTCAGGCCGCCGAGGCAACGGGCTTCGACGTGGTGGTCACCGACTTCATGATGCCGCACATGTCGGGGGTCGAGCTGTTGCACCAGCTCAAGGGCAAGAATCCCGACGCGGTGCGCGTACTGATCACCGCGGCCAACGACTTCAAGGTGGCGATGAAGGCGGTGAACGAGGCCGAGGTCTTCAAGCTCCTCTCGAAGCCGTGGACGCTCACTGAGCTGCGGGCGGCCATTCAGCAGGCGGTCGACTACTTCCGGCTCCTTCGCGACAACAAGCGGCTGACGACGCAGCTCGCCGAGCGAAACGAAGATCTGAAGAAGCTCAACGAGACGCTCGAGGCGCAGATCATCGAGCGCACCAACGGGTTGCTCGAGGGCATGATCCGCGCGCTCGACTATCGCGACACCGAGACGCAGTGGCACTCGTGGCGCGTGGCACGCTTCACCAAGCGCATCGCCGAAGAGCTGGGCATCGACGGCGAAGAGCTGGTGCAGATCGAACAGGGCGCGCTGTTGCACGACATCGGGAAGATCGGCGTGCGCGACCAGATTCTGCTCAAACCGGGCCCGCTCACCCCGGAAGAGTGGGTCGAGATGAAGAAGCACCCCGAGCTCGGCTACCGCATGCTGCAGAACATCCCCTACCTGCGGTCGGCGGCGCAGATCGTCTACCAGCACCAGGAGAAGTGGAACGGTCAGGGCTACCCGCAGGGCCTGAAGGGCGAAGCCATCACCATCGGAGCGCGGCTGTTCTGCATCGCCGACACGATGGACGCCATCTGCAGTGATCGCCCGTACCGCAAGGGCAGCTCGCTCGAATGGGCCATCGCCGAGATCGCGCGGCTCGCCGGCTCTCAGTTCGACCCGGGCGCGGTCGAGACGTTCCTCAAGATCCCCAGCTCGGAGTGGGTGCGCATTCGCAAGGAGCTCGAAGGGGTCGAGGTCGACGAGAAGCGCCGGACGACGGGCGGGATGCCCGTGCTGTCAGGGTGAGGCGCGCACTTCGACGATCTGATCGCCTTCGAGCAGCGCGTCGACGACCTCCTGGCCCTTCGTGACTTCGCCGAACGCGGTGTAGCGGCCGTCGAGGTGCGGCTGTGGCGCGGCGGTGACGAAGAACTGCGAGCCGCCGGTGTCTTTGCCCGAGAGCGCCATGCCCACCACGCCGCGGGCGTAGGGCTTGTGGTTCACCTCGCAGCGGATCGTGTAGCCCGGGCCGCCGTTGCCATCACCGCGGGGATCGCCTCCCTGCGCGACGAAGTCGGGCACCACGCGGTGGAAGGTCAGGTTGCGGAAGAAGCCCTTGCGCGCGAGCGAGTAGAGGTTCGCTGAGGTGAGCGGCGCGTCTTCGGTGAACAGCGCGATCTCGAACTCGCCCTTTCCGGTGGTGATGGTGAGCTTCGCGTTCTTCGGTGCGTAGGTCGGGCGCTGCGAGGCCATCGGGGTCTCGACGCGATCGGCGGTGACGGGAGTGCCCTGCAACTTCGTGAGCGCCTCGGCAGCCGACTGGCGGATCGTCGCGTTGGGCGACTTGAGCCACGCCTCGAGATCCGGAATGGCGTCTTTCGCGTCGAGGGTCATCAGCGCTTCCGACACGGTGGGCGCGATGTCGACGGCGCTGAGCGCCTTCTGGGCGAGCTGGCGAATCTGCGGGATCTGGCTCTTGTCGCCGAGCTTGGCGGCCGACGACGCAGCGGCCGCGGCGAGCACGAGATCGGCCGAGAGCAGCTGGCTGCGCACCTTGTCCTGCGCGGCGGGGGTCTTGAGCTCGCCGAGCAACTCGACGGCAGCGAGCTTCACGCGCGGGTCGGCGTGGAACACGAACGAGGCCACCTCGAGGTTCAGCTTGTTGCCGTCGACCGTGCCGCTCTTCGCGGCTTCCTGCAGGGCCTGCAGGCCCAGCTGCAACCGGCGGGGCTCGTCGACGAGGCCGTGGCCGCACGTCATCACCTCGGTGATCGAGCCGCCGATGCGATCGAGCGCAGCGGCGAGGCGGCAGTCGAGGTTGGCGGCGTCGGTCTTGATCTTCTGATCGGGCGCGCTCTTCGCGGCGGCGATCTGCGTGCGCAGCGATTGCAGCAACGACTTGCCCGCTGCGGGCAGCCCCTGCTGCGCGAGCGCGAGGAGGGGCTGGCCACCACCAACGGTGTCACCGCGCACGAGGCGCTCGACGCGGAAGTTGAGATCGGCGAGCGCACCCAACGCAGGGCACGCGGCGGACTTGCACTTGCCGGCCAGCCTGGCGAGCGAACGGGTCGCTTCGACGGCCACGCGGTAGTCGGGATCGTCGATGAGCTTCTTGAGCGTCACGGCGTCGATGTCGGTGCCGGTGTCGCCCAGCCCCTTGGCGCAGAGGGCGCGAATCTCAGACGCGTCGTCGCCGGCGCACATCAAGAGGTATGGGCGCGCGGTCGCGTTCTTCGTCTGCAGCAACGCGTAGGCACCGCCGTAGCGAACGCCGATGGGGTTCTCCTTCTTGAGCATCAGCGCGAGGGCCGCGTAGGCGCGCGGGGGGATGGGCGTCTTCGCCCTGGCCAGAAGGCCGATGGAGATCGCAGCGCGGGACTGCACATCGCCGGCCAGCGTGAGGCGTTCGACGAGTCGATCGGCGAGTGGCGCGGTGGCGACTCGACCCATCGCCTCGAGCATCGAGAGCTTCACGGCGGCGTCGGTCTCGGTGGCTTCCTTTTCCAGCAGGCCCCTGGTGAGGCGGGCCTTCACGTCGTCGGCGAGCGGAGCCCACGAGAGGCCGAGCAGCCCGATGGCAAACGCAGCCTCACCGCGAACGCCCGGATCGGGGTCGGACAGGCCCTCGACCATCGCGCCGGCGGTGTTGGGGTCCTGCATGCGGCCCAGCGCGAGGAAGGCGCGCTTGCGCACCAACGGGTCGCGCTCGGAGATCGCCTGCTGCATCAACCGGCCATCACCCAGCGAGCGGCGATCTTCGAGATCGGCGACGGCCTGCAGATCGCTGCGCTGCGGGGCGACCCCATTGGGGTTGTTGGCGCCGTTGGCGGTCGTGTTGGCGGTCTTTCGCGGCTTGGAATCAGACGTCCAGGTGGCGCAGCCGGAGGCGACGAACAACGAAGCGATGAGGAGGTGACGCATGGCGTGGTCGTAGGGACCCCTGCCCAGCTTGTCGAGTGCAATCCAGTCGCGGCGGTCTACACTCCGCGCGCGAAATGAACTGTCCCTCCTGCGACAGCGAAGTGGCCGATGACGCGGCGGTGTGCCCGAGCTGCGATGCGGTGCTGGATCCTTCTCTCTTTGACCTGGCGCCGCCGGATGACGACGCGCCGCCTCCGCCTCCGAAGAAGCCGAAGGTGATTTCGAAGGGCGTGAAGAAGGTCGCGCCGAAGACCGGTGCGAAGCCGGGCGTCAAGAGGAAGCCGGCGCCGAAGAAGCAGGTCGAAGAAGAGGTCGTCGAGAAGGGCTACCGCGCGACGACGAAGGTGCCCGACTGGCGAGAGCAGATCTCCGAAGAAGACTGGAAGGCGAACGCGGGCCGCGAGAAGGAAGCCTTCGTCGTCGATCGCACGCTCGATGCGAACGACGCGATGGCGCAGACGAAGCAGTACCTCCTCGAGCTCGGCATGGCCGACAAGCTGGCCTTGTTCGGCACCGCGGTGATGGTGCTCGCGACGTTCTTGCCGTGGAAGGAGACCGTCGCCGAAGGTGACGTGCTCGGCGTGTTCTCGAGCGGAATTCTGGTGACAGCGCTGGGCAGCGTTGCGCTGGCGGGCATCATCATTCGCACCCGCAAGGCGATGCCGTCGTTGAACCCGATCCTCCCCTGGATGGCGCAGCTCGGCGCGGTCGGCCTTTCCGGGGTCTGGTGTCTCGTCTACATGAAGCTCTCGTGGGACTCGACGGAGGCGCAGGCGGCGATCGGCAACTACACGCAATGGGTCTCGAAGCCGGTGTTCGGGCTGTTCCTGTCGTTGATCTCGGCGATCGTCTCGATCGTCGGCACGATCTTCGGGCTGAAAGAACTGGGTCGCTGAGTGAGCGCGCTCGTTCGGCTGGAGCAGGCGCTTGGCTCGGTGGTGCTCGGTCAGGAGCGCGTGCTGGCCGATCTGATCACGGCCTTCCTGGCGCGCGGCCACGTGCTGCTCGAAGGGGTGCCCGGTGTCGCGAAGACGTTGACGGCGCGCACGCTGGCGGGCGCACTTGGGCTCGCGTTCTCGCGCATTCAGTTCACGCCCGATCTGATGCCCAGCGACGTGATCGGCACCAGCGTGTTTCGGCCCAACGACGGCTCGTTTCAGCTCGTGAAGGGGCCGGTGTTCACGCAGATCCTCGTCGCTGACGAGATCAACCGCACGCCGCCGAAGACGCAGGCCGCACTGCTGGAAGCGATGGAGGAACGCCAGGTCACCATCGACGGCACTTCGCACCCCCTGCCCGCTTCGTTCTTCGTGGTGGCGACGCAGAACCCGCTCGAGCTCGAGGGCACGTACCCGTTGCCCGAAGCGCAGCTCGATCGTTTCTTGATGCGCGTGCGGGTCGGGTACCCTGATGAAGCGGCGGAGCGCACGATGCTGCAGCGCACGCACGAGCGCGGCGGGAAGCGAATCGACGTCGCGAAGGTGATTGAGGCGAGCGAGCTCGATGCACTGCAGCTCGCCGCGGCGAACGTGAAGTGCGACCCGAGCATCGTGGAATACGTGCTCAAGCTCGTGCGCGCGACGCGAGAGGATCGCCGCGTGAAGCTGGGCGCGTCACCTCGCTCGGGGCAGTCGCTGCTGGCGGCGGCCAAGGCGCGCGCGGCGTTGTTGCAGCGCGACTTCGTGACCCCCGATGAAGTGAAGGCGGTCGCGCCGTCGGTGCTGAACCACCGCTTGATGTTGCGGGCCGAGGCCGAGGTCGAAGGTCTCTCGGCCGACGACGTGATCGCGCGGGTGCTCGAGCAGGTGCAGGTGCCGAGGTGAGCTCGTTCGGCCGGCCGGTGCCCACCCGCCGGTCGTTGTGGATCGCAGCGGCGACGCTGGCTCCAGCGGCGGTGGCGGTGTTGACGCCCGAGATCGCGCCGGTGCTGCTGCTCGTCGATCTGGTGCTGGTGGGGCTGGTGGTGGCCGACTTCTTCGCGGCGCCTCGCGCGAGTGCGCTGATCATCGACAGAACGTGTGAGCCGATCTGGTCGAGTGGGCGCGCGAACGTGGTGCGGCTCGAGCTGCGGTTGGCGCCCGGTGCTCAGCGCGTGGTGCGGGGGGAGCTGCGTGACTGGTTGACGCCGGGACCGGTGGTCGACGGCGCGCGCGTGCCGTTCGAGGTGAGCGGCGTGACGGTGGTCGAGTGGCGGGCGACTCCGATGACGCGAGGGCCGTTGCAGGTGGGGCCGCTTGCGGTGCGGTTGCTGGGGCCGCTGGGGTTGTGTTCGCGACAGGTGACGATCGAGCTGGTGACGCCGGTCAAGGTGTTCCCCGATCTCACGGTGCTCTCGAAGGACACGTTGACGCTGGCGCGCGCGCAGGAAGACGCGGCGCGGAAGGTGACGCGGGTGCGCGCGGAGGGGCGCGAGTTCGAGTCGCTGCGCGAGTACCGGACGGGTGATGATCGTCGGTCGATCGACTGGAAGGCGACGGCGCGGCGTGGGCGCGCGATGGTTCGGCAGCATCGGCCGGAGCAGAACCAGCAGGTGGTGATCTGGCTCGATTGCGGTCGGCACATGACGGGTGAAATCGAGGGGCGTCGCAAAGTGGATCACGCGGTCGACGCGGCGCTGCGGTTGGCGCGGGTGGCGCTCGATCAGGGCGACCTCGTCGGCGTCGGCGCGTATGGCCGCACGGTGAAAGCGTGGCTTCCCCCGCAGCGGGGGCTGGAGCACCTCGCGACGATCACCAGGACGCTCTCAGAAGTGCAGGCGACGCTCGAAGAGAGCGACGTCGGCGCGGCGCTCGATCAGACCTTCGCGCGTGGGAGCCGGCGGGCGCTGGTGGTGCTCCTCACCGACTTGTTGGATCCCGAAGCGGCGCAGGCGCTCGTGGCGCGGATGCGCAAGCTCGTGCCGCGCCATCTGCCGATGATCGTGTCGTTGCAGGACCAGGTGCTGCACGACGTGGCGCACTCGGTGCCGGTGACGATCGAAGACGTCCACGAGCGCGTCGTCGCGTCGCGACTCGAGCGTGATGGTGAGGCGACGGTGGCGAAGCTGCGTGAGGGCGGCGCGCGGGTGGTTCGCGGCCCTCCGAGTCGCTTCGCGAGTGCGGGTGTCGACGCGTATCTCGACGTGAAGAACCGCGGCCTCCTCTAACTCCCTCTCCCTGCACAGCGGGGAGAGGGCTGGGGTGAGGGGCGCTTTTCAGTTCACTGGCGCTGCAGCACACTGAAGTTGTGAGTCACGATGGTGGGCCCGCTTGCGCGCTGTGTTTGAGAACTGACGGTCGTCCAGAGGGCTGAGGCGATTGCGACGCTTCTCGATCGGAGATGGCTGCGACTGAGCGAGGAAGAGACGCTCTCGATCATTCGGGATGAGCAATTCGCCAACTGAGCCCCTCACCCCGGCCCTCTCCCCGCGTTGCAGGGAGAGGGAGGTTCTTCGTGTTCGTCAGCGCCAGATGAGTGGCGGGGGCGGTGGAGGTGCGAGTGTCGGCTCGAGAGTTGGGACCGACTTGAGCTTTTGGACTTCGAGCCAGGTGCGGAGTTGTTGCATGAGCGACTCGCGCCATTCGGCCGATCGTTTGAGGAGCGTCACCACTCGGACTGAGTCGACTACGCCGGGCAGCAGGCTTCGCAGCGCGTCCTCGAGCGCTTCGCCGGGTTGGTCGGCGTTCACCGTGATCAGCAACTGTGCCGGCGTGCGGGGACGGGTTCGCTCGAACCGAAGCGTCCACCGACCAGGGAGCGGCTCGGGCCACGCCTCGGGCATCGCGGTGAACTCGACGGCGCGCGAGCTGGTTTGATCCCACAGCGCGGCGACTGCAGGACCGACGCGACCGAAGCCGAGCGTGAGCGCGAACTCGGGAGTCGCTGTCTGCTCAGCGAGGCCTGAGCGTGTGAACCACCACATGCTCTGATCGACGAAGCCATTGATGCGCAGGCGGTCAACGCTCCACACGGGGCGCCGCACAGGATCGCCGCCGAGCGCTTCCAGTTCGATGAGCTTCCAGATGCGTGCAGCCCCGTTGCGAGCGAGCTCGGCCAGCGTCGCGCTGCTCACACCGCGCAAGGAATGCAGCGCCTTCAGGTTCTCGTGCGCCACGAAACGACTCACCGAGAACGCGAGCCCTCCGAGATCGATCGTCTCGACCAGCCGCCAGGCGCGCAGCGTCGCGTCAGGGTCGCGCGTGGCCAGTCGCACTTCTGATGCGAAGCCACGGTGAAACACGACGACCGGGCTCACCTGACGATCGAGGCCATCGAGCCACGCGTTTGCAGACGCGTTCGCCAGCCGAGCCATCTTCTCGCGCAGCCCCATCGTGAGCCCACCACCTGCGTGCGCGAGCTGCAGCGAGATGAACTCCCCGCGGGGATCGCCCTGCTCTGCCAACGCGTCGGCGAGCACCAGCCGCGGGTTCTCATCACCGGGCGAGTCATGAACCGCACGAAGCAGCCCCTCGAGCAGACCGCGACGGGGAGCGACCCGCACCTCGAGGCGATCGAGCAGCGCGCTCAACTCAGCCGAGAGCTCAGGCTCGCGAGGCCACTTCGTGAGCCACCGCTCGACCAGCGGCTCGAACACGGCCTGGTACCGGACGAGACCCAACGGCGAGGTGACGTCAGCCGCGGTGCTCGAGTTGGGGATTCGAGCCACCGCCTCGGGTGCCCCCCACTCGAGCATCAGCTCGTAGGCCTCCTCCCAGAACTGGTTCCCCTCGGCGGTGAGGTAGCGCTCGCCAGTATCGAGCTCGAGCAGGGCCCCGACCACGCGCGGATCGGGGCCGAACCCGCGAAGGGCTTCCAGGCGTCGGCGGGCGTCCTTCGCGTTGCGGCTCCAGGGCGTGAGCAGCAAACGACCGAGGTCGCGCGGATCTCGCTTGCCAGCGATCGACAGCCACGTTTCTTCGCGCGCCGCCTGGTTCGCCCCTTCAACGGCCTCGTCCCTCAACAAGGCCGAGAATTCCCGACACACGCGCGCGATGCGCTTCGACGGCAACACGCGCCACGCACGAGCGAGCGCCAACACCGAGTCCATCGGCGTCGTGGCCTCGAGGGCAGACTGCAGTTCCTTCGTCGCAGCGTTCATCGACAGTCGAGCGGCAACCCGAGCGCTTCTCGCACCGCCACGTGCGCGTCATACCCGTTCGCACGGTGATCGCTCGCCTGGTACAAAATCTTCGAGCCGCGGCGCAGCACGAGGCCATGGGTCGCCCAGCCGAAGCGCGCGACCACCGCCTTCGCTTCCGGGTTGAGGTGCTCCACCGTGCGCACCGTCACCTGGCCGTGCAGCTCAGTTTCGAGGCCGCTCACGGCGGCCCGCGTCGCGTCGCAGACGCGTCAAAAGCGCAGGTAGTAGTAGGTGAGTTCCAGCTCGTTGGGGTCATCGGTTCGCGCGCAGCCAACGAGGCCGAGCGAGAGGGTCAACAGCGCCGCGGTCCACCGCATCGTCACTCCTTCTTCGCGGGCTTCTTCTTCCGCGAGGCAGTCTTCTTCTTCGCGACGGGCTTCGCCTTCGGCGCGGTCGGATCCTCTTGCATCAACTCGCGGCGGGTCATGAAGTCGCGCGCCGCGCGCTCGCCCACTCGCTGCGTGAGCACCTTGTTCATGCCGCTGCCGATGGCGACCCCGAGCACGGGAACCATCTTCACGAAGCCGCGCCACACGTAGCCGAGGGCGAGCGCGGTCATCGCTTTGACGATCATGCGCGCCAGCACGCGCGGGCCGTAGTTCCAGATCGCGACGCCTTCCGCGCGCACCACGTCGGCGAAGAAGTTCTTCCCGCCCGCGTCGTAGGTGCCGACGGCCGCGAGCAGGAACGCGAGTTGTCGCTCGCGCGGATCGTCGATGTCGAAGCCGTAGACGTGCGCGATCGAGAGGCACAGCTCGACTTCTGTCTTCAGCACGTAGGCGAGCTCGGCGAACGTGCCTGCGAGACCAGCGGCGATCGACCCGATTCCAGGGATCAACGCTGGCAAGGCCGACGCACCGCCCGCGATGGCCGCCCTGTTCGAGTACGTGCGTGTGAGTTCCTGCGCGATCAGCCCTCGCAGCGTGTCCTTGTTCTTGCTCGCTTCGGCAGCGCGCGCCTTCGCCTTCGCTTCACACGCGGCGCTCTCGCCCCGCAGCGTCTCGTTGCTCGACACGAGGCGCTCCACCGCACTGAGCAACTGTCTGCCCTTCTCTTCGTCCCTCTCGGTCGGGGCCATGCTCGGGAACGTACTGCGCAGGCCGCGTCAGGGCGCAAAAGTCGTGGCCGTCCCCCCCTGCCTGACAGGAGACTGACGACCCATGGCGACCGCAAAGCCCCTCCTCCCCGAAGCGCAGCTCGGCCCCGCCGAGAAGCTGCTCGATCTCGTGCTCTCGAGCTCGGCCCACCTCTGGCACAACCGCCCCGGCATCGAGGTCAACGGCACCTGGCAGGCGCGCCCGAAGAAGGGGGCCCCGCGGCCGAAGGGGGCCGTCGACGTCGCGCCCGGTCTGCACGTCAGCGCGGCGGTGCGCCTCTACGAAAAGCTGCTCGAGATCTACAAGCTGAACCTCGACCTCGCGTCGCACTTCGCGAGCTACTCGCTCGTCGAGACCGACTGGCGCGATCTCAAGGTCGCGTGCGCGGCGTTGATGCTGGTGCAGTCGCGCTCGGGTCAGCCGGTGAAGGAAGACGACGGCTCGGTCGCGTTCTACGACGACGATCTCCGCCGCCTCGGTGAGGCGATGCTGCTGTTCTACGAGAAGAAGTCGGCGCGCATGATGACGCCCAAGGCCGTGCTGCGTGTCGCACAGCTGCTCGAGACGCCGCAGATCGCCGCGCTCAACCGCAAGGCCGGCTTCGGAGATCCCGCGTCGAAGAAGGCGCCGCTCGGTCGCTGGAAGCGCGCGGCGCAGAAGTGGCTCGAGATCCGCGAGAACAACCCGGCGATGCTGAAGGGGCTCGTCAAGGCGGGCTTCAAGGAGACCATCAAGGACCTCTCGCGCAAGTGTGGCTACAAGCCCGCGAGCCAGGCGTTCTTCGAGATCCTCGGGTGGAAGCAGAAGCAGTCGGCTGCGGGGCACCGCAAGGTGGGATTGGGTGAGCTCAAGCTGGCGAAGCAGGAGCGGTTCGACGGGCTCACTGAGGCCGAGATCTGCGAAGCGGTCGAGACGCAGCGGCTCTCGTACAAGGACGTGGTCGGTCGTCTGCCAAAGGACGTTGGCCTCACGCCGGCGATCATGGCGGCGGTGCTGCCCTCGCTGTCGGACAAGGACCTGCGCATCTTGACTCCGACGCTCGAGGAGCTCGGCCTCATGGCTGACCTCGAGATCCGCGCGCGCTGGGAGAAGGCCGTGGCGACGGCGACCGATCAGCGCGCGCTCAACATCGCGAAGAACGTTCGCAGCAAGGAGATCCGCGAGAAGCTCGAGACTGCTGCCGACAACGCAGCGCGCGCGGCGGTGACCGAGGCCACAAAGGACGTGGACGTGCGCGTGATGTTCCTCATCGACAAGTCGGGCTCGATGCAGGGCGCGATCGAGCAGTCGAAGGACGCGCTGTCGAAGATCCTCGCCGGGTTCCCGCTCGAGAAGCTGAACATCGCGACGTTCGACACCATGGGCACCGTGCTGCGCCCCAAGGCTGCCTCGCGCGCGGCCGTGCAGCACATGCTCAAGGACATCAACGCCAACGGAGGCACGACGCATGGTGCGGCGGTGCGGGCGCTCCATGCGGCCGACGTGCGCTTCCCCGCGGGTTCGCGGCTGGTGGTGATCGTCGTCGGCGACGAGGCCGGTGAGGCGGGCGATCAGTTCGCGCGCGCGTTCCGCGAGTGTGCGTACGAGGTGTCGGCGATGGCGATGCTGGTGTCGGTTGCGGGTCACGGCGCGCGGGGCAACACGGTGCGCAGCGGTGCGGCGTTCATGAAGGTGCCGTTCAGCGAAGTGAACGTCTCGCAGTTCGATGATCCGTACCAGGTGACGCGCGTGCTCAAGGCGCTGCTCGATGCGCCGGTGGCCGTGGGCGCCGCGCCGCAGATCGGGTGGGTCGAGCGCGTGATGAAGACGAAGCTGCTCGAGTTGAAGGCCAACTGACGCGTGGTCGACTATCGGAAGTTTCTCGGGAAGGTCGATGTGGTGGTCGCTCCGTGGTGGGGCGGCCGCAACGTCGACGCGCCCGGGAGGCGACTGAAGCTGGCGGCGCCACCCGAGAAGGCGGGTTGGTACGAGTTCGAGTTGAAGGGTCGCATCGCGCACGTGAAGGGTCCTGCCGAGGCGCCGTCGCTCGACGATCGCCCTCGCGTGCGCGGCTTCCTCTGGCGTGAGCGGCTGGTCATCGATGGTGCGCTGGCAGAGCCGGTTCGGTTGCTGCCTGAAGAAGAGGCGGCCCGGTTCTCGCCGGCGACAGCGCGCCGCTGGCATGGCGGAGGGCTCATCTTCGAAGGCCTCGAGTTCGAGTCCGAAGCCGAGGGGGCGGTGCGCGAAGCCCTGGGCACGGGGGCGAGTCTGCGCGAGCTCAAAGGGGTCCCCGCCCCGCTTCGTGCGGCGTTCGCGTTCGCGTTGATCGAACAGACGGCACGGAAGATGGGCGTGCCGGTGGCTCCGTTGGAGGTGCGTGGGCACGTGGTGCGGGTGTCCGATGAGGGTGCCGCGGGTGCGGAGGCCGTGGTGCGCGCACTCATCGCCGAGCGGGAACAGACTGAGCGCGAGATGCGGGAACTGCGTGCGCGCGTCACGGCAGCGCAGAACCACGCGGACCTCGAAGCGGCGCGGCAAGCCCGCGTGGATGAGCGTCGACGGCGGGGTGATGACGCAGAGGCTCGCGCAGAATCGGCGCTCGACAAGGCAGGCGCCGACCTGGAATCGACGCGGCGCACCGGGCCGCAGCAGCTCGAGGTGGTGTTCGCGTTCATGGGCGAGCGCTTCGTCAGCATCGTCGACCAGGACACGCTGCGGGTGCTCGATTCGGGGATCTGCCTTGGTCATCCGCCGGCGGATGAGCTCGTCACGCTCGATTCATTGCCGGGCGTGATTCGCGAGGCGATCGAGACGCACCGGCTGGTGATTCTGAGAGAGCCCTGACGCGAGCCCGAATCAGTCGTGGAGGACCGCATGCGTGACGAGAGGACATGGCTGCGGCTTCTGATCCCGCTGCTGCTGGCTGGCTGCAGCCCTGCGCCGACGACGCCTCCTCCAGGCGGTATCGACCTGCACCTGCATTGCTTCCCCACGACGACGTGTGACGGCGTGCCGTGCTGTGACCTGAGCCGATGGAACGAGCTGATGGGCGACCGGACCGACGTCGCTGGCGTCTTGCTCTCGCTGCAACACTTCGCCGTGCTCGAGAAGGTGGGCGTTTTGCCCGCGGAGCAAGCCTTCATTCCCCGCCAGAACGAGACGGTCCGATTGCACGCAACGAAGACACCGACGGTCGCCTGGTTTGCGTCGCTTCCCTGCTGGGCGGAGGAACCGTGGGGCCCCGCATGGATCTCCCGCTGTCAGGCCGATGCCGATGCACAGCTCGCTCTGGGTGCGAAGGGCTTCAAGGATCACTCAGGCAAGACGTTCGCGAACAACCCCGCGCAGGGTGACGCGCTCCGTTGGGTGGGCGCCTGGAACCGGCTGAACGGCGCGTGTCCCTCCGTGAGCCCTGCGGACACCAACGCAAACGGCGAGTGCCAGGCGACGGCCGGAGCGCGCTTTCTGGGCTTCGAGCCCGACTACCGGGCGCTCGTGAAGCACGTCGTCGAGACGAAGAAGGCCGTCTGGCTCACGCACATGCGTGACTTCGGCGGCGCGACCGAGACGTGCTTCGACCCCGTGCAGCAGACGGTGCGCAGCTGCGCCGATGTCACCAAAGACCAGCTGCTGGAGTTCGCGGCCTGGGCGAAGAGCTCGCTGTCCCGAGAGGCCGCGCGTCGCATCGTCATCGCGCACCTGGGCTTCCTGACGGCTGACGCGGACGCGTTGACGACCTTGCTCGATGCCGGGCTCACGCTCGACACCGCGGCTGCGATCAAGGACCTCTCGGCCGCTGGCTGTAACGCCCGGGCGTTGATGGCGAAGTACCCCGACCAGCTCGTTTGGGGATCCGACGCAGACATCGGTGCGCCTTGCCTGCCGGCCACCATGGCGTCATGGAATCACGTGTTGACCGGGAAGTTCGGCAGCGAGCAGACCTTTCGAGACACCTGCTCGGGCACCGTCACGGTGCGCGGCCTCGAGCTGAAGTCGACAACGGTGGCGGCGTGCAAAGGGCAGGGCGACGTCCCGGCCGACCTGTACGATCGCGTGGTGCGAACGAACGCAGGGCGGCTCCTCGGTTGGTGATGGAGCGGGTACCCCATGAAACGTGAAGTGTTCTTCCTCCTCGGCGCGAAAGACACCGTGCTCTGGAGCGATACCTCCGAGTCGCCGCTCGCCCTCGCCGATTCGCGCGCTCGTTGGGAAGCGATCTGGTCTCGCCGGGACGAGCTCGTCGAGCTCGCGCACTCGCACCCCGTTGGGCCTGATTCGTTCAGCGCCGAAGACGAGTCGACGATGGCTGCGCTCGACGATGCGTTGGGGAAGAAGGTCCGCTTCTCGCTCGTCACGCTGCACGGGTACTTCGTTCGCGGTGAAGGCAAGCAGAGCGAGCCGGAGTGGGCGGCTTCGCTGCGCGGGGCCTCGGGCATGGGGAATGAGCGGCTCGTCGTAAGTGCACTGCTCGCTCAGGCGCTCGCTCGATGGGAAGCCGCTGGGCCGTGGAGTTCGCCTGAGCGGCTCGAGGTGTTGCGGAGTTCGCTGAGCGATCAGTTGGTCTTCGTGTGCACCCACAACTCACGGCGCAGTCACATCGCGCACCTCGTGGGTTGGGCGGCGGCCCGCTGGCATGGGCGCGGCCAGGTGCAGTGCTTCTCGTCAGGCACCGAGGCGACCGAGTTCGACCGGCGCGCCCTCGCTGCGCTGCAACGGGTTGGGGTTGAAGTTGCCGAACAGCGTGCGCGAATCAGTCTCTTCGAGGCGCCGGTGCCGGTGTTCTCGAAGGCGCTCGATCACTCGTCGCTGCCCAGGAAAGACTTCGTCGCCGTGATGGTGTGCGGACAGGCAGACGCCGCGTGCCCCTTCGTTCCAGGAGCAACGCGGCGGGTGTCTCTGCCGTACGACGATCCGAAGGCGTTCGACGGGACGGAAGGGGAAGCAGCTGCGTACGACGAATGTGTGGATCGGATGGGAAGGGATTTGGTGTGGGTGATGCGCTGAGGCGGGGCCCCTCACCCCGGCCCTCTCCCCGCTTGCGCAGGGAGAGGGAGAACGTGGTCAGAAGCTGAAGGCCGCCTTCTCTGCCTGGCCCTTCGCCGATTCGATGAGCGCGTCGTCCATCGTCTTGGCGCCATCCTTCGCGCGCTTCTTCAGCTCGCTCTGCACGTACTGCTCACGCTCGGCGTTGAGCTTCGAAATCTTCGACTGGATCTCGGCGCGCTCCTTCGCCTTGTTGGCGACGAACTCATCGCGTTCCTTCTCGTTGAGCTTCTGCATCTCGGGAGGCAGCTCCTCGACGGGCACGGCGGCCATCGGCTTGCCTTCCTTCTTGGCGTCGACGAGGTCCCAGCTGTCGTTCTTGTACATCGGCGAGGCCTTCGCGGCGGCGCGGGTCGACGCGCTCGAGGCGCTCATGCCTCGGGCGTTCATGTCCTGCGCTTCCTGGCGGGCCTGCGACTCACGGCCGCGCTTGCCGTACGCGATGTACGTCTTGTTCATTTCCTGAGAGAGCTTCGCCAGCTCGACGTCTTGCGGAGCGTCGACGCGCGCCACGGCGCGGTTGCTGTCGATGAAGAGGAAGTTGCCGTCAGCGAGCTTCGCGGCTTCCGACCAGCCTTCGGCGACGCCCACCGCCTCGTTGCCGGCGTGAATGGTGTTCACCACGATGCCCCGGCCGATCGACGCCTTCACCGAGTCGCGGAAGTTGATGGGGCCCTGCGTGAACGGCTCGTTGCCGGCGATGTAGATGAGCTTGAGATCCTTCGGGTTCGCCGACCACTCGAGCTCACCGAGAGCATGCGAGATGGCCGCGCCGCAGTACTCGTTGCCGCCGTTGGTCGAGAGCTTGAAGAGCGCCTCCGAGACCTTGTCGAGGTCGGTGGTGAGGGGGACGATCTTCTGCACGTGGTGCGCGGTCGCCGGGATGCTGTCGTTGCCGTACTGGTACAGCGCGAGCTCGAGGCGCGGGCGCTTCCCTTCCTTCTTCGCGGTCGCGAAGGTGTTCACGATGCGCCAGAGCTGCTCGCGGGTCTGGTTGATGAGGCCGTCCATCGAGCCCGAGGTGTCGAGGAGGATCGCGATCTGAATCTTCGGCTCCCCGGAGATCTTCGACTCGATGACTGGCTTCGGGTCGGCCTTCGTGTCGGCGAAGCTGGGGGCAGCAGTGAACGCAACCGCGCACGCGGCGAGCAGGGTCTTGCGGAACATGTGTGAACTCCTGGTGAGGGTGTCGAACGCGGCGGAAGGAAGTGCGTTCGGTGAGTTCTGAAACGAGGCACCCTGAAATTCGATCTGTGGAATCCTGTCTCGCGTGACGACCCACCTTCGCCCACCCGAATCTTCCAACATCGACGCGGACTTACGGACGCGCATGGAAGGCAAGGTCGAGCTGCTCGAAGACGGGCTGCACCTGCTCGATTCGTGCGTGAGAGCGTTGAACCGCGAGGAATTCGACGACGACGATCTCGCCACGCTGCGCGAAGCGATTCTCCAGATGCCGAAGCTCAGCTCAGCGTTCGAGGCGCTCGAGCCTCAAGAATCGGCCGGCCCCCTCACCCGCCTCTTCGCGATTCGCCTCGGCTGGTTGGGAGACGCGCTCACCGCGAAGCTCGGGGCGCCCCCCCAAACCCTTCGCGCAGGCCTCTCGGCCGCACTGCACCGCGCCGAGACGGAAGTGCGCGCGCCGCAACCCAACGAGCTGGTGCTCATGGAATCGGCGCACATGTCGGGCGGCGTACTCGCGATCTTCGGGCTGGTGATTCCACTGCTGCTCGGCGCGCTGATGCAGGCGTGGCTGCCCGCGGCCGTGCTCGCGGTGGCGTTCCTGTGGATCTACCGAATCAGCCGCGCCAGCCAGTGGCAGCTGACGCCTGAGCGGGTCTTCCTCCCTGGGGACCCACCACGGCACGTGCGCCACTCGAACATCACCGCGATCTACGCACAGTCATCGAAGGTCGAGGTGCGTGCGGGTGGAGAGGCGTACGAGCTCGACACCCGCGAAGCGAAGCGCCTGGCGTCGTGGCTCGAGCTCCTGCGCAGCACCTGGCTCGAGAACCTCGAGCGCAAGCCGCGACGTCACGCGATCTGCGAGGCGCGCAAACAGGACAGCAACACGAAGGGCCACGCGCTGCTCACGCTCGATGGCGTACTGTTCATTCCCGAAGGGCGCTTCGACGCGGTGGTGCGGGCGTTGAGCACGCGCGCCACGGGTGACGCGCCGCCACGCGACGAGGTGTTGCAGGTGCTCACCCACGTGCCCGAAGGCCGGTGGAACGGGCTCGGGGAACATCTGACGTCGGCGTGCGATGGGGCGTGGTTGCCTCGCGAGTCGGTGCGAACCGATTCGACCAGCGGCGAGTTCATCGTGTTGTCGCGGAAGGACCCCGAGGCGTCGACGCTCGAGCCCGCGCGCGTGCAGCTCGCGTTTCCTCTCGACTCGAAGGGGCGAGCGCTGCGCGAACAGGTCGATGCGTTGCTCGTGAGCTACGGGGGCTGAACCGCGGGGTGGCTGCGGTCGCCGACGGCCACGCCCCAGAGCTGGCGAACGCGCTTCCACAGCGGCTCCTGCACGTAGGGCACGCCGTACTTCTCGCAGATCGCCTTCACCCGCGGCTGGATGCGCTGGTACTGGCGCGGTGGCAGGTCGGGGAAGAGGTGATGCTCGATCTGGTAGTTGAGGAAGCCGTGAAGGAAGTCGTTCACGTCGCCGCCGGTGGTGAAGTTCGCCGACGAGCGCACCTGCCGCACGAACCACTCACCCTTCCCCTTCGGTGGCCCGTCGAAGCGCTCGAGATCGTCACCCGCGTGGTTGGGCGTGATGATCGCGAAGGTGTGGAGGTTGGTGAGCAGCTCGGCGCCCAGCGAGTTCACGAACACCGAGAACACCGCCCACGGCCCCAGCGGCGCAAAGAGGGCGGGTACCGCGAGGAAGCGACCGAGGCCATACGGGAGGATCGAGCGCAGCCACAGCTCGCGCGCCTCGGCGATCCGGGGGTCGAAGCCGTCGAGCAGCGTCTCGTCACCACGCCCGTCGCTGCGAATGTCGGCTGACGCCCGCTCGCGCTTGCGGCCCAACACCTGGAGCGTGTTGGGCGCGTAGTACGAGAGCTTCCAGGTGAGCGCGAACCACGCCACGGCGAGGTGCTTGGCCAGCTTCGGCACCTTCGCCGCGCGCAGTGTGCCCAGGTTGAGTTCGACGAGATCCGGGTCTGCGGGCTCGTTGGTGTACGCGTGGTGCAGCACGTTGTGCTCGTGAATCCACGCTTCCGGGACGAGCCAGTCAGGCCAATCGAGCCACCGCCGCAAGCCCCGCGCGAAGCCCTTCGAGGTCAGCCGCTCGGGCACGCCCGGCACCTGATCCATGCCCTTGTGCAGCACGTGGTGCGCGAGGATCGTCCACTGCGCCATGGAGCCCGTCGAGAGCAGCGCCATGGTCACGGGGTTGGGCAACGTCCACGCGGTGGCGTAACCGGCAAGCGTGCTCCAGCGCCCCCAGCGCTCGAGCTTCTTCAGGTGCGCGAGATCATCGGGCCCCAGCGAGGCCATGACTTCGGCCTTGAGCTCGCGCAGCTCGCGCTCGAAGCCCTCGAGTTCGAGGTGGGTCGGCAAAACGAAAGGCTCAGGCGACCTGCGTGTCGGTGTTCGCCGCGACGGCCTGACGCAGCTTGACGGACACGAGCTTGGAGACGCCGGGCTCTTCCATCGTGACGCCGTAGAGCGTGTCCGACACCTCCATCGTGCGCTTGTTGTGCGTGATGAGGATGAACTGCGAGCCCTTGCTCATCTCACGCACCATGTCGTTGTAGCGACCGACGTTGCCTTCATCGAGCGGCGCGTCGACCTCGTCCAGCAGGCAGAACGGCGTCGGCTTGATGAGGAAGATGGCGAAGATCAACGCCACGGCCGTCAGCGCCTTCTCACCACCCGAGAAGAGGCCGATGCTCTGCAGCTTCTTGCCCGGCGGCTGCGCGAGGATCTCCACGCCCGGCTCTTCACCCGGCGCAGGGTTGGTCAACATCAACGAGCCGCGCCCACCGCCGAACAACCGCGGGAAGACCTGCTGGAACTTCTCGTTGACGATGTCGAACGTTTCCTTGAACCGCTGACGGCTGGTCTCGTCGATCTTCTCAATCGCGTCGCGCAGCTGGCGCAGCGAGTCTTCGAGGTCGCCCTTCTGCTTCGAGAGGAAGGCGTAGCGATCCTTGATCTCCTGGTGCTCTTCGATCGCGGTGACGTTCACCTCGCCCATGCGCTCGACCTGCCCGCGCAGATCCTTCAGCTTTTCCTGCGACTCGGGCGCGAGCGGCGGGAGCAGGTGGTACTGGTACACCGCCTCGATCAGGTTGAACTGGAAGCGCTCGGCGACGTTGCTGACGAGGTTTTCCAGCTCGAGTTGCAGTTCCTTCCCCGTCAGCGTCATCGAGCTCAACGACTGGGTCAGGCCGTCGATCGTGCCGCGCACCTCACGCAGTGCGTTTTCTTCGTCGCTCACGCGGGTCTGCAGCGCAGCGTGCGCCGCCTTGCGCTCGTCGTAGACCGCCTTGAGCTGCACGTGCTTTTCCTGCCGCTCACCGCGCTCGACGGCGGTCTCGGCCAGCTTCGCCTCGAGCACCTCGAGGTGCGCCCTGCCCTCGTCACGCGACTGGCTGAGGCGCGTCGCGCGCTCGCTGAGCTCGACCACCTGCTCGGCCAGCGTGTCGACCCGACGGCGCGCGGCTTCACCACGCTCCGACACCGAGGCGACCTTCACCTTGAGCTCGGTCAACTCAGTCGAGAGCAAAGCGATGCGCTGCTCGAGCGTCTCGCGCTCACCGGCCAACAGCGCCACGCGCTCGTCGCGCAGGCCGCGATCGGTCTGACCGTGCATCACCTCACCGCGCGAGGTCTCGAGCTCGAACTCGAGTGAGCCGAGCACCGAGATCAGCTGCTCGCTCTCGTTCTGGGTGTGGCTGATGCGCTCGCGCAGCTTCACGAGACCCGAGCCCGCCGAGTGCAGATCTTTCTCGTGGCCCGCAAGCTCGACCTCGCCCGCGTGGGTGTTCTTCTCGAGGCCCTTGATCAGGCCTTCAGAGTGGCCCTGCTGCTTCTGCAGCTCGTAGTGGCGCGTGATGAGCTCGTTGTAACGCTCTTCGAGTCGCTTCACGTCGATCTGGAGGTCGGCGATCTCGCGCTTCTTCTGCAGCGCGCCCACGGCCGGCCCTTCCATCACGCCGCCGGTGATCACCCCGCCCGGCCGCAGCACGTCGCCCTCACGCGTCACGTACGTGTAGTGGGCGTGCGTCAGCGCCATGCGGTGCGCGGTGTCGAGATTCTCGACGATCGCCACGCCCGACAGGAGCTGCGCGATGAGCGGCTTGACCACCTCGTCGCTCACCGTCACCGTGGTCTCCGCCATCACCGCGCCCTCGAGCGCAGGCAAGAGCTCGACGGGGGCGGCGACGACGGGGAGGAAGGTGGAGCGACCCTCGTGGCTGGACTTGAGCCACGACACGAGGCCCATCGCGCGCTCGGGCGTCTCGACGATGACCTGCTGCAGCTTCTCGCCCAGCGCGGCCTCGACGGCCTGCTCGAATTCAGAGGGCGCCGACACCACGTCAGAGACGAGGCCGAACACACCGGCGACGCGCGGCTCGGGGCCGGCGTGCGCCATCACCGCGCGAACACCGCGATCGAAGCCGTCGTAGTTGCGCGCGATCTCTTCGAGCGAGGTCAGACGGCTGCGGCGATCGGCGAGCTCTTCGCGCACCGCCGTCACCATCACCTCGTTTTCGGCGAACGCCTCGCGCACCTGCTGCAAGGTCGCCTCTTCTTCGCCGCGGCGCTGGCTCAGCTCCATCGACAGCTGGCGGGCCTGCTCGACGCGAGAGAGCACGTCTTTGCGAGCGGCGTCGAGCTGGGCTTCTTCGGCCTTGAGCCGCTCGAGCTCGAGCGCGAGCTTCTCCTGGCGCTCGGTCATCTCGGCGCGGCGCTGCTCGAGGCCCTGCAGCTTCGACTCGTGGTTGGCGATGCGCGTGGCGATTTCGACCAGCGTGCGGCGATCGGTCTCGAGGCGCAGCGTCACGTCGGCGACCAGCGCGGTCGAGCGGCGCAGCTCTTCTTCCTTCACTGCGAGCGCGACCTCGTCTTCCTTCGAGGCGACGCCCATGCGATCGAGCTCGGCGAGGCCCACGGTCTTGTCGAGCTGGGCCTGCTCGCTGCGGGCGGTGACCTCGGTCAGCTCGAGGTCGGCGGCGGCGACGCGCTGCTGGGTGGCGAGGAGATCTTCGTTCCAGTGAGAGATGCTCTGGGCGTCGAGCTGCACCTGGCCCTCGAGCGCGAAGACGTCGGCCGACAGCTGCTCCAACGCCAACGAATCGGTCTCGAGCCCGGTGCGGCGACCGGCGATGCCGCTCTCGAGCGTGCGAACCTGTTCCCACGCGGCTTTCTCTTCGGCGCTGGCGACCGTGAGGCGCTCGTCGAGCACCTTCTTCTGGGCCTGCAGCTCGAGCCAGCGGTGCGAGCTGGAGTGCAGCTCGATGTCGCGCATCTCGGCCTTGAGGCGCTTGTACTTCTCGGCCTTCTTCGCCTGGCGCTCGAGCGAGTCGAGGCGGCGCTCGAGCTCGACCACGATGTCGGTCACGCGCAGGAGGTTCTGCTGCGTGTATTCCATCTTCCGCTCGGCGGCGCGGCGGCGCGCCTTGTACTTCGTCACCCCGGCGGCCTCCTCGATGATGGTGCGGCGATCTTCGGGGCGCGAGCTGACGATCTGCCCGACGCGGCCCTGCTCGATGATCGAGTACGCGCGCGTGCCGACGCCCGTGCCGAGGAAGAGCTCGGTCACGTCGAGCAAGCGGCAGGTGGTCTTGTTGATCTGGTACTCGGACTCGCCCGAGCGGAAGAGCCGGCGCGTCACCGAGACCTCGGGCAAGCCGACGAGCGTGTCGGGCAGCACGTCGCCCTCTTCGACGGAAAAGGTGAGCGTCACTTCGGCCATCGACAACGGCGCGTGCGTCTCGGAGCCGTTGAAGATCACGTCTTCCATGCCGCGGCCGCGGAGATTCTTGGCGCTCTGCTCCCCCATCGCCCAGCGAATGGCGTCGACCACATTTGACTTGCCGCAGCCGTTCGGGCCGACGACGCCCGTCACGCCGTCATCGAAGCCGATGACGACACGATCCATGAACGACTTGAAGCCGGTGATGTCGAGCCGCTTGATTCGCATGTTTTCGCGCCCCTCAGATCGCACCCGGGGCCGGTAAATCGGCCTCGGACGCGGCGGAGGTAGCATGCGCGACCACTCACGAGCAAGCGTGACACTACATCAGGTGACCCTCTGTTCCGCGCACACGAGACGACCTTGTGTGCAGAAGAAATGGTGCAGGTGCGCGGCGGTGAGGGGCTCGCAAGAAATGTCAGGCTGCCGACCGTTCAACCTCTTTCACCGCCGACAAGACGCCATCGACGATGCGAACGGAGGGGCGCGAAACCAGACGGGTCACAGGCATGACCAGAGGCTGTTTCGCCTCCTGCTCGCCGACGACTGCGACTTTGGTGTCATCCGTCTTGGTGGACATCTTCAAGCTCCCGTCAGTCTGTGAAGCAAGCGGAGGGCCAACCGTCACTCGACCTGTCACTCGGGAGTTAAGCATGGCAGTCCGTGGTGGTTTTGACTCGAGTGGGGCACGCACGCTCCACCCGATGCAGGACAGGCGCGCTCCGATCGACTGATTTCAAAACAGCTGTGCCTCAAGGCACCTCGAGCGCGATCAGCGTGTTGCCAGACGAGCCAGGCAGCACGACCCGAAACAGGGCGACAGACCCGATGGTCAGCGTCTTGAGCCCCGAGAGGAGATCGTCACGACCTTTGACAGGCTTTCGGTTGAGCTCCACGACAGTCATACCGCGCTGGAGCCCCGCTTCGTCGGCAGGCGAGCCCGGCACGACTTCAATCACCAGCGCGCCCGCGCGAGGGAGCCCGGCCGATTCGGCGAGCCGGGCGTCCATGTCCTGGAAGGCGATGCCGAGGCGCTGCGAGTCGTTCGAGCTCGACTGCTTGCCGCGCGTGTCCCCGAGGTTCTCGAGATCGGGCCGCACGCCGAGCTTCACCTTCAGCTCGACCGGCTTGCCTTGCCGAATGACGGAGACGTTCACCGTCGCGTCGGGCCGCTTGAGCGCCACCGTGCGGGTGAGCGCCGACGACGAGGAGACGTGTTCACCGTCGATGGTGACCACGACGTCTTCTTCCTTGATGCCGGCCTTCGACGCAGGGCTGCCGTCGTTGACCGAGGTGATGAGCGCGCCGTCTTTGCCGGGCACGTTGAGCGCGCGCGCGAGCGCCGGCGACACGTCCTGGATGCCGACGCCCAGCCAGCCGCGCGTCACCGAGCCCGATTTCTCGAGCTGGGGGACGATGGCCTTGATCAAGTTCGCCGGCACCGCGAAGCCGATGCCCGTGGCCGCGCCAATGATGGCGGTGTTCATGCCGATCACCTCGCCCTTGAGGTTGAAGAGCGGGCCGCCGGAGTTGCCCGGGTTGATCGCCGCGTCGGTCTGAAGGAATTGGTCGTATCGGGACGCGCCGATCTGCCGATCGCTGGCCGAGATGATGCCGGCCGAGACGCTCTGCGCGAGCCCGAAGGGGTTGCCGATGGCGACCACCCAGTCACCCACTTTCATGCCGCCCGAGTCACCCAGCTTCACGAAGGGCAGCGTGTCGAACTTGCCGGTGAGCTTCACCAGCGCGACGTCGGTGAGCGGGTCGCGACCGAGCACCGAGCCGTCGAGCGAGCGCCCGTCGTCGAGCCGCACTTTGATGGTGAGGGCGCCTTCCACGACGTGGTTGTTGGTGAGCACCAGCCCCCGCGGATCGATGATGAAGCCCGAGCCGCTGCCCTGGTTGATGGGCGCCTCTTCGCTGGGGCCTCCCCGTCGCCGCATGAGCCGCACCTGGTCGTTCGCGCGGCGTGCGACATCGAGGTTCACCACGGCTCCCTTCACCGAGTCGATGAGGGGGGCCAGCGTGGGCACGTTGACGACCTGCCCCGCCGTCGGGGGGTCCGCGGCGAGAGAGAGCGAGCTGGTGAGGACGACGAGGGAGAGGATGAGGTGGCGCATGGAGGTCCTTTCGGTAACGCAGGCCCAGAAACGTTCAACCGACCCATGTGATTTCCGCGGCGCCGGTTTCAGGTAGTGTCCGCGCGATCCACGAGCGGCCGAAGGAGCCACCCCACCCCATGTCGTTTCCCCGCCTGTTCTGGCTGCTCCCGCTGGCCGTCGTGCTGTCTGCCTGCCCTCCTCCCCTCGACTTCGGCGACGGCGGCATGGACAACGAGATCCTCGTTGGCCCGCGGGGCGGCCTCTTCCTCCGCAACGGCTACGGCATCGAGGTGCCGGCGGGCGCCTTCACCGAAGAGCAGCGCATCTTCGTGACCATCGTCGACACCGGCATCCCCGACGTGCCGATGCGCAAGCGGATCAGCTTTGGCTACCGGTTGTCGCCCTCGAGCCTGGTGCCCCGGGCGCCGCTGACGCTCTTTCTCCCGTGGATCGAAGATCGCCTCATCGCTGGCGTAGATCCCGGGACCTACGACATGCGCCGGCAGCTCGGCAGCGAGGCCTACAGCGCGCTTCCGGGTGTGAAGACCAACATGATGCCGGTGCCGAACGTCGAGGCGAAGACCGACAAGCTCGGCTTGTTCTGGGTCACCTCCCCCTCGGAGCCGAACGTCGCGCGCCTCGAGATCACCCCCGAAGAGGCGAACCTGCGCGTCGGCGGCACGCAGCAGTTCACCGCTCGCGTGGTGTCGCCCACGGGTGAGACCATCGATGGGGCGATGATCACCTGGTCCGTTGCGCCCCCGCGCGTGGCGTCGATCGACCAGCTGGGCCTGCTCACCGCCCTCGACCCGGGCATCGCGACGGTCACCGTACGCTCGGGCATGCAGTCGGCGCAGGCGAAGGTCTACGTGCAGGGCACGACCGTCGGCCCCGGCACGTGGTTGCACGAGAACCCCTTCCCCACCGGCAACGATTTGTACGGCGGCGCGTTCGCGCCAGCGGGCCTCGGCACGGCGTACGCGGGAAACAACGGCACGGTGCTGCTCGAGTCAGGCTCGAACTGGCAGCGCGCGTTCTCGTACCCTGGAATGAACCTGCGCGGCGTCGGGGGCACCACGCTGACCGACGCCGTGGCGATCGGCCAGGTCAACGGCGGAGGGGTGCTGGTGGAGTTCAAGGGCACCAACGCGCCGGCCCTGCGCGTCTTCCCGCCCACGCAGATCAGCGAGCTGAACTTCCTCTGGTTCGACGGCACGCACGGCATGGGCGTAGGCGTGGGCAACGAGGTCGTCATTCGCCGCGACGGAGGGTGGACCACCGAATACCACCCTTCGTTCGAGGCGCTCTTGTCGGTGATCGGCAACGGCGTGGGCGGCTTCACGGTGGTCGGCGATCTCGGGAGCATCTACCAGTGGGACCCCGCGCGCCGCGTGTGGGACTCGCTCTACGACACGCGCCTGGCGGTGAAGCTCGACGCGGCGCAGGTGATCGATTTCACGACCGGCGAAGCCTGGGCCGTCGGCGGCAACCGGTTGTGGCACTTCGTGGGCACGGGCTGGGTGGCCGAGGCGCTGCCGACCTCGACGCCGATCGTGAAGGCCACTTCACTCGCCGTGTTCGACGGGCGCATCTTCGTGGGGGGCACGCGGCCTCTGACGCAGCCGCTGCCTCCAGCGCGAGGCGTGGTGCTGGTGCGCAGCCAGGGCGCGCCGATGGCGACCGATGCGGGCGCTGACGTCGACGCGGGGGTGGACTCGGGCGTCGTCGATGCGGGTGAACTCGATGCGGGTGTTCCCGACGCCGGTGAGCTCGACGCCGGGCTCGACGCGGGCGTGATTGACGCCGGCGTTCCCGCGCCGACGACGGTGTGGGCGGCCTTCCATCTGCGCGGGCAACAGGTGCCGCGCGGCATCTTCTCGTCGGGCACGCAGGCCCGCGTGGTGGGCGACTTCGGCGCGATCTGGGAATGGAATGCAGTGAGCAAGACGTTCAGCGAGAAGTCGCGCGGCTTTCAGGGTGACGTGGCCGACGTGACGGCGACCGACACCGACGTGTTCGCCACGGTGAACGAGTGCGTCGATCTCACCTGCGCTGCACGAACCGGCGTGGTGATGCACCGGGGCGCCACGGGCTACGAGCCGCTGGGCACCTTCCCCGCCACCGGCGAGCGCGTCTTCGCGATCGTGGCCCGCTCGAACACCGAGGTGATCGTCTCGGCCCAGTCGCAGGTCTACCTGTGGAACGGCACGGCCTGGTCGGTGTTGCCCTCCGGTGGCCTGAGCGGCCCGCTGCTCGACCTCGTCTGGTGCGGGCAGGAGCTGTGGGGCGCGAGCGCGCTGGGCACCGTCTACAAGGGCACCGCCACGACGATGGCGCTCAGCGCCTCGCTCACGACCAACCCGCTCTACTCGTTGCACTGCCCGGTGCCCGGCGAGTTGTGGGTCGCCGGCACGGAATACTTCGCCTCTCGCACCGCGAGCTCGGGGTGGACGCAGCGCACCTCCGACACCATCAACCAGGCGCCATGGCAGGCTGTGTGGAGCCCGGGCCCCGGTGAAGGGTTCGCGTTCGGCGACGCGCTCTTCGGCGTCTACTGGGACACGCAGGGCCTCGTGCTGCAGGACGCGACCGGCCCCATCGGCGTCGACGTGGCCACCGCGATGTGGGGCAACAAGATCGACAACCTCTACATGGCGGGTCTCTCGAAGTTGCCCAGCGTGTTCGGCTTCATGTTGCGCTTCGACGGCATCAATTGGTCGCTCGTCGACCCCGGCGCTCACCGCAAGGGCACCTCGTTGTTCGGGCGCTCGAACAACGAGATCTGGCTGGGCACCGAGGGTGGCGGCGTGCTCAAGGCCGTCGCGCCGCCGTGAAGGCCCTCAACCTCGCCGAGAAGCTCGCCACCTTCGACGAGCACTGGGCGCCGCGCGTCGTCGGTCAGTTCAACGGGCACGATCTGCTGGTGGTGAAGGTGAAGGGCGAGTTCGTCTGGCACTCGCACCCCGACACCGACGACTTCTTCCTCGTGCTCAAGGGGCGCATCGCCATCACCCTGCGCGACGGCGAAGTTTCGCTCGGCCCCGGCGAGTTGTTCGTCGTGCCTCGCGGGATCGAGCACCGTCCTCGCGCAGAAGAAGAAGCCGAGCTGTTGTTGATCGAGCGGGCGGGCACTCCGAACACAGGTGACGTGAAGACCGCTGCGGCACGCCGCGAGGCCTGAGGCAGGTCAGAACGCCTTGAGCGGCGCGAGACCCGGCAGCGGTCCGGAGTGCGCGAAGACGAGGCTCTTCACCTCGTCGTCTTTGAGCTTCTTCGCGAGCGCACGCACCGACTCGGCGCATTGAGCCGTGTCGTCGCTGAAGATCCACGGCGCGTTGCGCACCTTGCCGTCGCTCTGCCCCGCCACCGCGTCCCCCAGGAAGAGCGAGCCGAGCGCGAGGTACGCGGCGCTGCCCACCGGGTGACCGGGGATCAAGAAGGCCTGCACGGCGACGCCGTCGACGTCGACGGTTTCCCCATCGCGCAGGCTGCGCGTGACGCGGAGGCTCTTCGCGGGATCATTCTTTGCCATGCGGGTCATCGGGCCCTTCGCCGCGTCTTCCCCCTCGACGAGGCCCTTTTCCTCGGCCATCGCGTAGACCTCCGCGCCGTCGAACGCCTTGCAGCCGCCGATGTGGTCGCCGTGGCCGTGCGTCAGGAAGATCGCCTTCACCGTCCGCTTCAGCTCGGCCAGCTTCGCCTTCACGGCCTTCGCTTCAGGGTCCTGCCCGCAGTCGATGAGCGCCGCCGTGTTCTGACCGGTCGGCACGATGAAGGCCTGCACGTAGCCGTCGGCCACGCCGATGGCACCGCCGGGAAGGTCGGTCGTGGGCAGCACGGGCACCAGGCCCGAGAACGTCTTCACCATCAGTCCGACGAAGGTCAGGCCCGGCACCAGCACCACCACCGCGGCCACCTTGAGCACACGCTTCATGCCGCACTGTGTAGTGCTTCGGCGCGAAGTCGAGTGCCTGGAAATTCGCTCAGTCGACCTGGGCGAGCTTGTTGCGTTCCTCGAGGAAGCCGGTGACGGCCTCGGCGATCGAGTCGGCGATGCGCTGCTGGTACTTCTCGTCGGCCAGCCGCTCTTCTTCCTCGGGGTGGGAGAGGAACGAGGTCTCGACGAGGATCGCCGGCATGCGCGCGCCGAGGAGCACGAAGAAGAGGGCCTCCTTGGTGCCGAGATCCTTCACGCCCTTCCACGTGCCCGAGAGGTCACGCACGATCGACCGCTGCACACGCTCGGCGAGCTGGCTCGACTCGCCGGTGTTCGCCTTGGTCGCCAGGTCCGCGAGGATGTACTGGAGATCGCCCACGCCCCGCTCGGTGGTCGAGTTCTCGCGCGCCGCGAGGCGAATCGAATAGCGGTTCGACGAGGTGTTGAGGGTGTAGGTCTCGACGCCACGCAGGCTCTTCGTCGGGGCCGCGTTGCAGTGCACCGAGATGAAGAGGTCGCCCTTGTGCTTGTTGGCGAACTTCGTGCGGTCCTCGAGCTTCACGTAGGTGTCGTCGTCGCGGGTGAGCAGCACCTCGAGGCCGGCCGCCTCGAGCTGCGCAGCGAGCTTCTTCGCGATGGCGAGCGACACGTCTTTCTCGCGCGTGCCCTTCGGGCCGATGGCGCCGGTGTCGTGCCCCCCGTGGCCCGCGTCGATGATCACCCGGCGCACCTTGAGGCCGAGCTGCTGCGCCAGTGACAACTCGTTCTCGGCTTTCGCCAACCGCGCCAGGCGGGTCTTCGCTTCGCTTTCCTGCGGGGCCCTGGCGCCGACGCGCACGTCGCGCAGCCGCTCGGCGAGGCTCGCGACCACGGGCGCCTCGCCCTCTTCCACGTCGTCGCTCGCCTCTCGCTCGGTGGGTTGATCGTCGGTCGCGGTGGGGCGACCGCTGGGCAGGCGACGGGCCTGCGCGGTCAGGGGGCCGTCTCCGCCACTCTTCGGGGCGACGCCTTCCAGCGGCTTGATGGCGCGGCGAATCGCCTCGGCCACGTCGGTGGCGGGCGGGAGCGCCTCGTCTTCCTCTTCGTCGTCGTCGGAGTCGCTGAGCTTTGCGCTGGGGGCACGCGGCTTGCCCGAGGGCCCATCGGTGGGGGCGCTCTTCTTCGCCGTGCGCTCGGCGTCACGCGAGGCCTTCGCGCCGGCGCCGTCGCCGCTCCCGTTCTTCTTCGCGCGATCGTCGTCGACACGTGAGGCCTTCGCGCTCTTCGAAGGGCCGTCATCATCGTTGAAACCACTCTTCTTCGTTCGGTCGTCATCACGCGAGGCCTTCGCCCTCTTCCTCGGCGGGTCCTCGTCATCGGTACGGCCGCTCTGCTTCGAACCGCGGTCATCGTCGTCGTCATCGGTGCGGGCGCTCTTCTTCGACGCACGCTCATCGTCGTCGTCCCGAGCTGTCTTTGCGCTCTTCGCGGCGGGGAGCACGGCGAGCATGGCCTGCATGTCCTTCTTCTTGTCGCCGGCGTTCTTGAGGCCCTGCTCGAGAACCTTGCGCGCGCCGCCGGTGTCGCCTTCGCGGTCGGCGAGCAGCCGCGCCAGCGACCAGGCCGCGTCGTCTGACAGCTTGTGCTTCGGCCACCCCTCGAGCAGCCTGCGGAAGCTGCGCTTGGCGGCGTCGCGGTCTTCGTCCTTCGCCGAGAAGCGCGAGAGCTCGTTGTTGAGCTCACCCGAGTTGAAGAGCGCCTCCGGGGCGCGCTCGCTTTTCGGGTACCGCGTGGCGACCGCCTCGAACTTCTTCGCCACGTTCTGCCAGTGATGACGCAGTGCGCGACGCTTCTGGTCGCCCTTGAGCTTCGTGTAGGCGCTCTTCGCGTCCTGGTACGCGCCGTCGGCGTCGGCGCGTGCAGCTCCGCTCCAGAGGGCGCTCATCACCAACACGCTGAACAGGGCGGCTCTGATCATGATCACTCGCTACAGGAGTGTGTGATGTGACCATGCGACACACACCGGGGCAAAAAACCGGTCGCCTGAGGTAGTCTTTCAGCCATGTCGCAGCCGCAGGGGAAGCCTCAGGGGAAGCCGGCGCAGGCCAAGAAGCCCGCGAATCAGCCGGCCGACGAGAAGAGCGAGAACCTCCGCACCGATGCGTCGATGCTGACGACGCACCAGAAGTCGCTGCTCGGGTCGGGGTTCGCCGACTCGAGCGCGGAACGAAAGCGAAACTTCGCCCTGGGGGCGACGCTGCCTGGCACCACCAACACCAAGTCGGAGATGCCGGCGATCGTGCTGCCGACGCAGAAGTTCGACGGCAAGAACGTGCCGGTCGAGCTGCAGGCGCGCGATCTCTGGAAGGCGCTCCAGGCACCGGTGGCGAGCGTCGAGGGCAAGCGCACGAAAGACCTGTTGATGCAGTGCGTGCTCCAGTTCGGGATGGTGGTGAACCCGCGCTACACCGAAGACGCGCCGGGCAAGCTGCGCGGGCACATCTTCGTGTGGGACGTCAGCCGCGCGATGAACTGCGAGATCCCCCACTTCGTCGGCGCCAAGGAGCTCACGCTCGCCCAGACGGTGGACTGGCTGCGCCACGAGGGCCCGATGCGCGGCTGGTCGAAGGTCACCGACGCGTCGATCTACGAAGCGGCCGGGGCCGGGTACCTCGTGGTGGCGATTCCGCGAGAGGTGCGCATCAAACACATCGCGATCGTCGCCCCGCAGGAGCCTCAGCTGCGGCCTTTGCTCACCGGCGCCGCGCTCAAGCGGGGCACCCACGTCGTCGGCAAGGACATGTTCGGCGTGGCCGCACTCGACTGCTTCGCCCACCCCTGACCGCCCCTGTCAGCGGGCGTGCGCCTGTGTGGCCGACGTGCGAGAGTCAACCCATGGCAGATGACGTGACGTTCGCGCCGCTGCGGAAAGAGACGGCGGCGCAGGTCTCCTCGACGCTGCAGCAACTCCTCTCCGACGTCAGCGCCCTGGTGGCGTGGGCGGAGGAGCACGACTCTCCCGAGGCCGCCGCCCTCGTGCGCACCGCCGTGGCCGAGGTGATGGTGGTGGCCCTCGGACAGCTCGGCCGTCCGCTGATGGGGGTCTGGGACGAAGTCCTGCCCGATCGGCTCAAGTCG
>JBILUC010000157.1:0-4617 GCA_044371205.1 Archangium sp.
CGACCGACGCGGCCGTCAGACTGGACAGAACCGCATCACATCAGGCACGAAGTACCCGTCACGCGCGTGAGGGCCCCGGGGGGAATGGTTTTGAGAAGCCGGGGTCCCATCCCTCTGAGAGCCGACACGCACCAGCCCAATGAGTTCTTCAGCCTTTCGATTCCACACCGACGCGCGAAAATCGCTGTGGAGCGCCGCTACGGTGCTATCCGCTCGAAGGTGCATGACGTTTCCGGCCCGCAGAGTTCGTCAACTGCGTGGTGAGACCATTGGGACTTGAGCCAAAACGGTAACACGCGCGTGAACGTTGCCGTGACGGATGCCCGTCGCCGACCGGCAATCATCAAGAGATCGGTCCCACGTCGAAGGTCTCCCAGGCCAGCCGCCACTCGGTGTCTCGCAACCAGGTCTGTCGGACCTCGGTTGGCTGCTCGAACGTCAGGCTCATCGTCACGAGCGCGCCGAACAGCCCCACCTGATGAACGACGATCGCGTCGCGTGGCTTCCACCGCTTCAACCGAGGGCCATTGCAGACTCGGGCGGCGAGCTGTTGAGAGCTCTCCGTCTGCCTGACGACAAGTCTCTCAACTCGGGCAGCGTCTCGTTGAACCACGGCACTGTGAAGCGCGCGCACCGCTCCCAACAGCTCGTCGGGGAGGGCACCCCGCGGTGAAATCACCGGACCGCTGTGTCCCGTGAAGACGAGCCCGCGTCCGTGCAGCTCCATGAGCAGCGGCACGCCGAACGAATCGCCCACCACGACACCCCGCCGCTCGAGGCACCGCGCTCCTTCCGCCGTGCACTGCCACGTGTGGTGGTTGTCGCGGTGACAGCTGTGGATGATGAAGCCGCCGTCGAGTCTCTGCTGGAGCGTGGGCATCACCGCCCCCTGAGCAGGATGTCGGCCAACCCACCCCCGCTGAGAGTCCGAAGAGTTACCTCGCCTCAGGGGCTTGTGCTCGTCACTATTGCCCATCAATACTGATGACTCGCGCCCACTGACCCCTGAAGTCGCGATGACTTGGCAGCGGCCCGAAAGCTGCTCACGCGGTCGTCCCCACCTGAGGAGAACACCATGGAAGAGGAAGAGCGGCAGGGCAGTGTCACCGACATCAGCCTCCGAGACCCGGCACCACGCAGCTACGTCGCCCCTCGGGCGATTCGGGTCGAACGGAAAGACGAGCCGGCGTTCGAGCTGCCGCTCTACCCCGACACCCGGTACTCCTTCGGTCGCGACCGCTCGTGCACGGTGGTGTTCGCAGACGAGTCGGTCTCGCGAGAACACGGGCTGCTGACGTGCGAGCCCGATGGCTTCTGGGTCTACCGCGATCGCGGCAGCACCAACGGCAGCTTCCTCGCCGACCAGCTCGAGTCGCAGGAAGAGGTCGAAGAAGTGCGGAGGCTCGCTCCTGGAAGGTCGCACCGGGTCGCGGCCGGGCAGGCCGTGGTGATGGGCAACCGCGCGGGCCGCATCTGCCTGCTCGCGGAGCCGGCGAAGTCAGATGAAGACGACCGGCCGCGCAAGTCAGGGCCGACGCTGCAGCTCGACGCCGACATTGGCCGCAACGCGCGCCACCGGAGCCCGGTCTTTCTCCTCGGGCCGACGGGCTCGGGCAAGACGTGGGCGGCGCGGCAGATTCACCGGCAGAGCAAAGCGACGGGCAACTTCGTGCTGGTCGACTGCGCGTCGTTGCCGCGCGACTTGAACTCGCTGCGGAGCGAGCTGTTGGGCCACGTGAAGGGCGCGTTCTCGGGCGCGACGCAGGCGCGGCTGGGAAAGATTCACCACGCTCGCGAAGGCACGCTCTTCCTCGACGAGGTGGAGTCGCTGTCCGTGGAAGGCCAGGGCCTGCTGCTGAACTTGATCGACGGCACGGGCGACTTCACCCCGCTCGGAGCGAATGCCGACGAAGGGGCCGACGTGCCGCGGTTTCGGCTCATCTCGGCGTCGAAGGTGCCGCTGCGGCAGTCTGGGTTGAGAGAGGACCTCTGCAACCGCCTGGCGCGCGGGGGCATCGTGCTGCTGCCCACCCTCGAGGAGCGGCGCGCCGACATCCCGCTGTTGGTGAACCAGTTCGTCGCGACGCTGAACCAGGAACTGCAGCTCGATGCGAGGGTGGAGCCGGCCGCCATCAAGCTGCTCCAGGCAGCGGACTGGCCGGGCCACGTTCGCGAACTCGAGGGCGTCGTGCGAACGGTCATCGAACTCGAGCACGCGGACCGAGCCGAGGACGCGCTCACGGAGACAAGTGCGTTCCAGAGGGTCGACGGGAAGATTGTGCCGGTCGGGCGCCCACGCCCGCTGATCATCGGCGTCGCAGCAGTAAAGCGACACCTGCAGCAACATCAGCGAGCCCTTGGTGTTCCACACACGAGCGACCTGCCCTCGTCGATGCCGTCGACCCACTTGTCGTCGAAGAAGCGACCGAAGGACTACACGGTCGAAGATCTCCGAACCGCGCTCAGTCATCACAGCAACAACATCACGCGAACCGCGAAGGCACTGGGTATGGTTCCGAATACCCTCAAGTCGCTGCTCGAGAAGCACTCTCTCCGATAGCGGAGTGTCGCCGATGAGATTCCAAAGCACGCGTCACGCAGCAGCGCTCACGCTGCTCATCACGACAGCCACGGGTTGCCTCTCAATCAGCCAGCAGGTGCTGCAGAAGACCAAGGCGAAGGAATACGCGGACGCACGCGACCTGATCCTTCGCAACAAAGGTGCTGACGAAGACTTCGAGCAGGCACGCGGGTCCTTCGTTCGGGCGATCGAGCGCGAGTTCGGCCTCACCAACGGACTTGCCGCCGATGGCCACCTGACCCGAGCAAAAGCGAAGACTGAGGAAGGTCTCCGTCTCGCCCCATGGTCTCCTCGTCTGGCCAGTGACCTGGCCGAGATCAATCAGCGTATTGAGGACTTGAAACAGCTCGAGGCCCGGTGGGCCTCGGTTGCCGTGGATCAGCCTGCAAGTGCGCGAGCGTTCCTCGGCGCAGTTGTGACACTCAGCCGGGACTATCGAGACTCACCCGAGCTGCGGCAGTCTGCCAAGCGAGCTCGGCAGACGCTGAGCGATCATTGGTTCGAACAACTCAGCAGTGGCAAGCCAGATCTCGACAGCCAACTCCTCAGCAGCGATGTCTCGATGTTCAAGGCAGCGAAGTCGCTTTGCCTTGATGCTGTCGGGATCCTGAGCGCCCCGCGAGCCACTCGCGATGAAGCATGGATGCAGGTAGTTCGTTCCTGCGCAGACTCCGCTGACTCACCCGGCCTGCCTCACGCGGCGCGCAGTTGGGTCGATCAATGGGTGCAACGGAACGTACCAGCCATCGTCAACAAGGCGCGCGTCGGTTCTGAGTCCATTGATCGGTTCGAACAGTTTCGAACGTCGCTCGACGCGTGGCCTGAGTTCGACTGTGCCCTCTCCGAACTACATTTTGCGCATGCCGCGACTCGCGCTGGTATGGGACTCACCGCGGTGCTCGCCCTCCTTCACGCCGAGCGAGGTCAGGAGTTGTGCGCAAACAAGGCGAAGTACGATGCGATTCGCTCGACCGCTGCGGCAGCGCTGTCCAGTGCGAATCAGGTGCCACTTCACCTCACCATCGACGCGGACCCGAGAATCGAACCGTGGACCTTCGAGATCGTTCGAAAGTTCCTCATTACGGCCCTTCGTGCATCCACCAAGGGTCACATCGATCTGACGTTCGCCCCCATTGGCAGCACGGGGGGCGAGAACCGCATCTACCTCTCGGATATCGAACTGTCGCTTCCATCGGCGGAACAACTGACCCGAGTGGACTCCGCCTACTTCTCGCACAATGAAGACGTCCCCAACCCGCGCCGCCAGCGACTCCGCTACCAATTGACGCAGGAAAAGAGCGAGCTCGACAGCGCCGAGAGAGCAGTGTCGTACGCCATTTCTTCACACAACATCTCACCCTCTGATTGGAGTCTGCAGAACGTCAATCGCGCTCGGAGGCAATATGCTGCGGCCCTCGACAGCTACAACGCCGTGGTCGACACTTTCAATTCGACACCCAGTACCATCAGTCGGCCGGTCTACCTGCCATACAGCTTCTTGCAGGGGAAGCTGCGGAGTGGCTGGTCAGTCGACTTCGACTACTCACTCACCACTGTCAGAGGCAGCGGCGTCGCGCGCTCTCGCGAGGAGGGCTTCGTGCGACTGGGAACGCAGTTCTCTGATCGAAATGCCGATTGGCGCAGAGACGTCATGCCCAACATGGACCTCTCGGTTCCTCGAATTGTCGAGCACCTCAACGCGACAGCGCAGCAGATCTTGTTGAAGATTGGGCCGGCGCTTGCGATGGCGGTCAGCATCCCAACGACCACCGGCTTGACGGAACCCGAGTTGCTGACGACGCGCTGGCTGCTTCACCCCTGGGGTCCAACCCAGCAACTTGGCGTGAGTTTGGGCGTTCCCTCATGGGCAACTTCGCTGGGGCTTCTCATCCGCATCCCGGATCGGAAATCTGGACCTCATGGACTTCCTGTGGGTGACGGGAGCGGAGGCGAGAGCGTGATGCCGCCGCAGCAGAGGAAGATCATCGCGATGAGGGCTTGAGCTGAGTGAAAGCCATACGCGCGACGGGTGATGA
>JBILUC010000097.1:0-15951 GCA_044371205.1 Archangium sp.
AGCCCCGCCTCGACCGAGTAGCTCGACTGCGCCTTCGCCTGCGTCACGTACGGCCCCAGCTCGGCGCGAAGGTCGGCGTGCACCTTCGTGTCGTTCGCGTTGAAGCCCAGCGACAGCGGCGCGCCGATGGTGGCGATGAAGCGGCCGTAGTCGAGCGCGAGGTTGCCGTATCCGACCGCGTACCGGCCGTCGCTCATGCGCCCGAAGTGGCACGACGCACAGGTGAAGGCGCGCGTCGAGACGCTGCCCACCTTGCCCGTGGTGGGCGCGATGCCCAGCGGCATGCCCCCGTCGCTCGAGGGGTCGGCCACGAAGCCCATCCGCTCGAAGCCGCGGCCAAAGTACGCCGCGTAGAACTTCTGGTTGAAGTCGAGCAGCGGCGAGGGGACGCCCACGGTGCCGAACGTCTCGTAGAAGAACATCCACTTGCCGCAGCGCAGGCGGGTCAGGCGGTCGGTCGCGCCCCTGCGCACTGCGTCGCACGCGCCGGCCAGCGCTGCGCTCTCGAGCACCGCCGGCAGCGAGCGGTCGACGTCGTGGGTGAGGGGCATCGCCTCGAGCGGGAAGCGGCCCGGCGGCACCCCCGCATCGAAAGGAGGACCGGCGTCGGGCACCGCGACGCTGGCATCGACGACCTCGACGCTCCCGTCTGGAGAGGGGAGGCTGGCGTCCGCGAGCGGGGCCCCTCCGTCGGGCTCAACGGGGCTGCCGCAAGCGAGAACGAGGACGAGGCACGACAGAAGAGCCAGACGCATGGGGGCGGCTTGTCGCACCGCGCACCGCGCCGCTCAACTCGGTTTTGGGCTCAGTCGGTCGGCGTGGCCTTCTGGAGGGCTTCTTCAGCCGCCTTCGCCTGGTCGTTCTCGATGCGCTTCGACGCTTCCTTCACGTTCTGCAGCTGCTGCTGCGGCGAGCCGCCCGCGCTGGCCCGACCCCGGCCGTACAACGAGCGGTACGCGACGAAGCTGAGCACCGCGAGGCCGATGATGAGGCTGAGAAGCTTTCCCATGCGCGGAGCGTAGCGCTCCGCAGCCGATTTTCCCGATGAAGGCGCCGTTCTCGGGGCACCTGGTCCTTCGCGCTCGCCGTTGACTATTTCTTCTCGGGCGCCGCGTCCTTCTTCTCATCGGCCTTGTTCGCGGCGGCGGGCGCGGCGTCACCGAGCACGCTCACGCTGCGCGCGGCGGGTGGCAGCAGGTGGTCGAGTTTGCCGAGGTACCAGCTGATGGCGAGCGAGCCGATGACGACGAGCGCGATGTAGAGCTTCCACGGCTTGCGCGCCTCGGCGTACGGGTCTTGCGTGTCGAGCTTGCTGCCGGCCGGCAGCTTCGCCGTCCTGGTGAGCGACGCGCCGAAGGGCACGTTGAGCATCGCGTTGGCGTTGACCGCCCAGCCGTTCGCGTCGAGCAGCGGGCCGATGTTGCGCTGCCGCAGCTTGAGCCACGCGATGAGCATCGACGGGCCCGAGATGAGCAACAGCAACCCCACCACGCCCAGCGGCATCCACAGGCCGAGGCCAAAGAAGCTCTGCAGCAGCGCGCCCATCGCCGCGGTGATGCCGCCGACCGCGACGCCGAGGGCTGCGACCACGCCGATGTCGAGCTTCCTGGGCTCCTTCGCCACCTTGCCCTCTTCGCCGGCCTTGCCGACGTGGGTGACGCCGTCAGACAGAAGCGCGTCGCTGCCTTTCTCTTCTTCAGCGGCCCGCTTCGCGACCTGCTCTTCGATGAAGCGAATGACCTTCTTGTAGGGGCTCCAAAAGGCCTGGCCGATGGAGATGGGGTTGTCGACGATTTTGGTCACCGTCGCGTCCCAGTCGCGGCCGTCGCGGTCTTTGAACAAGCCGTTGCGGCCGACCATCAGGTTGTCGCTGTCGCCGGCGGTGAAGGCGGCGACGATGCTCATCTTCTCGGCCGTCGCCGGGCGCGCCACGTCGGCGTACACGAGGTAGGCGCGCGAGAGCGGCGCCATGGTGGCGTGCTTGCCCGCGTCTTCGACCTTGATGCACAGCTCGCACTCGCGCTGGTCGAGGAAGAGCGTGCCCACCTGGAAGATGGCCGGCTTCTTGCGCTCGTAGAAGTCCTTGAAGCTGACGAAGTTGTTGGCCAGCGCGAAGAGGTCGCGCGTGTAGCGGACCAGCTTCTCGACCGAGGCGATGGAGTTGGCGATGGGCTCCTGTTCTTTCTCTTCGGTAAAGAGCGGGTCGAGCAGCACGCGCATGGCGTCGGTGTTGAGCGCGCGCAGGCGGTCGACGCCCAGCTTCTCGACGACGGCGCCCGGCTTGCTCGCCTGCCACGCCTCGAACGCAGCCAGCCGCGTCTTGACCTGGTTCCACTGCGTCTCGGTGAAGACCTTCTGGTCGCTGCAGATGGGGCGCACCGTCTTCTGCGCGAAGGTGTGCAGCGCCTCGGCCCACGCCGGGTTGACGCCCTCGGCGAGCGGCAGCGCGCGGTGGGCCTCGATGCGCGAGAGGGGGAAGCCTTTGAGTTCGTCGCTGGTGATGGACAGGTCCTTCGCGGCGAGCAGGAGGTATTCCTTCTCTTCGCGGTTGAGCGCACCGGCAGCGCGGGCATCGAAGGCGGCGAGGCGGCAGCGCGCGAAGTAGTCGTCGACCTTCTGGCGCACCACCTTCATCGCCTCGAACGCCGCGATGGTGTCGCCCTTGAGCGGCATGAGCGCGGCGTCGCCTTCACCCTTGCTGAGCCAGCCCACGTACTCGCCGACGGCGGTGAAGAACGTCTTCACCTGCTCGGCGGTGACGCCCTTCTTGCCGCTCTTGTCGTCGCTGCCGCCCACGGTGGCGAGCACGTCGGCGATGAGCTTCTTCTGCTCGGGCGTCTTCGCGCTCTCGGGAGGCACCACGCCGTCGCCGTTGAAGGCCATGTCGTGAAAGGCCTTCACCGCGGCAGCCGAGTCGGCGACCGAGATGGAGGTGGCGTCTTTCTTGTTGAGGCCCGCGAGCACCGTCTTCGCGGCCTGGTGCACGCGCTTGCCCTCGTCGGTCTCGGTGTTGATGGAAGCGAGGGGCAGCTCGACGGGCGCCTTCAGCAGGTCGTCGTGGTTCTTGAGCAGCGCCCCCGTCCACTTCACGGCGGCGATGAGCTCGGGCGCGCGAATGCGGCCGTCCGCGTCGGCGTCGATGAGCTCGAGCGTGCGCGCGTCGAACTCGAGGCCCTTCGTGGGGCAAGCCAGCGCCACCCACAGCTTCCAGTCGAGCTGGTCGAGGTTGAAGAGGTCCTGCCCGCTCTCGAAGCGGACCTGGTCGAAACCACCTGCACGGAAGAACTGAAACGCTCGAGTCATGGCCGGCGCAGTTAGCCGACCTTCCCCTCAATGCAAGGCGCGTCTCGAGACGGCAGTCCCAGCGCTGGCACAGTTGGCGCGGAGTCGGCCCGTCGCGTCGTGCTGGTGCGGAGTCGCGAGCGTTCAGCAGCCGAGCGTGGCGCAGAGTTCTTCAGGTCCTGCTGCTTGCGCCGAAACCCTCGACGGGCTCGGTGCGGCCGCACGCGCTCGATGCGATGAGGAGGAGGAGGACCCGTCGCATGCGCGGCTCAATGCACGAAGCGGTCGACCGGCGCCTCGCTGCCAGCCGCGACGCGCAGCAGCTCGAGCTTGCCGAAGTGCCCGGGCTCGAGCTTCTGCCCTCGCTCGGGGAAACCGAGCCCGCGCGCCGAGAACTCGGGGATGAAGAGCAGCGGCGTCGCCTCGCCGTCGTAGCCGAGCTGCACGAGCTGGCGCGGCGGGTACTCGACGCAGCGCTTCTCGCAGCAGAAAAAGGTCTCCTTCACGACGTAGAGCCCTTCGGCGGGCAGGGGCGCGAGGTGCTGGGCTGCGGCTTCATCGGGCAGCGTGTGGCCGCGCGGCTGCCACTGCGCGCGGTTCAGGTTCCACTTCTCGGGAAGGTAGAGCCCTGCGCCGGGATCTCCGTGGTTGTGGAAGTAGACGAGCCGGTTCGCGGGAATGCCGGCCACGGCCGCGGTCGTTCGGTAGAGGCCACACGGGGGGAGCGCCATGGTGCTGGCCTACCGGGGTCGCGCTCGGTGCGCCACCTGCACCCTCAGTGGGGCGGCAAAGGGAGAGCCACCCATCACCCCTCGCACCCACCCCTGAAGGCCTCGGTCATCGACCGCCGCGAACTCAGAGCGGACTCTGGAGGGTCGGCGCCGGGTCGCTCTTGAAGACGCGGTGCGCTTCGACTTTGGGGCCTTGAATTGACTGGAGAATCGCTCCGACGGCCCAGTTGAGCGGCGGCGTGCGGTGTTTGACCCAGAGCCCCACTTCACCCGGTGCGGCGCCGAGGCGGGCTTTGGGCTCCTCGGCGGTGCGGCCCATGGAAATCTGGCTGACGCCCCACGCCATGCCCTGCTCGATGACGCTGGTCAGCAGACGCAGATAGAGGGGCGCGTCGCGCTTCGAGCGGTCGAAGCCGAGGTAGTACCCGACGCCCTGGGCGCCCGAGCGGAGCGACACGCCGAAGCCATCGAGCTGGCCCTCGCGCTCGAGCCCGACCACCACGCAGTCGGTGCGCAGCTGGCGCTGCAGCTCGGCAAAGAAGGCACCGCTCAACTTCAGCGGGCGCACCTCGGCGTTGGCCCACACCTCGGCGTAGAGCTGCTCGAGGCGCACGGCGTGGCGCTCGAGCGCAGGCACATCGAGCGTGACGAGGCGGTACCCGGCGGCGGCGGTGTCTTCGAGCGTCTTCTTCACCGCGCGGCGGCGCTTGCTGGCGAGGCTGGCGAGGTAGCCGTCGAACGTCTTCCACGCGGGGTCGACGGTGAGCACCATGTCGGGGCCCGAGGGCACGCGCCGGTAGCCCGCGTGCTCGAGCGCGCGCGCGTCTTCGAGCGAGGCGGCGTCTTTGACGAAGCTGACGTTGACGTGGCCTTCGACCTTCTCGAACCGCCGCAGCCGGTCGATGACGCGCAGCGCTTCGGCCCACACCAGGGAGGCCTGCTCGGCGCTCAAGCCCGGAGCGAGCGCCAGGCCGGTGGTGCCCCACGCCGCGAGGTTGCCGAGCACGAGCGCGCGCTCGTCGAAGAGCTGCGCCACGGTGCCGAGCGGCGTGGTGAGCGAAATCGCGGAGCGACCCTCGACGCGCACCAGTTGCAGCACCAGGGCCGCGACCGGCGCGTCATCGAGGTACAGCAGCACGTAGCGAGGCGAGAGGTTGGCCGGCGCCGTGCGCTCGAGCGCGGAGAGGAAGGGGCGGCCGAGGAAGGCGCTGTGGCCGGTGAGCGAGTCCCACGCGTGCGGGTCGAGGTGGGAGAGGCGTTCGGCGAGGGCGACTTGCAGCGGGCGCACGGCGTGTCGGCTCATGCGGTGAAGAACTGCGCGCAAACAGCCTCATTCCGAAGCCGAACGGGAGGTCTCGACGCTGGCGGGAAGCGGCGGAATTCGGTCGGCGGGCTGCGCAGCTTTGCGCGCAAACAGCCTCACGTGAATGACGTGGTGCGAGCTCACACCCCGCGCGCGTCAGGCGTCCACACGTACTTGTGTTGCTGGAGCTGGAAGCGCACCGGCAGCCGGTCGTCGATGATCCACTGCGCGAGCGACTGCGGTGAGAGCTTCGAGAACACCGTCGAGAACAACAACCCGAAGGGCCGCTCGGTGAGCCGGTGCTCGCGCATCAACTGGAGCGCCCAGTCGTAATCTTCTCGACTGCCGATGACGAACTTGAGCTCGTCGCGCGCGTCCATCGAGTCGAAGTTCTGGAAGTCGTTGCGGTCGACCTCGCCGGAGCTCGGCGTCTTCATGTCGACGATGGCGTGCACGCGCTCGGGCACCTCGCGCACGTCGATGGCGCCGCTGGTCTCGAGCAGCACGGTGAGGCCTGCGTCGAGCATCGCGTCCATCAGCGGGTACACGCCGGGCTGCAAGAGCGGCTCGCCGCCGGTGATTTCGACGCGCGGCGCCTTCCACGCGAGCACCTGGCGCAGCACCTCGTCGTTCTTCATGCGGGTGCCCCCGCGAAAGGCGAACTCCGAGTCACAATACGTGCAGCGCAGATGACACCCGGTGAGCCGCACGAAGCCGCACAACAGGCCCTGGTGCGAGCTCTCTCCCTGCAGTGAGAGGTAGAGCTCCTTCACCATCACCGAATCGGCCGAGGCGACGCGACGGGGTTCGAGGTGGGGGCGCGCGGCGAGCATGACGGGCAGCCTTTACCCGACTTCAGTCATTCGGTGCGCCCGCGCGATTCCACGAGCCGAATCCCGCAGAGACGAGGAAGACGAGTCGAAACACGACGTCAGCGTAGCGCCGAAAATCCGAGCTGTGCTGGCGTTGACCTTCGAGTGACGCCACGATGAAAGTCTCCTCGCATTGAGCCCTCCCAACCTCACCACCCAGCTGCTCCGCGAGCACATCGCGAACGACGCGCCTCTGCGGGAAGCCTCGGTCGCGAAGTTCATGGCGGGTGCTGCGGGCGTGAGCGCGGTGCTGGCGCTGGTGTTGATGCCGATGGTGGGCATGCCGCTCGCGCTCTCGCTCTTCACCACGCTGGCGGTGGTGACCGGGTACTACCTGGGCCTGGTGCGGGCCATCGCGCGCGGCTGGTTTCGGCCCGCAGTGTCATGGCTGAACGTGGGCCTCGAGGTCTCGATTCCGGCGCTCATCTTCCTGCTCGATGCGCGGCAGGCGGGGGTGCAGTACGCGCTGACCGCGCCGCCCCTCATCATCTGGGGCACGCTGGTCGCGCTCTCGGGCCTGCGGGGTGACGTGAAGCTCGCGCTCGGTGCGGGCGCGGTGGCGGCGCTCGAGTACGCGTTGCTCTACGTCTTCGTGGTCTGGCCGCAGCTCGACGACGTGACGCTGGTGACGCTGCGGCCTCCGCTGTTCGCGGTGCGCGTGGTGCTGCTTTTCCTCTCGGCGATTCTCACCGCGGTCTTCGTGCGCCACTTGAACCGCCGCGCAGAAGAGGCGCTCCGGGCGGTGCGCGAGCGCGACGTGTTCGGCAAGTACGTGGTGCACGAGCGGCTGGGCATGGGCGGCATGGCCGAGGTGTACCGGGCGACGTACAGCCCGGAGGGCGGCTTCGAGAAGACGGTGGCCTTGAAGCGCGTGTTGCCGCAGTTCGCCGAAGACGAAGCCTTCCTCGAGATGTTCCGCAAGGAAGCGGCGCTGTGCAGCCAGTTCTCGCACCCCAACATCGTGCAGGTGTTCGACTTCGGGCGCTTCGAGACGAGCTACTTCCTCGCGATGGAGTACCTCGATGGGCCTCCGCTCAACCGCATGCTGCGCGCGTTCAGGGGCACGGGGTTGCCGGCGCCGGCGGTGCTGCACCTCGCGGTGTCGCTGTGTGAGGCGCTGCAGTACGTGCACGAGCGCGTGGGGCCCGAGGGTCAGCCGCTGCAGTTGATTCACCGCGACTTGAACCCGCCAAACGTCCTCATCTCGCGGCTGGGGGAGGTGAAGTTGACCGACTTCGGCATCGTGCGCTCCACGAGCCACATCGCGGTGACCGAGGTGGGGACGGTGAAGGGGAAGCCCGGGTACTTCGCGCCCGAGCAGTTGCGGGGTGAAGACTTCGACCAGCGCGCCGACCTGTTCGCGCTCGGCGTCACGTTGTGGGAATGCGTGACGGGTGAGTCGCTGTTCGGGGCGACGGATCAGGTGATGATGTTGAAGAACATCTTCGACAAGCCGATTCCCCCGCTGGCGCCGCGGCGGAAGGACCTGCCGCTCGCGTTGGAGGCGGTCATCATGCAGTTGCTCGAGCGCGACGTGAGCAAGCGCATGCCGTCGGCGCGGGTGGCGTTGCAGTCGCTGAGGGCCATCGAGGCGGGCGCGGTGGGTGCGGGGGCGCGCTCGCTGGGGGCTGCTGCGGAGCTCACGATTCGCACCACGGCGTCGAGCGCGGCGCAGCTCCCGTCGGTGGGGGTCAAGCCGCGCGCGTCGCAGGAAGCGGTCACGCTGCCGGGGCGTTGATCAGTGAACGAGCTGATCGGGCGACGCGTTGGCCAGGCTGCACAATCACTTCGAGCCGTTCACCTCGTTCGTTGGCTTCACTCACAACGCGGCGGTCGAGGTCGGCCGGTGGATCAACGCCGGGTCCCGCTTGTGGACGGCCCCCGAAGCAACCAGAAGCCCGACGACATCGAGCGCGAGACCCGGCGGCTGCAGCGGAGCATCGACTGATGACGTGACCCCGGGCGCAGCGCGAGGGTGGTGGGTGTGCAGGGGTTTGGGCCCTGCTCGACACCTGCAGCCCCCTGGTTTCGGACCCGATTCGTTCAATTGACGGGGTGATCCTCCCGGTGGTGCCCTGGCTACCACCCCAGAGATCACCCCCTGGTCAAGTGCGTCACCGTGCTCGAAGTGAGGGGCAACCACGCGACTGGCACAGCCAAAACCCTGCACGCCCACCCCCATCAAGGCTGTTTTCAGCCTTCACCTTCGGCATGAACGCATGAACGCCTCGAGCGAGAGTGCTGCTGATGGTTGATCTGAGGAAGCGCCGCAGGAGCGTGCTCACCGGCAAGCGGTGGTGACGCCCCCGGCCGTGACCGTCGAATCGCAGAAGCCAGACCGGCAATCACCAGGCGCAGAGCAGGGTTCGCCCGGCCCGCCGAAGCTGCAGGTGACGGTGACGCCGGACGGTTGCGCCACCGAGAGACAGCGCCCCCCGTCTCCGCAGAAGGTGCCGGCCATCTGGCAAGCGCTGCAGACGTTCGGGGTCCCGGAGGCGGTGGCGCGGGCGACACATCGCAAGCCGGTGGCACAGTCGGTCTGCGCGACGCACAGTTCGCCTTCCATGCGGCCGGCGTCGAGGGTGGCTTGACCGCCGCCAGTTCCGCCACCGCCAGTTCCGCCACCGCCAGTTCCGCCACCGCCCGTTCCGCCGCCAGTGCCAGCGTCGAGCTCGGGAGACGCAGAACAATTGAGCAACGTCAGGAGCATCAACACGGCGAGCCGTCGGGCCATGCAGCCAACCTACCAGGGGGCCGGAGCCCGGGGTACCTCAGTCGTCTTCGGGTGTCGCCGCGGTGATGAAGCGCCGCAGGCTCACATCGAAGCCGCTCTCCAGGCTCGTCATCAGGCCGCGCAGCTCGTCACCGCCAGCGCGGGTCGACTCCTGCAGTCGGCGCAGGGTCTCGTCCGCAGCCGCCCTTGGTCCTCGAGCGCCTGACCTGATACCTGCCGCGCATGTCTTCGACCTCGGCCGGGAGGCCCGTCCTCACTGCGGTTGACCTCGTCGGGCTCGGCTTCGCGGTGCTGGGGCTGCTCTGGGCCACGGTCGCGGTCTTGCTGGTCGCGCCGAGCTTCGCGACGATGTTCGCTGACCTCGGAGGGCAGCTCCCGACCTTCACCAGGCTGTGTCTGTCGCGCTGGTTCCCCTTCCTCATCGGTTCAGTCCCGTTGGCGGTGGCGATGGTCGGCCCATTCCTCCGAGCCGAGCGGCCGACGCGGCTGCTCCTGATGGGACTCAGCATCGTTTTGAGCCTCGCCATGCCGGCGATCTTCCTCGTCGGCATGTACCTGCCGATCTTCAGCATTGCGGGGTCCATCAAGTAACACGCGACAATCGGGGACCAACGGCGGTCGAGCCCTCGCATCGGCCAAGGGTGGCGACACTCGGCCTCAAACGACCGCCTTCAGGTGACTGAGGCAAAGAGGCAGCCGACCTGCTCCGAGCGCCCCTTGCAGAAATGAATGTCAGAGAGTCGTGACAGACCAGAGGCAGTCCCAGGTGCGTGCCGTGAAACGGCTCGGGGCGAGGTCGAGGGCACCTCTCCCGAATGGCACTCCCCGTGGCTGGCACCCTGGACTGGACCGGAGACCTCACGAGCGGCGGCGACGACGCGCAGCCAGCAGCAGGAGCCCCAGCAGCATCGGCTCGACGCCACTCATCCCCGCGCACCCGCAGCCACTCGCCGCCTTCGGCACCACCGTGACGAACACCGTCGCGCGGCCCACCGCGCCCTCCGCGTCGCGCACGTAGAGCACCATGGACACGCGCGCCTGCGCGCTCACCTCGGGCGCCGTGACGGTGACGCGCGCCGTGGTCTCGTCCGCCAACGCGAGCCGTGGACCTTCGCCTTCCTGCTGCCACTGGTACGCGAGCACGCCACCCTCGGGGTCGCTCGACGCGCTGCCATCGAGCACCACGGACTGGCCGCTGCTCACCGTCACGTTCTCACCCGGTCTCACCGAGGGCCCCACGTTCGCGCTGCGCACCACCACGCTCACGTCCGACGGAGCGCTCATCGCCTGAGCGTCACTCGCCACCAGCCTGAACGTGAGCGTCGCCTCGCGGCTCGTCGTCGGCGCCGTGAAGACCGGTGACGTGCTCGTGGGCCCTGAGAGTTCGACCGTCGGCCCTTCGACCTGCGTCCACGCCACCGTCGTCGCGTCGCCATCGGGGTCGACCACGAAGCCGTCGAGCACCACCACCTCGCCCGCGCTCGCAAACCCGTTCGCCAGCGCCCGCGCCGTCGGAGGCCGGTTCACCTGCCGCACCTGCAGGCTCACCTGATCCGTCACCGTCACCGTGCCATCGCTCACGCGCAGCTCGAGCACCACGTTCGTCGTCGCAGTCACCTCAGGCGCAGCGCCCCGCAGCACCAGCCCCGTCGCGTCGCCGAGCAACGCCGGGGGACCGCTCACCTGCCGCCACGTGAAGGTCAACGCCTCGCCATCGAGGTCACTCGCGGCCCCCATCACCTCAAACGCAGCGCGCTCATCGACCACCGCGTCCGGCCCCGCATTGACGACCGGCACCCGGTTCACCTGCCGCACGCGCACCTCGACCTCGTCGGCCGCGAGGGAGCTCAACGTGCCGTCGCTCACCTGCAGCGAGAAGCGCAGCGTCGTGTCGGAGGTGACCTCCGGCGCAGTGAAGACGCCGTTGACCAGCGCCACGCTCGGGCCGGCGACCTGGGTCCACGTGGGCGTCAGCACATCACCATCGGCGTCGCTCGAGCCGCTCGAGCTCAACGTCACCCGGGTGCGCTCGTCGACGGTCTGATCAACCCCGGCCCGCGCGATGGGAGGCCGGTTGAGACACTGCCCCCGGTGCGCCACCGCGCGAGGGAGCGGCGTGTTGCTCAACCCCGTGAAGACGAAGTCATCCACTTCCCACCCAGGTCCACCGGTCGAGAGGTCGGTCGCGATGCGCAGCCGCAGCCGCACCGTCTGCCCTGCGTAGGTGGTGCCGAGGCTCACGCGGGTGGTCACGAACGCGGGGTAGCCCGCACTGTTCCCCACGAAGGCCTGCCGCCCACCGAGCGGGTTTTCCCACGTGTTGGCGGTGTCACCGAGCGTGCCGCCGTAACTGGGCGTCGCCGACGCGCCGATGTCGACCCAGCTCGCGCCGTCGTCGGTGCTCAGCTCGAGCACCGCGCCGTCGTAGGCAATCACCGGTGAGGCCTGAAACTCGAAGCTCCACCGATTCGAGAAGGTGAAGCCGAACGGCCCGCTGCCGACCACCAGCCTCGGGCTCATCACCGCGAAGTCACCCTTCCCGTTCGCGCCGGGGCCGAGGAGCCGGTGTGAGAACGGGCTCAACTCGACGAACTGCCAGCTGAACGTCGACGGGGGCGTCGCCTCGCGCGTGAAGGTCCACACGTTGCCGGCCTCGAAGTCGTCACCCGTCGACGCCGCGGCGAGGGCGTCGTGCTGCACGAGGAAATGCTGCGTCGCCGTGCGCGGGCCCGCCGTGCGCAACGACGGGTCGCTGAAGGACACCACCACGTCGAGGTCGGTGCGCGCGCTCAACGTCGCAGGCAACACCACCGACGTCTCGGCGCTCGTCGTCGCGAAGGGATTCACCGACGGAAAGGTGAGCGTTGCGGGGGAGAACAGCACGCCAGGCACCGCGCTGCTCACCGTCGCCGTGAGCCCCGACAACGCGCCCACGCCGATGTTCTTGAGCGTCACGCGAAGGCGGCCCTGCTCCCCCACGTCGAGCACGCCATCGCGGTCGCAGAAGCGCTGCGCGTCGTCGTCGTGCAGCGTCGCCGAGACGAACGCCACGTCGTTGCCAACGTTGAAGTCTTCGACCACGCCGGTGAGCGTGGTGGAGCTGCGCGGTGGAGAGACCGCTTCCAGCCCGAGCCCGCGCCGCGCGAAGGCCTGCGCGAGCAGCGTGAAGTCGGTCAGGTCGGTGGCCGCGGCGACGGCGAGCACGCCATCTCGCGCCTCGGTGAAGGTGGGCACGCTGGGCGTCGCCTTGAGACCACCGACGAGGTAGCGCTCCATGCGCGCGCGCGCCTGGTCGACGGTGAGGCGCGGCGTGTCGCGCACCAGCGCCACGGTGCCTTCCCACAACGCCGACGCCCAGACCTCACCCACGTTGTGCACCGCGGAGTTCGCCGGCGCCGCGCTCGCGAGCGGGTGGGCGGGCAGCGTCGCGCCATCGGCGATGTGGCCGAAGGTGAGGCCATTCTTCGCGAAGTCGACCGAGTAGGGCGCGCGCCGAATGCCGAAGTACGCCGCGTTCGTCGGGCGCGCGGGCGAGTCGAGGTCCCACACCGCGAGCGCATAGGCGCCGCTGAAGTGGGTGTTGGCGGGCGCGGTCGCGTCGCCCGCCTCGAGCGTCATCAACAGCGCCACGAAGTCACCCCACCCTTCGCCCATGCCGCGCGACTGCTGCGAGCCCAGGCCGGCCACGAGCCGGTTCGAGAGGTAATGGCCCCACTCGTGAGCGACGACGGTGTTGTCGACCGAGCCGTCTCGCTGCGGAGGGGAGGCGCGCGTCACCGTCGCCGTCACGGGCCCCGCACCCAGCGCCGCTTTGAGCGCGGAGCCGTCGCTCTGCGCGAGGAGGAACGAGCCGATGGTGATGGGGGTGGTGACGCTCGCGTCGCTGGCCATCGTGCCCGGCGTGCCGGCGACGTTGTTGACGATGAGCAGGCCCGCGCCGCCCGCGTTCTGCACGTTGAGCGCCTTCACGGCGAAGGTGCAGTTGCCGCGGTCGACCACCACCACGCGACCGGCGACGGAGTTGGTCAACCCCTCGCACCCGTCATTCACCGAGGCGCCCCCGGAGTCGACGCCGAGAATCACGGTGCCGCTGAGCGTGAAGCTGGTGGGCCCGAAGGCCGCGTTCCCCAGCGTGGTGAGCGTGCTGCCGGGCGAGAGCGCCACCGACGACGCGCCGGCGGGGTTCCAGAGGAACATCTGCATGCGCGGGCGGGCCCCGTCGGCGGGCGTCGACATGTTGGCGTTGTTCGCGCCGTTGAAGTCCTGCGCTTCGGCGCGAATCGAGTCGGCCTCGGCGCCGCCGCGCCCGTAGTTCGAGAGCTGCGCGTTGCCCGCGAGCTCGTCGAAGCCGTCGTCGTAGTAGGCGTCGTGCAGCCAGTTCACGTCGTAGAAGAGCTGCGTGATGCCGGCGTTGCGCTGCGTTGGCGAGCCCGGGCCCTGCGTCGGCTCGTACGCGTCGAGGAAGCCCCTGCCCGACGTGGTCGTGCCGCGAACGTCGCCCGCGGTGAAGCCATCGGGCGTGGCGACGTCGGCATAGGCCTCGACGTTGTTGCCGGTGGTGACGGTGGCTCCAGTGGCGAGCCAGGGGTCTCCGGTCGAGAGGCCGGCATGCTCGAGCTGCACGAAGCTGGGCGTCACGAAGGGCAACACGGTGAAGTCGTTGGTGCCAGTGGGGTGCGGCGTCGCGCGCCCGTTGGGGCCGTCGAGCGGGCGGAGCGTCGTCGGGTCGGCCCACACGCGGTACACGTACGCGTCGGACTCGGTGAGCGAATGGCGCCAGAGCACGCGGCCGTCGCGCGCGGAGACGACGGTGCCGACGAGCTCCGACGCGGTCGACTCGCGCGGCGCGGCCTCGAGCTCGACGTAGAAGGCAGGCACGAGCTCGCCCGCATCAACGTCGGGGAAGAGGACGGCCTTCGTGCGGGCGAGGCTCACGGTGTGCGTCGAGGCCCATGCGTCGAAGCGGGCGGCGCCAGCGCTGTCGAGACCTGTCGAGTGGAAAGCGTCGGCCGCGAGGAAGGCGCCGAAGCCACCTTCGAACGCGAGGGAGAGCGCGGTGGTGGGGGCGAGCTTGAAGCGCGCGTCGCGCAGCGGGAGAGCCGCGTGCGCTCCGGAGAGGGCGACGAGCTCGAGGCGCTGCGAGAAGACGAGCGTGAGGCGTTGGTGGAAGACGTCGAGGCCGCTGACGCGGTGGGCGAACTGCACGATGACGGCGCCGGTACCAGGGTCGTCGACGTGGAGGAGGGGCGACTCGGCGAGCGTCGCGGGCTGCGCGCGGTAGAGCGGGGCCCAGGTGAAGAGGGCTCGGCGGGCGACCTCTTCGGGGGTGAGGCCAGCGGCACGGAGGTTGGGGGCGTTCGTCACGCGCGGGGCCCAGACGAAGGTGGGCGTGCCGAGGCGCGGCTCGGTGTGGCTGACGCGGCCCTCGGCGACGAGGCGCGCGAGCTCGGTGGGGAGCGGGCTGGGCAACGCGAGCTGCTTCTGCGACGAGAGGAAGACGTCGACGTCAGCGACCGCGAGGGTGGACGTGGTGACGACGAAGACGGCGGAAAACAGCATGCGCCTGAGCGTACTGTCTCCTTCCCTTCCTGCGCAGGAGAGGTCGGGGGGCATGAAGGCTCATCCTCCCTCTCCTCCCGCAGAGGAGGCTCGCGAAGCAGAGACGAAGGCCTGTCTCCCTCTGCTCCTGCGGAAGACACGCGCGAAGCAGAGGCGAACGCACGACGCACTCTGTCTCCCTCTCCTCCTGCGGAAGACACGCGCGAAGCAGAGGCGAACGCACGACGACGCACTCTGTCTCCCTCTCCTCCTGCGGAGGAGAGGGTCGGGGAGAGGAGGCGAACGCATGAAGGCTCGCACCGTTGCTACGCTCCCGCTCCGTGCGACGAGAGATCAGGGCCTTCGCCATGGCGCTTGCCGTCGCTGCCATCGCTGCGGTTGCGGTCGAGGCCTGCCACAACTTCATCTGGTTCGGCGCTCGTTCAAAACGCGCGGAGGCGATGACGAATCTGCGTCGGCTGTGTCTCGCCCAGGGTGCGCTGCTCACCGAGGGGCGCCCGTCGTCCACGTGGCGTGGCCTCAACACCGAGGTCGAGCGTTGGAATCGCTACGCCTACTTCGTCGCCCGCGGTGGTGCATTGGAGCTGCGGCCCAACGACCACCGCACCGTCGCGCCGGACCCCGAAGCGACCGGCGTGCAGGTCGACCCGAACGTGCGCGTCGTGGGTCTGTACCAGATCGTGTCTGAGGCGGACGTTCCCCCGTTGGTCCTGGGAGGGACGAAGCTCGGACTCAATGGCACCTGTCCGGCGTGCACCTGGGTGATGGTCGCGATTGGCAACATCGACGTCGACGCGGAGTACGACGTGGTGAGCGTCTCGACCGGGCCACGAATCACTTCGTCGGGAGAGACGGTCGGCGCGTGCGTGGCCTTCGTCGAGCATGACGACGTCCCCCTGGGCCCCATTCGTCGGCTGTTTCACTGATCAGTGGCGGTCCAGCGCAGGCTCCCCTCTCCCCGACCCTCTCCCCCGCGAGGGGGAGAGGAGACATTGGCGCGCCGGCGCAACAATCAGACAGTCATTGATCAGTTGGGGCGCAGGCGCAGGGTCCCACCCCCTTTCCCCGACCCTCTCCCCCGCGAGGGGAGAGGAGACATTGGCGCGCAGGCGTCGGGTCAGTGCGTTGGAGGGCAGACCGTCACCACGACCGGGCGGTGATCAGACAGACCTGAATGCTCGAGCACCCGCGCGCTCTCGAGCAGCGCACCGCGCGCGAGCAGATGATCAATGTCGGCGCCCTTCCCTCCCGACTCACGCGTCTTGAGCGAGCCCGGCGCGAGCTTCGCCGCAGCCACCCCGAGCGCCTGCTCGACCACCGCCACCTCGACGTTGAAGTCACCACAGCACGACGGGCTGTTCCAGCCGCTCCAGCGCAGCACGGAGGGCGCTCAGTTGTTCGCCCCCCCGCTCGCCCCACGAGACGTGCGTCGAGACGAACGTCACCCCACCGGTGCGTACCGCGAGAAAC
>JBILUC010000052.1:0-50613 GCA_044371205.1 Archangium sp.
CTCCGGCTTCATGCGCGAGAGCATCAGCGCGATGGACGGCTCGCGGTGGCCGTGGACCATCGCCTCGATGGACAGCTCCATCTCCGTGAGCGTCATGCCCTCGCGAAAGTGCTTCTCCGCGTTGCGGCGTGCGAGCTCTCGCACGAGCTCGGCATCAGTTGCTTCCGAGAGTGACTTCTTGCGTGCCATGCCGCCGACAGAACTTGCGTCGCCGACGCGCGGAAGGGCCTCTGCCAACCCCGCGAAACTGCTGCGGGCGCCGAGGCCACCGAGATCATTTCCCTCAATCTGGGCCCTCACCCCCGCTCGGGGATGTCACGCGACCTGAAGCCGTCGACGAAGGCGAAGGTGTCGGGGCCGTTCGAGATGTCCTTGCTGATCCACGGCTCGAAGGCCCACCGCGGCGTGTAGCGGGGGAAGGTCGCCGGGTCCGCCGGGGCCTTCACGGGCGCGTCGAAGGTCGTCGCGGGCTTGCAGCCGCACATCAAGCCGAGGAGCAGGAGCGTGAGGCGCACGGCGCGGATGCTAGCGGCGGCGCGGCTCCCCGGCCTGCGGCTTCTTCCTCCTCCGCCCGGGCGGCACGAATGCGGGCGCCGACGCCGGGGCCTGGGGTACAGTCCTGCGCCTTGACCGACCAGCGCGCCCCGGCGGAGTCGCTCGCGGACACCATCCGCTCCATGGACCCGTGCTCGCCCGAGGAGCGCGCCGGCATCGCGCAGACCGCCCGCTATTCGTCCGCGGCCGAGGCGGCGGTGGGCCAGGGGGGCGGCGGTACGGTGCTCGCGACGCGCGACGCGCTGCTGCGAAGGCGCATCGCCGTGAAGCGCCTCGTGACTGGAGACGAGGACGACTTCGTCCGCGAGGCGCGCATCGCGGCGCAGCTCGACCACCCGGCCATCGTGCCGGTGTACGACCTGTTCCGAGACGGCGCGGGCACGCTCTGCGTCGCGATGCGCCTCGTCGAGGGCGAGTCTCTCGCGGCCCGCCTCGCCCGCTGCGCCACGCTGGAGGCGCGGCTCGCGCTGCTAACGGTGGTGCTCCAGGTGGCCCAGGCCCTCGCCTACGCCCACCGTCGCGGCGTGGCCCACCTCGACCTCAAGCCGCAGAACGTCATGGTTGGCGCCGACGGACAGACCTCGGTCGTCGATTGGGGGCTCGCCCGGACCGTCGCGCACACCAAAGAAGCGGTCGACGTCAGCAGCGGGCTGGCCGTCGGCAGCGCGGGCACCCCGGCGTACTGGAGCCCGGAGCAGGCCCGGGGCGAGGCCGTCGACCGGCGCGCCGACGCCTGGGGCCTCGGCGCGGTGTTGTTCGAGCTGCTGACGGGCACGCCGCCGTGGAGCGGGCCCACCCTCGTCGAGACCATCCACGCCGCGCGCCACGACGCGCCACCGCGCGTCGAGGGGCGGTGCCCCGACGCGCCGCCGGGGCTCGCGGCGATCTGCCACAAGGCGCTCCGGCGGGCCCCCGAGGAGCGCTACCCCAGCGCCATCGAGTTCGCCGCCGACCTCGAGGCCTGGTTCGAGGGCCGCGCCATCAGCGCGCGCCGCCGCTCCTGGCGAGAGCTGCTGGTCGGCTTCTTGCGTCGTCACCCCTGGCCCGTCGCGGCCGTCACCTTCGCGGTGGCCTGCGCCCTCGTCTCGGCCGGGGTGGCGGGCGCCCGGGTGCGGGAGGAGCGCGACGAGGCGCGGCGGCTCAGCCGCGTCTTCGGGCAGGCGGCGAGCCGCGGCATCGAGCCCCGCCCCGAGAACGAGCCGCTGCTGCAGGCCTACACCGAGGCCACCGAGCGCGCCTTCACCCGGCTCGGCGCCGACGTCATCGACGCCGACCGCGTCGACCTCGCGCTGGCGAGAGACCGGCTCGCCCGCATCCACATGCGGACGGCGAAGTACGCGCTGGCTCGCGGCGAGGCCGAGCGGGCCGTGGCGCTCGCCCAGCCCATCGTCTCAGCGCACCCCGACGACGCGGCCGCCCAGGAGGCCTACGTCGGCGCGTTGATGACGCTGGGCGCCATCGCCCTGGCCGAGGGCCGCTCCGAGGAGCTGCTGGCGCTCCGCGCCCGGGCGCTCTCGGCCATCGACGCCGCGCCCCAGCGGGACAGCTCGGAGCGCATCTGGCTCGAGCTGCGCGCCCTCGCGCTGGTCGACTGGCTCTATGGACAGGGAGAGCGCTCCGAGGTGCCCGAAGCGCGGGTGCAGGAGGCCGCGGCGCTCTCGGCGCGCGCCGCGATAGACGAGCGCGTGCACCGCCGCACCGCGATGGTGCTCGACACCTGGCTCGCCGAGGAGCGCTGGCGCCGCGGGGAGCTCGCCGAGGCGCGCCGCCACGTCGGCCTGCTGGACGCCGCGGCCCGGGCGCTGCTGTCGAGCGACCCGGCGCCGCCCCTCGAGGCGCGCGGCCTGGCGGTGTACGGGTTGACGATCGCCGGGGTCCTCTCGGCCTGGTCCACTCAGCCCCAGGAGGCGGCGGCGTACCTCGAGCGCGCCGCGCGCGTCGCGGCGCAGGTCGACCTGGAGTCGAAGGCGAGCTGGGGCATCGCCACCGAGCGCGACCGCGCCTGGTTGATGCAGGGCCGGTTGGCCGAGGCCCGCGCTGACCTGCGGCGGCTGTCTGGCTGGGAGGCGCCCGTGGGCTCCATCGAGCGCTGGGCGACGCTGCTCCTGGGCGAGCCGCTCGGAGCGCGGCCCGCGACGCCGGAAGATGCCCTCGACGCCTTCACGCTGGGGCTCGCGGCCGCGCGCGAGGGGCGGCTCGAGGACGCGGCTCGGCTGGTCGAGGAGGCCCGAGCCCGGGGGCTCGCGCGCCAGCTCTTCTGCGTACCCGGGCAGATGGCGCTGGCGACGACGGGTGTCCCGGCGGAGCTGGGGCCAGCCGCAGCTGACTTCGCGCGGCGATGGGACGAGGCCTCTTCCCGGGGAGACCCCAGGGCGCTCACGGCCGCCCTCGACGCGCTCGCCGCCGCCTTCGCCGCCGCGGCCCGGTAGCGCCCTGCATCGTCAGCCGTTGTCCTGCGCGACGAACTGGCGCGCTGCGTGCCATGCCGCCGACAGATCATGCGTCGCCGACGCGCGGAAGGGCCTCTGCCAACCCCGCGAAACTGCTGCGGGCGCCGAGGCCACCGAGATCATTTCCCTCAATCTGGGCCCTCACCCCATGGCCGGGAATGTCAGTCCCCTTCGCTAGGGTGGCTTTTCCACAAACGGGGGAGGTCACACATGCAGCTGGAGATCCTGGCAGATGAGTTGATGGGGCAGGGCGACGTGCGCGGAGAGTTGATGATGATGCAGCTCCAGCCGAGCGCGCCGAGGTTCGAACGGCAGATTCAGTCGCTGACCACGAAGCACCGCAAGCACCTGCTCGGGCCGCTCGACCACGTGCTCGAGCACCCGAAGTTCGAGCGCGGCTTTCTGGTCGAGGCCCGCTTGAAGCGAAAACCGAAGTGGTTGCTCGAGACGCTCGAGGACCCGGGCTGGAGCACGCTGCGAACGCTTCATGTCTGGCGCTGCGAAGACGAGTGGCTGATGGGCCGACGGCTCACGCGACGACAGACGCCCCTCCCGAGTCACCTCAGCGAGTTCCTCAACTCGAGGCCGGCGCTGCGCGAGGTCGGCGGGCTCGACGAGTTCGAGTTCCCCGAGGCCCCCTGTCCGCGCGTTGAGGTCGCGCACGTGAACTACGTCTCGACAGCGCGGGTCGCCGCGATGTTTCCGTCACTGCGTCGCCTCTCGACCGGAACGCTGCAGGGGGGCGATTGGCACACCCTCATGCCGAACCTCGAGGCGCTCGATCTCGGCGGGTTGCACTGGTCGCGCGAAGGCGTCGTTACCGTGAAGGGCGAGCTCTATGACCGTTCGGGTCTCGCAGACTTTGTCTCCTCGTGCCCACCGCTCAAGCGCTTCGAGATCCCCGAGACTTACTTTACGGACCGCCCGATGCGCTCCTCGCTTCAAGAAGTGCTCGCGGCTGCCAGAGCCCGTGGCGCTCAGGTCGCGCTGACCTCCGAGCCCCTCTTGCGGCGGGATCAGTCGCCATATTGGTGACGAGGCACGATCCTGTAGAGTGTCCGGCTCCATGCCCACTCCGATTCGCTCCGGCACCCCTGGCATCACCACGCCCACCCCTGCGACGACGACGCCCACCCCGGCGGCCACCACCGCGCCGACGGCCCCCACCACGCCCGCGCGTCCGGCGCCGTGGTCAGGGCCCGCGGGCCCGGCGGTGCGCGATGCGTTCAACCTCGCCGGCAACGCCATCAAGAACGCCGGCCCGAGCAGCTACGAGATGGCGCCGGGCCGCTACCCCGATGCCGTGCCGCTGCCGACCGTGCTCGCCGCCGTCGGTAAGTCGCCGCAGGGCCAGGCCGCGCTCGGGAAGATCCTCGACGACATGAAGGCGAAGACCGGCATCGACGTGCCCACCGAGGTGCGCGCCGCCGTGCTCTCCAACCCCGCCGCGCTCACCAAGGCGCTCGAGGTGACGCCCGGTCAGATGAGCGGTGGCATCGTCGCGCTCAACGCCGCCTACCAGTCAGGGAAGATCAAGAAGGGAGAGCCGGCGAAGCAGTTGCTGCCGCAAAAGTTCGACCTCTCGAAGATGGACGACGTCGACGCCCCGCGCCCGAAGAGCGAGATGAAGGAACTCGCGCCGGGCCTCTTCCAGGGAGACCTCCCCAGCGCCACCAGCGACGGGCAGATCAAGCGCAACCGCGTGATGGCCGAGGTCTTCGGCCGCCTCTCGAACAACGCGTCGCTGCCCGCCGATCAGCAGTTCTCGGTCACCCACAACGGCAAGGAATTCAAGACGCTCGATTCCTTCGCGAAGCAGCTCGTCGCCGACGGCTACGAGGTGAACATCAGCTTCGAACAGCGCATCGCCAACTTCTCGAACCTGAAGACCGTGGTGCCGGGCTCGAACCCTCCCCAGTTCCTCGACGTTCCGGCTCCGCTGATGGTGAAGACCGGCATCGAAGACGGGCTCGGCAAAGAAGCGGTCGTGCCGGCCGTGCATTCCGAGATGGTCATCAACATCAAGGCGGGCCCGAACGCGAAGGGCCCGAAGTTCGACGCCGACCTGAAGTTCTACCAGGGCGTCTCGGGCACCGGCTTCTTCCCCTGCAAGGTGCACGCAGAGCCGTCGTGGTGCGGCCGCACGAGCCAGGCGCTGTCAGGTGACAAAGCGCTCGAGGCCATCTCGGTCGCCGGCGCGTTCACCGACGTCGTCAACACCACCGCGAAGGCGAAGAACCTCTACGCCGACGGCTACGGCATCACCGGCGTCTGCAACGACTCGGTCGCCGTCATTCAGCAGGCCGTCACGGGTCGCGCCGACGCCTACCCGCTCCTGATGAAGGACGAGGTCCTCTACGGCGCGCTCAAAGAGCGCCTCAACGACGCCAACAAGGCCGACGACCCCGCATACAAGTCGATCCGCAAGGCGATGCGCGAGCTGCCTTCTGACGTGCGCAAGAATGACAGCCAGGCACGCCGAGCGCTGGCCTCGCTCCCCTGGGCGGCCGGCAAGGAGCCGTTCGTCAGCTCTGAAGAGGCGCGCAGAATCCTCAGTCAGTAAGCGCGTTTATCGGGCAACGAACCCGTTGCCCACATCCTCCGACAATGGAGGCATGACCATTCTTCGAAACCTCGCGCGCAACCTGTGGAACGCGCTCGAGACGAAGAACGCGACCCAGCCCGAACCGGCCGCCAGAACGCTTCAATCGCTTCGCCAGGAGCGGGTGCCCCCGGTGTTGGGGCTCTCGCGTTTCCGCGATGGCTTCGAGCAATTCCCTCAGGCGTCAGGTCGCGCCGCGGGGCCTCAACGGAACTTCCGCCCGACGTCGCAGGCGTCTGTGCAGCGTGATGGGTTCGATGCGGCACCCGGTCGGCCTGTCGATTTGAGCGGTGCATTTCGGGCTGCGACATCGCAGGCCCCCACCCCCAGCCCCGCGGCGACGCTGCTCGACTTCAGCGGCTCGCTGTCCCAGCTGGTTGCGTTGCTCTGATCAGCTCAAGACGTTCAACTTCTGACCTTCTCGCTTCTTCAGGCCGACCGATTCGGGCCCTTCGGTCTCGAGCCCCAGCGCCATCTCGAGCAGATCGAGCAGCTGCGCGCGCGAGTCGACGTCGTCGGGCGCGAGAATCGTCAGCTCGACCGGCAGCCGTTCTTCGGCCGGCACGGGCTCGGCTTCGAGCGGCTTGCCGTCGGGGCCCAGGTCTTCGACCAGCAGGTCGCCATCTCGGTGAATCGTGTATCGACGATGCATGATCCACCACTGTAGCCGCGGGCGCTGATCTAGGCTTGGGCGCCGTGCCGGTTCCGCTCTCCGTCCTCGCCCGCAAGATGTTCGTCAGCCCGAAGCCGGGCAGCGACCCGACCGTGCCGGGGCTGGTGTGGGAAGCGCCTCCTTCCGAGACGAGTGACGGCGGCCACTGGGCCCTGACCCACGCCGGTCACGAACTGAAGCGCCCTCGGGCAGGTGAGCCCATCATCTTCTTCGTCGAGAAGAGCAGCCGCGGCAGCGCCAACCCCTTCGCGATGGGCATCACCATCGGCCGCGTCGACAACAACGACATCGTGGTCGACGACGGCTCGGTCAGCCGCTTTCACTGCTGGCTGCAGCACGACGAGCGCACCCACCAGTGGAGCCTCACCGACGCCGAGAGCAAGAACGGCACGTGGGTCGACGGCGTGAAAGCCGAAGCGCGCCAGCGCATCGTGTTGAAAGACGGCACGAAGCTGAAGTGCGGCGACGTGGTGATGACTTTCTTCACGCCCGCTGCGCTCAAAGCCTTCGTCGGCCAGCGCTACCATCAGGCGACCTGACCCTCACGGGTCGAAGCGGTACCCGAGCCCCCGCACCGTGACGAAGTGCTTCGGGGTGGCGGCGTCGGGCTCGAACTTCGCGCGCAGCTGACTGACGAAGTTGTCGACCGTGCGGGCCGTGCCCTCGTAGCCGTACCCCCAGGCGCCGGAGATGAGCTCCTCGCGGCTGAAGGTGTGGCCCGGGTGGCTGACGAAGTGACCGAGCAGCTTGAATTCCTGCGCGGTGAGCTCGATGGCCTGGCCCGCACGCGCCACGGTCTTGCCGGTGAGGTCGACCACCGTGTCTGAAAAGCGCACCGTGGAGCTGTCGCGCACCCGTCGCCGCAGCACCGCGCGAATGCGGGCGAGCAGTTCCTGCAAACCAAACGGCTTCACCACGTAGTCGTCGGCGCCGAGGTTGAGCCCGATGACGCGATCGGTCTCGACGCCCTTGGCCGAGAGCACCACCACCGGCACCGAGCTGCCGCGCTTCTTCAGCTCTTCGAGCACCTCGAAGCCGTTCATCTCCGGGAGCATCACGTCGAGCACGAGCAGGTCAGGCGCCTCGTCGATGACCTTCTGCAGACCCGTGCGCCCGTCCTGCGCCTGAATGACCTCGTAGCCCTCGAAGCGCAGGTTCATCGACAACCCGGTGAGGATGGACAGGTCGTCTTCGACCACCAGAATGCGGACCTTCTTCTCTTCAGCGCTCATGTCGCGTCGTCGGCCTTGGGGAGGTGAATGCGAAAGGTACTGCCCCTGCCAGGAACACTGTCGACCGAAATCCACCCGTCGTGCGCCTGCACGATGCGCTGGGCGATCGACAGCCCGAGCCCCGAGCCCTCGGTCTCGCGCGTGAGCAACGAGTCCACCCGGTAGAACCGATCGAAGATGCGCTTCTGTTCCCGGCGTGGAATGCCCACGCCGCGATCTTCGACCTCGAACACCACGAAGTCGTCATCGAGCACCGCACGGAGGTCGATGCGTGCGTCGCCTTTCTTCGAGTACTTGCGCGCGTTCTGCAGCAAGTTGAGGAGCGCGCCGGAGAGCGCCGAGCGGTCGATCTCGATGTTGCCCAGCCCGTCGGCCACCGTGACGGTGAGCTGTGCTTCCTGCCCGAGCAGCTGTGCCTTGAAGGCGCTGACGGCGTCGTCGACCAGGCCGACCGCGGGGATGGTTTCCTTGCGGTACTGCTTCTTGCCGCTCTCGATGCGCGACCAGTCGAGCACCGACTCGATCATCCCTGAGAGGCGGGTGGTCTCCTTCATGAGCAGGTCGAGCACGGTCTGCATCTGTGCGGGGTCTTTCACCCGGCCCAGCGCGAGCGTCTCGATGAACATGCGAATCGAGGTGATGGGTGTGCGCAGCTCGTGGCTCACCAGCGAGACGAAGTCGGTCTTGAGGCGCGAGAGCCGCGCTTCGCGGTACAGCGTGCGGCCGGTGAAGATGACCCCCAGCGCGAGGGTGACGTAGAACAGGCCCAGCAGCACCGAGTAGACGACCCGGTTGCGCGTCGACGCTTTGGCCACCGGGTCTTCACCCGTCGCCTGCACCACCACCCGAAAGTCTTGCAGGGGAGGCGGCAAGAGCTCGCCCGCCAGCTCGCGAGGGCCGAGCGCCGCTTCTCTGACCTCCGAGACGCCGCTCACGAAGCGCGCCACCACGCCCTCCGGAGGCGCCTCGCGCTTCACGGCCACCAGCACGAAGCGCCCTTCTTCACCTGCCGGTGTGACGTTCGAGCCGATCTTCTCGAGCAACGAGTTGATGGCGTTCGGCGAGAGCCGCGCCCCGAGCACGCGTTCTTCGTCTTTCAACGCGGCCAGCAGCGACGTGCCCTGCGGCGTGGTCACGGAGAAAATGACCGGCGTCGATGGGAGCTCGGTCAGCTCTCTGCCCAGCGCGCGCACCGCCGTCTCGACGTTCGGGTCCGAGGTCTCGACCTGGCCCCCGACGACTTGAAAGCCGACGTCGGTCAGCACCAGCTCGCCGCTCTTGAGCTCGAGCTTCGGTTCGCGAGCGGTCACCTTCGAGGTGCGCAGCGCCGCCACGAGCTCGTTGGCGGCCGTCGTCACCCGGCCCACCCACACCGTCTCGAGCCGGGCCTCGACCGCGGCACGCTCGTTGATGATGGTGAGCACCCCGAACCCCGAGAGCCCTGCCGACGGCAGCACCACGAGGAGAATCAGCAGCGTGAACGTGCGCCTGAACGACAGGAGCTGAACGTTCTCGGGGCCAGCCATGCGCAGCTTCTTGCACAGCAGTGCACCACTTTCCTGCACACCCGCTGATCGAATTGGGTGTGATCTGCAACCAACCTGCGGAACTTCTTGCTCCGTGGGGGTGTGCGCGGTGGGCACACGGCCTGCACGATGGCGACGAGCGTTCGAAGTTGAGGTTGAATTTCAAGTATTTCTGGGCGTTTGCGGTGGCAGTCAGGACGGGCGGCTGACACCTCTGACAGGGCATGGCTGTCAGGGGCGGGGAAGTGCAGACTCGATGTTCGAATTTCACAGCGGTTCCCAAGAAGGGTGGACACGATGACCTGGTTCAAGCGTTCGATGGTGGTTGGCGCGCTCGCAGCGTCGATGGCGTTCTCGGGCTGCACGCCCCCTGGCAATGCGGCGGCGTCTCGGGCCTCGGGCTCGGTGGCCCTGCTCAACGACGACTCGGCCGTCTACGCCGTCGACACCGACAACAACGAGCTGCTCGTTTTCAACCCTCAGACCAGAGCGCTCACCCAGCGCATCCCCGTCGGCAAGTCGCCGGTGCGCGTCATCATCGCCGCCGATGACACGGCGTTCATCACCAACCGCGACGATCGCTCGGTCTCCGTCGTGCGCAAGGGCGACACCGCTGAGGCGACCCGCATCCCCGTCGGCATCGAGCCCACCGGCATGGCGCTGACCCCCGACGGCAAGACGCTGCTCGTGGTCTCGGCCACCGCGCTCGACAAGACCGAGACTGGCCTGTTGACCGCCATCGACACCAACACCCTCGAGAAGAAGTGGGAGATCGAGGTCGGTGAAGAGCCTCGCGCCGTCGCCGTGACGAAGGGCGACAAGGCCGTCGTCGCGCTCTTCAAGCAGGGTGAGCTGGTGCAGGTCGACCTGAACACCGGCAGCAAGATCAAGACCGAGAACGAGGCCATCTACAACGCGGCCAACGCCACCCGGCTGAACCCCAGCGGCTCGACGTTCGGCGGCAGCACCGGCGGCATCTCGTCGTTCCGCCCGCGCGCCATCAGCGACCTCATCGTCACCCCTGACGGCGATCGCGTGTTCGCGCCGGTGACCTGGGCGCGTGAAGACGCCATCGCGCGCACGCCCACCTCCCTCGGCGGCTACTACTCGGCCGGCGGCCCGTGCAACGTCGGCGCAGTCGCCACCGCGGGCATCGTGACCGTCGACACCAACTCCGCGCCGACCCCTCAGGTCGACGACCTCACCTCGTGCTTCACGGGTGGCTCCACCTCGCCCGACAAGGACTTCCCCACCAGCACCCTCGCCTCGGCCGACACCACCGTGCCCGCGATGCAGGGCCCCTCGGTGGGCGCGCTCGACCCCACGGGTGAGTGGCTCGTCGTCGTGAACCGCGAGACGCGCAACATGGCGTGGATGCCCGCGTGGCGTCGCTCGGGCACCAACATCGACGTCGGCACCACGGGCAGCTCCATTCGCAGCACGCAGGACATCGACGCGCATGGCGTCGATGGCATCGCCCTCGCGAAAGACGGCGAGCGCGCCTTCCTCTACAGCCAGTTCGACCACCAGCTCATCGTCTTCAGCGGCAAGGAAAAGAACGCCAGCTCGTTCATCACCCGCGACGCAGTCATTCAGGTCGAAGACCGGTCGGACTTCGGTCGCAACCCGACCCTCGTCGCCGGCCGCAAGCTGTTCTTCGACGCGAAGAACGAGAAGCTCAGCTCGAGCAGCACCAACGTCGCCTGCAGCTCGTGCCACCTCGAAGGTCGCGAAGACGGCCACGTGTGGCAGTTCCCCGACGGTGCGCGCCAGACCCCGGCGCTCGCCGGCCGCAAGCTGCTCTCGACCGCGCCCTACCACTGGAGCGGCGAGTTCTCGACGCTCAACCAGTTCAACGTGCACACCATCACTGAGCGCATGGGCGGCTCGGGCCTCAGCAGCTCCGATGCGCTCAAGCTCGACACCTTCATCGACCTGATGCCGCTCGCCGAGAACCCGCTGCGCACCTCGATGCCCTCCGACGCGGTCGCCCGCGGGAAGGCGGCCTTCGAGAAGGCCAGCTGCGGCAGCTGCCACACCGGCGAGTTGCTGACCAACAACACCAACGCCGACGTGGGCACCGTTCGCTTGAACGGCAGCAACCCCGACAACGGCCCGGTGGTGCGCGACGGCTTCAACGTGCCCTCGCTGCTCGGCATCGGCCGCACGGCGCCGTACCTCCACGACGGCTCGCAGGTCACCCTCGCTGCGCGCGTCTTCAGCGCCGACACGCGCCATGGCAACACCACCCTGCTCAACGAGACCGAAAAGTCCGACCTGCTCGCGTACCTGAAGTCTCTCTGAGCCGAAGCTCACTTCTGACAGACTGGGCTGGATGATTCGGCTCGTTCACGTGGTTCTCTTCGCGGGCGTCCTCCTCGCCGGGGGCGCCCGCGCGCAGTCTCCGGAAGACGAGTGGGGCCAGATCCCCAACGCGTCGCCCACGCCGGCACCGGTCGCGCCTCCGCCGGTCGCAGAACCTCCTCCTGCCCCCGCGCCAGCGCCGCTCACCCAGCCGCGGCCGCTACGCCCGCGCGCCGAGGTGCTCGCCCGCGTGCGGCCGCCACAGGAACGCAACGACGTCTCGATGATGGGCGGCAACTCGTTGGGCGCGTGGAAGCGCGGCGAGATGGTGCTCATCGGGTTCCCGCTGCTGCAGCTGCGCGCGATGATCGGCCTGGGCGATCGCTTCGACATCGGCCTCGGCTTCGACTCGTACTACTTCATGATGAACGAGCCCCGGCTGGTGACCCGGGTCTCATTGCTCAAGGGGGAGAACTTCGCCCTCGGCGTCACCCTCGAGGGCGGCTACGCCTTCTTCACGCAGCGCGCGTCTCGCGAATCGCGCGGGGCCCGTTGGCTCACCGGCCGTCGCAACATCAACATCTCACCCGCGCTCGTCGGCTCGTATCAGGCCTCTTCCCCCCGCGCCGCGCGGCTGTTCCTCGAGGCCCGCTACCTGCTCGCGCTCGACACCGAGCCCTACGCTACCGACCCGCTGGTCGGCGTTCCGCCCGCGGTCGTGCCCGGTCACAACGTCTCGTTCCGTGGCGGGGCTGAGCTGCCGCTCTCGGCGAAGACGTCCTTCGTTCTCGCCTTCGGCTTCGACATCCACGGCCGCGCCAACGACTCGGTCGTCATGCCGTCGGCCACGTTGGGTCTGGTGACGTCGCTGTAGGCAGGGGCTACAACCCGGCCTGCTCTCCTCAACCTCGGGTGAACTCATGAAACGCGCCACGGTTCTCGGGGCGGGCAGCTTCGGCACCGCCATCTCACAGGTCCTCTCGGCCAACTTCGAGGAGGTCGTGCTCTGGGGCCGAGACGCGGCGCTCGTCGAGTCGCTCAACCGCACCCACGAGAACGCGAACTACCTGCCGGGGCTCGCGCTCTCTGCGAAGATTCGGGGCACCACCGACCTCGACGAGTCGACGAAGGGCGCCGAGGTGGTCGTCGTCGCGACCCCGTCTCAGGCCACGCGCGACCTGCTGGGGAAGGCGCAGCGGCTCATCCCCGAGCACATTCCGGTCGTCACCGTCGCCAAGGGCATCGAAAATGGCACGTTGTGCACCATGACCGAGGTGCTCGAGCAGAGCCTCCCCGAGAGCTACCATGGCCACATCGCCGTCTTGTCGGGCCCCTCGTTCGCGAAGGAGATGGTGCTGCGCATGCCCACCGTCGTCACCATCGCCAGCAAGTTCGAGCACACCGCGCGCGCCGCGCAGGGCATGTTCCAGAGCGACTTCTTCCGCACCTACAGCTCGAACGACGTGGTCGGGGTGCAGGTCGGCGGCGCGCTCAAGAACGTCATCGCCATCGCGGCCGGCATGTCTGATGGGCTCGGTCTGGGGCACAACTCGCGCGCGGCCATCATCACTCGGGGGCTGGCCGAGATTTCGCGCATCGCGGTGCGCATGGGCGGCAACCCCCTCACGCTCTCGGGCCTCGCCGGCATGGGTGACCTGGTGCTCACCTGCACGGGCGAGCTGTCGCGTAACCGCAAGGTCGGCATGGAACTGGGCCGCGGTCGCTCGCTCGACGACATCTTGAAGGACATGAAGCAGGTCGCCGAAGGCGTGAAGACGGCGAAGAGCGCGCGCGACCTGAGCGTGAAGATGGGCGTCGAGCTGCCCATCTGTGAGCAGGTCTACAAGATCGCCTGGGAAGGCAAGTCACCGAAGGCCGCGGTGGCAGAGCTCATGGGCCGCACGCCCAAGAGCGAGCTGACCTGAGTCGAAGGAGCCACATTCGTGAAGCTGATCAAGACCCTGATTCCCCTGCTCGTGCTCGCCCTCGCCGGCTGTGAGTGTGGCACGCAGACGCGCAAGCGCTTCCCAAGCATCCAGGTGCTCGACGACGCGGGCAACTCGCGCACCTCGGTCGACTTCGGCCAGGTGCAGCTCAACTTCAAGGCCGTGAAGAAGGTGCGCATTCGCAACGCCGGCACCGAGGCGCTCACCATCGACAAGGCCGAGTTCAGCAAGGCGCTCTTCGGCGTCGACACCACGTTGCCCGTGGTCGTCGGGGTGAACGAAGAGTTCCAGTTTCCGCTCTCGTTCACGCCGGTGACGGCCGATCAACGCGAGACGGCGACGGTGACCTTGAGCACCGACGACCCGCAGAACCCCAACGTGAAGCTCGATCTCGCGGGCACGGGCGTGACGGCGACCGCGGTGGTGCAGCCCTCGATGCTCGATTTCGGCGACGTCTACGTCGGCGAGATGAAAGAGCTGAGCTTCAGTCTCACCAACAGCGGCTCGAACGAGCTGCCCGTGCCCTCGGCGACGCTGACGATGGTGCCGGGCGCGGTGACGGCAGACCTCACGCCGTTGGTGAAGACGTTGATGGGCGGCGAGACCGCAATGGTCACGATTCGTTTTGCGCCCACCGCGCAGGTGAGCCTCATGGGCTCGCTCGAGCTCGTGCTGCCCAACGGCGTGGGCAACAAGAGCATCCCCATTCGCGGCACGGGCATTCAGGCACAGCCGCGGCTCTGCTTCCGCTTCGATGATTCCGCGATGGAGAGCTGCACCGACGGCACCGCGGGCATGAACCTCGACGTGCGCTTCGGCTCGCTGTGCGACAACCGCGTCTACCGCTCGGACGCGGGCCTCACCTGCACGCTCGACGGCGGTGCGATTCCCTACGAGCGCAGCGGGCGCTTCTACGTGCGCAACGAGGGCAACACGCCGGTGAGCTATTCAATGTCGATCACCGCAGGCGCTCCGTCGCGCTGCGACGGTGGCTCGCAGATCGACTTCCTCTACGGCAACTCGACGCGCACGGCCGATGGGGGCTTGCCAGCAACCTTCATGGTGGCGACCTCGCGGCTGCCTGCCGCGGCCACCGACCCGAAGCCCTGGGAAACCGCGCCCGTGGCGCTCGTCTACCGCCCAGGCTCGGCGTGCCGGCTCGATGGGTCTGATCTCTCGACCATCATCTGGACGCGGCAGGGTGAGCCGCTGAGCACCATGCGCCGACCTGGCTCGATGCTGGCCACGCTCACCGGCGCCTCGTTGTTGTCTGACCCGGTGCCCAACACCGTCACCTTCACGGGCAACAACCCCGTGCCGCAGGACGTGACGCTGGTGTCGAACACCGGCGACGGCCCCGTGAAGCTGCTCACCGCCGAGCTCTGGCAGTCGGCCGACGGTGGCCTCACCCCGACCGATCGCTGCAGCGCGGTCACCGCGGGGCCGTGCACGCACTTCCGCTGGTCGATGGGGCCGACGCTGCCAGTCACGCTCGATGGCACGCCGTCACCCACGATGCGCACCAGCCGCGTCGTCGGTCAGCTCGAGTACGGCACGGTCGATGATGCGGGCATGCGGCAGGTGCCGTCGCAGGAACAGCGGGTGTTCGCCGTGGTCGGCACGAGCGACCCGTACACGCCGACGGTCACCATCCCCATCGTGGGTCGGCTGCAGTAGCCGACCTCGTCAGCCGGTGAGGCCCTTCATGCGCCACGTGGTGACGCGTGAAGTGTCGGTGCGCGACTCGACGATGTTCGATTCGGCCATCTCTTCGAGCAGCTTGAGCATGCGGCCACCGGGCACGTCGATGGCCTTGGCGAGCCGGTCGGCCGTCATGCCATAGACCTCGCGTCGCAGCTCGCGAATGATCTCGCGTTTCAGCTCGGCCTTCTTGAGGCCGTCGATGTCTTCGCTGCGCCACGCGCTGATGATGCCGAACGCGATGAGCGCGACGACGGTGACGGCGAGCATCGGGTACACGACGTGGGTGTTGTTCTCGAGCCACTCGAAGTACCGCACCTGCGCGGAGCCCACGGGCTTCACGTACTTCGGTGGGTCCCCGGGCATGTCGATGGCGAGCAGCGTGAGTCGGGCGATGAGAGAGACCATGACGAGAGAAAAGTGTACCCGGCCCAGCAGGTAGGAGAAGGTCCGTCACGTGGATCTCGTCATCGGTAACGCCACCGTCATCACCATGAACGAGTCGCGGCAGGTCTTGCGCGACGCCGAGGTCGTGATTCGCGGCGACCGCATTCTCAAGGTCGGGCCCGCGAAGCGCGGCATGGGCGGCGGGCCGCGGCGCTTCATCGACGCAAAGGGCCAGGTGGTGCTGCCGGGCCTGATTCACAGCCACCTGCACGCCTGCCAGACGCTGTGCCGCAACCACGCCGACGGGCTCGAGCTGCTCGACTGGTTGCGCGATCGCATCTGGCCCTTCGAGGCGTCGCACGACGCGCAGTCATTGCGGGCCTCGGCTGACGTCACCTTCCTCGAGTGCATTCGCAGCGGTGCGACCTCGGTGCTCGATATGGGCACGGTGCGCCACTACGACTCGGTCTTCGAGTCGGCGCGCGACGCGGGCATTCGGCTCGTGGGCGGCAAGTGCATGATGGACGCGGGGCAGGGCGTGCCCGCTGGGCTGCGCGAGACCACCGAGGGCTCGCTCGCCGAATCGATTCGCCTCATCGAGAAGTGGCACGGGCAGGAAAACGGGCGTCTCCGCTACGCGCTCGCGCCACGCTTCGTCTTGTCGTGCACCGAGAAGCTCCTGCGCGAAGTGCAGAACCTCGCCACCACGCGTGGCGTTCGCATCCACACCCACGCGTCTGAGAACCCCACCGAGTGCGACGTCGTCCGCGAGAAGACGGGCATGGACAACGTCAGCTACTTTCACCACCTCGGGCTGCTCGGGCCGCACACCACGCTCGCGCACTGCGTGTGGCTGACCGCCGAAGAGCAGCGGTTGCTGCGCGAGACGCAGACCCGGGTCGCGCACTGCCCGAGCGCGAACTTCAAGCTGGCGTCGGGCACCGCGAAGATCCCCGAGCTGCTCAAGCAGGGCATCACCATCGGCCTCGGCGCCGACGGGGCCCCTTGCAACAACAACCTCGACATCTTCGTCGAGCTGCGGCTCGCGGCGTTGATTCACCTCCCGCGCACGGGCCCGACGTCGCTGCCGGCGATGCAGGTGCTCGAGCTCGCGACCCTCAACGGCGCCAAGGCGCTCGGCCTCGAAGGGGAGATCGGGGTGCTGAAGGAAGGCGCCCGGGCCGACGTGATTCGGGTCGACCTCTCGACGCCGCACGCGACCCCCAACTCCAGCGACCCGGTCGCGACGCTGGTCTACTCGGGCCAGAGCCAGGACGTGCGCGACGTCATCGTCGACGGCCAGGTGCTGATGCGCGACCGCCGCCTGCGCACCCTTGACGAGGCCGCCATTCGCCGCTCGGCCCAGCTGCACTCCGAGCGTCTGGTGGCAAAGCTCGACTGATCGGCTGCCAGCCCGCTAACGGCTGTGCGCGGGTGTCATGAACGGCCAGATTCCGCGTGCAAAATCACGAGGAAGCTCGCCACCTTGTCAAATGGTCCCCCCTTTGCTTAAGCCACTCATCCTCAAGGGCTCTGCCGGGAGAGACTGTTTGAACACGAAGGTCGTCACAGCGCTGGGTGTTGCCATGCTGGCGCTTGCGGGCTGCCAGTGCGGCCCCGTCGAACCGACTCCGATCCCCGAAGACGACGCGGGCGTGGTCGCCAGGCCCGACGCGGGCGTGGTGGTGCTGCCGCCCGACGTCCCGGTTGGGCAGTGGCCGCAGAACTGGGCCAGCGAGCCGTGCCCGCCCGAGAGCTTTGGCGGGTTGGACGCAGGCGTGTCGGAAGACGGCGGCGTGTACCGCCTCGGCATCTGCATCGCGCTGCGCACGCTGACCGCCGACGCGTTCCTCGACAACGTGCCCGAGACCAGGCCCATCGAGGTGCACTTCCTTGCCGGTGGCTTCGAGTCGGAAATCACCCGGCAGCCCGATGCGCAGGGCGTGCTGCAGGTGAAGGTGATGCGCAGCCGCTACGACATTCTGCGCCACCAGCCGGGTGGGGTGTGGCCGAACTTCAAGGGCTTCATCGACCACGGCTTCACCGACATGACGCGCGATCAGAACCGCAGCTTCCGGGCAACGTCGCACCTGCTCCGCGGTGCCGTGCGCTTCGGTGGGCTGCCGTTCGTGCCGAGCGTCTTCCCGCAGGATGTGTGGTTCGACGCGTACGGCGTGCCGGATTGGCAGCAGTCAATGGTGACCAGCTCGGGTGGCAGCTACGAGCTGCGCATGCTCGAGGGCTCTCTGGGTCTGTTCCTCTCGACGCCTGCGGTCTCGCTCTACGGAACCGAGCTGCGCAAGTACAACGTCACGCCGACCTTCAACGTGCAGTTCGATCGCGATCAGGAATTCGACGTCGAGGTGCCCACCTCGTTGCTCGAGGCGAGCGTGAGCATCGATGGGGAGCCTCTGCCCGATGCCCGGCCAGGGTCCGATTTCACGATCACCTACACCCGTCCAGGCGACGCCGACGCGACGGTGTTTTCGCACCACGAAGGGGGCCTCTCGTCTTTCACCGCGCTGGTCCCGAAGGGCCAATACGGCCTGACGATGGACTTCAACGGCCTGCCCAACCCCACGCTGCCGACGCGCATCTTCGGCAAGTCGCTGCAGGCCGGCGTCGACCTGCGCAACGACGCGGCGTTCTCGGCGAACTTCAACACCCACGCCATCGAGGGCAGCATCGTCATCGACGGCCAGCCGGTGCGACCGAACCCGAACTACAACTTCCAGCTCTACATGTTCAGCGCGGCGACGAACACGGGGGGCTCGTCGTTCCTCATGTATGAGGTGCCCCTCGACACCTCGTCGTTCCGCATCAAGGCGTTCCCGGGCCTGTATTTCGCAGTTCTCAGCCTCGACGAGGGGCTCGCTGAAGAGCTCGCTTCGGGCTTCTGGGTCATCGATCGCCAGTACCAGCTGTACGGCAACCGCTCGATGCCCGTGACGCTCGACACCGCGCGCTTCCGCGGCACCATCACCATCGACGGCAAGACGCCGGTCCCCGGCCAGAAGGTGGGCCGCTTCGCCTTCCGCAACCGGAACATCAACCAGGGGCAGTACAGCTGGTTCTTCAAGGACGTGGTGCCCACGGCCGACGGCACGTTCAGCGTGAAGCTGCCGAAGGGCGAGTACGAGGTGTACTTCACCATCAGCACCGAGACGTACCCGAACTACGCGCAGGGCCGTCAGTTGATGCTCTCGCGCGTGCCGTTGCTCAACGGCGACTACCTCGCCGAGATGAACTACGAGACGATGGAAATCAGCGGCCCGCTGCGCGTCGCGGGCGAGGTCGTGGCCGACCGGATCGCGGGCCCTGAAGTGGGACTCCAGCTCCAGCGCCAGCAAGACTTCCAGAACTTCATCTGGAACTTCCGCGGTGGCGAAGAGAACTACGTCGTGCGCGTGCCGCGCGGCAGCTACGCGGTCGACTTCGTCATTCACGAGAACGCGATGGATGGTGTCGCGCACGGCACCGCGCCGATGGGGCTCAAGCTGAACGTCGCCGGTGAAGGCGAGCCGTTCATGAACTTCCTCCGCTGATACGCTGGCGCTGCGTGCCGGTCATCGAGGTCGATTCCATCGTCAGGTCGTTCGACGGCGTGCGCGCAGTGAACGGCGTCTCGTTTCACGTCGACGCGGGCGAGGTGGTTGGTCTGCTGGGACCCAACGGCGCGGGCAAGACCACGACGCTGCGGGTGCTCGCCGGGCTGCTGACGCCTGAGCAGGGGAAGACGGCGATCAACGGCGTCAGCGTCGCCGAGAAGCCCCTCGAGGCGCGGCGACACCTCGGCTTTCTCACGGCGAGCACGGGCCTCTACGAGCGGCTCACGGGTCGCGAAGTGCTGCGAACGTTCGGGCGCCTGCAGGGGCTCGACGGCGAGCCACTCGAGGCGCGCATCGCCGAAGTCGCCGGCGAGCTCGAGCTGGCGCCCTTTCTCGACAAACGCTGTGGGGCCCTGTCGAGCGGAATGCGACAGCGCATCAACATCGGTCGTGCCGTGGTGCACGACCCCATCGCGGTGGTGCTCGATGAACCGACCGCGACGCTTGACCCGGTGGCGAGCCGCGACATCCTCCAACTCGTGCGCCGCGCGAAAGGGCGGAACAAGGCCGTGCTTTTCTCGACGCACCGCATGGACGAGGCCGAGGCGTTGTGTACCCGCCTGGTGTTCATGCGCGCGGGTGAGATCGTCGCCCGGGGCACGGCGCGTGAGTTGGTCGAGCAGAGCGGGCAGGGGAGCCTGACCGACGCCTTTCTGCACTTCGCGGGGGTCACACCGTGAGCGCCTTGAGGGTGTTGCTGGAAAAGGAACTGCTCGACGTGGTGCGAGATCGACGCACGCTCCTGCTTACGGTCGGGCTGCCGGTTCTGCTCTACCCGGCCATGATGTTGCTCATGGGGGTGCTGATCGGAGCCGGCACCGCGCGGCTCAAGAACGAGCTGCTGACGGTGGCCGTGGTGGGCGCGCCCGCGATGGGGTTGCTGGGGCAGACCCCCACCCCCGCGAAGACCACCTACGCCGCGATGTCGCGCGACGAGGCGGAGGCTGCACTCAAGGACAAGAAGGTGGCTGCGGTGGTGGACGCGCCCGACGATCTCGAGGCGCGGCTCAAAGACGGCAGGCAGGTGATCGTCACCGTGCTCTACACCAAGCGGTTCGATCGCTCGATCGAGGCACTCGATCGGTTGCGTCCCGCGCTCGAGCGGGTCAACGCGCAGGTGCTCAAGGTGCGGCTCGACGACCTGCAACTGGCGCCTGAGTTCGTTCAGCCGGTGAAGGCCGACGTGGTCGATCTCGAGTTCAAGAAAGACATCGGCGCCATCGTCGCGTCACGCATCTTGCCGGTCGTGCTGTTGATGATGCTCATCCTCGGTGCGCTGTTGCCGGCGGTCGACCTGACCGCAGGCGAAAAGGAGCGTGGCACGCTCGAGACGCTCCTCGTCTGCGCCGTTCGCCCCTTCGACGTGATGGCGGCCAAGTACCTCACCGTTTCATTGGTCGCCGTCATGACCGCGCTCGCGAACCTTGGCGCGATGGCCGCGACGTTCGGTTTCGGCTTTTCCTTCGCTGCGAGTCAGACCATCACCTTCACGCTGTCGTTCGCGCAGGTGGGCATCATGCTGGCGTGTCTGGTTCCCGCGGCGTTGCTGCTCAGCGGCCTGGCGGTCGCCGTGTCAGCGACCGCGCGCACCTTCAAAGAAGGTCAGGCGCTGATGACGCCGGTCATGCTCGTCTGCCTCGCGCCCGCGATGATCAGCCTCATGCCGGGCATGGAGCTGACGGCCGTGACCGCGCTGATCCCGCTCTTGAACGTCTCGTTGTTGGTCAAGGCCGCCGTGCTTGGCACCGCCACGCCCGTTCAGGTGATGCTGACCGCAGGCTCGGTGCTGGTGTTTGCGGGACTCGGGCTCAAGTTGGCTGCAAGTGCCTTCAACAGCGAGGTTTTCCGCTTTGCCGGAACGCGCGGGTGGGGTGCGTTGTTCGGTGCAAAGACCCAGGCTTCGAAGCAATCGGATCACCGGTAAACCCGTGTAGACTCTGAGACGTTCATCAACCCTGCAGGCCCCTCGATTCCCGGGAGAGTGTGACGCCATGTGGCAACGGTTTCGGCGCGCGATGCGCAGCTTCGTCGGTTTCTTCGTCAGCACCATCGAGGACCCTGAGCTCATCCTCGAGCAGAACATTCGCGACCTGAACGATCAGGTTCCCAAGATGAACGAGTCGATCGCCATGGTGCGGGCGAACGTCACGCTGCTCGAGAAAGAGAACACCAAGTACAAGCAGGACGTGAACGATCTCACCGCCAAGGTGAAGGCCGCCATTCAGGGCGGGCGCGACGACCTCGCCGCGTCGTACGCCACCAAGCTGCAGATGGAAAAGGGCGCGCTCAGTCGCAACGAAGCGCAGCTCGCCACCGCCCGCTCGGCCTACGAGAAGGCGCTGAACGTGAAGAAGGCGTTCATGCGCGAGAAGGACAAGAAGACCAACGAGGCGATGTCGGCGATCCGCGATGCGCGCCGCGCCAAGTGGCAGGCCAAGGTCGCCGACGCCATGGAAAGCTTCGAGGTCGGCGGCATCGACGCCACGCACGACGAGATGCTCCGCAAGGTCGAAGAGCAGACCGCCGTCAACGAGGCGCGCATGTCGATGGCCCTCGAGTCGGTCGACACCCAGTCGCTGAAGATCGAAGAAGAGGCCGAGGCGCTCCAGGCGGCCGAGCTCGTGAAGCAGTTCAAGATGGAAATGGGCCTGCAGAGCCCCGCGCCGGTCGCCGACGTCTCTGCAGGCGGCGAGAAGACCATCGGCAAAAAGGTCGAGGTCAAGTGACCTTCGGGGTCGTCTTCAGATGACCCCCCCACCGGGCACCCGCTCTCGCTGGCGGGTGCTCGTTGTCTTTTCGGTGCTGGTCGCTGCCGGCTCGGTCGTCGCTTCGCGCCTTGGGTGGTTCGAGCGCGCGCACGAGCGATTGATGGGCCCCTCGCCGCGGCTGGCAGCAGGCGACTTTCCCGCTGGCGTGATGGCGCCCATCGACGACGTGGTGAAGATCCCCACGCGGGCGATGGTGGTGGGCCTCGTGCCGCACGGCAGCGTCGCGCCGATTCTGTGGGCTGCGGGTGACGCAGAACGCGTTGGCCTCTTTCGCGCGGGCTACGCCATCGACGTACGCGTGACGCGCTTCGAGCGTGAAGACGATCTCCGCCGCGCACTCATCTCAGGCGGCGAGAACGGGGGCGTCGATCTCGCGGTGCTGCCGGTGTCGTCGGTGGCGATGAGCGCGTCGCTGTTGCGCAACGCCAACCCGCGCGTGGTGATGCTGGTGGGGCGCAGCCGGGGGCACGAGGTGGTGTTCGGCAAGAACCTGAGCCGCGTGCAACAGCTTGCCGGCAAGCGCATCGGGGTCGAAGACCGCAGCGGGCCCTGGTACCTGCTCCTGTGGAGCCTCTCTCGCGCCGGCCTCTCGCTGCGCGATGTCGAGCTGGTGCCGCTTGACTCGGCCTTCTCGGCGGGCGCGGCGCTCGAGGCGGGCAAGGTCGACGCGGTGGCCGGGCTCATCGGTGACGTGACCGAGAAGGCCGCGGCGGTGGGCGCCCAGCAGCTCGCCTCGACCGCCGATGCGCCGCATCTGCTGGCGACGGTGCTCGTCGCACGTGGCGACTTCGCGGCCCGCTACCCCGACGCGATTCGGCGCTTCCTGCGAGGCGCGCTCGACGCCAACGCCCAGGTGACGAAGGATCGCACCGAGGCCGCTCGGGTGCTCGGTACCCTTGCGCCCCAGCTCGGCGACCCGATGGATGCCATCTCGCTGGCACCGCCCGCCACCCTCAACGACAACCTCGCTTTCTTCGGCCTCAACGACGAAGCCCCGGTGACCTGGGTCGAGCTGTTTCAGAGCGCCGCGAGCCTGAACACCAAGCTGTTTGGGGCGCCTCCGGCCCCTGCTGCGGAAGACACTGCGGACCTGGGGGCGCTCAAGTACGTTTCGTCTCTGCCCTCGCCCTGACTCGACCGTGAAGAAACGCAGCGCACTCACCGCCGCCTTGTTGATGCCCGCCAACACCTTCGCGTTGGCTGCGGGAGGTGCCGCCTCGCTCTTCATGGGCGACTGGATCCCGCTCGCCGCTGCGGCCGGGGGCTCACTCGTCTACTCGGTGATGCTCTCGCTCATGCCCTCGTTCCGTCGGGCGGTGCGCGCGAACCTCGAGGCGCAGTCGGGCGGTGAGGTGGCGAGCGTACAGGAACAGGAACAGCTGCTGGCCGACCTCGCCCCCTCGCAAAAGGAGCACTACGCGGTGCTGCGCGAGTTGAAGGGCCGCATCCTCGACAGCTATTCGAAGATGCCCGGCGGGCGCGTGCTGGTGGCGAGCAGCGAGCGGCGGCTGGAAGCGTTGTTGTCGAGCTTCTTGCGGCTGGTCAGCACCCTCAACAGCTACCGGAAGTTCTTGAGCGCCACCGATCGCAAGGCCATCGAAGCCGAGCTGCGCTCGTTGGAAGCCGAGGTAGCCACCGAAAAGAACGAGCGGTTGAAGGAAGTGAAGGCGCGTCGCGTCGAGATTCTCAAGAAGCGGGTCGCGCGCTTCCTGCAAGCGGAGGAGAGCCGGGAGGTCGTCAGTCACCAGCTGGCCAGCATCGAAGACGTGCTGCGCCTGACACACGAGCAGTCCATCGCCATCCGCGATCCGCTGGTGGTGAGCCGACAGCTCGAGGCCCTGACGGCCGAGGTCTCCGCGACGGAAGAGACGGTGAAAGAGATGGAGACGTTCATGCAAGTCACCGAGGAGTTCTCCTCGACGACCTCAGTCCCTTCGGCGCCGGAGCGGGTGCGATGAAGCTCCGCGCCCTCGTGGTGCTGGGAATCGCCGCCTTCACCTTCGCAGCCTGCAGCAAGTGCGGTGGCGGTGGCTCGACGTCGGGCACGGCCTCGGGCGTCGAGCGAGTGCTGCCCAAAGGCGCTGTGGGCGTGGTCGTGGTGCCCTCACTCGAACAACTCGGCCAGAAGCTGAAGCTGGTGCAGGGCTTCAAGGTGGTCTCGTTCGTCGGTCAGTTGCGCGGCTTCAACGACGGCCAGCAGCTCGGTGACGCGCTGGTGAACGAGCTCGGCATCGACGTGCGCAGCACCGAGGCGCTGGCGAAGGCGGGAATCGACGGGGCTCGCAGTGCCGGCGTGGGGGCGCTCATCACCGGCCACGGCTACCTCGCGCTGCCCGTGAAGAACGAGAAGGACTTTCACGCAGCCATCGAAGGGCTCGCGAAGCGACGGCTGGGCACGACGGTGATGGGCGAGCAGAAGTTCGGCGACGTCACAGTGAAGACGTTCTCGGTGAAGGAGGGCGATGAGCCGAAGCTCGCCTACGCATTCGCGTTCGGCTACGGGCTCGTGACCGACGGTGCCGGCCTTGCCAAACTGGCGATGGTGGCGTCGCTCACCGACAGCGACGCGCTCTCGAGCGATACGGTGTACCTCGCCGAGCTCGCGAAGCTGCCGAAGGAAAGAGATCTCTTCGCCTACTTCCCCACCGGGTCTCCGGCGCTGATGCGCGGGCCGATGTCGAGCGCCATCGCCTCGCTGGCCCTCACACCGGCCGAGTTCAACGTCGTCATCAACGGCAACGCGAAGCCTGACGGGATGGATCTCGGCGTGCTCCAACCGCAGCCCGCGGCGACGGACCTGCTGGGCTACCTGCCGCGCGACGCATTCCTGGTGACTCGCTACTCGGGTGACCCGACGAAGCTCGCCCCGGTGTTGAACGAGGTGCTGGGCCCCTTCCTCACGCGCGCGTTCTCCGAAGCGCAGTTCAAGCTGGACGAACAGGTGCTCGCGCAGCTGCAGCCGGGTGTGGTGGCCGCGCTGTCGTTGAGTGAGCGCCCCCCGATGGACAAGGGCATGCCGCAGCTCGATCTGCGGCAGACCAACCCGTTCACCTACTTCCACCTGAGCGGCGCGGCGGCGGCGAAGTCGAAGGACGTGGCGTTGCCCGCACTCGAGCAGATCGCGGCCATTGCCCCGAAGTTCGGCGCAAACATGGAAGTGCGCTCGCGGGCCGACGGTCAGAAGGCGGTCATCACCACCTACGCCCAGGGAGAAGGCGTGCACTTCGCGCCGAAGGACGAGCTGGTGTTCTTTGCGTCACCGATTCAGCGGCTCGACGCGCTCGTGAAGTCTGACGGGAAGGGCGGCAGCCCGGTGACGCCGCTGGGTGACGACGCGCTCGCGGTCTCGATCGACCTGTCGAAGCTGTCGGCCTCGGTGCGCGCGTTGCCCGAGAGCGCGTGGGGGCTCGGCGGCTTCGCCATCAAGGCCACCACGGTGCGCTGGCTCGACGCGACCGACGACTTGAAGGGCATCTCGGTCTGGGTCGGTGCGAAGGACAGGCGCGTCGAGGCGCGGGTGAAGTTGACCCTTGGCGGAGCGAAGCCGGCGCCGTGATTCGCGTCGAGGCGCTCAGCCGCAGCTACGACGACGGCGCGCGCGGCAAGGTGCGCGTGCTCGATGGGGTCGCGCTCTTCGTGCATGCGGGCGAGTTCGTCGCCATCACCGGCCGTAGCGGGAGCGGCAAGTCGACGCTGCTGCACGTGCTCGGCGGGCTCGACACCGCGTTCACCGGTTCGGTCGAGGTCGCGGGCACGAAGCTGGCGGGGCTCGGTGACGCGGCGCTGTCGCGCTTTCGCAACGAGACCATCGGGTTCGTCTTTCAGTCGTTCCACCTGGTGCCGGGTCTCTCGTCGGTCGACAACGTGTCGTTGCCGTCGTCGTTCTCGGTGAGTGAGCCGAGCGACGTGGCGCAGCGGGCGAAGTCGGCGCTCGAGCGCGTGGGGCTGGGGGACAAGCTGACGCGCTCCCCCGAGCAGTTGTCGGGTGGCGAGCGACAGCGCGTCGCGATTGCGCGGGCGCTGTTTCATGCGCCGAAGGTGTTGCTGTGTGACGAGCCGACCGGGAACCTCGACCGGGTGACGGCTGACGAGGTCATCGCGTTGTTCAAGAAGCTCAACGCCGAGGGGCTGACCATCGTCGCCGTGACACACGAAGATCGACTGCGGCTGGCGGCGACGCGCGTGGTGTCGCTCGTCGATGGGAGGTTGGCCTGATGACCACCACCACGTGTCCCCCTCCCCCCCCGCAGGGCAGAGGGGTGTGCGCCTCCCGACGACGCGCAGACGAGGTCACCTCCTCTCCCCAACTTTCTCCTCCGCGGGAGAAGAGGGAGGCAGGTTGGCCATGAGGGGTTCGGCGCTGACGAAGCTGGTGAGGCTGCACCTCTCGCGCGATCGCCGCGGCGCGATGAGCTCGAGCTTCGGCATCGCGATTGGAATCGCCTCCCTCGTCTTCTTCGTCGCTCTCGGGCTCGGCGTGGCGCGTGTGGTGCGCGAGAAGGTCTTCCCCGTCGACGCCAGCCTGGTCGAGGTCATCCCCTCCCAGCTCTCGATGGGGCTCTTTGGTGGAAAGCTGGATCAAGCCGCCGTCGAGCGGCTCTCCGCGTTGCCCGGCGTGAAAAAGGCGTACCGCAAGATGAGCGTGCGGGTGCCAGCGGTGAGCTTCTACGACGGCGACTTCTTCGGCCGTCGGTTGCGCATGGGCATCGAGGTGCTCGCGGTGGGCGTCGACCCGGAGTTCGTGAAGGCCGACGTGCAGTTGGGTGACTTCAGCGACCCGGGCCCGGGAAAGCCGATCCCCTCGGTTGCGGCGGCGCGGCTCATCGAGATCTACAACAAGACCTTTGCCCCGGCCCGGGGGCTGCCCCAGCTCTCGGCGTCGATGCTGGTGGGCTTCAGCTTCCCCGTCGACTGGAACCGCAGCTTCGTGGCGGCCGTCGCGCCCGGCCCGGTCACCTCGACGCAGGCGCAGGTCGTCGGCGTGAGCGATCGCGGCATGCTGGCGGGCATCACCGTGCCGCTCGAGACCGCGCGGCGCCTCAATCGGGAAGCCGGCGCTGACGCTGACACCTTCACCGGGGTCGCACTGCAGGCTGAGTCGCCCTCCGACGTGCCGCGCATCGTCGCCGCCGTGAAGGACATGGGTCTGCGCGTCGATGATCAGGAGCGCCGCATGTCGGAGAACGCCGGCGCGGCGGTAGCCATCACCACCTCGGCGATGGCGTTGCTCTCTGCGCTCATCTGCGTGCTCGCGGCGTTCAACATCGCGCATGCCCTCTCGGCCGCCGTGCGCGCGAGGGAAAAGGAACTGGGCGTGATGCGCGCAGTCGGTGCCCGTCGCGTCGACATCGCGGCGCTGGTGCTGGGGGAGGCGCTCTTCCTGGGGCTGGTGGGCGGCGGGGCGGGAACGGTGCTGGCGCTCCTCGGCGCGGCGGGGATCGATATGCTCGCCGCGCGCATGCTCCCCGAGTTCCCCTTCAAGCCCGACACGTTCTTTCTGGTGCCCGCGTGGTTGCCGGTGCTCGGCCTCGCGCTCGGCGTCATCGCGGCCGTGGCGGGGGCCATTCTTCCCGCGCGTCGGGCCGCCCGCATCGACCCCGCGCGGGTGCTGGCAGGGCAGGGAACATGAAGAAGCCCTGGGTTGAGTTCGCGTTCATCGCCTTCCTGCTGTGGCTCTACGGGGGCGACTTCGTGTGGCGCGTGCGCCTGTCGTCGAGCGCCGCGGCAGTGCTCAACCCGCTGCCCCCTTTGGCGCTCAGCCTCGCGGGGGCGGTGGTCAGCCTGGGGCTGGCGGTCAGCCTCGCATTGCACCTCACGAAGCCCGCGTTCGCGCGTGCTCATTCATTGGCGCTCGCGGCGGCTTGCGCGGTGCTCTTCATCGATTTCGCCGTCATCTCGTCGCGCCGAACGCCGGCGATGCCCGAGGAGCGAATTGCGATGTCGGTGCAGGCCTTCGCCGGAGAGGCCTCGTCGTTCACGACTGGCGATGGCGTGCCCGTCGATCGCCGTGGGCTTGGGGAGCTCGCCGCGAAGATCGGTGCCCCGCCCCTCTTCAAAGACGGAGCGCAGGTCGAGCACTGGTCGGTGGAACTGCGCGAAGGCTGCCGGGGCCCGGCGACGGAGGCGGGCACCAGCTCTGCCGGAACACTTCTCTACTGCCGCTCGAGCGATGGACGAAAGGCGTGGGTGTCGGCGGTCGCCGTGCCGCTGGGAACCCGCTTCGGCGCAGCGGGGGTCATCTCGGTCGAAGGGCTCTTCGCGGGCGAGGTGGGGTTCGTACCTCCGTCACCCGACGAGCCCTCGCAAGGCCCACACGAGGGGGCTGTGTGGGGGGCACCTACACCTGACGGATCTCCCTGAAGATTCGGCCCGAAGCCGGGGCGGGCCGAGTTACGCTGGAAGCTGCTGATTCCCACCTTCCGTTGGTGAACGCGCGTGAACTCCGCACCGAAGAAACAACCGATTCCTTTCGGGAAGTACCTGCTTCTTGATCGCGTCAACATTGGCGGCATGGCCGAGGTGTGGCGCGCCAAGACGTTCGGCGCCGGAGGCTTCGAGCGCATCGTGGCGATCAAGCGCATCCTTCCGAACATCGCTGAGGACGAAGAGTTCATCTCGATGTTCCTCGACGAGGCGAAGATCACCGTTCAGCTGAACCACGCCAACATCGCGCAGATCTACGAGCTCAATAACCTCTCGAACTCGTACTTCATCGCAATGGAATACGTGTCGGGCAAAGACCTGCGCGCGGTGTTCGATCGCTGTCGCAAGCGTGGTGAGCCCGCCCCGATTCCGTTGACCTGTTACGCCATCGCGCAGTGCTGCGAGGGGCTCGACTACGCCCACCGCGCGAAGGATCGCCAGGGGCGCGACATGAGCATCGTGCACCGCGACGTCTCGCCGCAGAACGCGCTCATCTCGTACGACGGCGAAGTGAAGGTCATCGACTTCGGCATCGCCAAGGCCGCAGGCAAGGCGACGAAGACGCAGGCTGGCATCTTGAAGGGCAAGTTCGGCTACATGAGCCCGGAGCAGATTCGCGGGCTCCCGCTCGACGGCCGCAGCGACATCTTCGCCATCGGCGTGTGTCTGTACGAGATGCTCACCGGCGAGCGCCTGTTCGTCGGCGACTCAGACTTCTCGGTGCTCGAGAAGGTGCGCAAGGTCGAGGTGCTGCCGCCCTCGCACTTCAACCGCAAGATCCCCGAGCAGCTCGAGAAGATCGTCATGAAGTCGCTCGCGAAAGACGTCGACGATCGCTACCAGCACGGCAGCGAGCTCGGCGAAGACCTGCGCGGCTTCATGTATTCGACGGGCAACGCCTTCACGCGAAAAGACCTCGCCGCGTTCATGAAGGCGACGTTCGCGGAAGACTTCGAGAAGGAAAAGAACCGCCTCTCCGAGTACACCGAGATCAAGGCCCCCGAAGGCATGATGGCCGCGATCGAGATGGGCTTCGGTGTGGGGGCCGTGCCGCAGATGGGCGGGGTGGCCCAGAGCCCGAGCGCGGTCACCAACATTCCCACCGCGATGCCGATCGCCAACGTCGGTGGGAACTCCAACACGCAGACTGCGGGAACCTCACCGGCGCTTCCACCGATCGTGCGCCCGGTACCGCCCACGTTGTCGGCGCCCGGCCAAACGAATCAACGGGCCACGGGGCCGCAGGGGCTTTCTCCGAGACCGCCCAGCCTCACCTCGATGCCGCAGCTCACGGCCGTGGCGCCGATGCTGACCAACGGCAAGGAAGAGCACGAGTCGACGGTGCTCGCCGACAGCTCGAGTGGGGGGAACCTCTTCGACGAGCGGCCGACGAACCCCGGCGCGCCCGCGCGGGGGATGAACATTCGCAACAAGGCGCCACCCGCAGCGCCCCCACCACCGATCGAAGACTACGCGACGGATCCCGGGCGCCCTGCGATGTCGTCGCCGGTGCTGGGGCCGCCAGTGCTCTCGAATGCCCCGATGGATTCGCGGAAGATCACGCGCGGTGGCATGGCGGCTGTGCCTCCTCCGGTGATGTCGCCCGGCGACTCCGCCCCGACGCTCTCGGCCGTCAACAACAGCCAGTCGTATGCGCAGCTCCCCACCGCGGTCTCAACACCGCCGCCGGCTGGGGCTTCGAACACGAAGTTGATCGTCGCGCTGGCGAGCATCGTGGCGTTGCTGATCATCGGCGTGGTCGCAGTCGTGCTGCTCAAGCCTCCCGCCCAGGGACTGGTGATGATCACCGTGCCCGACGCCGTCGCAGCCAGTGCGACGCTGAGCATCAACGGGGAAGAGGTGCAGGTGCCCACCACCAAGGACGAGAAGGGCCAGACCACGAAGGAATGGCCCTTCATCAAGACCGTGCCGGTCGGCAAGGTGACGGTGATGCTGCGCGCGCCAGGGTACGAGCCGGTGGTCGAGACCATCGAGATCCGTGAAGGTGGCGAGCCGGCGCAGTTGAAGAAAGAGATGAAGAAGAAGGGCGGCAACTGAACAGTCGCCCCGAGGGGAACAACGAACATGGCCCGGAAGAAATCGAGTGACCCGCTGGCGGGATTGCCGTCGTGGGCGCAGAAGCTCGCCCAGCGGTACTACACGCGCACCGTCAGCACCTTCGTGGTCTACGGGGCCGTTCGCGATCTGCAGCCGCTCACCCGGGATGACGACGGGCGCGACTTCGGCAACCTGCGGCAGTTCTTCTCAGACGAGCTGTTCGGCGGGCGCGACCACGTCGTCTTCTACGATCGCAGCTCGGGCATTCGCGCCGCGGCGACCGAGACGCAGCAAGACCTGAACCGGGTGCTCACCGGCTACGACACCCTCTACGGCACCGACTTCGCGAAGGTGATGCCGCGCGACCCGGGTCGGGCGCTGCAGGTGCTCGAGAACTACCTGCGCATGCGCGTCAGCGACGGCAAGTCGATGGCGCTGGTGATCGACTTCGCCGAGACCATCGCGCCGGCGGGCGACGTGGGGCACCTGCAGGCCGAAGATCGCTTCGTGCTCGCCACGCTCGTGAAGTGGGCCTCGGACCCGCAGTTCTTGAGCGGTGACCTGAGCATCGTGCTCATCACCGAGAACCTCGCCGACATCACGCCGCGCATCTCGCGCAACCCCTACGTCGCGAACATCGAGATCGCCCTGCCGACGGAAGAAGAGCGGCTCGAGTTCATCAAGTGGAAGCTCGAGGGCAAGAAGCTCGCGGCCGTGTCAGACGTGCCGATTCAGGCGCTGGCGAAGATGACCGCCGGTCTGTCGCGCATCAACCTCGACCGGGTGCTCACCGAGGCGATGGAAGCGAGCGTTCGCATCACCGCCGACACGCTGAAGGACAAGAAGAAGGAGATCATTCAGGCCGAGTGCCACGGCCTGCTGGAGTTCATCGAGCCCGAGTACACGCTCGACGTGGTGGCTGGTCACGCCAGGGCCAAGAAGATGCTGCGCGACGCTTCGGCGGTGTTGAAGAAGGGCCGCATCGAGGTGATGCCCATGGGCTACCTGGTGTCGGGGCCAGTCGGCACGGGCAAGACCTTCCTCGTGACGTGCTTCGCGGGGGAAATCGGCATCCCCGTCGTGAAGTTCCTCAACTTCCGCAGCCAGTGGCAGGGCGTGACGGAATCGAACCTCGAGAAGATCTTCAACCTGCTCAAGGCGCTGTGGCCGGTGGCGGTGATGATCGACGAGGCCGACGCGTTTCTCGGAGATCGCGATGCAGGCGGTGACTCGGGCACCTCGAGCCGCATCTTCGCGTCGATCGCCAGCTTCATGGGGAACACGTTCTATCGAGGGAAGATCGTGTGGTTCCTCCTCACGTGTCGACCTGACCTGCTGCCCATCGACTTGAAGCGGCAGGGCCGCGCCGAAGAGCACCTCGCGCTCTTCTACCCGCAGACCGATGCCGAGCGGCAGGAGCTGTTCACCGCGATGCAGAAGAAGACGAAGGTGAAGGTCGAGGTGCCCGACTTCACGAAGCTCACGGGCGGGCACCCGTACTCGGGCGCCGACATCGAGGCGATGCTGGTGCGCTCGAAGTTCAAGGCGGTCACCGACGGCCGCGAAGAGGTGACGCCAGCCGACGTCGAGGCGGTGCTCAAAGACTTCGTGCCGCCGAGCTACCCGCTGGAGATCGAGCTGCAGAATCTGGTCGCCGTGCAGGAATGCACGAGCCGCGATCTGCTGCCCGAGGCGTTCCAGAAGCTCGAGCGTGACTTCGTGACCAGGCGCGTGAAGGAGCTCAAGGTGCTCCTCGAGGAGCGGTGAGGTGCCCCTGCCGAGGCCCACCGCAGTTCTGGTGGCCTCCGATGGGGTTCGTCATGTGCTCGCCGACAAGCTCACGCTGGGTCGGGCCAGTGAGATGGATCTGCAGTTGATGAGCCCACGCGTCGCGCGACTGCACCTCGAACTGGTGCGCACCTTTTCCGGCACCTGGGTGGCTCGTGATGTGGGCAGCAGCAACGGCTCGCTGTTGAATGGGGGTGCGGCTCGCGAGTTCGTTGCTGCGCTCTGGCGACGTGCTCGAGGTCGATGGCAATCGCTTCGTCTTCGAGTGCGAGCCGTTCGCGCCGCCGGCGATCGACGAAGAGGTGCTGCGGGTGGTGAGTGCGCCCGACGTCGAAGCAGCGCTGGCGGTGTGGCTCGACGGGCTCATCGAGCGGGGCGACCCGATGGGGCTCGCATTGCGCGAAGGCCCTCCGAAGTTCGATGGTGAGCTCGAGGCGGCGGTGCGGCGAGGCGAGCTCGAGCTGGGCTGGCAACGCCACCTGGTTCGAGAACTGAGGGTACGCGGTCCTTCCAACACACAGGCGCTGCGGGAGTTGCTCGACCACCCCGTGTCGCGTTTCATCTCGAAGCTGACGCTCCCGACTTTCAGCGCACTGCTCGGGCTGGAGGGGGCGCCGCTGACGGCGCTCGAAGAGCTTCGGGTCGGGCCCTTCTTTCTGCCCAAGCGCGCGGAAGACGCAGCGCGGGAGCTGGCCTCGGCGGTGTTCAACACGGCGCCCCGGCTGCGCTTGCGGGAAGTCGAATCGTTTGGCGAGGCGTGGCTCGAGCTGGCGTCGGGATCTCGTCAGGTGCTCGCGCGCGACCGCGCGACGCTCATCGGGGCGAGCGAGCTCACCTTCGACGGTGACTGGCGGATTGCGGTGACCGCAGGAACCAACAGCCTGCGGTGGAACGGCCGGCCCGTGCACTCCGCGCGGCTGGCGCCAGGAGACCAGCTCTCGTCGCGCGGCGTGACGTTCACGTTCCGCGCGGCGAGGGGCTGAGGCACTCGGGAGTTTGTTTCAGTCGATCTTCCACTTCACGGGCGCGAAGTCGCGCAGGCGGCCCTTCGGCCCGAACGACGATGAGCCTGACTGGAGAGTGCCCGCAAGCGTGGGGGTCACGGTGACCGTCTTGCTCCACACCGCACCGTTTCGCTGCGGGGTGAGGTGCAGGGTGATCAACCCGTCTTCGGTCTCGAAGCGGGACACGGCGCCGCCGAGCACCAGGTTGTTGAGCTCGGTGGTGTCGTGCTGCACGCCTGCCGGCAGGGAAAGGCGCAGCTCGAGCGGCACGCCTCCGGGGCCGGCCGCCTCGAGCGTGAGCACGGCGGGCTGACCCGCACGCATCGTCGGGGGCAGGGTGACCTTCAGGTCGACGCCCCCACCTGGCACGTCTTTCCACGGCTCGTACGCTACCAACTGCAGTGAGAAGCCGAGGCCCGGCACGGCGGGCTCGGCCTGGAGCGACCACTGGTGCGCGCCGGCGCTGCCCTTCGCATCTGCCTCGAGGGTGAGCACGTCCTTGAGGGCGTTGGCGTCGAGGGTGCCCGTGGAGAGCACCTTGCCGTCGCGCGAGAGGGTGATCTTCACGTCGGCGGGGACGGGGTCTTTGAACAGCTTCACCGCAGCGCGCAGCGCGACGAGGTTGGCGCGCCCATCACCCCAGCCCGCCCACGTCGAGTAGCCCGAGAGCAGGTAGGTGCCGAGATCGGCCACGGGGGCTTCCTTCACGCCCTCGAGCGCGAGGATGGCCATCGCCGTCGCCTCGTACGTCGAGGGCGCCGTGCCGTCGGCGCGCACCACGCCGGCTTCGACGGGCAGGTACTTTCCACCGTCGCCGCTGTCGGTGAGCTTCTCGAGGATCAACTTGCGGAAGCCGTCACCCGCGCCGCCCGTGATGGCGCCCGACGCGAGGATGGAGGCCGCGGTGTACGCGTCGTTCACGCGCGCCGCGTTGCGCTCGAACGCGCCCGAGGCCTTGAGCGTCACCGCCGTCGCGCGCTGCCGGGCGGCGGGCGTGGCCATGGACGCGCGGGCGGCGCGCACACACTCTGAGGTCGACACCAGCAGCCGTTGCAGCGCCCACCCGGTGACGCCCTGGCAGGTTCCGTCGGCTCGCTGGTCCTGAGCGATCTGCAGCGCGAGGCGCTCGCCCAGTCGTTGCAGCACAGGGTTCTCGGGGTGCGCCAGCGCGGCCTCGGTGAGCAGCGTCGAGGTGTCGATCGAAGGCGCGCGCGCGTACTGCATCACCCGCTGCGTCGCGAGCACCGACAGATCGCGAATGATCTTCTCGTCGGGCGTCGCCCCCAGCGAGCGGAGCAGCGCCGGCGCCTGACCGAGCAGCTGCAGCAGGTAGGCGTCTTCGGCGATGCCACCCCGGCCCGGCGCCGCGCTGAGCTCGTTGCGCACCAGGCCCAGCGCACCGGGGTACACCTGTACGCGCACCGACTCGGTGCCGGGCAGCGGCTCGGAGACGCCGATCAACTCGAAGGTGCGCGGCGCGGCGAGGGTGCCGCCCTTGTTCTGCACGACGCGACGACCTGAGGGCTTGAGCTCGATGCGCTTCTCGACGGCGTCGGTGGTGCCGAGGGTGGCCTTGAACACGGCCGCGCCCGGCGTGGTGGTGGTCAGCGTGACGACGTCGAGCGCGGTGCCGCCCGCGGGCACCTTCACCGACTTGCCGTCGCTGCTGAGTGCGCCGCCGGTCGCCGCGTACGTGAGCGACGTCGAGATGTCGGCGTCGGTGGTGTTGACGACCTGCACCGGCAGCCTCACCACGTCACCCGCGTAGAGGAACGGAGGCGTGACGGGGTCGACGTAGGTCGGCAGGGTGCCGAGGAAGCTCGTCACCGCGCCGGCCTGGCTGCCCTGGCGGGAATGCGCGAGGGCGAGCACTCGCCACGTGGTGAGGCGATCGGGCACCTTCACGGGCACGTTCGCGCGGCCGTCCGCGTCAGTGACGATGAGCGGCTCAAAGAGGAAGGTCTCGGGGAACCAGGCGCGCGTGGGCGCAGGCTCGGCAGTGCCGCCCTCGCCGTCATTGGCTTCCTTGTCTGCGAGGCCGCCGAGAATGCCGATGCCAGAACCGGAGCCACCGGCACCTCCGCCTCGACCGCGCGTACCGATGCCGACCGAGTCATCGGCGGCGCCAAACAGGTTGCTCATCGCCGACTTCGGGGCAGCGACGATGGGCATGGCCCGCTTCATTTCCTTCTTGCCCATCTGGCCTTCGCCACCCTTCATCATGGGGTCGGCCTCTTCCATCTCCATGGGCGCTGGCGCACGAGGTTCCACGCTGACGTCGCCGGCGAGCGCGTCGGCGCTCATCCCGAAGGTCGAGCGTGAACTGACCAGCCCCACGAAGCTCAGCGCCACGATGGCCAACGCCGTGAGCGAGAAGACGAGGAACTTCTTCATGGCTTCTCCTTCGCGACCCACTGCGACCAGTTCTGGGTGTCTTCGGGCAGGCGCGTGCCGTTGACCACCACCTGCCTCGGCTCGGTGAGCGCGAGCAGATCGGCCGGCAACCGGTGCAGCCGCAGCCGTCTGCCCCAGGCGTCGCGCGCCGATTCTTTGCGGCCCTCGACCGCGTCGAGCGACTTGTTCCACAGCCGCGCCATCGTCAGCGGAGACATCTTCTCGGCCGCGGGCGCTGCGTTTTCCCAGTCGCGCACCTGCGTGTAGAGTTCGCCGAGCACCGCGTAGAAGCGATCGACCTGCGCTTCGTTGGGCTCGAAGGTGGTGTTGCCGTTGAGCGACACCGCGGCCTCGAGCTCGGGCGGCGAGGGCAGGGCGCTGACGCGCACCAGCGTGGCGGCCGTGGCGTTGGCGCCGCGAATGCGCCCCAGCGAGAGGGCCTGTGCGCCGAGCGAGCCGAACGCCGGAGCGCCGGTCGCCTGCGGTCGCAGCCCCGCAAGCTCGTCGGCGCCCGGCAGCGAGGCGATCTGCGAGAGCGAGTCGTCGACCCCGAAGAGGCCGACGGCCGCCTGACCGCCCTTGTCGCCGAGCTTCGTCTCGATGCCGAGCTGCGCCACCTGCCCCGGCGCGTAGCGGGCCTTCTCGGGCGTCACCTTCACCGAGAGCGTCGAGGTGGGGCGCACGAAGAAGTGAAGCTGCGCGCCGCTCCACTGCACGCCGGCCCAGCCCTGCCAGTCTTCGGGGACCACGAATTCTGCCGAGCGAGACTCGGCGTCGACCTTCGCCTCGACCGTCGTGTAGGCGTGCGAGAGGAAGAGCTTCTCGGGGAGCTCACCGGTGAACTCCGGGCCACGGAGGATCTCGACCTTCACGCGATCGCCCGGCTTCACCAGCTGGCTCGACGCGCGCAGCCGAACCTGGGGAATGGTGCCCGGCGTCATGCGCAGCTTCGTGCTGCCGAACGTCTCGCCACCCTTCTTCGCGGTGACGAGGAACTCGTAGCCCATCATCACCGTGTCCTGCGGGCGCGAGGCCTCGTACTTCTCGGGTGCGAAGATGCGCACGCGCGCCACGCCGATGGAGTCGGCCATCTCTGTTTCGCCGTTGGGCGTCTCCCTGGGCAGCGTGAACGACTTGATGCGGCCGGTGATGCACGACAGCGCACCCTCGGCGTACGCGTCGCCCTTGATGCTCACCCAGTCGACCTTCACCTCTCGGCCGGAGAGACGCCATTCCATCATCCGCGGGAGCTGCCCCGACTTGACCGACGCCGTCAGACAATCGCGCGCGTCGAGCATGACCTCATCGAAGAGCTGCTCGAGCGCACCGGGAACGTCAGGGTGGCCGTCGAGCTCGACCTCGAAGCGGGGGAGGTCTTCATCGGTGAAGCTCCACGAGGCCGTGAAGAAGCGCTCGGGTCCCGCAGCGAACGAGACCCCGGCGAGCGCCTGCTTCACGCAGCGGCCCAGCTTCGTCGGCGGCACCGTGATGCCTGTGACCTGGCCGCTCGCGCGCACCAGCATCGCCACGCTCGCCTGTCCATCGCCCTGCAGCACGTAGCGCGCGCAGGGTTCGAGCTTCGCGTCGAGGCGATCGAACGTCATGCGATCGGCCAGCGAGGGCTCGTTGCTCTCGTCGGCGTTGAGCGCGAGGCGTTCTTCGAGCCTCTGTCGCATGACGAACGGCGTCGGCGCCGGCGGGCGGAAGGGCATCGCCGGAATCACTACGGTGACTGCGGGGCCCGGGTCGACCTGCACGATGGCCACGCCGTCTTCGTCGACCACCGCGTCGGTGCCCTTGTCGGTGGGCTCCCAGAGGCGCTTCACGTTGAGCGTCACGCCTTCGAGCAGTTGCCCGTCTGCCGTGGTCGCGCGGAGGAAGAGCCGGTTGTTGAAGCCCTCGACGAGGCCGTCGGCGAGCTCGCTGACGCCGCTGACGGCGATGGGGTCTTGCGAGAGCAACACACTGGCGCTGCCCTCGACGCGATCGCCGGAGCTGTCGACGGCGCTCAGCGACGCCGAGAGCGTGGCGGTCTCGAGGAGGTCGTCAGGCACCTGCGGCAGCTCGACCACGAAGGTGCCGTCGCGCGAGGTGGTAGCGACCTTCGGCAGCGCGGTGCCATCGACCCACTTCGTTGGCGCGGGCCAGGTACCGCCGACGGTCCAGCGCAGCTCGACCTTCGCGCTCGCGACAGGCGCGCCGGAGCTGTAGGTGACCGAGCCCTTCACCACCGGGCGTGCTTTGCGGCCGTAGAACGGCTTCATCGGGCCGGCCTCGATGCGGAAGCGCGGCAAGGTGAACGGCTTCACGGTGAACTTGCGCGTCTCGGTCTGCCCGCCGGACGACCACGACACGCTCCACTCGCCCGAGGTCGCCCCGCGATCGAGCGGGAAGCTGCCGGCCACGACGCCCCACGCGGTGGTGGGCGCCTTCTCTTCGAGCAGCACCTCGCCGTTGGGGTCCATCACGCGCCAGGTGCCGGGGCGCTCTTCGAGCGGAGAGAGATCGTTGGCCCGCACCGCGAGCGCGCGGAACTGCACGGTGTTGCCGACTTCGTACAGCGGGCGATCGGTCAGCAGGTGAATGCGCGCGGGCGTGTAGAGGCCCAGCGGGAGCTCGAGCGTCTCGTCACCGATGGGCGAGGTGATGCGGGTGCGCAACGTGTAGTCGCCGTCGTTCACCTTCGGCAGCTCGACCTCGCCGGTCAGCGCGTTGCCCGCCGCCGACCACCCCTTCGCGGGCTGCAACGCGCTCTCGCCCTTCGCCGTCACCAGGGTCACCGTCGGCGTGAAGTTGCGAATGGCCTCGGTGCGGCGCTCGTCGTTGGGGGGCACGAGGTAGGTCGCCAGCACGCGCACGCTGAGGGTGCCCTTCGCCCCGCGCTTGAGTGACGGAGCGGTGACGGTGATGGTTTGACGGAGCTCCCCGTCGGGGCACTCATCGAGCCACAGCCCCTTCGAGAAGCCGACGCGCAGGCACGTCTGGCTGCTCGCCCAGGCGAGGAGGAGTCCCAGAATTCCAAGGGCGATCAACACACGACGCATGCAGGCCTTCCCCCACTTCTCGCGTTGCTGCTTCGGAAGGGCGGCATCGTACCTGTGGACACTCGGGGGGGAAGCGATGTTCCGGCGCGGCGCGCGTTATCGCCGGTGCTCGCGGAGAGTTGCGTCACGTGTGCGGTGGCGTGTCTGCGTCTCGGGCACGGCAGCCTCACGCAGAGCGAGTACGACGCCCTCAAGACGTCTTCCGAGGGTCTCAAGGCCGAGCTGGCGCAGGCTCAGAAACCCGAAGCGAAGAAGGCTGCGAAGCTCGAGGCGCTCAGCAAGAACGTCTTCACCGAGCGCCACGACGGGGAACTCGACGCGGGCAAGCGCATCGAGAGCTTCGCCGCTCGCATCAGCGCGGGCCTCGACGACAAGAGCCTCACCACGCGGGAAGCGACGCGGCTGGCCGAGAGCCTGGGCTCGCTGTACGCCGACAGGAGTTGTTCCCGGGGCGGTCCCTTCTGTAGAGGGGCTGGGTGGCCCGCCGACAGTTCCCCGCGATGACCGTGCACGAGCTGAGCGAGGCGCTGGGCAGCCGCGCGCGCGCGATGGAGACGCTCAAGTGGCTCTACGGCACGAAGCCTCTGCCGCAGGAACTGCCCGAGACGATGCCGCACGTCAGCCACCGCGTGTGGGCGCCGTTTCTCGAGGGCGGCGCGAAGCTGGTGCTGCCGAAGGTGCTCGAGCGGCAGGTGAGTGAAGACGGCACCACCAAGTACGCGCTCGACTTCAACGGCACCAACGTCGAGGCGGTGCGCATCCCCGCGAGGGGGCGGTCGACCATCTGCATCTCGAGCCAGGCGGGCTGCACGCGCAAGTGCACCTTCTGTGCGACCAAGGAGCTGGGCTTCGTTCGCCAGCTCAGCGCCGAGGAGATCGTCGCGCAGTACCTCGTCGCGCGGAGCGAAGCGCCCGAGCACCAGCCCGCGAGCAACGTGGTCTTCATGGGCATGGGCGAGCCGATGGACAACCTCGACGAGGTGTTGCGCGCCGTCGAGGTGCTGACGCAGAGCCCCGCGCCGCAGCTGCGCCAGGTGGCCGTGACCGTCTCCACCTCTGGGGTGTTGCCGGGCTTGAAGCGCTTCCTCGCCGAGTCGAAGGCCTCGCTCGCGCTCTCGCTCAACGCGACCACCGATGAGGTGCGCGCGCAGGTGATGCCGCAGACGAAGACGTGGCCCATCGCTTCGTTGCTCGGCGCGCTGCGAGACGACGCACAGCGGCGCGGGCAGAAGCGCGACTACTTCATCGAGTACGTGCTGTTCGGTGACTTGAACGACACCGACGCCGACGCCGATCGCCTGGTGGAGTTGCTCGAGGGCATCCCCTCGCGGGTGAACCTCATTCCGTACAACCCGTACCCGGGCACGGGGTTGAAGACGCCGACCACCGAGCGGGTGAAGGCGTTCCACGAGCGGCTGGTCGCGCGCGGGGTGCTGACGCTGGTGCGTTGGCCTCGCGGGCGGGAGATCGCCGCGGCCTGCGGGCAGCTCGTGCTCTCGCGCGAGGGCGCGGGCTTTTCTCCCGTGGCCTGACCCGAGCGGGCGGGTCGTCACTTCAGGGGGGAGTGTCTGGCCCGCCTGTGGTTGAATGCCCACCTCATGGCCGGAGTGATGTGCCCCAAATGTGGAACGGTCTCCCCGACCGACACGCGCGCGTGTCCCAGGTGTGGGACGACGCTGGCCCTGGGCGGGGAGAGCACCTCCAAGAGCAAGCAGTTCAAGCCCGCGGCGAAGAAGAAGCCGCTGGCGACCGACCTGTCGATGGGGGCGACTGCGCCCGACGACACGATGATGGAGCACGAGAACAGCGACGCCGGTGAGGCGCTGCCGCCCCCGTCCGCTGCGAAGAAGCCGGCGACGTCGATGCGGCCTGCGGGGCCGGTGCCGAGCGCAGGTGCGGCGCCGCGGCGCTCGAACCCGGCGGGCAGTCGTGCCGCGAATCAGGGTGAGGGAGTGTCGGTCAGCCGCGACTCGCTGATCGGCAAGAAGCTCCAGGAATACGTCATCGAGTCGAAGCTGGGCGTCGGTGGCATGGGCGTCGTCTACAAGGCGACGCACCAGATGATCGGCAAGGCCGTGGCGATCAAGGTGCTGCGCCCCGACTTCGTGCAAGACCCGCGCGACATGGACCGCCTCCTCGACGAGGCGCGCATCATCAGCGCGATCAAGAACCGCGGCATCATCAACATCTTCGGCGCGGGCACGCTCGACGACGGCCGCAACTACCTGATCATGGAATTGCTCGAGGGCGAGGCGCTCGAGAGCCTGATGCAGCGAGAGGGGAAGATCTCCGCTGGTGACGCGGTGGTGATCCTCGAGCAGGTGCTCTCGGCGCTGAGCGCCGCGCACGAAGCGGGCGTGGTGCACCGGGATCTCAAGCCCGCCAACGTCTTCCTGGTGAAGGAAGGCAGCCTCTTCTACGCGAAGCTGCTCGATTTCGGGCTCGCGCGCCGCAACCAGCAGAACGTCACGCGCATCGCTGGTACGCCCGACTACATCTCGCCCGAGCACGCGCGCGGTCGCCCCGCGGGTCCTCCGGCCGACCTCTACGCGTTCGGCGTGTTGTGCTTCCACATGCTCACCGGGCAGCTCCCCTTCATCGGCACCACGCCGATGGAGGTGATGGAGAAGCACGTGCACTCGCCTCCGCCCATCCCGCACGAGGTGAACAAGGAGATCCCCAAGGCGCTGTCGGAGCTGATCTTGAAGCTCCTCGCCAAGGAGCCCGGCGAGCGGCCCGACGCGGCGCAGGTGAAGGCCGACCTGCGGGCGGCGACGAAGCAGATGCGCAACGCGGCGACGATGATGTCGCTGATGCAGATCGACGCGGTGGTCGACAAGCACGGGGCGCCGGTCGGTGGCGGCGACGAGAAGAAGCGCGCGCGGGAGATGGCGGTCGAGGCGCAGGTCGCCGATCTCAAGCGCAAGGTGACGCGGCGGTGGCCGTGGGTGCTGGGCGGGGTGGTCGGCGTGTGGTTCGTCGCGGTGCTGGTGTACGTGGCGTGGCCCGCGAGCCCCGTGGAACCGACGCAGCCGGGTGTCGGCAAGAAGCCGCCGAAGAGCTCGGGCGACCCGAAGAACGGCCCGCACGTCAACCCGATGCTCACCGTGCCGGATCCGCCGCCGACGAAGAACCCTCCGGTCGTGAACCCGACGGTCGACCCCACCCCGAAAGATCCGGTCGCGGTCGTCGACCCGCCGCCCAACGCCAACCCGACCCCTGGCGAGGAGGTCGATGCGGGCGAAGAAGAGGTGATCATCGATCGCAACGCGGTGATGGGGGACAGCGAGATCTCCGACTACAAAGATCGCAAGCACATCACGATGACGCTCGACGACATGCTCAGCGTGATGAAGCAGGACGTGGATCGCGAGGAGCAGTTCGAGAAGTCGTGGAAGCGCATCAAGAAGCTGTGTGACGAGGCGACCACGCTGCGGCAGCTCGACAACTGCGAAGACGAGCTGACCAAGGTGTCGCTCAAGTTCTACAAGAACTGATCAGTCCGCGCGGGTTTGGGTGTAGAGCAGGGCCTCCCATGGCTCGTGATGCGAAGAAGATGAGCGCTCCGGCAAAGGCGGCGAAGTCAGCCCCGCCGGCGGCGAAGAATGGCGTGCAGAAGACCGCGAAGGCCTTCAAGCCGGTCGTGACGCACAGCGAAGAGCTGCCGCTCGACGCGGACCTGCTGCTCGCGATGCACGACACGATGATCAAGGCGCGCTGCCTCGAAGAGCGCCTGATCCAGATGTACAAGACCGGCCACGGCTACTTCTGGATCGGTGGGCCCGGCGAAGAGGCCTTCAACGTGCCGCTCGGCATGTTGGTCAAGAAGGGGCAGGGCCCGGCGTTCGACTACCTGCACTTCCACTACCGGCAGTCGGCGACGCTGCTGGCGATGGGCGAGAACACCATCGGCGCGCTGCGGCAGATGAAGAACACCGCGAGCGACCCGTATTCCGGCGGTCGCAACTTCGCGGGGCACTTCTCGAAGAAGGAATGGAACCTCGTGCCGGTGAGCTCGCCGATCGAGGTGCAGTACGGCATGGCCCCGGGCACCGCGCTCGTGCAGAAGCGCTTTGGCGGCGACGGCATCAGCATCGTCACCGGCGGCGACGCAGGCACGGCCGAGGGCGACTTCGCGAGCTGCCTGGTGTGGAGCTCGCGGCAAGGCCAGGAACTGCCGGTGCTGATCATCGTCACCAACAACCGGTGGGGCATCAGCACGCCCTACGAGCAGGTGCAGGGCGTCGAGCGGATCAGCGATCGCGGCGTGGCCTTCGGCATGAAGACCAAGACCATCGACGGCAACGATCCCATCAGCGCGTACCTCGAGCTGAAGGAAGCGTTCGAGTACGTGCGCACCGAGCGCAAGCCGTACCTCGTCGAGGCGCGCGTCTCGCGGCTCTACGGTCACTCGTCGGCGTCGGGAGCCAACTTCGCGACGCACGAAGACGACTGCATCGCGTTGTTCGAGGCGAGGCTCGAGAAGGCCGGCATCCTGAGCAAGGCGCAGGCGAAGGCGGTTCGCGAGAAGTACACCGAGTCGCTGGCCGAAGAAGCGCGCCAGGTGAAGGAAGAGCCCTTCCCGGACGGCAGCACCATCTGGGACCACGTCTTCCACGGTGAGCCGGGGCGCGACCCGCTGGCCGACTGACTTTCCTTTCTTCGACTTCTTTCAGAGAGAACAACCATGGCGAACATGGCGCAGGCAGTCCGAATGGCCCTCCACTTTGCGGAGGAGAACCTCGGCGTGACGGACATCTTCGGCGAAGACGTGGGCGCGCCGCTGGGTGGCGTCTTCACGTGCACGCAGGGGTTGAAGACGACGTGGAACTCGCCGCTCGACGAGCGCGGCATCATCTCGACGGCGATGGGCATCGCGTTGGCGGGTGGCAAGCCGATCGCCGAGATTCAGTTCTGCGACTACATCTACAACACCATCGATTTGCTCAAGCTCGCGGGCAACACGCACTGGGCGAGCAACGGTCAGTGGAATCTGCCGATGGTGGTGATGACGCCGGTCGGCAGCGGCATTCGCGGGTCGATTTACCACTCGCACTCGTTCGACGCGTCGGCCACCCACATTCCGGGGTGGAAGATCGTGATGCCCTCGACGCCGCTCGACGCGTACGGCCTGCTGCTCGCCGCGTGCAAAGAGACGAACCCGGTGATGTTCCTCATCCCCAAGGCGTTGATGCGGGTGCGCGGGGCCGAGCTGATTCCCGGTGAGCCGGGTGAAGACAAGGCGCTGAGCAAGATGATCGACGCGCCGCTGGGCGATCGCAGCAAGTGGGCGGCGCAGTGGCCGGTGCTGGAAGACCCGAATTTCGAGCTGGGCAAGGCGAAGACGGTGCGCGCGGGTTCGCAGGTGACGGTGGTGAGCTATGGCCGCACGCTGCCGATGTGCGTTGCGGCCGCCGAGAAGCTCGCCGGCGAAGGCATCGACGCCGAGGTGATCGACCTGCGCACGCTGTGGCCCTACGACTGGGCGAGCATCAAGGCGTCGGTCGAGAAGACGGGCCGCGTGTTGTTCGTGAACGAAGACACCGAGGTGACGAACTTCGGTGAGCACCTGGTGCGCCGCACGGTCGACCAGCTGTTCTTCAAGCTGCTGGCGCCGCCGAAGCTGTTGGCGGGCAAGTTCGTGCCTGGCATCGGGCTGGCAGATCCCCTCGAGAGCGCGTCGGTGCCGCAGCCGGCTGACATCGAGAACGCGATCCGCAACCTGGTCTCGATCGCGCCGTAGTCACTTCTGTTTGAGGAACGCCGCGGCGCGGGTCGCGGCCCTGCACACCGCGCAGCCGGAGTCGGGACACGCACCCAGTCCCTGCTCGTCGGGCCTCGGCCCTTTGGCCCCGAAGAGCCGGTTCAGGAATTTCTCTTTGCGCCAGGTCACCCAGCGCTGCACCCCGTCTTCGAGCATCACGGTGGCGTGCGCGACGGCGGTTCCTTCTGCTGCGGCGCGCGCAGCGACTCGTAGAAGAAGGCGACCGAGCGACCCGGGGTCTGCAGCACGCGGCCGAACCACGCCAGAGTGGTGCGTGCGTCGCCGCCATCTGCGCGCTGGAGTTGCTCGGCGCCCGCGTCGTCGAGCGGCGTGAGGCCGAGTGGTGCGGCCTGGCGCCAGAGCTCTTCGAGCATCGTGCGGGTTGCCGGCTTCAGCTCGAACTCGTCGTCGATGCGCCACCCACCCTTCGGGGGCTGCACCCACGAGCGTCGAGCACGATGGGCGAGCGGCCCTCAGCGTCGGCGCAGAAGAGCGGCGCGTCGGAGTCGAAGGCGCTGAGCAGACGATCGAGGTAGCGGCTCGCGCCGAGCGTCGCCCCTCCCGGCGTGGTGTCGCCCGGAGGCCAGATCGCGTCGGCGAGCGCGGCCCAGAGCGATGCTTCGGCAGGCGTGAGGAAGCGCCACGTCGGCTCGCTCGTCACGTTCGGCACGCAGCCCAGAGGGAGGCTCGCCAGACTCATGGCGCCGAACCACTGCAGGAGCTGTCGACGGGTGGTGTTCACGGACGGCACGGTCGCCCACTCGGGGTCGATCACGCGAGTCGCGCCGGGGCGGGGTGCAACGCCAGGGTGACAGCGGGTGCGCATCGAAGACGAAGGAAGAGTTCCAACCCGCGCTGGACCGCCTCGGGCGCCTGGCGGTCGAGGTGAGCCAACGAGAGCCCGAGACGGCCCGGGCCGTGCGCAGCTCGGGGCTGGCTTCAAAAGAAGTGAGCCGAGCCGTCACTCAGCCTTCATGGACACGACGCTCTCCGGTGCAATTACGCTGCTGCCCTCCTCGAATTCAAGGGGCTGACGTCGCATGGACTTCCTCAAACGGCTGTTTCGCGCGCGGCTCTCGGATGAGGGGTTCTCGCCCTTTCTCCGGGGGTGGGAGTGCGAACTCCGCTCGAGCTCGCTTTCCCCCGAAGCGCTCTGGGACGAGGTTTCTGAGCGGTTCTTCGAGCACTTTCCCAGCCCGCCTGACGCGGACGCGTTGCTCGAGGAGCTGTATGCGTGGACCGAACGGCGCGTCGTTCAGCTCAGGGCCGAAGAGCAGTCCTGGGTGACGCCGTCGCACAGCGACCGTCTCAGCGCTGCCTTCGAGGCCCTTCGTGCCAGCCAGCTCATCGCCCTCGAAGGCGCCGGCGTCTCGATTCAAGATGGCTGGGCCCGTGTCGGAAGCGATCAACGACGGGCGCATCGCGGTGCCGTGTTCTTTCATCAGCAAGACGTGCTCGGCGCGCTGCGTGGCGACGGGCTGTTGCTCGCGTTTGGCGCTTTCGACGAGCGGCCACACGCTCCGTCGAACGAAGCCATCGGCAGAGAACTCTTCGACACGCTCGCGACGCATGGTCTCACACCCTCGTGGAGCGGAGACGCGCGCGAGCGAATCGAGCTCGCGCCCTTCGTCTGGCAAAAGCGCAGATGGACCACCGCACCCGAAGTCGTGCTGACCACTGCACCCGAGTGGACCGTCTCTCCAATCGGCCCTGAGAAGCTCGTCGTGCCCGAAGCGCTGCGTGCAGAGAATGCCGCGGCCTTCGCTGAGCGCGTCACTGCTGTGCGCAGCTCGGCGGGCTGCGTGGACAGCTCTGTCACGTCGGCCCTCCGAACCACTTCGTGCGTGCTGGCGAACAGACCGAGGTCTGCGTGCGCAACGCCTTTCTGAACCTCGAGCCTGCGGAAGCGTCTGCGCTGCGCCGACGGACTCGTCGCATCGTCATCGAGAAGGAGCGCACGGCAGCCATTCGCGCGACGCCCTGGACACGGCCCCTCTGGTCGGCGGGGGGCGCCCCGGGAAAGGTCGGACTCTTTGTGCTCTCTGCTTCGCCGCTGAGCCGGTTGGAGAAGGACGACTCGCCCGTCGACTGGTCGGAGTGGTGCCCCGTTCCCGAGCTCGCCGACGCGTTCACCTGGGTGTACCGGGACAGGAGCACCGACCCCTCGCGCTTCGAGGGGCTCGAAGCGGCTGCGCGCATGGCCCAGCAGCACACCTCGATGGGCCCGCCGCAGAGCGTCGTCGATCGCCTCGAGCGCGCGCAGCACGGCGCCTTGATTCAGTGCGAGGTCGCGGCGGCTCTGCCAGCCCCAGCCGCTCCTGAATGGCGCGCGCCTGCAGCTCCGCGAAGTCGTCCTCCGGCCAGACGTTCTCGAGCGAGGCCCAGTCTTTCTTCGCTCTCGTCACTGGGCGCAGCCACCGGTGCCACCGTGCCGTCTTCTCCCCACTGCGCTTCGGCCACGACGAGGTGGACGCCGAGCTGCCCGTGGGCGAGTACCAGGTCGCGGCACAGGCGACTGACGCTGCTGGGAACACCGGTCCAAAGACGACGGCCGTCGCGCTCATCGTGCGTCGCGTGAATCAAGCCTGGGGCGGCGGTGGCATCGGCGGCGGCAACGGGTGCTCGTCGGTGAGCGGACCGGCCCTTCTCGGGCTGCTGCTGTTGCTCAGCCGCCGGCGCCGGGTCCTGTGACGCTGGTCTTCGTCTCACGGTCAGCCAGTGCCTTCGTCTGGCGCAAGAACACCACGAGCATGGTGACGAGCAGCCCGGCGCACCCCAACGCGGCAAACTCGTAGCGCCAGCCTGGCCAACGGAGGGCGAGGAACAACGTCAGCAGGAAGCACACCGGCGCAGGCCAGATCTCGCGCACCAGCCCCGACGCGACGACCCCCGTCAAGACGAACCAATAGAAGTGGAGGATGAGCATCGTCCGTTCTCCCAGACCGCCCAGGAAGACCGAGAAGACGATCAGCGTGCTCAGCTGAAGCCCCATGCCGAAGCGGATCACGTTGGCGATCTGCACGTTCAGCTGCGTGCGGCGCCCGGGCGGTGTTCGAATCGCCACGATGATCATCAGGACGAGGCTGGCCAGACAAGCCGGCAGTGAGAGCAGGGTCTCGTCCTGTTCGGGAAAGGCCACATGGTAGCGACCCATCAGAAGCGGAGAGATGGCCCACAGCGAGCCCAGCGCGGTGGCGAGCAGCATGCGAACGCGGCTGCCGGTGAGCGGATCGACCGACAGCGCGAACTGATGCAACCGCTCGACCTCTCTCGCCTTCTCGGCCTCGGCGGCCTCTGCCTGCGCCAGGGCGGCGACTACGTCAGCGGGGGGTTCCATCAGCTCGGAGAGCAGCGCCTGGGCCGAACGAACCGAACCCTGCTTCAGCTCGAAGCGCACCATCTCGGCGGTGATGCGAGCAAGGGCGGCCTTCGCGTCAGCGTTCTCGGGCCAGACGCGAAGGGACTGCTGAAAGCCGAAGCGGCACTCCGAGAACAGGCGTGACACCCGCAGCGGGTCCGCCGTTCCCTTGAGGAGCGTCAGCAACTCGCTCGCCCGGCTCTCTGCCTGCTGCTCGAGCTCGCGCGAGCCCTGGTGTTCGAGGAACGCCTCGAGCGCGCCCCGCACTTCGAGCGCGGTGGCGTACCTGGTCGAGGGAACCCTCCCCATGCAACGTCGAATCAGCTGATTGAGCTCGGTCGGCAGGGCGCTGGGAAGCTCGGGCTCCGAGCGCAGTACGCTCTGGAACATCTCCTGGGTCGTCCCTCGCAGGTGTGGCGGTCGGCCGCTCACCACCTCACAGAGGATCGAGCCGAGCAGGTACACGTCGGTCGCTGCCGAGAGCTCGGCGCTGCCTCCACCGAACATCTCGGGCGCCATGTACGCCGGCGTACCCGCGAACTGGCTGCTCGCGCCCGCCGTCGTCGCGATGCCCCAGTCCACCAGGTACACCTCACCGAAGCGACCGAGCATGACGTTGTCGGGCTTGAGGTCGCGGTGCACGATGCCGCGCGAATTCGCGAAGTGAACGGCGTTGCACAGCTGCATCGCGATGCGCAGGTGCGACTCGAGTCGGTTGCGGCCCGGGGCGTAGAGCGAAAGGTCGGCTTCTCCCGACAACAGCTTCGACCACGTCACCCCTTCGATGCGCTTCATCACGACGACGGGAAGGCCGTCGGCGTCGAGCGACAGCGCGTGGATGGGAAGAATACCCGGGTGCTCGAGGGAGCCTGCGAGCCATGCCTCTGACAACAGCGCCTCGACGTCTTGCTCAGCCTGCCCATTGCGCAGCGTCTTCACGGCGACCCGTCGATCGAGCGAGACCTGTCGCGCGAGCTTCACGATGCCCATGCCACCACGGCCGAGCTCGCCTTCGTCGACGAGCGCCCGGTCGTCATGCGTCAGCCCCTGCAGCACCTCGAGCGCGCGACGACCGGTGCGGACCTCGCGCGTGGGCTCCACGGTCGATCGAGGGTTCCGCACGGCGGTCTCGGCCTGCTCCTCGAGCGTCTTCAAGAGGAAGGACACTCGCTGCTCGAGATCGGAGTCGGACGCCATAGATGCGGCTCAGCTGTAGACCAGATGCTTGCGATGGCAGGTGGCGAATGACTCAATGGCACATGCGTCGATGTGCCGTGCTCGGACTGGTCGTGCTCTCGATGGCCTGCGGGCGCGGCCAGGGCGTCGCCCCCGATGGTGGCGGACCGATGATCGTCGCGGACGGCGGCCTGCGTGGAGGCGCGGGCGCCCAGGTGTCGCTGCGTCGCTGTCCGATGAGCGGCGCGGGCGCGATGGAAGGCGATGTCTGCTTCGTGATCACGCCGGCCGAGACAGGGCTCCCCGCATCGGGGGCAGGCGCGACGGTCGACCAGTACGCGCTCAGGCCGCCGTCGAACCCGCGGGGCCAGTTGCTCCTGTTCTTCAACGGGAGCGGCGGCTCGCCTCGCGCCGGTACCGGAACTTCGGCCGGGAGTTGGTACGGCGTTTCATCTGAGCTGGTCTCGGCTCGCGAAAGCGGAATCGCCCGGAGACGAGCTGCAGGTTCAGGCCGAGAGGTCGATGAGCCGGCTGGCCAGCGCCAGGTCCTGGTGGCCTCGCTCGTCCGCCATTCGGAGACGATTGACGCCGCGGAACCTCAGCGCCTGGGGGTGAAATGGGCACACAACGAGGACCTGCTCGTACGTCGAGATGGCGCTGTCAGCGTCGTCCAGACAGTCCGCGAAGAGCCACCCCCGCACCATCAGCGCCTGAATGTCGTCGGCGCGCAACGCGAGTGCGCCCGCAACATCTCGATGAATGGAGAGCAGCGTCTCTCGGAGGTCTGTGCCGAGGTTTGCGCCGGCCTTCGCCACTTCGGCTGTGCGGGCAAGCGCCCGTGCCGACAAAGCAGGCCCGTAGTTCGGAGCACGCGCAATGAGTTCATCGAAGAGCGCCACGTCGTTCTCAGAGGCCGACGCCTCGGCCAGGTGGAGCATCGCACGTGGCGAGCAAGGCCCCGGCCCAATGCCGCAGCGGGTGAGCACCGACTTCGCCCATGAGGGAACCTGCTGCTCAGCGTCTGGCGGCGGCGGCACCGGCTGGCCCATCGCCTGCGCGAGGAGCCCTGCTTGATGGACCATGGAAGCTGTCATTCCGTCGAGGTCGCCGCCCTGGCTGGCTGCCTGCAGACCCACGATGGGCGAGCCGGCGTGGAGGATGAGGGGCCCCCACAGCGCCCGCAGCAGCCCCGTCACGTCATCGACGCCGAGTGAGGCTGCTGTGCCCAGGTCGAACAGAGCCAGGTGAGTGAGTTCGACGAGCGAGAGGAGCGCTCCCGCACGACGCTTTGCCTCGGTCGGAGAATCCGCCGGCGAGACGCGCGAGACGAGGTCGAGAAAGTACCGAGGGAACTCAGCGCCCAGCGCGACAGCGGCCCTTGCACCGGCAAGGCGCAGTGCGACTTCGGCATCAGCGTGTGGTGCCGCCATCAGCCAACGGCCAAGCAACTGGGAGGCACGAGCTGCCATTCCACCGAGGACCAGCATCTGCGCCGCGTCCAGGAGGTGGTCTCGTTCGCCTGTCTGCTCAGCCAGGCGCGCGAGCACTTCCGCGTCGCGTCGTATGGGAGCAGGCCCCGGTGATGACAGTGCTGAGAGCAGCAGCAACGAGCGGCCCTCAGGCTTCAACTCCACATACACAGTCGCGAAGTCAGAGGACGGTTTCAGGGGCTCTCCTGGTTCAAGGTTCAGCGTGCGAACGAGAGAACGCGCACATCGTTCAAGAGTCCACGAAGGTACCAGCCGCTAAAGGAACTTCAGAAGAACAGAAAGAAACGCAAACCGGGAAACCGAGAGCCGAAGCTGGTGACCGAGGCTCGATGGGGCGCTGCGGAAGTCGGCAGCACGAGGGT
>JBILUC010000098.1:0-15567 GCA_044371205.1 Archangium sp.
GCTGGTAGAGCGCTTCGAATTCGAGGCGACCGAGGCGCGTGCCCTCATCGCCCGGAGCCATCAGCCGTGGCCCGAACGAGGAAGTACACGGTGCGGTTGGTGTCGGCCTGGTCCTTCGCGGTCATGCTTGTGAGAGCTCGCGGGCGACGGCAGCGTCTCGACGTTCAGCGCACACGAGCGCGCGCATCACCAGGTCGGAGCATCCGCGCACGGGAGACTCACGACCGATGTGGTGACCGTGGAGCAGTTCAAGCGCGAAGCGGCCGCGCGCGGCATCGCCGACAACCACCCCGCGATCGTTCGCCGCCGCACTTCATCGCGTGCGGCAACCAAATTGCCTGCGGCGACGAAGATGACGTAGGACCCCTCCACCATGACGACCCGAATCAAGCCCCGCTGGCCCGGCCCCCTCGCGCCGAAGACGGTCGCCGTGCCCTCGGTCACCCCCACCCCCGCGAGCCAGGCGGCAGACGCCGTGGCAGGCAAGGCGGGGTGGAAACCAAAGGGACGAGTCCCCGTGAAGGCCCCCCGAGCCCCGGCGCTGTCGGCAGCGGGTGAGAAGCTCCTCGAGAAGGGCCAACAAGCCCTCCAGCGGGGCCGGAAGGTCGCCCAGAAGGTGCAGGACGGGAGCCTCCAGCGAGCCATCGGCGGCCCACTGGCGAGGTTGTCCAAAGCCGAGCGGCGCTTCCTCGCCGCGAACTTGCCCCTCGCCCTCCCCTTCCGCGACGCTGCCGACACCACCGACGCCATCGTCCGCGCCTACGCCCAGACGAGGTTTTCGGCGGCCGGGGAAAAGGACGCGAGCCTCTACAGCGATGGCGCCGGAAACGCCCTGCGTCATGCGACCTGGAACGCGCTCATGGTGAAGCGAGCCTTTGACAGCGGCGGCCGCAACCTCTCGGTGGCCGCGCAGAAGGCGCAGGGCTTCGCCGACGCCCACGAGGACAACCCGAAGAACACCAACGTCGTCAACAAGGAGATGGACCTGCACAACAACCGGGTCGGTCGCGAAGTGGCGCTCGAGGTGCTTGGGAAGAACCCCGCCGCCAGCGACCAGGAGCTCTTCCGCGCCATCGTCGGGGCACTCGAAGCGGGTCGTCTGCGCGAAGTATCCGGCGACGCGCTCGTCGTCGCGGGGTGACGGGCGTTCGCAGCTCAGCTCACTGAGGCCAGCGCGGCGCGAGCCGCGGTCGCTCAAGCGCAAACCCCGAGGAGGAGGAAACCGCGTTGCGCGCTGTCTGCCCCGCCGTGGTCAGAGCCCGAAGCTGCGAGCCAGCGCCTCACCGGCGATGGCAGCGCGGGAGGGGCCCTGGAGCGCGGACAGGGTCGCCCGCACGTTGATCGTGTCCTGAGTGGCGACCGCGACCAGTCCGACGGCCCGGACGTGGGTGGACCGCGAGGACTCGGGGCGCGAGACGAAGCGGCGTACGGAGCTGGCGCCCACCGTGGCGTCGGCCACCACGTCGATCTGGTGCGAGTTGGCCACCGCGACCAGGCCGATGGCCTCGCTCTTCAAGTTGGGCTGGTCTTCACGGGCCACGTCTACCACCTGGCCCAGGACCTCTTCCCGGAAGCCTGCGTCTCCCACCCGCCGCTGCCAATCGCCAGCCCACGACGCCAGCTGAGCCTGAGAGGCGCCGCTGATGCGCTCGGCGATGGCGGTCCGCAGGGGTGCGCCGTCGCTCGCCTTGACCTCGGGGCCGACGTAGCGGTTGGCGAGGGCCTGGAAGGCGGCGCGCGCCCCCGGGTCGCCGGCAGCGGTTTTCGAACGGAGGTCCCCCAGCTCGTCGGAGAGGCGCGTCGCGGCGTCCTGCACCGTGGCGCGCAGGGTGCTCCGGATCTCCCCGGTGGGGTTCAGCAGTGGCCACGCCCGACGAGCCCGGTCATCGGTGAATTGGCGGCCCGCGTCCCACTGGGCCTGCAGCTGCTCCGAGCCCAGGGGGCTTGCCCGCCCGCCGACCCGTGCGGTGGGGACCTCGACGCGGAGCGCACCACCCGGGCCCATGGAGAGATGGTCGTTCCGCAGCACCGCGTCCCGCAATCCGTCGGACCGCTCGGGCACGAGCTCGATGGTCTTGAGGAAGGGGCTCGGGCGTCCTCCGGCGGCGACGTACTGGTCCACGGCGAAATCGACGACCCCGCGAATGGCCTGCTGCAGCGCCTCAGGTGGAATGGCGCCCAGCTTCTGCGGATCGGCGATCACCCCCACGCTGTCAGCGAATGCGCGCGGCGGCCGATCGATACCGGCGGCGCGGAGCTTCACGTTCAGGCTGGAGTCGGGGTCCTGCTCCATCTCCCGCATCAGCGACCGCGCCCACGCAGTGGGGTGGCGGGGGCCCGACCCTGCCTTCCAGCCTGCGGCAGCCCCCGGGTCGGTAGCTCCGGAGCCAGGCGGTGCTGACTTCGAGGCGGCAGGCTCCGGGGTGGCGGACGACGCGGGGCGGAGTGCAGCGCGCTGAATAGGCATGAATCGACCTTCGCATGATCCGGGCGCCGGCCGGAAGTGTCTGCGACCGCCCCGACGCCCCGGTGGGGGCCGTGCCGTCTCACCCGACCACCACACCGGCCCCCAGGAGCCAGGCCCGGCACGCCCGCGGGGTCTCGCCGGTCTCAGCCCGAAAAGCGTGGGTGAAGGCCGCGGCACTCTCGAATCCACACGCTGCGGCCACCTCGCTCACCCGGACCCCGGCGCGCGCCAGCTGCTCCCGAAGGCCTTGTCGGGGAAACATCGCCGAGTACTTCACCGTGCGGAACAAGGCCTCGGAGTACGGGTTGTCGTCACTGTCTGGCCCGCTGACGACGACGGGCGTCCGTGGGGCGCGCTGAGCGAGACGGTCGAGCATCTTCTGCATGCCGCGCGAGCTCTTCAGGCTTCATGTCGTGCGGCTCGGTTGATGATGTCGAACAGCAGGTTGTCGCGGTTGGAAAGGCGACCACTCGCGCGGTGCCAGAACGCCTCGGTGGTGTTGCCCAAGCCGAAGGTCGGCTGCTTCAAGATGTTGAGGAGTACGGGTCGGTGCGCTCGGCGTTTTCCCACTGCACGTCGAGCACCACGTAGAGCCCCCGCAGCGCAGCCGCGTCGATGATCTGCTCGACCCGGGTGACGTAGGCGTCGTCGGTGACGAACCATTCCTGATTGACCGGCATGCGCACCACGTTGGCGTTTCACTTCGCGGGGTCGGCGAGCGCGTCGAGCAGCACCGAGCCTCCGTCGGTCGGGTCGAGCTGCCAGTTCGCGCCGGCGTTGTCGAACTCGAGCGAGCAGACGTTGAGCCCTCGCAGGCGCACTTCGTTTCCGCTCGCGTCGCGCAGCGCCGCCCCGTCGACCTGAAGCCGTGCACACGCCGCGGAGTGTTTGCCTGCAGACAGGGCTGACAAGCCATGGGGTGGCGCTGAGCGCGAGCAGCCCCTCGCCTCGAGCCCGGGGTCCGCACTTTGTCCGCGATGATGACGAGCCAGAGGGGTTCATGCCCACTCGAAAAGCTCGTCCGCGATGATGACAAAATAGAAATGCAATTGCGCCGCCAACGTTGTCATCGTCGAGGACCACGTTTTCAGAGGCAAGACCAGCCCTCTGGCTCGTCATCATCGCGGACAAAATTGAACATCTTTTCACGAGGTCGAGGGCCTCTCTGCCGTTTGGCAGTGACGAGATCCTCGCCCCGTGCGCCCCTGAAGCCTTCTGCGCCGGGTGCGCCTCGAGACCTCAGGCCTGGGCGCACCACCGTCGCGTCCGGAGCCAGTGCACGCTCGTGCACGCGCAAGACGTCCTCAACGCGCGGTGACGCGCTGCACCCACGCGACCGCGGCGAGCGTGACCGCTGCGCGAGGAACGAGGGGCCGACCGCGACGCCCGCGGCCGTCACCACGATGAGATTCGAGGGAGGGCTCCACGCGCTGTCAGGGATCAGCCGTTCTCGCCCAGCCACAGCGTGGTGATGGTGGGGCGCTTCGGGTCGTAGAGCACCACGACCTGGGCGCCCGCCTCGAACGGCGGTGTGCTTCCCTCGCGGGCCAGGGCGACGCTCCCCTCGCGGAGAGCGCGGCCGCGGCGAGCCGCTTCGAACGCGAGCACCGCGCCCACGAAGGAATAGATGAGGAGCAAGAAGAGCACGAGGCCCACGAGGTGGCGTTCAACGTTTCTTCCCCCACTGACCCGGGCCCAGCGCCCACGCACGTCGAGCGCGGCCGGACCGGTCACCTGGGCAGCGGGCAGATTGCAGGTCGTGCCGGCCAGGCCGCGTTGCTCGAGGTCCACGAAGTCGGCGCACGCGGCATAGACCTTTCCCTTGTCGGTCACCTGCCGCCGCACGGCGGTGATCTGGCCCCGCACGCGCTCGACGGGACCGAAGTCGAGCCGCAGATCCTCCATCACGATTGGGGCGTTCCACGCCGCGAAGACGGCCGTCACCAGCCCTGGCATGAGCGCGAGGACCACCAGGCGACCGCGGTGAAGGTGAACGAGGAGGCGCGCGGCGCGGCGGGTGGGGCGTCGGGGCGGTGGCGGAACCTGCTCGAGGTCAGCGCTCTTGGGCAGTGGGGCCAGCATTCCGGCCTTGGTGGGTGTCTCACAGAACTTACACGGTGACATCGCTTCGTGCGCAGCTGAGCGATTGCACCGCACGATTCTGCTGCTTCTCGGCAAAGGGACTTGGAGTTTCGGAGGCTGTCCTCCCCTCGAAAGGAACATCAATGAAAGCGCATGTCAGTGTCGTTCTCGCGTTGACCATCTGTGGCTGTACTCCCCAGCAAGGACCTCCCGGCCCGATGGGCGTGATGGGAACTTCTGGTGCTCAAGGTGAGACCGGCGAGCGGGTCAGACTCATTCCGTTGATGAATGGCGATTCTGACTGCCAATTCGGCGGCACGGAGTTCGCTCTCGATGGGGGAAGTCCTTTGCCTGCAATGGTGCTCCGGGCGCTGCTGGTGTTCAGGGGGCAATCGGGCCGGCCGGAATGATGGGCCCCTCAGGTGCAGTTGGTGCTCAGGGGCCGATCGGCCCGGCCGGTCAGTCTGTGGTGGTCACCTCGCTTCAGATCGGCAGCCAGGAATGCCCCTTCGGTGGCGCCAGGTTCACAGTCGACGGTGGAAGTGAAGTCGCCTGCTCCGGTGCGCCGGGCGCTGTTGGCGCCACAGGGCCTGTTGGGGCGACAGGGCCTGTTGGGGCGACAGGGCCTGTTGGGGCGTTGGGAGTCGCCGGCCCCGCTGGCCCCGCTGGCGCGACTGGCGCGCTGGTCTGCGTCGAGACGGCGAACGCGGTCAGCAGCGGCGTTCCCGCCGGTGAAACGGCCAACGTCATCGCCCCCGCCTGTCCCTCGGGTTACACGCAGACCGCTACCAACTGTGAATCATCCAGCTGGCTCGTTCCGTTCGTCTTCTTCAAGAATGGCGTCTGCTCGGCTCGAAACAACGACACGACCCCGCAGGACATCAGGGCGAGCCGCACGTGTTGCAAGACCCAGTGACCGCAATGACGTGCAGCGCTCAAGCGCCGAGCGTCACGAGGCGCGCCAGTGCGGCCTGGCAAAGGGCAGGCTCACGAAGAAGGGGGAACAGCCTGGGGCGAGCTCCAGGGCCCCTCGCCGGTCACCCGATGGGGAAGTGTCATTGGCAGGAGTCCTCATCTGCCGGCCACCCGACTGGGTTTCAAACATCAAGCGAGACCCACGGGCGAACGGCCACCAACATGAGCTCGTTGAGGTTCCGTCGGACCGTGAACGGTTCCATGTTTCCGGGCTCAAACGGCGGCGGCTCGTCGTCAACAGATGAGTGCCGCTCTTCCGGACATTCCAACGCAAGCGCTGTTGCGTCCAACCCCACGCACAGTTCCGGAACGCCCTCGAAGTCGAAGAAGTTGAGCATGAGCCCCTCATGTCGCCGCGGCAGGTCGTCGAGCGCGTGTCATCCTGCGTTCGAAAAGATCGCCCAGCACCAGGCTGAACCTGCAGCCCGATGGCCGGTGGAAGAAGCGGGGCATGGAAGCGCCGAGTTCGTTCAACCGACGCGTCGAGAGTTGATAGTCCGGAGGAATGGCAGCGAGGAGCTGATCGAGCACGACCGCTCGTCGGCCGTGGTCCATGGTCAGCCATGCTCTCGTCGTCGCGTTCATTGTCGGCTCCGGCGCCTCGACGATGGCCGGTACGAGATCGTGCCTGAAACTCGCCTGCAACCAGACACCACGTCAACGGGTGCCGCGACCAGTCATGATCGTGCGCGGTGCCGAGTCACCTCACCGATCACCAACACGGTCGCCATCACCGCCAGCGCCAACGCGACGCTCGCGCCGGCGCAGACACCAGCGCGCAGCCACGACGTGTTGGAGAGCAGCTTCACCCCGAGCCAGAGGGCCGCGAAGCCCAGCGAGGCACACAGCACACTCATGTTTCCCTTCACGAAGGGCACCTGCCAGCTCTCGAGCAGCGCCAGTCCCAGGATCACTCCCGCGGTCAGCAGCAGGACGAGCGGAACCCGCCAGAGCAGCCCGCGCTCGACCCGACAGACCAGGCGCATCATCACCCACAGCACGCCAAAGCACATGAGACCGAACGCGAGCGCCACCAGCGCCAGGTACTGTGTGCTGATGACGTCACCGAGAGATCCACCCATGGGCTCGTGGTGACCATACCGATCGGACGGACTTTTCGTGCGCCCACGCGACTCGTCACCGGCATGCCGGCCGTCGACGAAGTGCTGGCGCACCGGTCACCAGGCGGAAGACGACCCCACGCCACGCTCGCTTTCGGCGCCGCAGCCAGCACCGGGAACCCCAGCGCCTTGAGGGTGTGCGCGCTGCCGCTCTTCATCAGGACCCACCGGCGGGCGACCCGGCGGGCGCAGCTGCTCGAAGGTCGAACAACACCACATCGACCGAGCCCGTCGGCAACCCGCTGAGCACGCCGAGCGCCTGGCCGTGCACCACCTCGAGCGGCGCGCTGGTCTCTGGCAGGGGCGTCGCCATCAGGCCCTCGAAGAGCCCGTCGACGCCGACGACACGGCCCGACTTCTACTTGTTCAAGAAGCGAGCGACGAAGCCCGAGGTGTAGTCCTCGAGCTGCTTGCGGCCTTCGCACCACGACGGTCGCTGCGCCTCGATCTTCGCGACGCCGGGGACGGGTTCGAGGACGCCTGCGTCGCCCGAAGTTCCTGGAACCTCGGGTTCCCCATCAACCCCGACGGGAACGCTGGCGTCAGGCCCGCTCGATATGTCGTATGCACCTGCGTCCATCGAGGGCGACTCGAGGCCCGGCACCGGCACCTGGGGCTCGTCGACCAGCGCCGCTGGACAACCGCAGATCAGAATCGGGAACAGCAGCACCAGCTTCGAACACGCGCCCATGTCCCATCATCGGCCTGGCTGGTGAACCGTCGGGGCGGGCTGTGTCAACAGGGCAGACAGTCTGGCGGCGCAACCTTCTGGGGCCGCGTCGCGAGCCACGCGTGCCCTCGAGGGTCTCCCGCGCACTCACGCCCTGGCAGGCCACCGCAGGGAGGCGCCCAGCTCGTTCCGGATGCCCGCGTTCTTCTTTTCCGCCACCTGCGTCCACGGGCGCAGCACTGGGCCCAGTCGGGCCCGCTGACGACGACGGGCGTCCGTGGGGCGCGTTGGGCGAGACGGTCGAGCATCTTCTGCAGGCCGCGCGCGAGCTCTTCAGGCTTCACGTCGTGCGGCTCGTTGATGATGTCGAACAGCAGGTTGTGGCGAGTGGAGAAGCGACAGTGCACGCGCAAGACGTCCTCAACGCGCGGTGACGCGCTGCACCCACGCGACCGCGGCGAGCGTCACGGCCGCGCCGAGCACCATGCGGCCCGTCACGGGCTCCTGAAGCACCAGCACCCCGAGAAAGACCGACACCACGGGGTTCACCACGCCGAAGCTCCCAGCGCGCGCCGGAGGCCAGTTCTGCAACACCGTGGCGAACGCGGCGAACCCTGCGACCGACGCGAAGAGCGTCAGCACCGTGATGGCGCTCAGCGACGTCGCGGTCAGCGGCGCGTGCAGAAGTCCGAAGTGCATCGAGAGCAGCCCCGCGGCGGCTGACGCGGCGCCCATCTGCACGGCGAGCTGGCTGAAGAGCCCCGCGGTGTGCCCTTCTCGCGCACGGAGCGCCTGCGTTCGACGCTGCAAGACGCTCGCGCCCGCGAACAACGTGGTCGCCAGCAACAGCGCAAGAATCCCCACCGCCTCGGAGCGCGCCTGGGTCGCGTCAGGCCACAACAGCATCGCCACGCCGAAGACACCGACCACCACGCCCCACCACGCTCGCGTCGGCGTGCGCGGCACGTCGGCACCGAAGGCGCCGAGACTGCCGAGCGCCGCGAGCCACACCGAGCCCAGCGAGTGCACGACTCCGGTGATGCCCGACGCGACGGTGTGCTGCGCGAAGGCCGTCAGCGCGTTGCTGCCCGTCATCATCAAGATGCCGACGGCCCCGAAGCGCAGCGCGATGGGCCCGCGTGGGAAACGTTCACCGCGCGCAATCGCGATTCCAGCGCACAACAACGAGGCGATGCCGAACCGCGTGAAGACCAGACCCGTGGGCGTGAAGCTCTCCACCGCGAGGCGAATGAAGAGGTACGATGAGCCCCACGCCGCGATGACGGTGAAGAAGGCAAACCACGTGCGGCGCTCATTCCCCACGGCGTCAGCGGCGCTCGATGGCGCAGACGTGGGTGTGGACGAGCGCGACCATGGTGAGCGGTGACCCCTCTCGGGCAGACCCGGGGACGGTCAGGTCAGACCGCCTTCACGAGGCAGTAGTCCTTCTTCCCCTTCTGCAGCAGCAGGTAGCGCCCGTTGATCAACTGGTCGGCGCCGATGGTGGCCTTCACGTCTGCCACCTTCTCCTTGTTGACCGACAGCGCGTTGCTCTCGCACAGCTTGCGCGCCTCGCCCTTCGACGACGCGAGCTGCGACTTCTCGGAGAACAGCTCGACGACGCCCACGCCCGCCGTGAGCGCATCGCGCGGAACTTCGGCGACGCGAACGCCCGCACCGACGAAGACCTGCACGAACTGCTCTTCGCTGAGCGCCTTGAGTTGATCAATCGTGCCCTTGCCGAACAGCACGTCGGTGGCGGCGAGCGCGACGTCGAGTTGCTCCTTGCCGTGCACGCGCGTGGTGATGTCCTTCGCGAGCGTCTTCTGCAGCAGGCGGTTGTGCGGCGCGGCGTCGTGCTCCGCTTCCATGCCTTCCACCGTCGCGCGGTCGAGCAGCGTGAAGATGCGGATGTAGTTCTTCACGTCTTCATCGCTCGCGTTGAGCCAGAACTGGAAGAACTCGTACGGCGAGGTGCGCTTCGGGTCGAGCCAGAGGTTGCCCTTCTCGGTCTTGCCGAACTTCGTGCCGTCGGCCCTGGTGATCAGCGGCGTCGTCAACGCGAACGCGTGCCCCGCTTCCTTGCGGCGGATCAGCTCGGTGCCGGTGGTGATGTTGCCCCACTGATCAGACCCGCCCATCTGCAGCTTCACGCCGTGGTGCTTCCACAGCCAGTAGAAGTCCCAGCCCTGAATCAGCTGGTACGTGAACTCGGTGAAGCTCATGCCGCCGCCTTCTTCACCGAGCCGCCGCTTCACCGAGTCCTTCGCGAGCATGTAGTTGACGGTGAGGTGCTTGCCCGCGTCGCGGATGAAGTCGAGGAAGCCGACCCCCTTGAACCAGTCGTAGTTGTTCACCAGCTGCGCGTTGTCGCCGCTGAAGTCGAGGAAGCGCTCGAGCTGCTTCTTCTGCCCGGCGAGGTTCTGCGCGAGCGTGTCTGACGAGAGCAGGTTGCGCTCTTCGGACTTGCCCGACGGGTCGCCGACCATGCCCGTCGCGCCGCCCATCAACGCGAACGGCTTGTGCCCCGCCTGCTGAAAGTGGAGCAGCGTCATCACCTGCACGAGGTTGCCCACACCGAGCGAATCGGCCGTGGGGTCGAAGCCGATGTAGCCGCTGACGCGTTCTTTCTTCAGCAGCTCGTCGGTGCCGGGCATCACGTCGCTCAACATGCGACGCCACTTCAGCTCTTCGATGAAATCGGTGCTCATGGGCTCGCGCTGCTAGCACGGGCAAGGCGAGCGGCGAGCGTGAAGACGGTGAGCGCCATCAACCCCGCCGACGCGTTGAACGCCACGTCGCGCAGGTCGAGCGTTCGCGGCCGACGCAGCGCCGGGTTGCGCAGGAAGAGCGCCACCACCGCGACGGCCGTGAGGGCGAAGATGACGCCGACGGTGAGCTTCAGCATCCCCGCGTCGCGCAGCGCGTTCGTGACGCGGCGAATGACGGCGAGCGTCGAGTCGATGGTGAGCAGCAACACCGCGAGCGCGATGCGGGCCGTGCGAGGTGTGACATGGCTCAGCTCTGCGTGACGGGCGTCGGGGTGCTCGTGTCGGCGCCGCGACCGAAGAGCTTCGGCAGCAGGAAGCCCGAGCGCGCTTTGTACGCGGCCCACTCGGGGTAGCGCGACATGCTCGCTTCCTTGCGCAGCATGTTCGGGAGGAAGACGAGGCCCCACACCCACGCGAGAACTGCCCACGGCGCCCAGTGCACCGCCAGCAGCGCGAACGAGCCGTAGACCATCATCTCGCCGAGGTAGTTGGGGTGGCGCACACGCGCGAAGAAGCCGGTGGTGATGAGCCCGCGCTTGACCTGCAGCGTGAAGAACTTCTGCGCGTCGCTGGCCATCATGATGACCACGCCGAGGACGTAGATGACCGACGCGAGGGCGAGGAACCACGCCGGGTGTTCGATGCGGCGGCTCACGATGAGGTACGGCGCCAGCCAGTACGGGCCGAGCACGCCGGCGACGATGGCGAGGGCCGAGCCGAAGGTGACCTTCCGTTCCCAGATGGGGTCGGGGAACACCGCGTCCTTGAGCAGCCAGCACAGCCCGTAGCTGCCGTGGAGGATGAGGTACGTCCACGCCGTGGGAGTCCACACGTCGTAGGCCCACATCAACGCGAGCACGAAGGGCAGGCTGCCGCCCTTCTGCAGGTTGATCACCCACGCGCTCTTGATCAGCTTTGGCCCGCCGAGCAGGTCTTCGTTCAGCGCGTCACGGATCTTCAGCCACGAGGCCACCAACGGGTGCATTCTCACAGGCTCGCACGCGACACTTGGGCGAACAACGGCGGGGCGGTAGGCTCGGCTGATGTGGGGGTGGGAAGCTCCGGTTATCGCCATTGGCGTCGCGATTGACGTTTTCCTGCAATGGCGCGAGTCGAACTTCGCTCGACGCATCGCAACGGGAGACTTCGAGGGCAGCTCGCTCGGTCAGGTCGTTCCAGTCCTTTGGAACGAATACGGCGCAGGTCGGGTTCGCCCCGACTTCCTCGCTCGCCTGCCCACTGCAGGGAAGTTGGGCCCCAACGCTGTTCAGCAGGTCGTGTGCCTCGACATCGCGGCTGGTCGGTATGTCGAGGCGCTGCGCTGGCAGACCCAACCTCGAAGGCATGTCGCCGAGAACGAGCGATTGTTGTTGCTCAACCTGGCCGAAGCGCGCGCGTGCCTTGGCCAACTCGACGAGGCCCTCTCGATGACCGAGTTTGCCGAGAAGGTGCAGACGGACTTCCTGCGAGCCGGGCTCGCGTCACACCGCGCTTGGGTGCTTTCCGAACTCGGGCGCCCGGCCGAGGCCAGAGAGCAGCTCGAGCGCACGAAGCGCCAGCGTGGGTTGCTGGGTCCCTTCGAGGCGGAGTGGCACTTCTCTGCCTTTGCGGTCGCGTTTGCCGAGCGGAACTGGGTCGTAGCCGAGGCAGCCCTCGACGACGCCGAGCGGGTCGCGGTGCGAGGGACGACGAAGCGCAATCTGCACTTCCTCCGAGGGCGCCTCGCGTTCGCGCGGGGTGAACTCGAGCGCGCGCTGGGCCACTTCGAAGAGGGAGGTCGACACGTCTATCGCTGCCAGGGCGGCCCCGCGTTGCTCGACTGGGGTCGCGCGCTGCAGCAGCTCGGTCGCATCGACGAGGCGAGAACCATCTGGGAACGCTGTCGCGCGGAGGATCCACAGTCTCCAGCGGCACTCGAAGCGGCGCGATTGCTCACGGGAAGCTGAAGTGCGATTCGGTCTGAAGTGAAAGCGATTCGCATTCACCGCTTCGGCGGCCCTGACGTCTTGCAGCTCGAGGACGTGCCTGTTCCCGTCTGCGGCCCCGATGACGTGCGCGTCGCCGTGCACGCCACCAGCGTCAACCCCGTCGACTTCAAGATTCGCGAAGGCGTGCAGCGCGCCGTGGTGTGGATTCGCAAGCCCTTCACTCCGGGCATGGACGTCAGCGGCGTCGTGCTCGAGGTCGGCGCCCACGTGAAGTCGTTCTCCGTCGGCGATGAGGTGTTCAGCACGCCGTCCCATCTGCGCCAGGGCACCTGCGCCGAAGAGGTCGTCATTCGCGCGAGCGAGGTCGCGAAGAAGCCGAAGAACCTCACCCACGAGGAGGCCGCCTCGTTGCCGCTCGTGCTCCTGACCGCCTGGTACTGCCTCGTGAAGTCTGCGCAGCTGAAGCCGGGTCAGACGGTGCTCGTGCAGGCCGGCTCGGGCGGCGTGGGGTCCATCGCCATTCAGCTCGCGCGCGCGCTGGGCGCCGGCCAGGTCTGGGCCACCTGCAGCACCCGCAACGTCGAGCTCGTGAAGTCTCTGGGCGCCACGCCCATCGACTACACGAAAGAAGACTTTCGTCTCATCGCGAAGAACTGCGACGTGGTGCTCGACTCGCTCGGCGGTGACGAGCTGTGGAAGGCCGTGCAGACCGTGCGCCGCGGAGGCCACGTGAGCTGCATCACGCCAAGCTTCCCCACGCTGGTGAAGCAGTTCGGCCCGTACGCTGCGCTGCCCGCGTTCGGACTCTGGGCGGCGTGGGCGATGGCGTGGCCGTTGATCAGCCGCTTCGTGACCGTGCGCTTCGTGACCCGCTTCGCGCACGGCGACATCCTGCAGTCGCTCCTGCCGCTCATCGAAGAGGGCAAGTTGAAGCCCGTCATCGACCGCGTGTTTCCGCTCGAGCAGACCGCGGATGCGCACCGCTACCTCGAGACCGGGCGCGCGCGCGGCAAGGTCGTCATCAAGGTGCGGTGAGCGTGCGCATCACGTGACGCGGCGCTCGCCGACCACGACTTCGCGAACGTTCTTCACCGCAGCCCACGGCCACTCGCCTGCGAGCGAGACGCCGACCTCGGCCAGCACGTGCTTCACCGCCACCGCCAGCGCGTCGCCGTTGCCGGTGTGCACCTTCACCGCGAGCCCCTGACCGCTCGTGAGGCGGGCGATGCAGAACAGGCCCTCGGCGCCGACCTTCACCGCGAGCGGCTCCGAGGCGCGCTGCGTGACGAGCAGGTCGAGCCGCTCGGTGCCGCTGACGAAGAACGGCTGGGTGTGCATCGCCCGGCCAATGCGCGCGAGCAGCCCGTCGTCGCGCTTCACCGCCGACGCCAGCGCCGACCACGTGCGCGCCATCGCCGAGAGCGGCGCGAAGAAGGTGGGAATCGAGCAGCCATCGACGCCGACGCCCAGCGGCTCGCCCCCGAGAGACTCGAGCAGCGCGCGGTTTCGCAGCTGCAGCGGGTGGGACAGCGCCCGGTAGTCGCGAGCCCAGCCCTGCGCCGCGCACGCCGCGAGCATGAAGGTGTGTTTGCCCGAGCAGTTGTTGTGCAGCACCGAGGGCGTCTCGACCTTCTTCGCTGACGGCTCATGCGCGGGGGCATGCGCGCCGCACTGCAGCTCGCTCGATGACAGCGAGAACTTCGAGAGCAACGCCTCGACCAGGGCCACGTGCTCGACCTGCCCGCTGTGGCTCGCCGCGCCCACCGCGAGCTCATCGTCACGCAGCGCTGCCACCACGCCCGCGTCGAGCGCGCTCAGCGAATTGAACAGTTGAAACGGCTTGCTCGCGCTGCGCCAGAACGTCGAGACCTCGTCTCCGAAGCGACGCACCACGCGACCTTCTTCGACCACCACCGCGCTGAACGGGTGCACCGACTCGCGATGCCCGCCGCGTAGACTCTCGACCGCCGGGAACTCAGCCATGGCAGACCTCAGCGGGCCGACTTGAGCGCGAGCCGGGAGACGACCTGCTTCAAGTTGGTCGAGTACACGGTGTTGTCGGGCGCGAGCTCGTTCGCCTTGCGAATGAGCTGCTCGGCGCGTTGGTAGTCGGCGCGCTCGCGCATCAAGATGAGGCCCAGCCGGTTGTAGAGCGACGCGGCGTCAGGGCTCTGCGCGATGGACTTTTCGAGGAAGCGAATCGCCTCGTCCATGCGGCCGCCCTGTTCCATGCGCAGGGCAATCTGCAGCGAGTCGCGCGCGAGCACATCGGCGATGGGCTGCGCCCCATCCGTCTCGCGGGAGGCGGTCTGGTTGCGCCCGCCATCGACGCGCTTCACCTGCTTGAGCGCGTCGAGCAGCTTGCGGTTGGGCGTGCCGGTGTACGCGATGCGCGGGTCGGTGTGCCTTTCCTTCGGGGGCTCGGCCTTCTCGACGGCGCGCGCGCCCGACATCGGGGTGGGCACGAACGAGGGAGGCGGCTGCGAGGGCGACTGAAAGACGGATTTCGGGGTGACCACCGGCTGGCTCTCCGACGACGCGGGGAAGGGCGGCGCCACCTCGGCGCGCTTCGGTGGGTGCCGCGCCACGACGGGAGGAGGTGGCGGCGCGGTGACGGGCGGCGACGGAGGCGGTGGCGGCGGTGGCGCGGCCTGCCGCGCGGGTGGTGGAGGCGGCACGACGAATGCGGGCGCGGGTGCCGGCTGACGGCTGGGCGGCGCGACGAAGCGGCTGTCGCGGCGGTCGGCGTTCGCGCCGTACGAGGGCGCAGCGGGCCCGGGCGGCACCGCGGGGGGGGGCGGCGCAGCCACGGCGGGCGGCGCGAAGGTCACCGGCTCGTCTTCTTCAGGCACCTCGAGCGTGCTCCCGACTGCGGGCAACTCGAACGCCTCGTTCGTCAACGGCTGGTCTGCGAAGTCGATGATCTGCTTCGCGTTGAGCGTGCGCAGCATCACCCGCAGCTCGAACTCGCGCATCGCCGCCTTGTCGGCCAGCGCCTGCGCGTCAGACTGCCCGTCGATGAGCGACACCAACCACGCCTCGAGCTCGGTCAACGACTCCGAGCGCTTGCTCAACGACGCCACCACGATGGGCACCCCGGCCAGCTCAGGCCCGAGGTCGAGCTTGCGCGTCGGGCCGTCGGCGCCCTCGCTCTTGTTGTTGCGGAAGCCCTTCTTCTTGTCAGGCACCGCCGCGGGGATTCCGCGCTGCGGCGGCTCGAGCATGCGACGCACGACGCTCACCTCGCTGGTGCCGGGGTGGTCCGGCATCTGGCTGGCGTCGAGAATCAGCTCGCAGTGTGGGCACAGAAAGTCCGTCGGCGTGATGGGCTGAAAGCACGACGGGCACGCGTCTTTCGAACGAGTCGGCATCGGAACTCAGGGCTCGGGCACGGTGGGCACCTCGCCGCGCAACACGCGCCCGACGAAGCGCGCGGCGTCGGTGGTCGCCGCGGGGTTACGGAACACGACGAAGTGGCCGTCGTAGCCATCGGGGACGTACTGGCGCATCGCCGCCGTCACCGGGCGCGGCATGGTGACGTTGCCCGACGCGC
>JBILUC010000010.1:0-174697 GCA_044371205.1 Archangium sp.
CAGCCGCGCGATGAACTGCGAGATTCCCCACTTCGTGGGCGCCAAGGAACTCACCCTCGCGCAGACCTGCGACTGGGTGCGCCACGAGGGCCCGATGCGCGGGTGGAAGCGGGTCACCGACACCGACATCATCGATCGCGCAAACGAGGGGAAGCTGGTGGTCGCCCTCCCCCGCGACAGCCGCACCAAGCACGTCGCGCTGGTGCTGCCCCAGAGCTACCCCGACGACAACGCGCCGCGCCTGACGGGCATCTGCCTGCGCCGTGAGAGCGGCCTGCACCCGCGCGACATGTTCGGCTCGAAGCCGGTCGACTGCTTCTTCCACGACTGAGACGCGCTCGAGGAACGCGGCACACTCACGACGAAGAAGCCCGGCGCATGGCGTACCCGTCGCCTCGGGAAACGCCCCGAGCTGCCACGTCGTGAGCGTGCTCCGCCTTCGTACGTCACGGGCATCGCTCGCCGCAGGGGCTACTGGTACCAGCCCAGCACGCGCGCGAGATCTTCATCGACGACCCGCGCCCAGCTCGGCTCGCTGGGCACCACCGCCGCAAGCACCTTCTCACCGTTGCGCACGGGCCGTCGGCCGGGCCGCACCCTCGCGGTGACGGCCAGCTTCACGTCATCGCGGAAGTAGTGCGCGGGGAAGCGCAGCTCGTCTTTGGAATCGCCGAGCGCCACCTCGGGGGTCAGCCACACCAGCGCGCCGACCCGCAGCGGGGAGATCTCCCGGCGAATCGCCCGACGCAGCTCGAAGGCCACCGCGCCCAGCGCGAGCAGCACCCCAAGCCCCAGCACCGCCGAGCCGAGCCACACCCAGCCCGCCTGGGCGCGGGCATAGCTCGCTTCTTGTGCGGTGGTGGGCTTGCCGGGGTCGACCAGCAGCGTCACCTTCGCCCCCTGCGCGTACTTCTCGGCCTCGACGCCATCGGCGGTGACGTTGCTCGCCGAGAATTCCCTGCCGTCGAGCAGGTAGATGACGCGCAGCCGGGCCGGCGAGTTCAAGCGCTGCTCGAGGTCGGGCAGCTTCACCTCGCTGACCTGGCCCTGCACCTCGACCGCGCGAGCCAGAAACGCGCGTTGGGCGGCGAGCGGGGCCTGCAGCTGCGAAGTGCCGAACCACACCAGCGCGGTCAAGACGAGCGCCGCGCCACCGACGACGCCCACGCGCACCAGCGCCCCGGGGATCTGCGAGAGCCGCACGGGCCTTGGCGCGCTGGGGATCGCGAGCCGCACGCGCTCAGCCGCCCTTGAGCTTGCGCTTCCACTCAGCGAGCGCGGTGAGGGCCTCGAGCGGGCTCGAGGTGTCGATGCTGAAGGCCTCGAGCGCGGCGAGCACCTCACCCTGCGGGCCCGTGGGCTTCGTTCGGGCGCCCCCGCCGAAGAGACCGAGCTGCGACTCGTCGACCACGGGCGGGGCGGCGTTCACCTTGTCGCTGGCCGTGGCGCGTTTGGCGAGGCGCGGTCGGCCGGCCTCGTCGAACTCACCCGCCTCAAGGTTCTTGAGCAGCTCGCGCGCGCGGGCGAGCACCTCGGGGGGCAGGCCGGCGAGCCGCGCGACCTCGATGCCGTAGCTGCGGCTGGCGGCGCTGGAGATCAGCTTTCGCAGGAAGATGACCTTCCCGCCCTGCTCGCGCACCGCGATGGAGCAATTCTTCACCCGCGGCTTCTCGCGCGTGAGGTCGGTGAGCTCGTGGTAGTGCGTGGCGAAGAGGGTTCGCGCGCCGATGCGATCGTGCAGGTGCTCGGCGACGGCCCAGGCGATCGACAACCCGTCGAAGGTACTGGTGCCGCGGCCGATCTCGTCGAGGATCACGAGCGAGCGCCGCGTGGCGTGGTGGAGGATATTCGCCGTCTCGGTCATCTCGACCATGAAGGTCGATTGCCCGCGCGCGAGGTTGTCTGACGCACCGACGCGGGTGAAGACGCGGTCGCACACGCCGATGCGCGCCTTCTTTGCGGCGACGAAGCAGCCGGCCTGCGCCATCACCGCCGCCAGCGCGACCTGCCGCATCACGGTCGACTTCCCGGCCATGTTCGGCCCGGTGATGATCAGCACCTGGTTCTCTTCGCGATCGACCTTCACGTCGTTGGGGATGAAGGAGTCACCCCCCAGCGACTTCTCGACCACAGGGTGTCGACCGCCCTCGAGCTCGAGCACCGTGGAGTCGTCGATGACCGGCCGCACGTACGAGCGCTCGGCCGACACGCGGGCGAACGAGACGAGCGCGTCGAGGGTCGCCACCGCGTCGGCCGCAGCGCGGAGCTGCGAGGCCTTCGAGACCACCAGCGCGCGCAGCTCCTCGAAGAGGCGCAGCTCGAGCGCGATGCGCTTCTCGTCGGCGGTGAGCACCTTCTCTTCGTAGGTCTTCAGCTCTTCGGTGACGTAGCGCTCACCGCCGGCGGTGGTCTGCTTGCGGATCCACTCTCGGGGCACGAGCTGCAAGTTCGACCTGGTGACCTCGAGGTAGTACCCGAACACCTTGTTGTAGCGGACCTTGAGCGAGCCGATGCCGGTGCGCTCGCGCTCGCGCGTCTCGAGCTTGAGGAGGTAGTCCTTCCCGCTCGCGGAGAGGTCGATGAGGGTATCGAGCTCGGCGAGGTAGCCCTTGCGAATGAAACCGCCGTCGGCCTGCGCCGCCGGGGGCTCGTCGACCAGCGCCTGGCCGAGGGTCTTGCACAGCTCGATGAGCGAGCCGTTGGTGAGCGGGCCGATGAGCGCCTTGAGCAGCGGCGCCTTGAAGTCGGCCATGGCCGCGGCGAGCCTGGGCATCGCCCCGAGTGAGCGCCCCAGCGCTTCGAGATCGCGCGGGCTGCCGCTGGCGAGCGAGAGCCGGCCGCACAGCCGTTCCACGTCGGCGACCTCTTTGAGGGTGGCGATCAGCTCTTCGCGCCGCGCGGCACGTTCGACGAGTTCACCGACGCCGTCGTGCCGGGCGGAAATGGCGGCGACGTCGGCGAGCGGCGTGACAAGCCAGCGGGCGAGCTTGCGCGCCCCGGGGGAAGTCGAGGTGCGATCGATGACGCCCAGAAGCGAGCCCTGGCGGCCGCCGTCATTCAGGGTGCGCACCAGTTCGAGGTTGGCGCGGCTCGACTCGTCGATGACCAGCGCCCCACCCCGCGCCTGCAGGTTGATGCGGTCGACGTGGCTGGCCGAGCTCTTCTGCGTTTCCCTCACGTAGCGGAGCGCAGCGCCGGCAGCGCCGATCGACGCCCCGGCCTTCTCGACGCCGAAGCCCTCGAGGGTCTGCACCTGCAGGTGAGAGAGCAGCAGCGCGCGCGCCCGCTTGGGCTCGAAGGCCTCGGCGGGAAGGTTGGCCACCGGGGGGCGCTTGTTGAAGGCGCGCAAGAGCGGTTCCATCGCCGCGTCGCTGCCCTCGGGTGACAGCACCTCGCGCGGCGCAGCGCGAATGAGCTCGTCGCACACCAGGTCGAACGGGCCCGGCTGCAGGGCCACGAATTCGCCGGTGGAGGCGTCGATCAACGCGGCGCCCCAGTCACCGTCGTCGTCAGCGGGGAGCACCGCGCCGAGGAAGTTGTTCTCTTTCGCGTCGAGCACCTCGTCGTCGAGCACCATGCCCGGTGTGATGACGCGCACCACGTCGCGTTTGACGATGCCCTTGCCCGGCGGCGTGAGCTGCTCGCAGATGGCGACCTTCTGGCCGGCGTCGATGAGCCGCGCGATGTACCTGCGGGCCGCGTGGTAGGGCACGCCGCACATCGGCACGCGATCGAGCCCCTTGGCGCGCGAGGTGAGCGTGATCTGCAACAGCTCGGCGGCCTTCACGGCGTCTTCGAAGAACAGCTCGTAGAAGTCACCGAGCCGGAAGAAGAGCAGCGCGTGGGGGTGGGCCGCCTTGACCTCGAGGTACTGCTTCATCATCGGCGTCAGGGTCGACGCGTCGACGATCTCGGCGGGCGCGGTGGGGGCGATTTCCGGTTCCGGAGAGGCGGCGCTCACGAGGGCGGGGTCTATTCCGCGCGGGTCCGCGAGTCGATTCTCAATCATGGGTCACCCCCCCGGCCGGCACGAGTTCGAGCTGCTCGGCGTCGTCGCCACCAGTCTCCGCCTCGAGGGCGGCGATCAGCTCGTCGTCGGCGAGCTCGGCGTCGAGCTGCTGGGCGACGGCCACCACGCGCTCCGGGTGCGGAGAACGTGCGCCGAGCTGGGCCACCTTGCGCGCGAGGGCGAGCGCGTTGCCGCGGCCGGTGACGAGGCGCTTCCTGGCTTCCTCGAAGGCATGGTGGGCCTTGTCGAGCCGATCGCCCACCTCGGAGAAGGCCTCGAGCCCGAGCGCGAGCTTCTCGATCATCTTCCCGGCTTCCTGCGCGATGCGCCGGGCGTTCTGGGTCTGCCGTTCGCTGCGCCACACGTGGTTCACCACCTGCAGCGTGGCGAGCAGCGTGGTGGGGCTGGTGAGCACCACGCGCTGGCGAAACGCGTCTTCGTACAGCTGCGGGTCTCGCGAGACGGCTGCATGAAACGCGGCCTCGCTGGGCACGAAGAGCAGCACGAGGTCGAGCGTCCGCTGACGGAGGAGGCGGTGGTAGTCCTTCCCCGAGAGGGTCTTGACGTGGGCGCGCAACGAGAGCCCATGGGCCTCGAGCGCCGCTTCGCGCTCGGCCTCGTGCGGTGTGCGGGTCGACTCGACGAAGGCGGTGAGCGAGCACTTCGAGTCGATGACCAGCGCGCGATCGGGCGGGAGGTAGATGATCGCGTCAGGCCGCCGGTGCCCACCCTCTTCGTCACGCTGGTCGACCTGCAGCTCGTACTCGCGCCCCTCGGTCAGCCCGGCGGTCGAGAGCAGGCTCTCGAGCACCAGCTCGCCCCAGTCACCCTGCGAGCGCGAGTCACCCGTCAAGGCGCGGGTCAGGGCCTGAGCGTCGGCGTGGAGGCGGGTCTGCGCTTCCTGCAGGCCGCGGAGCTTCTCGAGGAGCGCGCCTCGGTCGCGGTTGTCTGCGTCGTACGAGAGCTTCACCTTGTCTTCGAATTCGCGCAGCCGCTCGTGCATGGGGGCGAGCACCGCAGTGAGGCTCTGGTGGTTCTGCTCGAGCATCGAGCGCCCAAGCACGTCGAATTCGTGGCGCATCGACAGGCGCCCGTGCTCGGCCGCTGCGAGCCGTTCGCTCGCCATGGCCCGCTCAGCAGCGAGGGCTTCGGCGAGTTGGCCCGCGCGCTCGTCGACCTGTTCCAGCTCGTTGAGCCGTCGCTCGAGGCCTGCGGTGTGGGTGCGCAGCTCAGCGAGCGCACACTCGGCCCGACCCGCCTCTTCTTCAGCCTGTCGAAGTTCACTCAGCCTCCGTTCGAGGCCTGCGGTGTGAGCGCGCAGCTCGGCGAGCGCAGCGGTGGCCTGCCCCGCGCGTTCTTCCACCTGTCGGAGTTCGCTCAGTCTCCGATCGAGGGCCGCAGTGTGGGCCCGCAGCTCGGCGAGCGCGGCCTCGGCCTGCCCCGCTCGATCTTCAGCGGCTCGCAGCTCATGCAGGCGACGTTCGAGCCCCCCGGTCTGTGCTCGCAGCTCGGCGAGCGAAGCGGTCGCCTGCCCTGCCTTCTCTTCGGCCTGTCGAAGCTCGTGAAGTCGGCGTTCGATCGCCGCCGTCTGCGCACGCATCGCCGCGAGCTCGAGTTCGCCGCGCCGCAGCGCGCGCTCACCCTGTCGGCGAGCGAGCAAGAATCCAGCAGCTCCAGCGACGATCACGAAGAGCGATGCCAGAAGAAGGGCCATCGGCGAGCCTTACCATCTCGGTCCGACATCCCTTGCGCATCCCCAGCAAGATCAGCAACTTGAAACAGTCAGAGCCGTTCCACGATGCGGAACTCGAGCTCGATGGGGTCCTGCACGGTGCTCGCCGTGAGGCGGTCGCACAGCGCGCCGGTGAAGGTTACGGAATTGGTTCGTGCGTCCCACGTCCAGCTCGCGTCTCCGGGGCTGACGACCTGCTCGTCGACCAGCACCGAGAGGCTCAGCTCATCGTCAGGCTTCGCATCGAGCGTGTAGAGGCACGGGTCGGTGCCGATGTCCTTCCAGATGGCGCCGATGGCAGCCTCGAGCTCGGTGCGGTTGCTGGCGGCGTAGAAGCTCTGCTGGCAGCGCAGCGTCGTCGGGTCGCACACGCCGGTGCCGCACTCGGCGTTGGTGCCATTCGCGCACCGTCGGGGGAAGCCGCCCTCATCGGCCATCGCCTTCAACACCGGGGGCCCGTTGCCGGTGGCGAGATCGGTACCGAAGCCGACCACGGCGGTGCGAATGCCCTTCGCGGCCAGGCGCTGCACGGCGCTCACCGAGGCGTCGGTGTCGAGACAACCGAGGCTGCACAGGTTCCCCGGGACACCACAGGAGGCCAGCGTGCACGAGCACGCCTGAGTCTGGGCGGGACTGCACGAGCCGCCCGGCTGCTGGCAACCGCACACCTGATTGGGGTTCTGCGCGTTGCAGTTGGGTACGCCGTCGGTGAGCAGCACCACCACGTCGAGCCGACCATCGTCTTCGCTGAGCGCGGGCGTGGTGGCGACGAAATCGAGCGCGGCAGCGGTGGGTGTGCCCCCGTTCGGGTGGAGTGATTGCAGCGTGGCGTTCACGACCGAGGCGGCGGAGATCAACGTCGGATCGGTACCCTCGTCGTTGGGCGTGGCGGGCGGCAGCACGTGGTTGACGATCACCGGCGCGCGACACAAGTCGTTGGCGTCGACCTGTGGGAAGACGGTCAACCCGAAACGGGCGATGGTCGCCTGAGTCGAGAGGATGGAGTCCATCGCCCCCTTCATCTCGGTCAACCGCGTCGGGCAGCCAGAGGCGCAGAGGGGTTGGCCCACGTCTCCGCACCCCGGCGCGCAGCGAGGGTCGGCCGGGTCGGCGGCGATGTTCATCGAGCGCGAGTTGTCGACCAGCAGCATCACGTTGGGCTTGAGCCGACGGGTGGCCGAGATGCGCTTTTGCGTGGTCTGCGCGACGGTGAAGGGCTCGACCTCGCGGAACTCGTAGTACTGGCAACCGGACAACGCAGCGAGCAGCAGGAGTGATGAGCGCATGCCCCCTGAGTGTCGAAGGCGCTCGATTTCCATTTCCCGAGTCATTCCCCATTGAGGAGTCAGCGTCAGCCGTGAGGCCCTTCGCCCTGTTCGCCCTGTGTGTCTGAGCGGGTGCGTGACGTTGATACCGGCGGTGAGCCCGATGGTGTCGGTCGACGACGACCTCAAGGGTCGCGCGCGCTGCCTCGTGGTCTTCCTGCCCGGCGTGGGTGACGTCGCGACCGACTTCGAAGACCGGGGCTTCGTCGAGTCACCGCGGGCGCGCGGGCTCCGGGTCGACGTGAGCTCCGCGCAGGCGACGCTCGCGTACGACACGAAGGGCACCGTCGTGCAGCTGGGGGAAGACGTGGTTTCCCCAGCGCGGCGGTATCGCGAGGCGTGGCGCATCGGGCTGTCGATGGGCGGCTTGGGCACGCTCCTGCATGCGCACGATCACCCGACGGAGATCACCGGCGTGCTGGCGCTCGCGCCGTTCCCGAGCATTCACCCCATCGCGGCGAAGATCCGCGCCGAGGGCGGCCTCGTGAAGTGGAAGGCGCCCGAGAAGGTCGAGAGCACCAACGAAGACACGACCATCCTCGAGCTGTGGCGCTGGCTGCAGGCGCTCACTGCGGGCGAGGAGCGGGGCCCAAAGCGCTACCCGGGCCGGGGCACGCCAGACGAGGCGGTGCGCGAATCGAACGAGATCCTCGCGCTGACGTTGCCGATGAGCCGCCGGTTCCCCCACGTCGGGCGGCCACAAGTGGGCAGTCTGGAAGCAGGCGCTCGATCACTTCCTCGAAGACTCCGACTTCCGCAGGGGCTGCGGGCGCTGAGCCTCGGGGTACGCTGCGCCCTCGTGCGCCAGGGTGCTGCCACAGGGGTGCTGCGTGGTTGAGTGGGCGCTGCTGACCCTCGCGATCCTCGCGCTGGCGTCGATTCTCTGGAGCACCTCTCGCTTCGGCATCTCGCCCATGCCCACCAGCGCCGCCGTGAAGCGCGAAGTGCTGGCGCTGATCTCCCCGACGCAGACCGGCGTGGTGCACGAGCTGGGCGCCGGCTGGGGCACACTGGCCTTCGCCCTCGCCCGGCACTGCCCGCGGGCGCGCATCGTGGCGCACGAGGGCTCGCCCTTCCCCTTCGCGGTCTGCTGGCTGCGCTCGAAGCTCACGCCCGCCGACAACCTCGAGCTGCGCTTCGGTGACTTCGTGAAGACCGATCTCTCGCAGGCCGCCGGCGTGGTCACCTACCTGTGGACGGGCGGCATGCAGCAGCTCGCGCCGAAGTTCGAAGCGGAGCTGCCGACGGGTGCCTTCGTGGTGAGCCACACCTTCGAGTGGCGAGGCCGGACCGCGAGCGAGACCCGCACTGCAACCGACCTGTATCGCACGCGCGTGTACCGCTACCTGCGATGACTTTGCCCCTGACGGGGACCCGTGGTTGGGTGACGTCGTGATTCGCGAGGCGTTTCAAGATCTCAACCGGGTGCGACAGATCACGGTGATCGCCGCGCGCTACGGCTTCGCGGACCTCATCGTGCGCACCGGCCTTCGCAAAGAAGCCGTCACCGACGAGCTGCACAAAGAAGCGAAGGTCTCGAGCGTCGCGCGCCGCTTTCGCCTCATGCTGACCGAGCTGGGCCCCACCTTCGTGAAGCTGGGTCAGGTGCTCTCGACGCGCGCCGATCTGCTGCCTGGCGAGTTCATCGAAGAGCTCTCGACTTTGCAGGACCAGGTGCCCCCCGTCGGGTTCGACCAGGTGCGGCTGCAGATCAAGACTTCGTTCGGCAAGGAGCTCGAAGAGCTCTTCACCGAGTTCTCACCCGAGCCCATCGCCGCGGCCTCGATGGCGCAGGCGCACAAGGCGAAGACCAAAGAAGGCGAGCTGGTGATCGTCAAGGTGCAGCGGCCGGGCATCTCCGAGCAGCTGCGGGCCGATCTTTCGGTGCTGCACTACCTCGCGCGCGCGCTCGAGGCGATGGTGGAAGAGGTCGGCGTCTACACGCCCACCGGCATCATCGAAGAGTTCGACAAGGCGGTGCACGAAGAGCTCGATTTCTTGAACGAGGCCGCGAACATTCGCGCCTTCTACAAGAACTACGAAGGCGTCACGCACTCGCGCATTCCCAGAGTGTACGACGAGCTCACCGCGCGCACGGTGCTGACGATGGAGTTCATCGACGCGCCCAAGTTGAGCGACGCGAAGCTCGACGAGGCCGGCAAGCAGGCGCTGGCGAAGATCATCTTGAAGGGCGCGTTCAAGCAGCTCTTCGAAGACGGCCTGTTCCACGGAGATCCCCACCCCGGCAACCTGCTGGTGCTCGAGGGGCCGGTGCTGGCGATGATCGACTTTGGCCTCGTTGGCCGGGTCACGCGCCAGATGCAGGACACGCTGGTGCAGCTGGTGCTGGCCATCGGGCTCAAAGATTCCGACAGCGCGGCGCGCATTCTCTATCGGCTGGGCACGCCCGACGCGCGCACCAACCTGCTGGCCTTTCGCAAAGACATCGACGCCATTCTCGGCACCTACCTGCCGACCTCGCTCAAGGACATCGACACCCGCCACATGCTGGCGGACATCTTGAATCTCGCGGTGAAGTACCGCATTCGCATTCCACGCGAGTTCGCGATCTTGAGCCGCGCGTCGATCGCCGTCGAAGGCATCTTGCGCTCGCTGTACCCGGACATGCCGATCGGCGAGATCTTCATGCCGTACGCGAAGCAACTGCTCGGCGATCGCTACTCCCCGACGAACTTGCAGGACGGGTTGATGAAGACGCTCTTGCGGCTGCAGGGCGCGGCCGAAGAGATGCCGATGCAGCTGCAACAAATCCTGCTCGATCTCGAGTCGGGCAAATTCACGGTGACCATGAAGGCCGAGCAGATCGACACGCTCAACAACAACCTGCGGGCGTTCGCGGTGGTGACCTTCGCAGGGCTGTGCGCGTGCGGCTTCATCATCGGAACCTTCATCGCGTTCGCGAACAAGCCGCTGGAGATCTGGGGCGTGCCGGTGCTCGGCGTGCTCGGCATCGCCGCGACGATCTTCCTGTGGTCGACGGCGGTGGTGCGTCAGCTGTGGCGCGGCTTTCGCAAGGTGTCGATCAAGCGGTTCATCAACAAGAAGTGATGCTCGGCGCGGCCCCTGGCTGAGCCGCCGGCCAACGGGTGGCGTGCGCTCCGCGGGTGGAGAAGCCGGCGAGCCCGATGCGGGCCTCACCCGACGCAGGAGTCATCGACGCCGGCACGCCTGGCCGCACGCAGTTGCGCGTTGGGTGCGCATGCGATGCAGCCACGGTGCGTCCGTTGTTGCTGCTGGGCGCCCTCGTGGCGCTCGCTCGCCGTCGGTTCAGAGCAGCGAGGGGGTGAACCTCGCCCACGCGGTGAACCGCGGTCCCTCGTTTCCAGGCCGCTGTGACACTCGCGCACTTCGACCACGCGATGAGACGCGCCCGTCCCTCTGCCGAGCCGACGGTGCCCTCGCTCGCCGTCGAGTCAGAGCAGCGAAGGGTTGAACCTCGCCCACGCGGTGAGCAACGCACCCCGCCCCTCTTCCCCCAGCCCCGTTCGCGCAGGCATGAGCCGCACCTTCGTCACCTCAGGTGGCACGAGGGCGACCAGGCGAAGCAACGCCTCGGTGGTCTGGTTCATCAAGGTGAGCTCGGAGCCATCGGGTTCGCGGGCGAGCTCGAAGCTCCCCGCCGCCGAGACGCGTGACCATTTCGTTTTGCGCCACAGCGCCACCACCGTGGAGAAGCTCGCGGTCGAGCCGAGGACCTCGCCCGCGAGCTCGAGGTGCGTGAGCGGAGCGTGGTTGGTCAGCACGCGCAGGCCGTTCTCGACCCCGCCGCGTCGCGGCATTTGAAAGATGAGGTGACGCAGCGCGCTCATCGCAGGCGAGGCGATCAGCCGCGCGAAGTCATCTGGCGTCGGCGGGAAAGTGAGGCGCAGCTTGCGGAGGCGGCCGGCCACTCCGCGATCGCACACGGCCTCGAAAGACGAGAGCGACGAGAGCAGCAACGACTCCAGCGCGACGAAGCGGGGCTCGCGGGCGGCCTCGATCAGCACCTCACCATCGCAGTGGGCCGAGAGGTGCCGCACGGTGGCAAGCAGAGGAGAGGCGAGCAGCTTCTGCCGCGTCTCGGGCGGAAGGTTGGGGTTCACGCGCGCCGAGACGGGAAAGCCGTTCTCGATCACGAGCTCGGAGAAGTGTTTGTCGAGCCCCGCCATCCACTGGTGACGGTGACGCCGCCAGAGCTCCGCGGCGCGTTGCCACACGGCACCGGAGCCCTGGTTGGCGCTGATCAAGAACTGAAGGAGGAGGAATTCACCGCGTGGATCTCCGCGCTCGAGCAGCAGGTCGGCCAGCACGCGGCGGCGACCTTCATCGAGCGGGCCCTTCGCCACCGAGTCGAGCGCGGCGTCGAGCTCGGGATCGCTCAAGGCGCCGGCACCTCGCAGGCGACCTTGTTGGTGCCCTTCACGATGCACACCCGACCGGGGCTGCACGGAATGCCGGCGCAGGGATCCATCGCGCCACAGCCTGCAGAGAAGAGGAGAAGGAACAGCAGCACCGCGACGCGCACGAGCGCGACTGTATCAGCGGCGGGTGATGATCAGCTTCGCGGAGTCAGGCGTCGAACCGGGCACCACCTGCGCGCGGAAGGCGAGGAGGTTCTTGTTGATGTCGTTCGCGAAATCCTGCGCGATCGCGCGGCCCGTCTCACCCTGTTTGGTGGACTGCACGAGCGAGCGGTGGTTCTTCTCGGTGTAGTTGGTGCGGCCGAAGGTGTCGGTGGTGGGCGCTTCAGCGACCGCGACGCCGAGGGACACCGTGCGCGAGACCGGCTGCGCGCCGTAGAAGTCGCCCCAGAGGTTGTCGGGCTTCACCATCGCGGGGCCCCTGGCGGTGCCCGAGAACGAGAGCTCGACCCGATCGCCGACCGTCTGCTTCGCGACCTTGATGCCCGGGTCGGTGTTCTTCAGCTCGACCGGAATCGGGGTGCCCTTCGCGACGCGGGGCAGCGACATGCCGGTGTTGGCAACAGTCGAGGTCCAGGCGTTCACGTACGACATCGGGTTGAACGGGTTGAAGGCGACAGGCACGGGCGGCTCCGTGAGGTGAAATGTGCTGCGAATGCCTACATTCTCGGACACCCCCTCAAACAGTTGCGTCGATTGGTTTCAAGGCATCGAAAGCAGGAACAATTCCAAGCGCTTGCATACGCCTAGCGCGAGATGACGGCCCGCCGACCGGTGGGCAATTCGACCAAAATTCCGGCTTCGCCCTGCCCCAGAACGGTGACTCCGGGAGGGGCGAGCTGAAGTCGGGGGCCTGGCAGGACCAGCAGGACCTGGTCGCTGAGCGGATCGGTGAGGAGGGGCCAGCCCTCGTCCAGAAACCAGTCGCTGGCCGAGGCGCGGGTGAAGTCCGGTGGCGGCACGACCGAGCGCGAGCTGGTGAGGGTGGCCTCCGTGATGGACATGCCGTCGCGCAGCCAGAGCGTGCCGTTGGCGAAGCCGATCGCGTCGCCGGTCAGCTCCCGACACGGGGAGGCTTCGATGGCGTTCACGTCGAAGGCGCAGAGCCGCTGGTGCTCGACGCGCGAGGGGCAGGTCATGAACAGGCGCTCGTCCCCGGTGGCGACGCCGAAGCGTTTGACGCCGGCGCAGAGCCCGCGCGGCAGGTTCGCCGTCACCGGGGGGCGATTGAGCTGGTGGCGGGTGAAGTCGGTGTCGGTGATGGACCACACGGTGTCGGAACCCGCGGCCACGAGTGTGCCGGTCGTCGAGAACGGCATCGCCACGTCGGGCTCCCGCACGAGGAAGTCGAGGCCGCGATCGACGAAGCGCTCGAGTGAGGTGGGCCCGGCGATCCACACGGTGTCGCCCCGCGCAGCCATCGCGAGGGAGGGGAAGGTCTGCAGCAGCATGCCGTCGCGCCACACGGTGATGGTGGACGCGAGCTGGCAGATCCACGTGCCCTGCGTGGTGAGCGCCTCGGTGGTGCACGGGGTGGCGACGCTGAAGTCAGGCAACGGAGGCAGCGCGGGCTCGGCGACGAAGAGGGTCCGGGTGGTGCGACCGAGGCCGGGCTCGAAGGTGACGAAGATCTGCAGGGGCCCAGGGCGCTGCGGCAAGACCGAGAGGCGGGCGATGGCGCTGCGGCCTGCGCTGCGCAGGTCCAACTCGAACTGCACGGGCAGATTCTCGGAGTCGTAGATCTCGACGTTCGCGGTCACACCCGAAGGCAGACAGTTGCCGTCGATGAGGGGCACGTCGAGCTCACTGACCACGCCGCGCGGAATCACGGACGGAGGCGCACGAAACGGCAGCACCTCGCAGATCGCAGGCGGATCGAAATCGACCGTGGGCAAACACGCCGTTGCACACAGGAACACGATCGCCCACCGCATGAGGGTCACTCTATTCACCTGCCGTCGTGCGCGCCGATTCGGCAGCTCGGCTTGTCATCATCGAGGACGAGCTTCTTGAGGAGGCAGCCCCCCCTCTGCCTCGTCATCATCGCGGACACACCGTGCGCACCCTGGCTCGAAGCCGAGGGGCAGCACGCGACGACCCCGGCGAACGACCCCAGAGCCGATAGCCTCCATCCCCGGCCCTCAGCGCCCAAAAGGAGGAGCCCGCCCGCCAGACAAGTAAGGTCCCTTCCCCGGCATGCGGCTCGCCACGCACCACCTCTCGCTTCGCTTCGGCCAGGTCACCGCCTTGAACGACGTGTCGGTCGACTTCCCGGTGGGCAGCCGCACGCTGCTCTGGGGCCCTGCGGGCGGAGGAAAGACTTCACTCCTCAAGTGCCTCACCGGGCTGCAGCCGCCGAGCACCGGCGACGTCGAGTGGGAGGAGCGAACGGTCGCCACGCGCACGGCCCAGGAGCGCCGTGAAGCCCAGGTCGCCTTCGGCATGATCTTCCAGAGCGACGCGCTCTTCGACTCGCTGACGGTGATCGACAACGTGCTGCTCCCGCTGCGGAAGCGCCGCGTGCCCGAAGCCGAGGCGCGTGAACGGGCGCTCGCAGCGCTCGACCGGGTCGGCCTCTCGAAGGCCCTCGAGAAGCGCCCCGAGAACCTCTCCGGCGGCATGAAAAAACGCGCTGGTGTCGCGCGCGCGATCGTCGCCAGGCCAGAAGTCCTGATCGCCGACGACCCCTTCGCGGGGCTCGACCCGGTGACGGAGAAGTCCATCGCTGACCTGTTGATCGAAGTGAGTGAAGGCAAGACCCTCATCGTCGCCCTCCCCGACCCGGTCGCGTCGTTGCCCATCGAGCGCACCTTTCGCTTCGTGCACGGAGCGATCGTCTGATGAACCCGCTTCGCGCGCTCGGCGGCTTCACGCTCTGGCTGCTGCGCTTCTTCGGCGCCAACGCGCTCGTCTTCGGCCGCACGCTGCTCTACCTGCCCCGCCTCGACCTCGGCGAACTCAGCCGCGCCCTCGTCCTCTTCGGCTACCGCTCGCTGCCGCTCTCGCTCGGTGCCGCGACGCTCATCGGCGCGACCGTCGTGCTGCAGGCGGGCGTCTACGCGACCAAGTTCGGCGCCCGGCTCTACACAGGCTGGGCCGCCGGCTTCGCGTTGATCTGGGAAATGGGCCCGCTGCTCCTCGGGCTGGTCATGGCCGCCCGCATCGGAGCCCGCAACGCGGCTGAGCTGGCGCTGCTCACGGTGAACGGCCAGATCGAAGGCCTGCGCGGCATCTCGCTCGATCCCTTCCGCATCCTCGTCGCGCCGCGCGTCGTCGCCAGCGTCATCTCGGTGCTCGCGCTCTCGACCACCACCTTCCTCGTGGCGATTCTCTGGGAATCGGTCGCGGCGTACTTCACGCTCGGGCTCCCGGTGCGCGTCTTCTTCCAGTCGTTCTCCGACATGTTGCGCTGGGGTGATCTCCTTGGCGGCGTGGCGAAGACCACGGCGTTCGGGCTCGCCATCGCGGTCGTCTCGACCGCCGCCGGGCTGCGCGCCTCGGGTGGTGCGCGCGGAGTCGGCCAGGCCGCCGCCGCTGCTGTCGTCAGCGCGTGCGCGGCGATCTTCCTGCTCGACTTCATCCTCACCCCGCTGCTCGCGAGGTTCTTCGGGTGAGCGCGATCCACACCGTCGGCGCGCAGGCGCTGCTCTTCACGCGCTCGGTGCGCAGCGGCTGGCGCGAGGGGATCGCGTGGCGCGAGGTGCTGCGGCACCTGGCCGAGCTCGGCTCGCAGTCGGCGATCCTCATCGGGGCGGGGCTGGCGTTCTTCGGCACGGTGATCGTCACCATCGCCTACGCGCAGGCGCGCAAGTACACCGGCAACATCACGGTGGTCGGGCCCGCGTACTTCGAGCTCATCCTCCGCGAGTTCGCGCCGATGTTGACCGCCTTGCTTGCGGCGTCACGTCAAGCCGCATCGACCTCGGCCGAGCTGGGCGCGATGAGCGTGAACGAGCAGGTCGAGGCGCTCGAGTTGTCGGCCGCTGATCCACTCGCGGAGCTCGTCGCGCCGCGCATCATCGCCAGCACGATCGCGCTGCCGCTGCTCACCATCGTGGGCACGTTCTGCTCGACCCTGGCGGCGGTGCTCACCATCACCTACGTCTTCGGCGTCGACGGCGCAGCCTTCATGGATCCCGCGATGGTCGATCGCGGTGACGTGTTGTGCGCGCTGACGAAGGCGATCGTCTGCGGCGCCTTCATTCCGGTCGCGGCCTCGCTCCGCGGTCTTCGCGCGCGCGGTGGAGCCAGTGCCGTCGGAGAAGCCGTCACCATCGGCGTGGTCGAGGCGTGCATGGGCTGCCTGCTGCTCGACTTCCTCGTCGCGGCCGTCTTCCTCGTCCTCGGCGCCTGACCTCCCTCTCCCTGCGAACAGCGGGAGAGGGATCACGCGGTGCCGGGCATGGTCACCGAGGGCTCCGCCGACACTTCGCCGCTCGCGCGCTTGTGCGCCACGATCGACTCCTGCACGGCGTACGCGAGCTGCTTGCGCCCCTCGGAGGACGGCGCGAACGAAGCGGGCAACGACGACAACGCCGCCGCAGCAGCCCGCGCCGACACGAAGCGATGGTCGCGCTTCCGTTCCAGCAGCTTCATGACGACCGCGTCGAGTTCCTTCGGCACGTCGGGCCGCGACTGAGACGGAGGCCGAAGGGGCGCCTCGAGCACCTCGTCGGTCTCGCGCGCATCGCGGCCATGGCTGAACAACGGCTGACCCGTGAGGCACTCGTGAAGCGTGATGCCGACGGCGAAGAGATCGGCGCGCCCATCGATCGGCTCGTCGGTGAGCTGCTCCGGGGCGAGGTAGCCCGGCTTGCCCTTGATGTGCCCCACTTGCGTCAACCGCACGTGCGAGCGGGCGCGCGCGATGCCGAAGTCGGTCAACTTCACTTCACCCACGGTCGAGAGCAGCACGTTGGGCGGGTTCACGTCGCGGTGCACGAGGCTGAGGGGCTCGCCGTCGACACCGGTGCGCTCGGGCACGTACTCGAGCGCGCGCAGCAGCTCGTAACCGAGGTGAGCCACCGCCGTGATGGGCAAACCGAGGCGGTGCGCGTCGATCACCTTCTTGAGCGACAACCCCTCGATGTATTCCATCGCCAGAAAGTACGTCTCGCCGAAGCGCCCAAAGTCCATCACTGTGCAGCCGGCTCAACGCGCCGCCTCCTGGCGGAAGAGCGTGAGGAAGTTCTGATCACCGGCGTACGCGGGGAGGATCTTCTTCACCGCCACGGTCTTCTCGAAGCCGCCCTCGGGGCTGTAGCTGGCGCGAAACACCTCGGCCATGCCGCCCGCCCCGATGCGCTCGTGCAGGAGGTACTTCCCCAGCACGTCCTTCGCGCGCACCGCCGCGAGCGCCTCTTGAGCGCGCCGATTGAAGTGACCGACGAAGGCCGCGGTCACGAGACCCGAGCAGAACAGCAGAAACGAGCGCGTGCCGATCAACGGCGCCTGCAGCGTGACGATGACGTCTTCGGGCAACGAGGGGCGCGCGACGAAGAAATAGAGAAGAAAGTACTCGACGCCCGCCAGCGTGCCCGCGAGCACCGACAACGTGCGCGACCCCCGCAGCGCCGAGAGCCCGACCAGGGTTCCCCAGATCGCCAGCGGCGGTGCGGTCAGCGCGTATTCGCCGCCCTGCACCCTGGCGTCGATCACGAAGATCAACGCCGGGGCCGACACCTCGACCATCACGTTGAGCCACGCGATGGCAACGTTGAACCAGCCGCGCCGCAGCATCCACCACTGGCCGCCGTACCAGAGGGCCAGAGCGCCCAGCACCATCGCCAGCGACGTCGACAACCGTGCGCCAATGAACGGCCCGAGCATCAAGGCAATCACGGCCGTCGCCGACGTCGCGAACAGCATGAAGCGCGCCACCGAGAACTCGCGCGCCGGCGCGTCTTTCACGAGGTGTTCGCGCAGCGCTCGGTGTCCAGCACTCGTCGGCAGAGGACCCGCCATCGTCGGGGACCGTACTCGACTTCAATGTCCGCTCGATCCTAGGGTTCGCGCCCTCAAAGGGAATCAGGAGCTCCGGTACTCCATGAAGCATCTCAGTCTCGTTCTTCTCTGCGCGGCGACGCTGCTCGCGTGCACGCCCCCTTCCACCAAGTGCAAAGACTTCAGCGATTGCGCGGCCAACCAGGTCTGCGTGATGGGTGAGTGTCGCGGAGGCTTCGTCGGCACCGGCGCCGGCACGGGTCAAGGCGGTGGGCTCGGCGGTGGGCTCGGCGGTGGGCTCGGCGGTGGGCTCGGCGGTGGCACCACAGGTGGTGGTACCAGCGGTGGTGGTACGGGTGGCGGGACGACGGGCGGTGGTACTGGCGGCGGCACGACGGGTGGCGGCACGGGTGGCGGTCTGACGGAACCCGACTCCGGGGTGAACCCCAACTACGACGGCGGCTGCGGCGCGCCGATGCCCGGCAACCCCAGCATCCGTCGGCTCTGCGCGGCGGCGACCATCGACGAGTGCGCGGGCCCCACCGACCAGGCGCTCACGGGCGGCGGCGTTCCCGCCGGTCGCCTCAACGGCACGCAGGGCAACGGCTTCGACGACGACTGCGACGGCCTTGTCGACGAAGGCTGCTTCTGCCCGGCGAACGGCGTGACGAAAGACTGCTACCTCGTGCCCGCGACGCAGGTCGATGGCACCACCGGGCTCCCCGTGGGCTGGTGCTCGGCCAACGCGAAGGGCACGGTCGATTGTGCCGGCGGTGAGCTCGCGAGCTGGTCGGGCGTGTGCCGTGGCGCTCAGCCTCCGCAGCTCATCGACTCGTGCTCGACCGGCGACTTCAACTGCGACGGGCTCAACAGCAACAACGCCGCAGAAGGCTGCATGTGCGCGAACAGCGTGACCTGCCCCACGGCCGCCATCACCACCACGCCCTACCCGACGCCCACCGCGATCCCCCTCATCGACGGCTCGCAGTGGATCACCGACGCGGCGGCGCGAGGCCGCACCACCAACTGGACGTGGACGGTGCTGGGCGGCGACTGCGACAACGTGCTGCCGAACCCCACCTTCGCCATCTACAACCAGACGAACTCCACCGTGGCGGGGGCTCGCCGCGGCACGCGCACCGGGGTGCGGCTCGACGCGACGCAATCTCCGGCGCGCTACGTGGCGCAGGCCAATGCGCCTCTCATCGCACTGCGGGCCACCAACTACGGTAACGGCCCGACGGGTGGTCAGGTGTTCCCCGCGTTCGGTCTGTCGGGCGACTACATCGTCCAGGGCGAGTTCACGCTCGACGGCACGACGTACAGCTGCTCGCAGAAGGTGCAGGTGCGCGCACCGGGCATTCGCGCCGAGCTCTGCTGGGACACCGTGGGCGGCAGCAACTCGACGCAGGGCAACGACATCGACCTCCACTTCGCGCGGTTGCAGGGCGTCACCTGCACCACGCGCGGCTGGAACACGCTCTGCGCGAACAGCGGAGGCGGCGTGCAGGACTGCTACTGGGCGGGCGCGTCGGGCTGCACCAACAACAACGCCAACCCTCAGTGGGGCTACGCCAACTCGGCGACCTCTGCGTGCCAGGGCTGGTCGAGCCGTCGCACCGCGGCGTGCACCAACCCCCGGCTCGATCGAGACAACGTGAGCTGCGACCGCGGCATGGCCGACCCGACCAACACCGCCTTCTGCGGCCCCGAGAACATCAACATCGACGCGCCGAACAACGGAGACACCTTCGTCGTCGGCGTGAACCACTTCGGCAACAACTCGGGCACCGCCAACGCCAAACCGCACGTGAACCTGTATTGCAACGGCGCCCGCGTGGTGTCGGTTGGCTACAACCCGGCGACGGGCCAGACGAGCTTCCCGCTCCTCAACACCCCCGGGCAGGACTCGACCGGCGACTTCTGGACCGTGGCGACCATCAAGGCGAACGTCACCGGCAGCAACCTCACCTCGTGTGACGTGGTCACCCTGCCTTCGCGCACGGCGAACCCCATGCGCGACGGCCCGCCGAACATGGGCGGCACCGGCAACGACATCTGCGTCGACCACGCGTACGCGTCGAAGAACTTCGTCGACAACGGCACCGGCCAGGGCCTCGCGCAGGGTGCGCAGCCGACGACCGCCGTGCAGTGGTGCAAGCACTGAGCACGGCGCACCTCACGCTCACGGGCATCGTGAAGCGCTTCGGGGATCAGACGATCCTCGAGGGGCTCTCGGTCGATGTTCCGCTGACCGGCATCACCTTCATCGTCGGTCAGTCGGGCAGCGGAAAGTCGGTGCTCTGTCGCCTCGCAGTCGGGCTGCTCAAGCCTGAGGCGGGCACCGTCGAGCTGTTCGGTGAGCGCGTCGACACCCTGCCCGAGCGCAAGCTCACCCGGCTTCGTGCGCGGGCGCCGTACCTGGTGCAGGGGCCGGCGCTGCTCGACTGGCTGACGCTGCACGACAACGTGGCGATGGCGGACCCCCCTTCGAAGACCGATGGGCGCGCGGCGGCGGCGCTCGAGCGGCTGGGCTTGAGCGAGTTCGCGCAGCGCAAGCCGCCGGAGGTGGGGCCGGGCATTCGCAAACGCGCGGCCATCGCGCGGGCGCTGGTGCTGGGGCCTGAGGTGTTGCTGCTCGATGAGCCGACCACGGGGCTCGATCGTGAGGCAGCGGGTCAGGTGAACGAAGCGCTCGAGCTGGTGCGCGAGCAGGGGCTCGCCGTCGCGCTCGTCTCGCATGACTACGCGGCGCTGAGGCGCATCGCGGATCGCGTGGTGCAGGTGAAGGACAAGCAGGTCGCGTTCAACGGGCCGGCGAGCGACTTCAAGACCTGAACGGCTCCCCTCTCCCTGCCCCGCGGGGAGAGGGTGGCGCGCCGCGCCGGGGGCGGGCCTCGTTCGCGGAGGCAGGGCCCCTCACCCCAGCCCTCTCCCCGCTCTCGCAGGGAGAGGGAGCTCAACTTTCGCCGACGACGCCATCGAGTAGCGTCCGCGGCCATGGACGAGAGTCGTCTGGAACTCAAAGTCGGCGCGCTGGTGGTGGCTGCGCTCGTTGGTGCCTTCACCCTGCTGGTGCTGATGGGAGAGGTCACCTTCGGCGGCGGCCGCACCATCACCGTCGACTTCTCGCACACCGGCAACGTGGTGAAGAACGCCCCGGTGAAGCTCGGCGGCGTGGTGGTCGGCAAGGTCGAGTCGGTCGAGCTGTTGCCCTCGCGACGCGACGCGAACGGCGCGCCGATGCCGGTGAAGATGACGCTGGTCCTCTCGAAGGAAGCCGCCGACGCGCTGCGAAGAGACGTGGGGGTCACCGTCTCCTCGGTCGGCCCTCTCGGTGAGTCGTACCTCGAGGTCTGGCCTGGCTACGAGAAAGACGCGCACGACCCGAAGGTCTCCGTGCGCGGCATGGACTCGCCCCGCATCGACGTGGTCTCGAACCGGCTCGCCAAGTTCCTCGACGCAGCCTCGTCGGTGCTCGAGAACGACCCGCAGGCCATCGGCAAGTTCATCGGCGGCATCGGAGGGCTCACCACCACCGTCGATGGCGTGATCACCGAGAACCGCGCCGAGTTCAAAACGCTCGCGACCGAGCTGAGCGCGGCGGCGAAAGATCTCCGCGCCCTCGCGGCGACGGCGCGCACGCAGATCGAGCCCGGCGGCAAGGCGAGCGCGCTGCTCGACGACGCCGCGGCCACCGCCAAGATCGCGCGCACCGATCTCCCCGAGCTCTCGAAGCAGGCCTCGGTCGCCATCGGCGGCCTCGCGCGCGTCTCGGGCCAATTCACCGAAGAAGACGGCCAGAGAGTGAAGACCCTCATTGCGAAGGCCGAATCGGTCAGCGTGAAGGCCGACGCGCTGGCGACGCGCGCCGATCGCATGCTCACCAGGCTCGAGGCCGGCGAAGGCGCGCTGGGTGCGGCGTTGAAGGACCCCGCTGTGTACGACGAGCTGAAGACGCTCCTCACCGACGTGCGGAAGAACCCGTGGAAGCTGCTCTGGAAAGACTGATCCACTCCTGAGCGACCGCGCGATCCGTTCTGGAGCGCACACATCGGCACCATCAGGCGAGTCAGCCACTTGGCGAGTGGCATCCCCCGTGCTCACCGACGCTGGACCCGCGACGTTCCCGTCAGCGGATCACCAGGGAGTCAGTCATGGACGTTCGGTTCTGGGGAGTTCGCGGAAGTGTCGCCTCGTCGGGTTCACATGTTGCGAAGATCGGCGGCAACACCTCGTGCCTCGAGCTCGAGAGCCACGGCCATCGGCTGATCTTCGACGCGGGCACGGGCCTGCGGCAGCTGGGCGACTCGCTCCTCAATTCGCCCCCGGTGAAGGCGACGATGCTCTTCAGCCACCTGCACTGGGATCATGTGCAGGGGTTCCCGTTCTTCACGCCGGCATTCATGCCCACCACCGAGCTGACGATGTACGGCCCCGGCGGTGACGGCGAGCAGCAGCTCCGCTCGGTCTTGAGCAAGCAGATGGAGCCGCCCAACTTCCCCGTCCCCCTCTCCGCCATGCGCGCGAAGATGGACTTCAAGAGCGCCCTGCCCGGCCGCGTGATCGAGACCGGCCCCTTCCGCGTGACGCCCTTCGAGCTGCCGCACCCGCAGGGCTGCATCGGCTACCACGTCGAGGCCGACGGCTTCCGCTTCGCCTACTGCACCGACGTCGAGATGACGCTCGAGTCACTCGACTCCAACGTGGGCCACGTGCTCGAGGGCGTCGACGCGCTGGTGCTCGACGCGCAGTACACCCGCGACGAGTACGAGGGGCGCGTGGGGCCGCCGAAGAAGGGCTGGGGCCACTCCACCAACGTCGACGCGGCGCGCATCGCGAAGGCGATCGGCGCCCAGCGCCTCTTCCTCTTCCACCACGACCCCGGCCACGCCGACGTGCAGGTCGAAGACATGGCCGAAGAGGCGCGCACCCACTTCGCGGCCAGTGAGCCCGCGCGCGAGAACAAGCGCATCAGCCTCGGGGGTGTCTGAGTGCAGAGCCACAGTTTGGCTTGCACCTCCGCGCCTCTGGGGTTGGACTCGCTGTTCCCCGCGATGGCGAAGAGCACCGACCCCGCTGCAGTCGTCCTTTCCGTCGGTGGGCTCGTCGGCCAGGAGGTCAACCTCGACGAGTTTCTGCACCAGCTCGTCGATCGCATCGCGCACACCATGCAGGCCGACCGCGGCACGCTGTACCTCGTCGACTTCGCGCGACAGGAGATCTTCAGCCGCGCCGCGCACCTCCCGGAGATCAAACAGATCCGCCTGAAGCTCGGTCAGGGCGGCGCCGGGCTCGTCGCGAAAGAAGGCATCGCGCTCAACCTCCCCGCGACCAGCGGTGAGCAGCGCTTCAACCCCGACATCGACAAGATGACCGGCTACCGCACCTCGTCGATGCTCGCGGTGCCCCTCGTGGATGCCCAGAGCACGGTGTTCGGCGTGCTGCAGGTGCTCAACCGGCTCGGCGGCGGCACGTTCAACACGGAAGACGAGGCGAAGCTCAAGACCATCGCCGCGCAGGTGAGCCAGGCGCTGCAGGCGACGTCGCTCTACACCGAGCTGCTCCGCGCGAAAGAGCAGCCCACCCAGCCCGTCGGCTACTTCTTCAACAAGGTCATCGGTGAGTCGTCGCCGATGAAGGCCATCTACAAGACGATTCAGAAGGCAGCGCAGACCGACGCCACCGTGCTGCTGCGCGGCGAGTCCGGCACCGGCAAGGAGCTCTTCGCGCGCGCCGTGCACGTCAACTCGCGGCGGCGCAGCAAGCCCTTCGTGAAGGTCGACTGCGCGGCCCTGCCCGGCTCGCTCATCGAGAACGAGCTCTTCGGCCACGAGAAGGGCGCCTTCACCGGCGCCGAGGCGCGCCAGAGCGGCAAGTTCGAGGTCGCCACCGGCGGCACGGTCTTCATCGACGAGCTGGGCGAGCTGCCCATGCCCGTGCAGGGCAAGCTGTTGCGCGTGCTGCAAGACCGCGAGTTCGAGCGCGTCGGCGGCACGCAGACGGTACAGGTCGACGTGCGCATCGTCGCCGCCACGCACCGCGATCTCGCCCAGATGGTGCGCGAGGGCCGCTTCCGCGAAGACCTCTACTACCGCATCAAGGTGGTCGAGCTGGTGTTGCCCCCGCTGCGCGATCGCGGCGCAGAAGACATCGAGCGGCTCGCCCGGCACTTCGTCGCCCAGGCCACCAGGCGCCACCACTTGTCGAAGGAGCCGACGCTCTCACACGAGGCGGTCGATCGCCTCAAGGCCTGGCACTGGCCGGGCAACGTGCGCGAGCTCGAGAACTGCATCGAGAGCGCGGTGGTGTTGAGCGACGGTGAGGTGATGCCCGAGCACCTGCCGCTCCCCGAGGCCGGCAAGGGCCTGCCACCGCCACCCGCGCACCTCGGAGCGCCTCGCGACGCCCCCGTCTCCTCACTCGCCGAGATCGAGCGCCGCCACATTCTCGCGGTGCTCGAGCGCGCGAAGGGCAACCGCACGCAGGCCGCAAAATGGCTCGACATCGGCCGCAACACGCTGGCGCGCAAGCTCAAGGAATACGGGCTCGCCGACGAATAGGATCGCGGCATGGATCTCGTCAGCGCCACGTCACGCAGCTCGACCTGCCCGAGAACGCTGCGCGCGGGCTCGCCGGTCAGCTCCTGGGCCTCATCGAAGACACGGTGCGCGAGCGCGTCAGCTTCGGGCTCGCAGCCCGCGTGCGCAACGCGGTGCCTGAGATGACGCAGTGGCAGCTCGCCGCGCCGACGCTGCGCCCCGGCAGCCTGTCGGTGAACGAGCTCGCGGGCGTGTCGATGCTCGATCCCCGCGCGGAGTTCGACTCGCTGCTCGCCCGCTTTCAGGTTCCGCCTGAACGTGGACCCGCGGCCCGGGCGCTGGCGGTCGAGTTCCTCTCGACGCGGCTCGAGCCCTCCGCTCTGGCATCGCTCTCGAGTGCCCTGCCCTGACGAACAAGACGGCTGACGCCCCCGACTCCTGCGCCAGCTGGCCGTCGAGTTCCTCGCGTCGCGGCTCCAGCCCTCCGCGCTGGCGTCGCGCTCGGGTGCCCTGCCCGGACGAACAAGACGGCTGACGCCCCGACTCCGGCGCTAAGGTGCCCTCATGGCTCGCACCTTGTGGTTCGTCGTCACCCTGCTTTCCCTGAACGCCTTCGCTGACGAGATCGTCAACAACGCCCCCACCTCCGGTGAGCTCGGCCGCTACGCCATCGCGCGCACGACCGACCTCACGGCCCGCCTCGACACCGCGACCGGCGCGGCCTGGTACCTCTGCACCAGGAAGACGAAGCAGGCGTGGTGCCGCGCGAAGGACATTCAGGCGCTGCCCGCGGGGCCGGTGGGTCGCTACCGGCTCGTGGAGAGCACGCCGCTGTTGCTCCTCGACACCGTCACCGGTCGCTCGTGGCAGCGCTGTGAGCTGCCCACGCCCGAGAAGGGGCTCGCGTGGTGCGCGCTGGAAGAGTGAGCGCGCTGTCGTGGGCGCTGCTCGGCAGCGGTTGCGTGCTCGTACCGCAGACGTTGAACAGCCCCTGCGTCGGGAAGCCAGCCGACACCGACGGCGGCATGTGCCCGGCGTGCGTCACCGATGCCGACTGCTCGATCTCGACGAACGAATGTTTCGAATCCGGAAACTGCGTGCCCACCGCAGGCCGTTGGGCGGTGATCACCATCGGGTGCGAGTTTCCCCACCCGCCAACCACCTCCACCTGCGTCTGCCTGGACTCGGTCTGTCAGGCGAGATGACGAGCCCCTCGACCTCCAGGCCTCGTGATGGGAGCAACGCGCCGGTCTTCAGAGCCCCATTGCGGTGCACGGGTGACAACTTGAGCGCGGACTCGTTCAGTTCGAGCGCTTCGGGGGCCGCGCGCCGACCTGGCCGCTGACCACGAGGTTGTCGAACCGGCAGAGATGATTTCGGCAGCCCAGCGCTACCTTGCCGACCTGCCCTGCCAGACCCGGCAACACCTGCTTCGTGATGCGCGTGGTGTTCACGAAGGCCTCGGCCGTCACGTCTCCGCCCTTGAGCGCGGTGAGCCGCAGCCGCAGACGGAACTTGCCCGAGGGCACGCGCACCGGGTCAGCCCGGAGATCTTCGAGGTCGCGCGCCGAGTTGCCCGACTCTTCCTGACCGTTCTTGCGGAAGTAGCTCCAGCCGATGCGCATGTCCGTCCCGGGGATGGCGAAGACGCTCACCTGCAGATCGTTGATGCGAAACGCGAGCTCGGCGAAGTGCTGCGCCGCCGAGTAGTCCACCGCGGGGAAGTCGCTCGGCAGGTTCTCGAGCTCGACGTCGACCGCGGCCTCGAAGCGATCCGCGACGTAGTAACGCCTCGCGACGTACGCGCGCGGCACGAGCACCTCGTGCTCGAGGGCATCGCCGTACTGCACCACGCTGAGCACCCCGCGCTCGAGCTGCCAGAGCCCGGAGTGCAGGTTGATCTCCTCGCCGCCGTCGGGCTGCGCCTCGAAGTCGAGCGAGACGGCGTCGTCTTCGGTGCTGACTCCGGAGAACACCTCCTCGTCGTCGCTGTCGCGGTACCACGCGGGCGGTGCAGCGATGGGCGGCGGCGTCGTCTCACCGGTCGGCCACAGCCGAGCGACGACGCCGACGAGCAGCAACGCGCCGAGCGCGAACACGCCCAGCTTCCACCCCGCCCCGGGCTCCTGAATGAACGAGGTGACCTTCGGGGCACCCGAGCCTGCCGCTGACTTCGGCAGCGAGACCGGCGGCCCGCCGCTGCTGCTGGGCACCATCGCCTCGAGCGCCTCGGCCACGGTGTTGGCGCGCGAAGGCCGCGCCTCGGCCTCGGTCTCGAGCAACCCGCCCACCACGTCGTCGATGCGCGAATCGAGGCCCACCACCCGCTGCGAGGGCAGCTTGAAGCGGCCGATCGGCAGCTCACCGGTGAGCATCTCGTAGAGCAGCACACCCATCGAATAGAGGTCGGCGCGGTGATCGACGTGCTTGGCGTCGCGGCGCTGCTCGGGCGCCATGTAGTTGACCGTGCCCATCGCCACCGAGGTCGCGGTGAGCGAGATGTCGCGCTCGCTGCCCTTCATGCCGGCCAGCCCGAAGTCGGCGATCTTCACGTGTCCGCGCGCGTCGACGAGAATGTTCTCGGGCTTGAGATCGCGGTGCACGACCTTCTGCTCGTGCGCGTAGTCGATGGCGCGGGCGATCTGCGCCCCGATGCGCAGCGCATCGCGCACGGTGAGCTTCCCGCTGTTCATCATCTCGCGGAGGTTGATGCCCGTGACCAGCTCCATCACGAAGAAGTAGTGATCGCCGGCCTGCCCGCGATCGATGATCTGCACCACGCCCGGGTGTGAGAGCGCCGCGAGCGCGGTGGCTTCCTTGTCGAAGCGGGCGACGAACTCTTTGTCTTTCACAAAGCGGGGCGGCAGCAGCTTCACCGCCACGTTGCGCGACAACGACACCTGCCGGGCGCGCCACACTTCGCCCATGCCGCCCTTGCCCAGCAACTCGAGCAACTCGTAGCCGGGCACTCGGGGAATCGCGGTCGAGCTGGTGGGCTCGTCGTCTTCGCGCTCGCTTTCGTCTTTCGGCCGGCTCGAGGCGACCGTGTGCTCGAGCCCGACATCGGTCAGAACTGGCGGCGGGGCCATGCTCTTCACGTCGCTGCGCTTCACCTCGAAGCGAATGCCGCACGAGCACTGGATCTGCTGGCCCGAGACGTAGATGCCGATGTCGTGGAGCCGGGCGCAGTTCGGACAGGCCTGAGCGACGACGCTGCGAGACGATCGCGCCGTCACCGCGCCTGGCCCTCGGTTCCCCCGCCCATGGCCTTCAGTTCCCCGTGTAGTCGAGCACGCGGAAGGCAGGCACGCCCTTCTCTTTGCCCTTCACCTGAAGCACGGACACGGGCTCGACCTTGAAGCCGGGGCCCGCGCGCCGCACCGTCGACTCACTCGCCAGCACCTCGCCACCCCTGGCGAGGCCACAGAGCCGAGACGCGGTGTTCACCGAGTCGCCGATGGCAGTGAACTCGTGGCGCTCGTTGCTGCCGATGTAACCGACGACGGCCTGACCGGTGTTCACGCCGATGCCGACCTCGATGGGCTTCTTGCCGTCGGCCTCGCGCTGCGCGTTCATGGCGTTGATCTCGTCGAGCATCTCGAGCGCACACTTGAGCGCGCGGCCGGCGTCGTCGGGGTGCGTGATCGGCGGGCCCCACGTCGCCATGACGCAGTCACCGATGAACTTGTCGAGGTTGCCCTCGTGCGTGAAGATCACGTTCGCCATGTGAGTGAAGAAGGTGTTCAACATGGCGACGGTTTCCTGCGGGCTGTCGGCCTCGGCCATCGAGGTGAAGCCGCGGATGTCGGCGAAGATGCAGCTCACCTCGGCCAGCCGACCGACGCGCAACAGCTCGACCTTGCCGCTCACCACGGCCTCGGCGACGGCCGGCGCGAGGAAGCGCGAGAGCTCGGCGCGGGTGATGGCTTCCTGCTCGACCTTGCGCGACAGCTCGCTGTTCTCGAGCGCGATGGCGGCCTGCGAGGCGATGCCCGAGAGCACCTTCAGGTCTTTCTCGGAGAACGCGTTGGTGCGCTCGCGGGTGTCACAGAACAACACGCCGCGCATCACGCCCTTCGAGATGAGCGGCACCGCCATGGCAGAGCGGATGCCCTGGGCGACGATCGACTCCGAGCTCGAGAAGCGGCTGTCGAGGATGGCGTCGGCCGTCAGCACGGCGCTGCGGGTCTCGGTCACGCGCTTGAGCACGGTGTCCGACACCACCACGTCGCCGCCGTCGGGCTTGCGCTTCTTGATTGCCTGTGGGGACAGCGTGGAGTTCTCCGCGAGAAACACGACGCCGTTGTCGGCGGGCAGCAGCTCGAAGGCCACCACGAGGATCTTGTCGAGCAGGCTCTTCAGGTCGCGCTCACCACCCACCAGGCGGTGGAACTCGTTGGCGATGCGGAGCTTCTCGTAGTCCTGCTTGAGCGTGTCGATGTCTGACAGCTTGTCGGCCGGGCGGAACTCGGCCGATTCCATCTGCGCGACCGTAGCGAGGAAGGCCGGCATCGACTGCGCCGAGGCGACGACCGTGACGCCCGCCGAGGTGGTGTGACCGGCGGTGCCCGCGCCGCCTTCGAGAAAGACGAGGCGGCTGTTGCCCAGCGCGATCTCGTCGCCGTCGCGCAAGCGCAGCTCGCGCACCTTGCGGCCGTTCACGAAGGTGCCGTTGCTCGAGTTGAGATCGCGCAGCAGGTACGTCGCGCCCACCTTCTCGATCACGCAGTGCTCTTTGGACACCTCGCGGTCCACCAGGCGCAGCGTGTTGTTCGGGTGCCGCCCCATCGACGTGCGATCCGACAGGGGGAACTCACCGACCTTGCCGTCGGCGAAACGACCCGACAGGCGCGGCCCCTTGAGTTGTCCCGGTGCGAAGACCTGGCCGGGGCGCGGTTGGTTGGCGGTGCTGCTCGCGACGTTCGTCAGGGGAATGGGAGGCTGGTTGCTCAAGACGGGCCAGAGGCTAGCAAGAGAAGCGCAGGGTGGCATCACTCGGAAAACAACGTTCTGACCGAGCGTGCTACGGAGCCTCCCCATGGCCCGCGGTCACAAACAAAAGCCAGCAAAGACTGCCCAGAAGCCGAGGTCGGTGAAGAAGGTCGCGAAGCCGAAAGTGTCGCGGACGTCTCAACCCAAACCTCCAAAGCCCGGGAAGGCGGTGAAGAAGGCGCCTGTGGCGAAGGCTGCTTCCGTCCCTCCGCTCCCGGTGAAACGGGTGGTGAGCGATGAGGTCCGCCGCGCCGCCATCGCCGAGGCGGCCGAGAAAGCCCGCGAAAAGCTGTGGGTCGAGCAGGGGCAGCCCATCACGACCGTGCAGGGCGTGACCATCGCCTTCGCCCAGCTGAACCGCAGCAAGCCGCATTGGCACCTGCTCACGTTTGGCCTCGCCCTCGACGGTCTCGAGCTCTCGATTCGCGTGCTCAAGGGGAAGGACGAGCTGGCGCCGCCTGCGTGGCCCGTGACCCTGCTGACGGGCCTCATTTCCCGCGCGCGGGCCAAAGATCTCTCGGCCGATACCAACCAGGTCGTGCTGCTCAGCGATGGCATCGCGCCGCCCGTGGCCGACCCCACCACCGCCCTCACACCCGAGATGGTGGGCCTGGTGTTCACGCCCGATCCCGAAGTGCAGAAGCTCGCCACGCCGCACGACACCGTGCCGGTGCTGCTCGCCGTGCCCATCACGCGCGACGAGGTGCGGGTGGTGCGCGAATGGTCTCCCTCGGGGCTGGTCGAGGTGCTGGCGAAGGTCGACCCGCTGCTGATCACCGATCTCGAGCGCGCGTCGCTCCTTCAATCGCCGCGGGCCCGCGCTCTGATCGAGCAACGCGTCGAGCGTGAAGGCAGCAGTCTCTCGAACATCACCACCGACGTGAACGAGGCCAGCCGCACCGGCAAGAAGCTCACGTGGAAGCTCCCGGTCGAAGCGATCGAGACCTTCGTCAGCCTGCTCAAGGGCCGCATCGGTCACCTGCGGCCGTTCTCGATCTCCTCCCCGAACTTTCGGGCTGAGGTGGTCAACGCCGACCAGCCCAGCGTGCAGCTCGACGGCAACGTGCTCACCCTCAAGTTGAACCTCGTGGGGGCGCGCCAGCTCCGCTCCTCGATCCGCGCGAAGGCGGGCACCTACACCTTCGACGCCCTTCCCGACTTCGAGCTCGTGGTGGTCACCCAATGAAGATCAAGCAGAAGCCTGAAGACTTCTCGGTGAAGGAATCGTACCGCTTCGACGAGGTCGAGACCGGCACCTGGCGCGTCTACTTGATGGACAAGCAGAAGCTCTCGACCTTCGACGCCGTGGCGCGCATTCAGCAGCAGTTCGGCCTGCCGCCCGGCTCGGTCAGCTACTGCGGCCTCAAAGACAAGCAGGGCCGCACCGAGCAGCTCATCGCGGTGAAGGGCCTCGACATCGACATGCAGGACGAGGATCTGCGCCTCAAGTTTCTGGGGCGCACCGATCACGCGCTCAGCTCGAAGAACACCACCAGCAACCGCTTCGCCGTCACCGTGCGGCAGATCAACCAGATCGATCTTCAGAAGGTGACGCTCGCGGCGTCTGAGGTCGAGCGCCTCGGCGTGGTGAACTACTTCGACAGCCAGCGCTTCGGCTCGCTCAAGCACGGTCAGGGCTTCATCGCCAAGGACCTCATCAAAGGCGACTTCGAGGCGGCGCTGTACAACTACCTCGCGCGGCCTTCCCCCCTCGATCGCACCGACGACGCCAAGGTGAAGCAGTTCTGGTCAGAGCACTGGGGAGACTGGACGGCGAAGGTGCCGTTCGGTGAAGCGGCGCGAAAGTACACCCGCATCATTCGCGCGCTGCGTGACGAGCCGACCGACTTCGTCAACGCGTTCCTGCAGATCGACGCCGACTACCGCGCGCTGCTCATCTTCACGTACCAGTCGTACCTGTGGAACGAGGGCGTGCGGCGCCTGTTGCAGCTCAGCTTCCCCCGCGAGCACCTGTTCCCGATGCCGTACCAGGCGGGCACGATCCTCCACCACACCGAGGTCGCGCACGAGCAGCAGAAGTGGCTCAAGGAGCTCACCTTCCCCCTGCTGGCGCCCAACTCGAGCTTCAAAGATCCCAAGGTCGAAGAGGCCGTGAAGTGGGTGCTCGGCAAAGAGAAGCTGACGCTCGAGCAGCTGCGCATCGAAGAGTCGCCGCGCCTGCTCTTCTTCAAACATGAAGAGCGGCCCGTCATCATTCACCCCGGCAAGCTGGTGATCGGCAAACCGCGCCCCGACGAGCTGAACCGCGGGTACATCAAGGTGAACATCGCCTTCACCCTGCCGCCCGGCAGCTACGCCACTCTGGTGGTGAAGCGCCTCTTCCACTTCGGGGTCGAGAAGGAGCGCCCCGAAGACGTCGCGCCCCGCGAGTACGTCGAGCGCACGCCCGAAGGTCAGCCTGAGCGAGGTGAGCGCCCCGAGCGCGGTGAACGTCGCACCAGCGGGCCCGGTGCGCAGCCCCGTGGAGATCGCGATCGCGAAAAGAAGCCGCGGCACCCGAAGGTGAAGTTCGACCACAAGACGGGTGAGAAGAAGCCCATGCCGCCTCGGGCTGAAGGCGCGGCCCCCGGCTTCCTCGCCCGCCAGAAAGAGGCCAAGAAGTTGAAGGCCAGCCGCCGAATGGAAGCGACAAAGCGTTGATTTGACTTGAATCTAGACGGTTGGAGGGTGCCGCAATCGAAACGGCTGCGGTTCGTTCACTGGGCGTGGAAGCGCTCAACACCCTCACTCCTGTCTCTTCGATGTCTTTGGGGCTCATGGCCACCGAACCGTTGCAGCCCTGGGTCGAGGACGTGCGGAAGGCCCGCCGCGGAGATTCCAACGCCTTCGCGGCGCTCGTCCGGTCGATGCAGCGCCAGGTCTACGGCCTGTGCCTGCGCCTGTTGCGCACCGAGGCCGAGGCCGCTGAGGTCGCGCAAGAGACCTTTCTGCGCGCGTACCAGAACCTCGATCGCTACGACGACTCGCGGCCCTTTGATCTCTGGGTGCTCACCATTGCGCGCAACCAGTGCCTCGATCTGCTGCGCCGGCGCCAGAAGATGCGCACCGAAGACGTCGATGATCACTCGCACTCGATCCCCTCGTCTGAGCCGAACCTCGAGGAAGGCGCCATCGCGCGGCAAGAGCGCAAGTCGCTCGAAGACGCGATGGCCACGCTCTCGGTCGACGATCGCGAAGTGCTCGCGCTCTATTACGTGCAGAAGCGCACCACGAAGGAGATCGCCGAGGTGATGGACGTGGCGCCCGGCACGATCATGGCGCGCCTCTTCCGCGCTCGCGAAAAGCTGCGCACGCGCATGCAGGCCGCCGAGAATACAAACCAGGACACGGTCAAGACGGGAGCTGCGTGATGAACGCACCGAAGAACCCTGAAGAGCTCGAGCTCGAGGCGCTGCTCAGCGAGCTGGCGCCGACGGAAGCCGAACGATCGTTGCTGCTCGAAGAGCACCGGCAGCTCGAGAAAGATCTGCTGCGGCTGGCCGATCCCCTCCCCCCTCCTGATTTCCTCGCGAACGTGATGACCCGCGTGGCCGAAGCGCCTGCCCGTCCCCTCTCGCGAGCCGACGTGTGGTCTGCAGTGGCCATCGTCGGGGTGGCACTCGCGCTGGCAGTCGCGGCGCTCCTGGTGAGTGGTGGCGTGACGGGGGGCTTCGGCCTCGCGGTCGCGTCGCTGGTGGTGAAGCTGCGGGAAGGCCTCATCGCCTTCGGCAGCGCAATTCAGGCCCTGTGGACGACCGCGGCCTTGCCGACGGCCGTGGGCCTCTCTCTGTTGCTCGGGGCGGTGCTGACGGGGTTCCGTCGGTTGGTTCCCGCCGCGGGGAAGGTGGCGTGATGTTCGCGATGATGACGGCAGTGCTGTTGGCTTCCAGCCCGGTGTCGCTGCAGTTCGACGGGCCGCTCAAGGACGGCCTCAAGCAGCTCGCTGAGAAGAGCGGTCTCAACCTCGTGGTGATCGGCGAGTTCGACGAGAAGGTGCAGCTCAACCTCCCGAACGTCGACGGCCCTGAAGCGCTCGAGACCATCGCGCTGGCCTACGGGCTCGAGGTGACTCGCAAGGGTGCGGCCTCGAACCTGTGGGTGGTGCGCAAGGCGGGCGGTGCGATTCCGAAGGCGCCCCCGGTGCTCGCCGTGGCCCCGGTTCCGCCCGTGCCTCCGGTGGCGGTCGCGACGCCGAACGTGAACTCCGACGCGCTGCGCTCGGCGGCCGAGACGGCTCGCGAAGAAGCAGAACAGGCACGCGAAGAGGCCGAGCGCATTCGCGAGAAGCTCGAGTCGCTGCGCGGGGCTTCGGCCGAGGCACGCGAGAAGGTGCAGGAAGCCCTCGAGCAGGCTCGGGAGAAGGCGCAGGAAGCCGCCGAAGAAGCGCGTGAGAAGGCGGAAGAAGCCCGCGAGGCCGCGCAGGAGCAGGCGGAGCAAGCCAGAGAGGCCGCGCGCGACCAGGCCGAGGCGCTGCGCGAGTCGGCGCAGGCCCAGGCTGAGCTGTCGCGGGAAAAGGCGCGGCTGGTGCGTGAGCAGATGGCGCTGCAGCGGCACAAGGTGAGCACGGGCGGCCCCATCACCATCGAGAAGGGTACGCGCGTCGAGGCGGCCGTGGCGTACGGCGGCCCGGTGATCGTCGAAGAAGGCGCGGTGGTCGACGGTGACGCGGTGGCCTTCGGCGGCGACGTGGTGCTCAAGGCCGGCGCGGTGGTTGAAGGCGACGCAGTCTCGTTCGGCGGCACGGTGGTGCGCGACGACACGGCGGTGGTGCGCGGCGACGCGGTGTCGATGGGCGGCGCGAACTTCGGCGCGCAGGTGGCCCGCAACGTGGTGCGCAAGGAACGGGCAGAGCGCGCCGGGGCGAAAGACGCGGCCGATGAAGCCGACTCCCCTTCTTCGAACGGCGGTCGTGGCTTCGCCGCGTTCTTGCTGCAGTTCGCGGTGTTCTTCGGCCTGGGCTTCCTGCTGATGATGTTCGCGCCGAACCGCATGAAGGCGCTCGAGGCGACGATTCGCGCCGAGCCGGCGAAGAATGGCCTCGCGGGCTTCCTCGGGTTGTTGGCGACGGTGCCCATCACGGCGGCGCTGGTGGTGACGCTGGTCGGTATTCCGGTGGCCCTCATGTTGTGGATCCTCGTGGCGCTCTTCATCCCCGCGGGGTTGGCGGTGGTGGCGAACGCGGTGGGCGCGAAGCTCCCCACGGGCCGCATGCGCAAGACGCAGGCGCTGGTGCTTGCGGTGGGTCTGCTCGCGCTGCTCCTGGTCGGTCACATTCCCGTGCTGGGGCCGATGGTGCTGGCGGTCGCGGTGTTCGTCTCGATGGGCGCCATCATTCGCACCCGGTTCGGCCAGACCGGCAAGGGGCTCCCGATGCTCGACCCGCTCCAGCAGACGGCGCCGATGGTCTGAGGCGTGAAGTCAGCGTGACGTGCGACGCCCTGCCCTCCCCCGGCGGGGCGTCGTCGTTTCAGGCGCAGAGCGGTAGGCTCCCGGAGCATGTCAGTCCCCCGCGATATGAAAGCCACCATGAGCGAAGCACTCTCGACGCTCGAGGAGAGCTACCGACCCTTGAAGGTGTCGGAATACATCGCGCTGGCAGACATGGGGGCGTTCGACCACGAGCGGGTCGAGTTGCTCAGGGGACGGGTGGTGAAGGTGGCGCCGCAAGGTGAAGAGCACGCGGGAACGGTCGAGACGCTGAATGAGTTGCTGGTGTTGACGTTCGCGAAGTGGGCAAGGGTTCGACCGGGGTTGCCGCTCGTCGCCAGCGAAGACTCCATGCCTGAGCCCGACTTCGCGCTGATACCGAGGGTCGAGGGGAGACATCCGCACCCGACTCAGGCGCTGCTGCTGATCGAGGTCTCCAAGACGTCGCTGCCTATCGACCTGAGGGTCAAGGCACCGCTCTACGCAGAGGGAGGTTCACCCGAGTATTGGGTCGTCGATCTCGCCGCCGCCCAGCTCCATGTCTTCCGGGCACCGAAGAATGGAACGTGGACCGAGCAGTTCACGTTGACCGCGCGCGACAGCATTCGGCCGGTCTCGTTCCCCGAGGTCGACTTCCCGCTCGCCCCGGTGCTGCTCGGCACCACCCACTGACGTGATCAGGCCGTGCAGATCTCGACGGTGAGGTGGTTCACCGGCGCGACCGCCATCACCGCGCGCTTGTAGTCGGCGAGCGACGTCGGGCTCGTCGCGGCGACCGACACCACGCAGACCAGTTGTTTGGGCCCCACGCGCCAGAGGTGGAGATCCATCACCTTCGTGCCCTCGACCGCCTCGAGCGCGGCCTTCACCTGCTCGTGGTGCTTCTTCGACGGGTCGAGGTCGATCAGCTGGCGCCCGCATTCCTTCATCAGCGAGAGGCCCCACTTGAAGATGACGAGTGCTCCGATGAGCGCGACGACGGGGTCGACCCACGTCCACGAGAGGTAGCGGCCGGCGAGCAGCGCCCCGATGGCGAGCACCGAGGTCAGGGCGTCGGCGACGACGTGCAGGTACGCCGCGCGCAGGTTGTGGTCGTGCTCGTGCGGGTGGTCGTGCGCATGATCGTGGGCGTGCTCGTGCCCGTGGGAGTGCCCGTGGGAGTGCCCATGGGAGTGCCCGTGGTCGTCTCCACCGAGCAGCCAGGCAGAGAGCAGGTTGACCAGCAGGCCCACGATGGCGACGGGGAACGCCTCGGCAAAGCCGACGGTCTGCGGCTCGACGAAGCGGTGAATCGACTCGACGATGACGCCGATGGCGACCAGCAACAGAATCGCGGCGCTGGTGTAGCCGCCGAGCGCGTAGACCTTGCCGGTGCCGAACGCGAACTGGGTCTGCCCGGCGCGGGTGCGCGCGTACCAGTAGGCGAAGGCGGTGATGCCGAGCGCGCCGACGTGCGTGCCCATGTGCCAGCCGTCAGCCAGGAGCGCGAGGGAGTGGGTCCACCAGCCCACCACCAGCTCGGCGACCATCATCACCGCGGTGAGGCCGACGACGACACGGGTGCGCGACTCGCCGCGCAGGTTCTCGGGCGGCGCGTGAACGGCACAGGCGGGTGCTGAGTCGATCACCGCGGCAGAGTCAGGCGCAGTCATCACACTTCCCTCGCAGCTGAATTTCGACGCGCTGCTTGCTGAGCGCCCGGGGCACGTCCTTCCCCTGCCGCACCGAGAGCGTCACCTCAGGCAGGCACGCGACCGTGCCGCAATCGGTGCAGGTGAAGTGCGGGTGCTTGATGGTGTCTTCGCCGCGCTTCAACTCGAAGCGCCAGACGTGGTCTCCGAGGTCGGTGCGCTGCACGAGGCCCGCTTCGGTGAGGTCGACGAGGTTTCGGTAGACCGTCGTGCGATCCATGCCCTCTTCGCTGAGCGTGTCGACAAGCTCACCGTGAGACACGGGCGTGGTGGCGCCCATGAGGCGCTTGAGCACCGCGACCCGGGGCGCCGTGCTGCGCAGGCCGGCCCCACGGAGGGTGGACTTCAGTTTGTCGAGCGTCGGGAGCGGTGCGGCGGTCGTTGCCATTGCAATTGCAACTGTAACAGAGCCGGTTGCATCAAGGGGTGAACAACTGTCCAGACAGGCCGCACGCAGGGACGTGGTCGACCCCGTCGAAGAATTCCTTCACCAGGGCTTCCCAGGCGAGGCGGTTCTCTTCGGGGCCGCACTTGAAGGGCTTGAGCGGCTTGTCCTTGCGGAGGATCGCGCGCTGCTCGAGGTAGTAGCGGCGGGCGAGATCGGCGGCGTACTCGCCCACGCCATTGCCGGGCTGGAAGGCGTAGTAGGTGCCGCCCTTCACCTTGATGCTGTCGGCGACGTAGGGCGTGAGGCAGTCGATCTTCGTGCCGCACTTCGCGACGATCGCATTGAAGATCTTCGAGAGGCCGCGAACGCTCCAGTTGCCGTGGGCTTGATCGTTGAGGTGGAAGATCTCGTGGAACAGTGTGCTGCGAACGCCGGCTTCGCTGCCGAAGAGCGAGCCGCTGACGTTGTAGGCGACGGCCCAGTCGACCGCGAAGGCCGAGGGCGTGCGGCGCTTCACCGATTCGAAGAAGCGGAAATCGAGATCACGCCAGCGGTAGTTGGGCTTGCCTCCGAGCTTCGTGAAGAAGTCGTCGTAGTCGAGGAGCGAGTTGGCCGACCACTCGAGGTGCGTGCGGTGGGCGCCCGTGGGCAGGCGGGGAACGAGGTGGAGCTTGCCGCGGTAGCCGCCGTCGAAGTCCTGCTCCGGGAGCTGGCCGGCGACGGTGCCGGTCTTTTCGTAGAGCGAGATTGCGAGCTTCTGGGTCGCGGCGTCTTTCGCGTAGCGGGCCTTGAGGAGGCAGACGATCTGCTCAGGCTCGGTGCCCTCGGAGCAGGCGGGGGCCTTCTCAGTCGCGAGGTAGAGGATGTCTTGCGCGACCGCCCGAGTGAGGGGCTCGGCGTGCGCCGCGAAACCAGCGAGAAGAACCAGCACGATCGCAACGGAAGATCCCTCTCCCTGCGACGCGGGGAGAGGGTGGCGCGCAGCGCCGGGTGAGGGGCAGCTGCGGCACGTCGAGCCCCTCACCCCTGCCCCTCTCCCCGCTCGCGCAGGGAGAGGGAGAGCGGCGTCGTGCGTCAAGATCACTCCGCGCCCATGAAGGGGTAGCCGACCGAGGTGGGCGGCACGAAGGTCTCCTTGATGGTGCGCGGGCTCACCCAGCGCAGCAGGTTCCACATCGACCCTGCCTTGTCGTTGGTGCCCGAGCCGCGGCTGCCTCCGAACGGCTGCTGGCCGACCACGGCGCCGGTGCACTTGTCGTTGATGTAGAAGTTGCCCGCAGCGTGGCGCAGCGCCGAAGTGAGCTGCACGATGGAGTGCGCGTCGCGCGCAAAGATCGACCCTGTGAGCGCGTACGGAGTGGCCTGATCGACCTCCTTCACCGCCTCGGCGAGCTGCTCGTCGGGATACACGAAGAGGCTCACGACCGGGCCGAAGATCTCCTCGGTCATCAGTGCGTGGCGCGGGTTGGTCACCTGCACCAGCGTCGGCCGCACGTACCAGCCGACCGTGCGATCGACCTTGCCCCCCACGAGCACCTTCGCCTCGTTGCCCTTCGCGAGGTCGAGGTAGCGGCTGATCTTGATGAAGGAGCGATCGTCGATCACCGCCGACATGAAGTTCCGGAAGTCGGTCACGGGGCCCATGGTGAGCCCTTCGACCATCGGCACGAGGCGTTCGCGCAACGAAGGCCACAGCGACGAGGGCACGTACACGCGGGAGCACGCGCTGCACTTCTGCCCCTGGTACTCGTACCCGCCACGCGCGATGGCGACGGCGACGGCGTCGAGATCATCGGCGGCGCTGGGGTGCACGAAGATGAAGTCCTTGCCACCGGTCTCGCCGACGATGCGCGGGTACTGCCGGTAGTGCGACATGCGGTCGCCGACCGTCTTCCACATCGAGTTGAAGGTCGCGGTCGAGCCCGTGAAGTGCAGCCCGCCGAAGTCGGGGCTCGCCATGGCGGTAGTGCCGATCGGCGCGCCCGCTCCGGGGAGGAAGTTGATGACACCGTCGGGCAACCCCGCCTCGCGGAGGATCTTCATCAGCGTCCACGCCGAGAGCGACGCGGTCTCGCTGGGCTTGAAGAGCACCACGTTGCCCATGAGCGCGGGCGCCGTGCAGAGGTTGAGCGCGATGGCGGTGAAGTTGAACGGCGCGACCGCGAGCACGAAGCCGTCGAGCGGGCGGTAGTCGGTGGTGTTCCACGTGCCGGGGCCGCTCACCGGCTGCACGTCGGCGATCTGCTGTGCGAACGCCGCGTTGAAGCGGAGGAAGTCGATGCCCTCACACGCCGCATCGATCTCGGCCTGGTACGCCGTCTTGCCCTGGCCCCACATCGTCACCGCGTTGATCGTCGCGCGATACTTCGTCGCGAGCAGCTCGGCGGCCTTGAGCATCACGGCGCTGCGCTCGGACACAGGCAGGTTCGCCCAGTCTCGCTTCGCAGCGAGCGCGGACTGGATGGCCTGCTCGGTCTCAGCCGGCCCCGCGGAGTGCACCGTCGCGAGGACCTTGTGGTGATCGATCGGAGAGCGCACCTCGAAGGTCTTGCCGGTGCGGATCTCCTTGCCGTTGATGAGCACCGGAATCTCGACATGTTCGCTGCCGACTTTGGCGAGCGCGGCCTTGAGCTCGGTGCGCTCAGGGGCGCCGGGCGCATACTGCTTGATCGGTTCGTTCACGGGCAGCGGGGCGCGGGGGGTGCCTGAGATCATGGGCGGTTTGTGCCACGAAGACCCGAGGCCTCAAAGCGGTTGAGCTGCCGTGTTCGCAGGAGCAGGTAGACGGCAAAGCCCACTGCCACGCCGGGCACGACGCCGAGCGCGAGGCACCAGAGGCCATGGCGAACGCCGTGCGCGCTCCGCTCGTGCAGCACCCACGCGCAGAGGATCGCCCAGCACGCCACGACATCGGCCGAGTACCCGCTGGCGTACGGGTTGACGAAGCCCGCGGCGAACGCCCCGACGACGTCGGGGTTCGCGATCAACGGAGGGCTGACCAGCCAGCCGAACGCAGCGGTGAAGACTGCCGCCACCCCGATGATCGTCACCTTGAAGAGCCGTTGGTTCATGGTGAGCTGATAGCGCATGGCCCGCGTGCTACGCGCATGGCATGCGTTGGATCGCGCTCTGCCTCTCGCTCGTGTTCGCCGGTGTCGCCGTCTCTTGCTCGACGACGCTTCCCGTTTCGTGCGGCCCCGCGACCTGCAGCGGGTGCTGTGATGCCTCTGGCCAATGTCAGACAGGTGACTCGACGAATGCGTGTGGCACGAGTGCGGTGTCGTGCGCGGCCTGCACCGCGGCTCAAAGCTGCACGCTGGGCCAGTGCCTGACGCAATCGAACACCGGCGGCGGCGCGACGGGTGGTGGCGGCGCGACGGGTGGTGGCAGCGCGACGGGTGGTGGCAGCGCGACGGGCGGCGGCAGCGCAACGGGTGGCGGCAGCGCGAATGATGGGGGCACGGACGCTGGAACGAGCACCGACGCAGGCGTGACGCGTGACCCGCTGGTCTTCGCGCGGCCGTTCGCCGAAGTGGTACCCAATGGCTACGTGCGCGGCACCCCCACGCCGCTCGTGGTGTTGCTGCACGGATACACCGCGACCGCCGCAACGCAAGACGCCTACTTCAGGCTCTCACAGACGGCGCAGGCGCGCGGGTTTCTCCTGGCGCTGCCCGACGGCACCGTTGATGGCCAGGGTCAGAACTTCTGGAACGCGACCGACGCGTGTTGTGGCTTTGGTCAGTCGACGGTCGATGACGTCGCGTACCTCACCGCCGTCATCAACGACATGAAGGCGCGCTTCACGGTCGATCCAAAGCGGGTGTTCCTCGTCGGGCATTCCAACGGCGCGTTCATGGCGCACCGCATGGCGTGCGATCGCTCGGGGCTCATCGCCGGCATCGTATCGCTCGCGGGCGCGGTGTGGGCCGACCCCACGAGGTGCCAACCGAGCGAGCCGGTGAACATTCTGCAGGTGCACGGCACGCTCGACGCGGTGATCCGCTACGGAGGTGGCATGGCCGTGGCGAACGCGCCGCCCTACCCCGGCGCCGAGACCACCGTCACGACGTGGGGTGCGAAGAACGGCTGCACGGGCACGATGCTCACGCAGATCGGCGGCAACCTCGATCTCGTCGGCACCGCGCTCATGGAGACCGAGCGCTACCAGTTCACCGGCTGCCCCATCGGCGGCGCGTCGGAGCTGTGGAAGATCCTCGCTGCAGATCACATCCCCGCGTTCAACTCGACGTGGGGCGACACGATCTCCACGTGGCTCATGGCGCACCCGAAACCCTGAGGGCTCGTCTCCCGTCGGTGGGAACCCAACCTTCGGTGCGCGTGAAGCAGTCCTTCTCACGATCAGTCTCAGCCTCCTCTCCTGCGCCCCCCGAAGGAACGATCTGATCGCTCCCCACGAGGGACCGGAGTACGACGTCCCCTGTCCCATGCCGCGCATCAGCCCCGTTGAGTCACCCGTCACCCTCGAGCTGGAAGGGGAACAGTTTCAGGCACGTGCCGGAGAACCGCTCGCCGCGGCGTTGCTCGGGAAGGGTGAGACCATCTTCAGCCGCTCGGCCAAGTACCACCGGCCGCGCGGGGTGTTCTGCATGACGGGCGCATGCGCGCACTGCCTGATGCGTGTCGACGGCGTGCCCAACGTGCCCACCTGCCGCGTGCCCGTGAAGGCCGGCATGCGCGTCGAGCGACAGAACGCGATGCCCGACGCGCGCCTCGACGTCTTCCGCGCCAACGACTTCGTCTTTCACGACTGGTTCAACCACCACGAGTTCATGGCCGGTGTGCCCTTCGTCGAGAAGGTGCTGCTCAAGGTCGCCCGCCAGCTCGCCGGGCTCGGCCTGTTGCCCGACAAGCCCGCACCCGACCGCGCGCCCGCCGTCATCGAGAAGCAGGGGCTGGTCATCGTCGGTGCCGGGGCCGCCGGGCTCGCGGCTGCGAAGCAGTTTCAGCGACGCGGCGTGCCCTTCAATCTCTTCGAGCGCGAGACCGAGGTCGGCGGGCGGCTGATCACGGCAGCCGAGCCGGGGCAGCCCGCTCCGTGGAATGCGCCGGCGCGCGTGAATGCCGAGGTGGTGGGTCTCTTCGCGGACGACGGCGACCCCTTCCTTGCCGTCATCGAGAACGAGCGGCTGCACCTCGTGTTCTACGAGCGCCTGCTGCTCACGCTCGGCGGCCACGCGCTGTTCCCCTCGTTCCCCAACAACGATCTCCCGGGTGTGATGTCGGGCCGGGCGGTGTCGACGCTCATTCGCCGCCACGGCGTGCTCGCCGGCAAGCGCGTCGCCTGCGTCGGAGAGCCCACCGAAGCGCGCGCGCTCGCCCAATTGGTGAAGGGGGTCGGCGGTGAGCCGGTCGCGGTCGGTGAAGAGGTCGTGCGGGCGCACGGGCTGCGCGGCGTGAACGCGGTGACGACGAACAAGGGCAAGCACGACTGCGACGTGATCGCCTCGTGCGGCCCGGTGAGCCCTGCCTTCGAGCTCGCGCGCGCAGCTGGAGCCCATGTGGTGTGGAGCCCCACGGCCCACTGCTTCGTGGTCGAGACCGACGATCGCGGCCGCACCGCGCGCCTCAACGTGTCCGCTGCCGGTGAGATTCGCGGCCCCATGTCGTCTGCCGCTGCCGCCGAGCAGGGCCTCGCCGTCGCCGATGCGATGTGCAGCGCGGGGGGCGCGAAGTGAGCAAGACGATCCTCTGCCCCTGTGAAGACGTGACGGCCAGCGAGGTCGATCACGCGATCGAGAAGGGCTACTCCGACATCGAGTCGGTGAAGCGCTTCACCGGTTTCGGCACCGGCATGTGCCAGGGCAAGCAGTGCCACACGGCCGTGGCGCGACACCTCGAGGCTCGCAAGAAGCTCGCGCCCGAGAAGCTGGTGCCCTTCACCCCGCGCCCACCGCTCTTCCCCACCGAGCTCAGCTATTGGGCGAGCGCGTCGTTCGATCCCGCGAAGGCGCCTGCGGGCGGAGTGCCGGCGTCGATGGGCTTCACCGTGCCCGCGCTCAAGCCGACGGCTCCAGTGCCCGAGAAGGCGAAGGTGGTGATCATCGGCGGCGGCATCATGGGCCTCGCGCTGGCGTGGAACCTGACGCTGGAGGGCGAGACCGACGTGGTGGTCATCGACAAGGGCTACCTCTGCGCGGGTGCGTCGGGTCGCAACGGCGGTGGCATTCGCGCGCAGTGGGGCACGCCGACGTTGATCTCCCTCGCGCGCCGCAGCATCGAGCTCATGGAGCGCTTCGCGCGCGACATGGGCATCAACGTCTGGTTCCGCCAGGGCGGCTACCTCTTCCTCGCGAAGTCAGACGAGGTCGTGAAGCGCATCGAGAAGAGCGCGACGTTGCACAACGCGCACGGCGTGCCGACGCAGATCCTCACCCCCGACGCGGCGCGCGACGTCGTGCCGCAGTTGACGATGAAGGGCATCAAGGCCGCCGCGTGGAACCCGAAGGACGCGGTGATCTTCCCGTGGCCGTTCGTGTGGGGCTACGCGAACCAGGCGCAGAAGAAGGGCGTGAAGGTCGAGACCTTCACCAACGTGCAGGGCTTCGAGCAGCGCGGAGGAAAGATCACGAAGGTGATCACCGATCGCGGCGACATCGCGTGCGACACGGTGGTGCTCGCGGCGGGTGCGTGGAGCCCACAGGTGGCCAGGCTCGCGGGTGTGCACCTGCCGAACCAGCCGCACCGTCATGAGATCTGCAGCTCCGAGCCGCTCAAGCCCTTCCTCGGGCCGCTGGTCTCGGTGCTCGACAGCGGCCTCTACTTCTCGCAGTCGATGCGCGGCGAGATCGTCGGCGGCATGGGCGATCACCACGAGCCTGCGGGCATGAACCTCGGCTCGACCGAGCGCTTCCTCACCCGCTACGCGCAGGCGCTGATCGAGCAGATGCCGCAGGTGGGGCGCATCAAGATCCTCCGGCAGTGGGCGGGGCCGTACGACGTGACGCCCGACAACTCACCGATTCTGGGGCGCACGCCGGGGCTGCCGAACCTGCTGCAGATGAGCGGCTTCGTCGGGCACGGCTTCATGATGGCGCCGGCGGTGGCCGAGCGCATGGCGAGGTGGATGGCGACGGGCGAGTCAGACGAGCTGTTCGAGCGCTTCTCGCTCTCGCGCTTCGCAGAAGGGCGCATGGAGCGCGAAGACATGATCATCGGCTGACATGAGCCCCCCTGCCCTCGAGCTGAAGAACCTGACCAAGCGCTTCGGCCCCAAGGTGGCCGTCGACGCTCTCTCGTTGTCGATCGAGCCCGGCACCTTCCTCGGGTTTCTGGGCCGCAATGGCGCGGGCAAGTCGACGACCCTCAAGATGGCGACCTCGCTCGTCGAGCCCACCAGCGGCAGCGTGCACGTGCTGGGTCACGATCTGCGGCACGACTCTCTCGCAGCGCGGCGGTTGATGGGCGTGATGCCCGAAGACATGGCGCTGCTGGAGCTGCTCACCGGGCACCAGTACCTGCGCTTCGTGGGCCGCATGTACGGGCTCGAAGACGCGGAGATCGATCGCCGCGGCGCCGAGCTGTTCGACACGCTCGATCTCAAGCCGGGCACGCGCACCATCGTGGGCGACTACAGCTTCGGCATGAAGAAGAAGCTCGCCCTCTGCGCCGCGCTCCTTCACGGGCCGAAGATTCTGTTCCTCGACGAGCCGTTCGAGGGCATCGACGCGGTCACCAACCGCACCATCAAAGACATCCTGTTCTCGCTGCAGCAGAAGGGCGTGACGCTGGTGCTCACCAGCCACATCCTCGAGGTGGTCGAGAAGCTCTGCCCGCTCATCGCGATCATCGACGAGGGCAAGTTGAAGGGCTTCGGTACGCTCGATCAGCTCAAGCAGGGCGCCGACTCGCTCGAGTCGCTCTTCGTGAGCCTCGTCGGGGGGAACCAGAAGGGCGCGCTCTCGTGGCTGTGAGCCCCCTGCGCGCGCTCGCTGCCGCGCATCTGCAGAGCACGTGGAACCGGCTGCGCAAACAATCGGGCATCGCCGCGCGGTGGGCGTTCTTCGTGGTGCTGTTCATTCTGTTCGTCACGCTCGTGCTCCCCGCCCTCACCGCGCTTTCCCTGCTGGGGTGGGCGGCCGGTCGCGCGTTGACCCAGCCCGAAGCCCCGCAGGCCATCGCGCTCGGCGCGGTGGGCTTCTCGGCGCTCACGCTCTTCGCGGGCATCATTGGCGGCATCTCGAGCGGCTCGCGGCAACTGCCGTGGGAGATGCTCAAGGGTTTCCCGGTGCGCTCGTTCACGCTCTTCGCCGCCGAGTGCTTCGCGGGCGCGGGCGAGGCGATCACCCTCGTCGAGTTGAGCGCGCTCTTCATGTTCTGCGTCGGTGCGAGCGTCGGGGCGCCCCTGGGCACGCCCCTCTTCCTGGTGTTGTTCCTCACCCACGCCCTCATGCTCCTCGGGCTGCAGCAGCTGTTTGGCAGCATCGCGCAGCGGGTCTCACGGCAACTGCGCGCGATGATCGTGCTCTTGCCCATCGCCGGGGTGTCGATGTCGTGGCTGGCCCCGATGCTGGCGAAGAAGCTGAGCGGCAACGAGGCGGCCACGCTCGGCGAGCGACTGCAACGGGTGGTGCCCTTTCTCCCGTCGGGATGGAGCCTCCGCGCGGCGCAGTCGCTCGAGACCTCGGCGTTCGAGCCCTTCACGCTGGTGATGGCGACGGTGCTGCCGCTGGTGATCACCGCGGTCATCGTCATCGCCGCGTGGCAGGTGGTGTCGCGAGAGAAGCCGCTCGAGCACGATCACGACACCTCGAAGCCGGTGAAGCTGTGGAGCTTCGAGTCACAGATGATCGGCGTCGCCCGGCTGCAGTGGGAATCGCTCTCTCGCAGCCTCCCGGGTCGCTTCGGGTTGATCATGCCGCTGCTGACACTGGTGCTCATTCGCGGCCCGCTCGCGGAGATCCTGCCCGGCCGCGGGTGGACGGCGCCGATCGCGTTTGGGTACGCGTCGCTGGCGAGCGCGAACCTGTTGTTCAATCAGTTCGGCCTCGATCGCCACGGCGTGAAGGTGCTCTTCCTGTTGCCGGTCGACCCGCTCGCGTTGTTGCGCGGCAAGCTGCTCGGCTTCGCGGCGTGGCAGTCGGTGCAGGCGGTGATGCTGTTCGTGCTGCTGGTCGTGACGGGCAAGGGCGAGCCGATGGAGTTCGTGATCGGTCTTCTGCTCTACGCGTGCGTCTTCCTCATCCTCGCGATGGTGGGGCAGTTCGCGAGCATCTGGCAGCCGCGGCCGCTGCGGAAGAATGGGCTGCGCGCGGCCCAGCCTCCGTTGACCATCGTGCTCATCATGTTCGGCACGCTCGCGACGGCGGGCGCCCTGCTCTACGGCGTGCTCTTCGTGATGAAGCGCAACGCGCCGGGGTGGGAAGTGCCCGTGCTGCTCGGCGTGGGCACCCTGCTCTTCGCGATGGTCTTCCCGGTGGTGAACTTCAACGCGCTCTTCCTCGAGCGAAATCGCGAGAAGCTGGTCGAGACGCTCGGTTCGGCTGGCTGACGGAGGTGCCCCTGTGAGAACGATGATCCCGGTCGTGCTGACCTGCTGGCTCGCGGGGTGCGCGACCACACCGACCTCGACTCAGGCACCCGACGACGTCATGCCCGCCATCCTCACTGAGCTGATCCCCGCGTACCCGAGGGAGGCGTCCGAGCAGGGGGTCTCTGGCAAGGTGCGCGTCCAGGTCGACATCGACGCGGAAGGTGGCGTCACCGGGGCCAGCATCGTCGATGGGCCTGACTCCGGCCTGCACGCAGCTTCGCTCCGGGCGATCCGCCAGTTCCGCTACCGGCCGGCGACGCGAGGTGGAGTCGCGGTGCCGTACACCCTGAGTTACACGTTCAACTTTCAGCTGTGACGTCGGCCACGCGAGGGCACGTGTATGGTGTTGCGCATGTGGCGGTGGCTCTTCGCGGCGGTGCTCATTCCAGCGCTGGCTTTCGGGGCCGATGAGGTCGAGCCGAAACCCGCCGAGTCGAGCGGGCTCACGGCGGTGCTCATCGGCGCCGCGGGCATGGCGCTGACGGGCGGCTACCTCGCAGGGGCCTTCCTCACCGGAGATCGCCCCTCGGCCATTCCGCTGGCCGTCAGCGGCGGCATCGTCACCGGAGGGCTGCTCGGCGCGGGGCTGGCGCTGGGCATCAACTCGACGCGCAAGGATCCGGGCTCGCTGGTTCGCTACATCCTCGTGCCGGTGCTCGCTGGTCTCGCGGGGGCGGCAGTCGGAGGGCTCGCCACCGGCTTCGGCTCGTCGCAACCAGGCACGGGTCGCACCGTCACCCACGTGGTGGTCATCACCTTCTTGATCGCCGAGACGCTGGTGCTCGAGTTCGCGCGCTGAGCGTCAGCCGTGTCGGGTGAAGAGCGAGCCGAGTGATTTCTTCTCGTCGGCCGTGGCGAGGCGATCACCGATGTGCACCGAGAGCTCTGCGTACGGAAACGGGCAGAACTTCGGCGCCATGTTTCGCAGTGACTGCGCGTTGCGTTTCAAGGCCGCGGTGTCGTCCAGTTCGACGCGCATCGATGCGACGGTGAAGACCAGCGCCAGCCCGCGTGCGCGCACTTCGAGTTCGAGGCCGCGGAGCGTGCGATCGATCAACACCCCGTGCAGCCCGTACACGTCCCACGGCGGGTCGGCGGCGAAGACCACGCGCTTGACCTGCTTCACCAGCGGCGCGTCGAAGAGCCACGACAGCCGCTCGGCGTGATGCACCCACGGCTGGGGCGCGAGCGTCAGCATGTTGAGCGCGGTGAATCGGCTGAGCCGCAGCACCTCGGCCTGCCACCCCGCAGCCGGGCCGGTGACGTTCAGTTCGCGCAGCCACGGCCGCTCCGGGCCGGCAAGCAGGCGCTCGATGGCGAGCCGATCGACTCCGCGCACCGAGGTGAGGCGCTGGAGCATCGGTGACTCGAGCTCGACCGGCGGGTGGATGCCGGGGCGGAGCTCGATTTCCTGCACGAGGCGCCACGTGGGGCTCGCGTTGGGGTCACCCGTGTTGGGCGTCAAGGTGACGCGCGTAGGGAAGCCGCGGTGAAAGGTGGCGCGCGGGGCGTCGACGCCGCTGAGCTCGATGAGCCACCTCCGCGCGTGGAGCCGGCGCAGCTCTTCCGCCCTTGCCTGCTGGGCTTTGTTCGCGCCTCCGCGGGCGTCGAGCAGCTGCAGGGAGATGAATTCGCCGCGCACGTCACCCCGCTCGAGCAGCGCATCGGCGAGCACCTGACGGGGCGCATCGTCACCGGGCCGCGCAGCGACGGCTTCGAAGAGGGGGATCAGCTCGCGGGGTTCGTCACGGCGCTGCACGTGTCGGCATTGTGCCCCTCTCCCTGCAAAGCGGGGAGAGGGTGGCGCGCAGCGCCGGGTGAGGGGCTGCGGCGCACAGCCAGCGCCCCTCACCCCGGCCCTCTCCCCGCTCTCGCAGGGAGAGGAAGAGATTAGACGCGAATGCCCAGCGGCATGCCGGTGCTGGCGCAGACCCCGCTGCCGAACGACGTCACCGCGGTCACGTTCAGCAACGACGCGATCTCCCGGTGCAGATCGCTCAACGGCCGCCGGGTGGTGCGCACGCCGATGGTCTGGCCCCACTTCAAGTCCGCCCCGCCGCCGCACAGCAGCACTGGCAGGTTCTCGGTGAGGTGCACGTTGCCGTCGCTCATGTCCGACCCGTACATCACGAGCGTCTCGTCGAGCAGGTTCGCCGCCCGCAGCTTCTCGAGCAGATCGGCGAGCAGGTTCACCTGCACGAGGTTCATCGCCTTCAAGCGATCGATCGACCCCTGCGTGCCACCGTGGTGCGCGCACGCGTGGTGACCATTCCCGCTGCCGAGTGCTTCGGGGAAGGTGATCAACTCCGACACGCCGGGCCCGTACATGAGCGTCGCGACGTTGGTCAGCCCGCACTGCATGGCGAGCACGATCATCTGGTGCATCAACTGAAAGCGCAGCGAGTAGTTGGTGTTCGGCGCCACGAAGTCCTGCATGGGGCGCGGGAGCGTCGGCGTGCAGGTGGGCGCGCCCGTCTGCAGGCCCATTTCCACCTCGCGCACGGTGGTCATGTACGAGTCGAGCACCGGCGCGTAGCTCGCGGGCAGCCGGGTCTTGAGGCGCGTCGCGTCTTTGTGCAGTTGATCGAGCACGCTGCGCTTGCGCTGGTGCAGGTACGAGAGCTGCGCCGCGGTGCCCGCTTCGCCGCCGAACAGCTTGGCGAACATCTGCGCGGGGTCGGGGATGGGCGAGCGGAACTTGTCGGCCGCCTGCCACGAGATGCGGTTCAGGTAGTCGTTCGAGTACCCGGGGTGATCGTTCAACGGGTGCACGTGGTAGTAGATGCCGCCGACTTCCAGCGAGCGCAACGGCGACGGGTGGCGATTGGCGACGTGCTGATCGAGCGTGATGGCGCAGCGCGCGACGCCGGGGTCTCCGAGCTCAATCGGCTGGCACGAGAGGAAGCCCGCACAGTTCTGCCAATGCGGATCGGCGCCGGGGAAGCCCGCGAACAGGCCGCGGAGGATCATCGTGTTGTTCTGAAACCCGCGCGACACGAGCGGGGCGAGCGCCTCGGCGAAGGTCCAGTTCCCGTCGGCGCCCATGGGCATGTACGCGCCGTTGGGCGTGTAGACGCCGATGAAGCGCTTGCGCGTGGTGCCGCTCTGCGCACCCGCGATGCGCGGGGTGAGCAAGGGCAACGCCATCGAGATGGCGCCCCACTTCAGAATCTGTCGGCGCTCGAACTTCATGGCGCGCTCCCGGTGAGTTGCTGGGCCTTGATCCAGGCCTCGAGGGTCATGTCTTTGAGTGACGGGGCGGCGCCGTTCTTCGGCGCAGCGAGTTCCTTCGCGACGCAGAGCTCTTCGGTGAGCGGCCCGCGGTTGAGCGCGAAGGTGAGCAGGTTGCGCGCGACGCAGGCGCGGAACTCGGGCGAGTTCTCGACGGCGCCGGCGAGCTCGTTCGGGTCTCGCACCGGCGTCACGCCGTCGAAGAGCAGGTCGTTCATGATCGGCGCCCCGTTGGGGTACGTGTCGCGCCACAGGCCCTGGCGGTCGTACTTCTCGAGCGCGAGGCCGATGGGGTCCATCAGCGAGTGGCACCCCGCGCAGCGCGTGCCCGAGGTGCGGTGCAGCCGCATCTGCTCGGCGAGCGGAAGGTTGCGATCGATGGCGTCGACCGAGTTGCTGATTTCCTGCAGCGTGGCGGCGTCGAGGCGCGGGAGCGAGCGGCACAACAGGCGCGTCAACGTCCACAAGCCGCGGTGAATCGGTCGGCCGAACTCGGAGCCGGTCGCGGTGTGAATGAGGAAGCCTCCCTGCGAGAGGAGACCGCCGCGCATCGGGGTCATCACCTTCTGCACGCCGGTCCCGCCCGACGGGTAGCTGAGGCCGTAGTGGTAGGCGAGCGTGGGGTCGACGAAGGTGAAGCCGGGGCTGAGGAGCTGATCGGCCGGAAGGTTGGTGGTGAGCACCTCGCGGAAGACCTCCGAGGACTCGGCCTTGAGCGCGGCGGTGAGCGGGCCGACGTCGCTCGAGTCGCGGAAGTCGAGCCACTGGCCGCCGAAGTTGCGGGTGAAGCGCGGCGCGTCGGCGTCGATGAGGCGCGCGGCCTGGGTGCGCACGGCCTGCGGCGTGGTGAGGGCACCCGTGCCTGCCGCCATCCACAGCTCCTCGTCGGCGATGGAGCCGCGGAAGAAGAGCGAGAGGCGCGATGCGGTGCCGAAGGCGGCTTCGTTGGGGTCGAGGCCGCCGGGCACGAGCTCGGGCTTGAAGACGAAGTTGGGCGAGAGCACCACGGCCTGGATCACGGCCGACAGCGCTTCATCGACGGGCTCGGCGAAGCCGGCGGCGGCGGCGGCCTGGCGCTGCGACTCGAAGAGCTGCTGGTAGTCGGCGAGCTCGTCGGCGCGAACGGGGCGGCGGAAGGAACGGCTCGCGAGCCGGCTGATGAGCGGCGAGATGCAGGCGTTCCACGTCCACCCGGCCTTGAGGGGCGTGGGGGCGTACGAGAGCGCGAGGTCGATGGAGGTGGTGTCGTACGAGGGGTTCGCGTTGCGGCCGACGACGAGGTCGAAGAGATCGTTGCGCGAGACAGGCAGCGTGAGGTTCAGCGTGGTGGGCGCCGAGCCGTTGGGGATGTTGCGCGTCCACACCTGCACGTTGTTGCGGCGCAGCGTGATGGTGACGCCATCGCCGCCACCCGGGTCGCCGTCTCCGAAGGTGCCCGTGAAGATGACGGTGCCGTCGAGCGGGCCCTTCCAGCGGAGCACGGGCTCGACGCTGGAGCCCGGGTGCATGCCGGTCTGCCAGATGAGCGCGTTCTCGTCGGGCATCTTGCGCCACACGCTGCGGGTGTTGTCGAACGACATCGGCGTGCCGGCGGAATCGAGGTACGTCCAGCAGTCGCGATCTTGCGAGTCGGAGAAGTCGATGCGCGAGGAGTAGCCGACCTTCACGGTGCACGCGGGCGTCTGCGGTTGGGCGGGCGCCGGGCAGTGAGCGGTGAGCGCAGGCGTGGTGCGGATGAGCTCGACGAGGCGCTCGGCGGTCTCGAGCTGGGTGGTGAGGCCCTGCCCGTCGATGCGCGACTCGCTCATCGTGTCGAAGCCATAAACCGAGGCGATGGGCGTCCACCGGGTGAAGTAGCTGTCGGGGACGGGCACGCCGAGCACGTCGGAGATGATCTGCTGGTACTCGTGGTTCGAGACGCGGTTGAGCTTGGTGACGGTGGCGGTGCCGGGCGTGCACGGGGGCTCGACGACGCCGCCGCCAGTGGCGCTGCCCCCGCCGGTGTTGGCGGTGCCGCCGCCGGTGGGAACGATGGCGGGATCGCGCGGGCCGTCAAGGACGCCCTCGCAGCCGGTGCCAATAAAGAGGAGTGCCGTCAGGGCTGTCAGGAAAGCGAAGCGCATGTGCGGAGGCCTCGGAGGTTACGCAGGTCTCGGAGCGGCTGTCATGGGCCGCGGCCTCAGATGATCGGCCACGTGACACGCTAGCCGTTCTCAGAGGCACGCACCAGCGCGCGCGCGACGGGGCTGTCGCCGGTGGTGCGGTACAGCGTCTGCTTGATCGCCAGCACGTTGGGGTCGTCGGCCGCTGCACTGGAGTGGTCACTTGATGGCTTGAGGAGCACAGCGACCATCTGACGCAGATGGAACCTCCAGCAGATTCAGCGATCCTTGACCCCTGGTGGCAGTTCGTCGCCCCAGAGGCTCGGCAAAGGAATGCAGAACCCTGCGCTCGGTTCGCCCGAGAACCTCCGTGGAAGTGTTCCTCCTGCGGCATCACGCGAACAGTTCGCGCAACTTCGCCACTGAGCGCACGAGGCCGTTCGCGAGGAGCGTCTCCAGAAGTTGGTTTCGGGTGTGGGGCGGGTTCTTGAGGTCTGCCGCCTGCTTGCTGACGATCGCGGCGACCGCGCCTGGAGCGAGGTCGAGCAGGTTGAGTACGAACTCGTCGGGGGCTTGGGCCTCGATGCCGAACGCCTTCAGAGCACTCGAGGGGAAGTCCTTGAGGTTCGAGGTGCGATGACCTGCGCGCCTGAGCGGATTGCAGCGTCGAGCACGTGACGGTCGTCTCTGTCGGGCAGCGTGAGCCCTTCGATGAGCGGCTCGTAGCCAGTGACGAGCGAGTCGCGGACCGCGGCGTTCATCAGCGTTCGTGTTCGGTGCAACGACGCGTCGTTGAGCTCCGGCCGCCGGAGACGGATGGTGCGGAAGACCTCGTCGAGAATCTGCCCGGTCCACCGAGCGCGAACGAGCCCGGCGTGGCCGATCCGAATGAGAAGGTCGCGGAGCGGCGCCGGAAACAACACGCACGCGTCGTAGACGACGGTGAAGGCCATGCCGCTAGTAACCGTGGCCGTTGAGCTGCGCGTCGGCGGCCAGTTCAGCCAGAACGGCCTCGCGCTTCTTGTCATCGGCCTCCCGGAACGCCTGGAGGTCGGCGAAGCGGATGCGCCGATGCGAACCCACAAGACGGAACGGGAGCTTCTTCTCTTCGAGGAGCGCGATGAGGAAGGGGCGCGAGACGTTCAGGTAGTCGGCTGCCTGCTGCGTCGTCAGCTCCGCGTGAATGGGCACGATGGTGACGGCGTTGCCGTTCGCCATCTGTGCCAGCACCTCGAGGAAGCGCCTGAGAGCCTCCTAGTCGCAACAACCGCAACAGTCGAAGCAATCGAAACCGGGCAAGCCTTTGGAATTACGTGAGTTCATCATCTGAAGTGGTGGACGTGCGGTTCGACGGGGAGTTCGGGGACGAGGGCTGCGAGGTGCGTGACCTTGAGGTTCACCACCTTGCCGCTGCGCTCGACCCGGCCGGTCGCGACGAGCAGTGGTGTGGCGGTGATCTCCCGGCGGTACTTCTCGAAGAGCGACGGCTCGATGATCACGTTCGCGATGCCGTCTTCGTCTTCCATCGAGAGGAAGGTGAAGCCCTTCGCGGTCGGCGGGCGCTGGCGCACGATGACGAGGCCTCCGATCTTCGCGATGCGGCTGCTGGGGATCTCGAGGAGTTTGGATGAGGTGACGGCCCCGAGCCTCTTGAGCTGCGGGCGGAGGAGCCCGACCGGGTGCGACTCGAGCGAGAGGCTCACGGTCTCGAAGTCGGCGGCCACCCGCTCGGCCGGTGACATCGTGGGGAAGTCGGCGCGGTCGGCCACCATCGGCAGGCCGAAGAAGAGATCGTCTTCGTCGAAGGGGCCCAACGCGTGCAGATCCCACAGGGCGTTGCGGCGGTTAAAGCAGAGCGAGTTGAGCGCCCCGGCGAGGGCGAGCCGCGTCAGTTCGTGCCGGGGGATTCGCGTGCGGCGGGCGACGTCGGCGACGGAGAGGAAGGGGCCATCGAGGCGCGCGGCCTCGATGCGGCGGGCGCTCTCTTCGCGCAGGCCTCGCACGAGTTCGAAGCCCAGGCGCAGCATGATTCCCTGCTCTCCTCGAGGCGTCGTCCCCCTCTCCCTGTGAAACGGGGAGAGGGCTGGGGTGAGGGGCTCAGTGTCTTCGTCACCCGCTTCAGCGACCTCGTGCAGCCCCTCACCCCGGCCCTGTTGCCCCCTGACGCCGTCGCCCCAAGGGGCTTTGGCCCGCTTTGCAGGGAGAAAGGCGTCTTCGTCGTCGGGGGACGGTGCGGTTGGTTTGGGCTCGAGCTGGCACATCCACGTCGAGGCGTTGATGTCGACCGCTGCCACCTCGACGCCGTGCCGCCGCGCGTCGTCGACCAGCGTGTGCGGCGCGTAGAACCCCATCGGCTGCGAATCGAGCAGCGCTGCGCAGAACGCGGCCGGGTAGTACTTCTTCAGCCACGACGACGCGTACGCGATCAACGCGAACGACGCCGAGTGGCTCTCCGGAAACCCGTAGTGCGAGAACCCCCTGAAGCTGTCGAAGCACCGCTCGGCAAACTCCCGCGAATAGCCGCGGCTCACCGAGCCCTCGATGAATCGCTCTCGAAACGGAGGCAACAGCTCGTCGGCCCGCTTGTTCGTCAGCGCCCTCCTCAATCGATCGGACTCGCCCGCTGAGAACCCGGCCGCCACCATCGCCAGCTTCATCGCCTGCTCTTGAAACAACGGCACCCCGAGCGTGCGGCTCAAGATGTCCTTCACCTCGAGCGAGGGGTACGTGACCTCTTCCTCCCCGTTTCGTCGCCGCAGGTACGGGTGCACCATCTCGCCGACGATCGGCCCCGGCCGGATGATCGCGATCTCCACCACCAGGTCGTAGAAACACCGCGGCTTGAGCCTCGGCAGCATGTTCTGCTGCGCCCGGCTCTCGACCTGAAACGTGCCGATCGAGTCGCCCTCGCAGAGCATGTCGTAGACCGCCGGGTCCTCCGCGGGGATGGTGGCCATCGACCACTCTTCACCGTTCAACTCGCGGATCAGCTCGAAGCACCGAGAGATCACCGTCAGCATGCCCAGCGCGAGCAGGTCGACCTTCAAGATGTTCAGCGCCGAGAGATCGTCCTTCTCCCACTGCACCACGGTGCGCTCTTCCATCGCGCCGTTCTCGACGGGCACCAGCGCGGTGAGGTCTCCATTCGTGATCACGAAGCCGCCCACGTGAATCGACAGGTGCCGCGGCATGCCGACCAGCTGCCGCGCCAACGCCACCGTCTGCTGCACCGCGAGATCTCCGCCCGAGAGCCCCGCCTGCTGCAGCTGCTCGGCGCCCAGCGCGTCGTCACCGAAGTCGACCGCCTTCGCCAGCCGATCGACCTGATCGAGCGACAGCCCCAGCGCCTTGCCCACCTCGCGCAACGCCATGCGCCCGCGGAAGCAGATGTGCTCGCACACCATCGCCGCGCGCCGCCGGCCGTGCTTCTCGTAGACGTACTGGAGCACCTCTTCACGGCGCTCGTGCTCGAAGTCGACGTCGATGTCGGGCGGCTCGCGCCGTTCCATCGAGAGGAAACGCTCGAACAACAGCCCCATGCGCACCGGGTCGATGGAGGTGATCTGCAGCGCAAAACAGACCGCCGAGTTCGCAGCGCTCCCCCGCCCCTGACAGAGGATGCCCCGCTCGCGCGCGAAGCGAACGATGTCCCACAGCGCGAGGAAGTAGCCGGGGTAGTCGAGCGCCTCGATGAGCGCGTACTCGCGGTCGATCTGCCGCCGCACGTCGTCGGGCAACCCGCTCGGGTACCGAAAGCGCAGGCCTGCCTCGACCAACTGCACGAGGTAGCGCATCGGCGTCAGCCCTTCGGGCATCGCCTCTTCGCTGAACTGGTAGCGGAGCTGATCGAGCGAGAACGTGCACGCCGACGCCACCTCCAGCGTGCGCCCCACCGCCTCGGGGCAGTCGGGGAACAACGCCATCAGCTCGTCTGACGACTTGAGCGTGCGCTCGCCGTTGGGGAACAGCAGCGTGCCGGCCTTCACCACCGTCGTGCCGTTGCGGATCGCGCAGAGCACGTCTTGCAACGGCTGCCGCGCGCGCACGTGGGTGTGCACGTCGTTGTGCGCGAGCAGCGGCACCTCGAGCTGCTCGGCCCAGTGCAGCGCGCGATCGACCCGCGCGTCGTCGTCGGCGGTGAGGTGGCGCGAGACGCCGACGTAGAAGCGCCCGGGAAAGGCCTCGGCGAGCGGCGCCAACGCCGGGTGCTCGGGCGTATCGGGGGCCGTGGGCAGCACCGCGACGAGGCCGTCGGTGCGATCGAGCAACGTTCTCCACGGCAACCCGGCCTCGCCTTTGGGGTGCGCGAGCCGGCTCTCGGAGATCCACGTGCTGAGGCGCGCGTAGCCCGTGGTGTTCGCCGCGTAGAGCGTGAGCGGCGGTGCACCGTAGAGGATGAGGCGCGAGCCAATGATGAGCTGGAGCTGACGCTGCTTCGCCTCGAGGTGCGCTTTGACGAGGCCGTAGAAGCCGTCATCGTCGGTGATGGCGAGTGCGCTCAGGCCGAGCTCGGCTGCACGGCGCACGAGTTCCTCGGGGTGCGAGGCCCCCTGGAGAAAGCTGTAGTTCGAGCGGCAGACGAGTTCGGCGTACACGGTCAGTCGAAGACACCCTGGGCGTAGAAGGCGCCGTCCTTTCCATCGCGGAAGACCCAGAGCTGACCGACGCCTTCGAGCTGCAGGCGGTAGTAGTCGCGGGTGAAGGGGTCGGGGCTCCACCAGGCGCCGACGAGGCGCTCGGGGCCGGCGAGCAGCTCGACCTTGCGGCGGCGGCCGGCGAGCACCACGTGCTCGAGGGTGCCGGTGGATGAGAGTTCGGTCTGCAGCCGGCTGGGCTCGCGGAAGAGGCGCGGGGGCCGCTCGGCGAGCGTGGGGAGCGAGACGGTGCCGTGCTGCTCGGTCTTCGCTTTGCGCTTCGGCCACTTCCTCGTTCCTCCCTCTCCCTGCGCAGCGGGGAGAGGGTCGGGGTGAGGGGCCAATGCCGAGTCCGAGCCCCTCACCCGGCGCTCTGCGCCACCCTCACCCCGCTGCGCAGGGAGAGGGGGGGAGTTCGTCCACCCGTCTTCCGGGCGGTGGGTCGCGACGGGCGTGGCCGAGAACAACGCGTCTTCCCCCAGCGCCGACTGCAGCCGCGACATCACCACCTCGAGCTCGACCTCCCCCGCGGGCGCGTCGCCGAGCACCAGCTGCCGCCCGGTGTCGGCGCTCGCCTCGTCGACCTTCAGGTGCAGCGTGGTGATCGGCTGCTGCACCGTCAGATCCGTCAGCCGGTGCCGGATCAGCTCGATCAACAACCGGCTCTCAGACGACGCGCGCGCCAACATCAACGGCACGACGAGCGGCTCGCCCCCCTCGAGCCCCACCGTCACCGTCAGCCGCACCGCTGCCAACTGCCGGCCCTGCAATCTCCCGCACAGGCGATCGACCAGCCGCTTCAACGCGAACAACACCGGCTCGAGCTGCTCGGCCGGCCAGTCGAGCTGCACGTCTTCTTCAATCACCTCAGGCAACACGTCAGGCACGAAGCGCGAGTCGTCTTCCCCCCGACTCAGCCGCGCCGCCAACAGCCCCATCGAGCCGAACCGCCCGACGAGCGCCCCTGCCGGCAGGCCCGCGACTTCCCCCAGTGAGGTGAGCCCCAGCTCGCGAAACGCATCGGCTGCGCCGTCGCCCAGCCAGCCTTCTTCGAGCGCGATGAGCGGCAGCTTCGGCACCGCCGAACCCCCTCGCGACGGTACGACCGAGATCAGCTCGCTCGACCACCGCGCCAGCGCCTGCGTACAGAACCGCTCGGACCCGACCACACAGCGCGCCCGCAGCCCGATGCCGCGCACCGCGCCGACCACCCGCTCGGCCCAGCCCCGCTCGGTGGCAGAGAGGTGCGAGGCCGAGGCGTCGAGCCAGAGCCCTTCAGGCGCGTCGAGCTGAAACCCCGGCGCCAGCGGGAGCAGGAATTCGCCCAACGAGATGAGCGCCTTCGCCTCGTGCGTGGGCTCGAACCGCAGGCGCACCACTTCGGGGTCGAGCGCAGAGGCCGAGGCAACCGTCATGCCCGGCTTGATGCCGCGCTTCATCGCGGCGCCAGACGCGAAGCGCACCCGCTGCGCCCCGCGCACGTCTTCGTGGAGGACGACTGGCTTGCCCGAGAGGGAGGGCTGCTCAAGCACCCGACGCTGCATCGGAAAGCGCGGGAGGTGGATGTACGCGAGCCGCATCAGCCACCTCGAGCTCTCGCGGAGAGGGACGGCGCGACCTGATGGTGGCTCTCACGAGGGTGCATCCACCCGATGGGGTACCCGTCGCGCAGCACGTTCTTCTTCGGTCTCTGCAGGGATTGGAGCGCGAGCACCGGGAGGAGCTCGGGCTGCTTCCACGGGGCAAGGATGGCGCGGCCACGCAGACGAGGACCGTTGAGGACAGCGTGCTTGCCGTGGGGCGTCTCGAACTTGAAACGAAGGTGTTCCCCTCTCCCTGCACCGCGGGGGGGGGGCCGAGGGCTCGAGGTCGGGCCCCTCACCCCGACCCTCTCCCCGCTCTCGCAGGGAGAGGGAGAACATCAACCGGCCAAAGCCCTGCGCCGGGGCGCTCTGTGAGGTGAGCAACACCAACAACGAGCCGCCGGTTCGCGCCGCGTCGAGCAGCTTCTTCGCGTCGGTCATCGTCAACCGCAGCCCCGTGTGCATCACATCGAGCACCACGCACACGAAGACCCCACTGCGCAGCAGCTGCATCGCCGTCCACACCAGCTGGCCCGATGACTTCGGCCGGGCGATCAACAACCGCTGCAGATCGACCCCGCGCGCCATCGCCGCCGGCGGGTACAGCTCACTCGGGCCGTCGACCCACGCCGAGAGCCGCTTCTCACGACCCGCCGCCGCCACCACCGACAGCGCCACCGTGGTGCGACCCGACGCCTCTTCCCCACACAGCTCGACCCCCGAGCCCAGCCGAAACACCCCCAACGCATCGAGCTCGGGGAACCCGCTGCGCAACCCCATCACCAGCTCGCGCGGCTGCGCCTCGAGCTTGCGAATCTTTTCTCTCAACTGCTCAACGACGGCGGTCGACCCCATGTACGCGCTCCTTGATACTGAACGCGCGTATAGTACACCATGGGTCCGACAAGTGATTCCCAGGCCGGTAAATCGGCCTCAGCGCGATCGCGCCTACAGCCGCTCGACCTCGAAGATCAGCGTCGAGTTGGGCGGAATGTTCGGCTTCGCCTCGAGCCCATAGCCGCGCGCCGGGGGCACCGTCACCCGCCGCACCTCGCCTTCCTTGATGCCCAGCAACCCCTGATCGAGCCCCTCGAGCACGTGGCCCTCGCCCACCCAGAACTGCATCGGCCCGCGCTGCAGGCTCGTGTCGAACACGCCCCCGTCGAGCAACGTGCCGGTGAAGTGAATCGAGACCTTGCGCCCCTTCACCGCACCCGAGCCGTCGCCCTCGCGCAGCGTCTGGACGATCACCCCACCCTCCAGCGTGACGGGGGGCTGCGGCGCCCAAGGCTTTGGCTCTTTCTTACAGCCGGCCAGCACGAGCAGCGCGATGACGAAACGAAGGTCAAGGTGGGACACGGCGCGCACCATATCTTTCTCCACGGTGCCGCCGCGGGCTGGCCCTTACGATGGGTCCATGTCGAACTCGGACGTGCTCGAAAGCATTGGGGACACGGTCATCACCGGGAGCACGCGCTCTGGCGGCACCACCGTGCCCGGCGTCATGCGCACCACGGTGTTGCCGCGGGTCGAGTGGGCAGGCCCCGAGCCCCGGGTGCAGCCCCTCGAGCGGAGCCGCTTCGAAGAGATCGGCCTGTTGGGCGAAGGCGGCATGGGCGAGGTGACGCTGGCCCGCGACAACGACATCGATCGCGAAGTGGCGGTCAAGCGGCTGCCCCCCAACTGCGATCTGAACCGGGTGCTGCGCTTCGTCGAAGAGATCCGCATCGTGGGGCAGCTCGAGCACCCCAACATCATGCCGGTGCACGACGTCGGCGTTGACGCGTCGGGGCGGTACTTCTTCGTCATGAAGCGGCTCGAAGGCGACACGCTCGAAGGCCTGATCAACAAGCTCGCCGCCGGTGACGCGACCATGCACGCCCGCTTCCCCATGGAAAAGCGGGTGCAGCTCTTCCTGAGCGTGCTCAACGCGATGGCGTACGCGCACCAGCGCGGCTTCATCCACCGCGATCTCAAGCCGGCGAACATCATGGTCGGCCCGTACGGCGAAGTGACGGTGATGGACTGGGGGTTGGCCCGCCGGTTCACGTCTGATCACCCCGAACTGGCCCCCGAGCTGCCGCAGCGCGCGGGCACCCCGCTGCAGACGATGGCGGGCTCGCTGCTCGGCACACCCTTCTACATGTCGCCCGAGCAGGCCCGCCGCGAGAACGAGACGCTCGACGTGCGCAGCGACATCTACTCGCTGTGCGTGGTGTTCCACGAGCTGCTGCACCTCAAGCACTACCTCGACGGCCGCGAGACCATCGAAGCCGTCGTCGAGGGCGTGCTGACCGCCCAACCGCCCTTGAACGTCGTCTCGTTGGGCAAGGGCCGCGACCAGGTGCCCGCTGAGCTCGACTGGTTCCTCGAGCGCGGGCTGCGCAAAGACAAGACGCAGCGCTGGCAAACCGTCTCGGAGATGGAGAACGAGCTGCAGCGCATTCTGCGCGGGGAGTGCCGGGTGCAGTGTCAGCGCACGTTCTTCAAGCGCATGCTCGGTGAGTCGCGCCACGCCGTCGATCGGCACCCCATCCTCGTCATCGTGGGTACGACGGCGCTGGCCTCGCTGGTGCTCGCCGCAGTGGTGAAGTCGCTGCTGGTGCTCGCCGGCTGAGCCACGCTGCAACCGAATCGCCGCGCCGGTGTCAGACCGTGCATGCAGCTGCTCGCTCGCGTCCCGGTGCCGAGGTGGGTCGATGTCGTGCTCGAGGGTGGGTGGCTTCACCTCGAGCGCGCGCTCGTCGAGTACCGCGCCCTGACGAAGCTGCTCGCCCACGACTGGCAGCACCGTGCCCTCGAGGTGCAGGCCCTGGCGCGAACCCTCGCCGCCCGCGAGCTTGACACCGTCGACGCCGAGGCCCGAGCGCGCCACCGGTCGTCGTTCGAGCTCGAGCTGCGCGACGCCGCCCAGCTCGCGGAGGCCGTCGGTCGTGCGAGAGAGGCGCTCTGTCGGGCCCTGCAGACGAGCCCGGAGCACCTCTGCGCCGCGCTGGCCGTGCTCGAGCAGAATGCCGAAGAGGCGGCGATGGTGGCCCGAGCGTGGCGGCAGTTCACGGGCGAGCGCACCGGGTGGACGCTGTTGTCACTCGCCGCGCTGGGGCTGGCGCCGCTCCTGTCGTACGCGAGCGCATCGACCGGAGGGATGCCGGTGCGGTTCGATCTCACCGGGCTGACCGACTCGATCGCGGTGCTGGGGCTGTTGACTGCGAGCGCGCTGGCCCTGGCCGCTCAGGCGCGCCGCGAGTTCTGGGCGTGGCTCAAGCCGTTCAAGCAGTCATGGGCGCTGACGCTCGCCCTCGCCGGGGCGACTGCGCTCGGGTGTCTGCCGGTGTTTCCCCGCGCAGGAGCGCTCGTGGCGATCGTCGCGAGCGCCTGGCTGAGCCTGCGCGCCGTATGGCCGTGGTGGCGGCGATGACACTCCGCGCTGGTGTGCTGGCTGGCCGCGCGCTTCGATCTTCCCCATGAAGCGCATGCTGTCGATCGCAGTGATGGCCGTGGCGCTGGGGATCGCGTTGATCGCCCTCTGGTTCAGCCAGCAGGACCCGAGCGAGTTCGCAGCGTGGAGAGCCGGGCCACCGCAGCCGAGCGACCGTCCCGCGCCACCCGTCTTCGTGCCGCAGCCCACGCCCGTCCGCCCGCCTGTGGTCGCAGAGCAGCCCGCACCGGTGGCCCCGCCCGTCGAGACGCCGCCGCCGCCGCCCACCGGGCGCGAGTGCAAGGCCATGACCTGCGGCGTGCGCGGCCAGAGCGGGCTCACCACGTGGGTGGGCGCCATCGACCACAGCACCAACGCCTATGTGGGCGACACGCCCTGCTCCGACACGAGGCCTCTGCTTTGCTTTCAGCCCGGTGCCCGACCGCGCCCAGCGGCCTTCTCATTCCCCGCGCTGGTGCCCCAAATCGGGTGGACGGGTGGCGCCATCGCGCTGTTGCCCGAGGTGCTCGGTCTCGAGATTCGCTCGCGCACCACGGCCGATCGCATGTGCGCAGGGAAGTTCGGTGAGGGCTGGCGCATGGCCGAGTTCCACGACGGTGGGGCGTGGGGCTTCGGGGCCGAAGGCGAGCTGCCGAAAGACGCCCGCTTCTGGGTGGCGATCAACGATCAGCGCGCCAACCCGTGGGACCACTGAAGCTCAGTCACCGCCGCGTTCGATCATCGTGCGCAGCTGCATGATGCGAAACCCATTCTCCGTCGTCGCCCGGCGGGGCTTCGGCACGGTCTTGACGAGGATCTCCTCCACGATGCCTGCGGGCTGGGCGCAGCTCGAACCACGAACGCCCCTCCGAGCGCGGCACCGCGATGACACCGCTGCCGTTGGCGACGTGAACGCTCTTCGTCACGAAGGCGACCTCAGCGGGGCACCTCTCGATGAGCGTTACGACGCCCTGCCCCGCGCTGGAGATCTCGATGGACCGGGTGAGTCGACGTCGACGGTTGCCGGGGTACGCCACAGCCCAGTCTTGATGACGGTCGTCCTCTTCCACCTCGAAGGCACCCGGCTCATCGCCAACGACGCGTCGGCCACGCAGAACCACGGCCCCCTCAACGATGGCGGCGCACCGATGGGTCCGCGCTGGTCAACCGACACGCCGTTCTGATTCGGGCCGACGAGGTTAGAAGCGCGCGACGACCACGCCCGCCTGCGGTCGAGGCCCTGCGCCCAGCTCGAGCGCGATGGCGGCGCCGAGGGAAGGCATCATCCATGCGAGCCCGAGCCCGAACACGTAAGCCCCCGAGGGCACCGTCGCCAACGGCAGCCCGATGAGGAGCCCCGCCACCAGCCCGAGTAACGCGCCGACCACCGCGCGCCCCGCACCCGCGTCACCGCCGAGCAACCGGTGGGCGATGGCGACCGCGATGGGCGCGAGCACCAGGCCGACCAGCGAGCCGCCGAGCACGCCCGCGAAGAAGCCGGTGAACGACTGCAGCCCGGCCGTGAGGCCTGCATAGGTGACGAAGGGCAAGACCAGCCCTCCGGCGGCGATGGTCGCTGCCTCGCCGAGGAGCCGGGCGCTCCGCTCGGGCTTTGCGACCGGACGATCGTCTTGCGCCTGAGCGTCTTGCGCATGGGCAAAGCCGCCTGTCAGCGCCAGGGCCAGCGCCACGATGCGCAGATCAACGAGCTTCACGGGTCACCTCCAGCGGCGCGACGAGGGGCATCTCGAGTTCGAGCGCGGCGCTCGCGTCGTCCTGCAGCACGCTGCGGAAGAAGGCGCTCATCGCCCCGGACGTGAGTGTACGTACCGCCTCGCGCTCGGGCCCTGAGAAGCACAACCCCTCGGTGCCGATGTCGGAGTCGAGCATGTCGGCGTGGCCATGGCCGAGGGCCACCACCAGCGTCGTGGGCGGTGTGGTGCGCTCGAAGAAGTGACGAAAGTTGTCACCTTCGGGCGCGCACGCGCCGCCCTTCTCCATGCCAATCACCAACGACGGCGGCAGCCCTTCGACCGCAGCCGGGAGCGCCTCCGGTTGGGCCGAGAGCAGCGGCCCGCCTCGACCGTCGACCGGGTCGACGCCCACGAGCCCGCGCACCTCGAGGCCCTGCTGCGCGGCGAGCCAGCTCACCTTCCCTCCGCGGGAATGACCGGCGAGCCCGATGGGTCGCGGATCAGCGGCGCTGCCCATCACCGTCGCGGCGAACTCGTGGCTCCACTTCGCGAGCGTGACGGCAGAGCGGGCTTCGTCTGCGGCCGCTTCCTTCCCGAGCGGCACACCGTCGGCCGGGTACATCTGGGGCGCGACCACGACGAAGCCATGCGACGCGAGCCGTGTCAGCACCTCGTCCATCGCGCGGCGATCGCTGAGGAAGCCGTGCTGAAACTGCACCACCGGGTACGTGCCCGTAGCGACCGGCGCAAAGAGCCGCACCGTCAACGGGACCCCGCTTTCACCAGGGCGCAGATCGCGCTGCGCCACCTCGAGCGGCCCGGCCCCAAAGCTCGTCCCCGTGCTGCGGAAAACGGCACCGGGAGTCAGGGGCGTGGGCGCCGACGTCCCTCCGCACCCAGCGAGCACCATGACGCTGAGCAACCCCATTCGCATGGCCGTGAAGTAGCGGCCCGATCTCCGCACCGCACGCCTCACAGCGGGCGGGAGCCACAGGCGCATCGTCGCTCAGGCCTCGAACTTCAGCAGCTCAGCGCCCTCGGCGACTTGATCACCGGGCGAGAAGAGGAACTCACTCACCGTGCCGTCGGTCGGGGCGGTGATGGTGTGCTCCATCTTCATCGCCTCCATCACCAACAGCGGAGTGCCCTTCTTCACCACCCCGCCCTTCGCCGCGAGCAGCGCGACGATCTTCCCGGGCATCGGCGCGACGAGCTTCCCGGCGTGCGAGTCATCGACCCCTGCGTGCGCGATGGCGTCGAACAGCTCGAGCTCGGTGCGCGTGCCTGCGTGGAACACGTGCAGCGTCTCGCCTTCCTGCACCACCGTGCCGCGCACCGGCTGCCCACCCAGCATCAGCTCGAAGTCGACGCCCACGTGCTTGAAGCGCAACGCCTGGCCCTCGAACCGGTACCCGTCGTGCGTGTAGACGAGCTGCACGTCGTGCCCGCCGAGCTTGAGCGAGCGCACGAAGTCTTGATTGAGCCGCCAGCCGGTGCGGGAACTCCACGGGTCTGCGCCTTCCGTCTTCGTCTCGCTGGCGAGCAGCGCACAGACCGCGAGTGAGAGCACCTCGACCGTGGGCTTCGTCGCCTCGGGGAAGAGCTCGGCTGTGTTCTTCGCGATGAGGCCGGTGTCGAGGTCGGCGCTCGCGAAGGCCTTGCAGTGCACCAGCCTGCGCAAGAACGCGACGTTGGTGGCGAGGCCGACGATCTGCGTGTGCGCCAGCGCGTCGCTCATGCGCGCAAGCGCCTGCTGCCGATCTTCACCCCACACGATCAGCTTCGCGATCATCGGGTCGTAGAACGGCGTGATCGCGTCACCCGGTCGCACGCCACTGTCGACGCGCACCGCGCCCTCGCGCACGAACGCCACGTGCTCGGGGAAGCGGAGGTGCTGCAACGTGCCGATGGAAGGCAGGAAGCCCTTCTCGGCGTTCTCGGCGTACACGCGCGCCTCGAGGGCGTGCCCGCGGATCTTCAGCTGTTCCTGCGTGGCCGGGAGCTTCTCGCCCGCCGCCACGCGCAGCTGCCACTCGACGAGATCGAAGCCGGTGATCATCTCGGTCACCGGATGCTCGACCTGCAGGCGGGTGTTCATCTCCATGAAGAAGAACTGGTCTCCCTCGGCGATGAACTCCACCGTGCCCGCACCCACGTAGCCGACCGCCTTCGCCGCCGCGCACGCCGCTTCGCCCATCGCCTTGCGCCGCGCCTCGCTCATGCCAGGGGCAGGCGCTTCTTCGAGCACCTTCTGGTGACGCCGCTGCACCGAGCAGTCGCGCTCGAACAGATACACACAGTTTCCGTGCGTGTCGGCGAAGACCTGCACCTCCACGTGGCGCGGTTTGGTGAGGTACTTCTCGATCAACACCGCGTCGTCGCCGAACGCGTTGATCGCCTCGCGCTTGCACGACTCGAGGGCCGCGATGAAGTCGGCTGACTTCTCGACCACGCGCATGCCCTTGCCGCCACCACCGGCGCTGGCCTTGATGAGCACCGGGTAGCCGATGCGATCGGCTTCTTTCTGCAACAGCGCGGGCGTCTGATCGGCGCCGTGGTAGCCGGGCACGAGCGGCACCTTCGCCTTCTCCATGCGCGCCTTGGCTTCGCTCTTGAGCCCCATCGCGCTGATCGCGCTCGCCGGAGGCCCGATGAACGTGATGCCCGCCTTCACGCACGCGTCGGCGAAGTCTTCGTTCTCCGAGAGGAAGCCGTAGCCGGGGTGAATCGCCTGCGCGCCGGTCGACTTCGCGGCGGCGAGGATCTTCTCCATCACCAGGTACGACTCCCTGGCGGCGGCAGGGCCGAGGTGCACCGCTTCGTCACACGAGGCGACGTGCTTCGAGCCTGCGTCGGCGTCGGAATAGACGGCGACGGTCTGAATGCCGAGACGCTTCGCGGTGGTCGCGACGCGACAGGCGATCTCTCCACGGTTCGCGATGAGGATTTTGGTGAACATGATCACATCCGGAAGAGACCGAACTTCGTCTCGGGAATGGGTGCGTTGAGCGTGGCCGACAACCCGAGCGCGAGCGTCATGCGCGTGTCTGCCGGGTCGATGATGCCGTCGTCCCACAGGCGCGCCGACGCGTAGTACGGGTGGCCCTGCGTCTCGTACTGCGAGCGGATCGGCGCCTTGAACGCGGCCTCTTCTTCCGCGCTCCACTTCCCGCCCTTGCCCTCGATGCCATCGCGCTTGACCGTCGCCAGCACGCTTGCCGCCTGCTCGCCGCCCATCACGCTGATGCGCGCGTTGGGCCACATCCACAAGAAGCGCGGCGAATAGGCGCGGCCGCACATGCCGTAGTTCCCCGCGCCGAACGAGCCGCCGATGATCACCGTGAACTTGGGCACGGCTGCGGTCGAGACGGCGGTCACCATCTTCGCGCCGTTCTTCGCGATGCCTTCGTTCTCGTACTTTCGCCCGACCATGAAGCCGGTGATGTTCTGCAGGAACACCAGCGGCACGCGGCGCTGGCAGCACAGCTCGATGAAGTGCGCGCCCTTCAAGGCGCTCTCGGAGAAGAGGATGCCGTTGTTGGCGATGATGCCCACCGGCATGCCATGCACGTGCGCGAAGCCCGTGACGAGCGTCGTTCCGTAGCGGGCCTTGAACTCGTCGAACTCCGAGGCGTCGACGATGCGGGCGATGATCTCTCGCACGTCAAAGGGCTTGCGCGAGTCGGTGGGGATGACGCCGTACAGTTCCGACGGGTCGAACTTCGGCGGGCGCGGCTCGCGGAGCAGCAGGTCGGGACGCTTCGCGACGTTCAGCGTGCCCACCGTGCGCCGCGCGATGGCCAGCGCGTGGAGATCGTTCTGCGCGAGGTGATCGACCACGCCGCTCAAGCGGGTGTGCGCGTCGCCACCGCCGAGATCTTCGGCCGTCACGACCTCACCGGTGGCCGCCTTCACCAGCGGGGGCCCGCCGAGGAAGATGGTGCCCTGGTTCTTCACGATGATGCTCTCGTCGCTCATCGCCGGCACGTACGCGCCACCGGCGGTGCACGAGCCCATCACCACGGCGATCTGCGGAATGCCCTCGGCGCTGAGGTTCGCCTGATTGAAAAAAATGCGACCGAAGTGTTCCTTGTCGGGGAAGACCTCGTCCTGGTTCGGCAGGTTCGCGCCGCCCGAATCGACCAGGTAGATGCAGGGCAGCCGGTTCTCCTTCGCGATCTCCTGCGCACGGAGGTGCTTCTTCACCGTCACCGGGTAATACGTGCCGCCCTTCACCGTCGCGTCGTTGCAGACGATGACGCACTCACGGCCGGCGACGCGGCCAATGCCGGTGATGATGCCTGCGCCGGGCGCTGCGTCTTCATACATGCCCATCGCGGCGAGCTGGCTGAACTCGAGGAACGGCGTGCCGGGGTCGAGCAGCTGGTTCACGCGCTCGCGGGGCAAGAGCTTGCCGCGCGAGGTGTGCTTCTTGCGCGACTCTTCACCGCCGCCTTCCGACACCCTGGCGACCTTCGCCTTCAGGTCGTCGACGATGGCCTGCATCGCTGCGGCGTTGGCCTGGAACTCTGCACTGCGGACATTCAGTTGAGACGAAAGCGTCGCCATGAGCGGGCGCGTTCATACTCGCTCCATTCCCGATGCGCTCGAATGGAAGGTGCAACCGCCGCACATGACGAGGTGGAACCGCTCGTGTACCTGCCTGCGGATGTCCGCTGAGCTGCCCCCGTGCCCGAAGTGCAAGGCTCGTGGCGAAAGACGCCCACGGCACCCGCCTGCAAGACGGCGACAGCGTCACTCAAGGATCTCAAGGTCAAGGGCGCCACGTCGTCGCTCAAGGTCGGCACGCGCGTGAAGCACATCAAGCTCGTCGAGGCGACCACAACATCGACTGTAAGCTCGACGGCTTCGGCGCCATGCAGCTGAAGTCCGAGTTCGTGAAGAAGTCGTGAGGTACCATCACCGTCCCCTTTTCCGAGGAGAACGCACATGCGTCGTGCCCTGTTCATCGCCGTCACTGCCGTCGTCTCAGCCTGCGGTGGGAACATGAGCGCCGACGGAGGCACGGGCGGCGGCAGCACCACCACTGGCGGAGGCAGCGCGACCGGTGGCGGCAACGCAACGGGGGGCGGCGGCGCGACGGGTGGTGGGAGCCCGACAGGCGGCGGCAGCGCGACGGGTGGCGGCAGCGCGACGGGTGGCGGCAGCGCGACCGGCGGCGGCAGCACCAGCGCGTGGACACCCCTGTGGGACGGCGGCGCATCGGCCGACGCCGGCGACTTCACCCAATTCTCCGTGCCCGATGAGTTCGGCCAGCGCTTCACCGGCTACTGCCCGGCGGGCGGTACCGAGGGCAGCCTGTGGGGTACCGATCTCTACACCTCCGACTCCGATGTCTGCACCGCGGGCGAGCACATGGGCATCATCACCCTGCTCGCGGGCGGCGTACTGACCATCGAGTCGCGCCCGGGCGCCGATTTCTACGAGGGCACCACCCGCAACGGCATCACCTCGAACGGCTTCTCCACCTACAGTTCGTCGATCGGCTTCGTGGGCAGCACCGGCATGCTCCTCGGCAATCCGAACCGCATGCCGGCGCCTCCTGATGCCGGCACCTCGCAGTGGGACGGCGGCATGGTCATCGATCTCGGCACGCTCACCTGGAGCGACACCGCCGTGCAATTCCGCGGCGAGAACGGCCAACGCTACAGCCTGACCTGCCCCTCCGGCGGCGCGGAAGACACCGTCTGGGGCACGCGCATCTACACCGATGACTCACCAATGTGCGTCGCCGGCGTGCACAGCGGGAAGTTCGACTTCGACGGCGGCGTGATGACCATCGAGATCTACCCGGGCTCGGCCTCGTATACGGGCAGCACCGCGAACGGTGTCACCTCGAACGACTACCCGTCGTACACGGGCAGCTACGTCGTGTTGCCGTAACGCCACACCGCTGCGGTTGGCGGGCCACGCGACCTGCCAGCCGCGACCGTTCGTTTCGCCTTCCGACCGTTCACCCTCGGGCCAGCCGGTTGCACTGGGTCCTGCGTCATGAATGCACCCATGACGCCCACCGCCCTGCCGTCTGCTTTCGTCCCCGCGCCGTCGAAGCCCACGTTCGCGCAGCGCCTCCGCCTCACCTCGTCGCAGGTGGGGTTGGGCCTCGCGCTCGGGCTGGCGGTCGAGGTGCTCCTCGATGGAGCGCGCTTCGGCCTCGGTCACGCCCTCTTCGCGGGTCTGCTCGGCGCGGCCATCGCGTTCAATGGCGGCAAGGAAGGCTGGCAGCGCGCGGGAGGTCACCGCTGGGTGCTGCTGGGCGCCGTGCTGCTGCTCTCGTCCACCATGCTCCACGCGTCGACGTGGCTCGCGGTGTTGAGCTCGCTCGCCTCGGTGCTGCTCTTCGCCATCGCCGTACAGGGGTGGACGGGCGAGCGCCCGCTGTCGTCACTGCGCACCGGCCAGCTGCTCGGGTGGCCCTTCAAGACCTTCGGCCAGTCGGTCTACGCCGGCGCCATCGCGTCTTCGCGTGGCCTCGATCGAGCGAAGGTCGGCGACGCGGTCTCGCGCTTCGGCCCCGGAGCGATGCGCTTGTTCTTCATCGTGGTGCCGCCCGCGCTGGTGCTGCTGGGCCTGCTCACCTCGGGTGACGCAGTGTTCCGTTCGCGCATCGGGTCGATCGAGGCGCTCTTCTTTGGCATCCCCTTGAGCGGCTTCGTGCGCGGGGCCTTCGTCACCGTCATCAGCGGCGTGGTGTTGATCGGGGTCATCGTGATGACGGCCCGCCGCCGCGATGGAGTGAAACCCAGCGCCCCCGGTCGCGTGCTGCAGGGCTTCGAGAGCTTCGCGCTGCTGGGCACGCTGACCACGATGTTGCTCGCGTTCGGCCTCACCTCGACACCGTGTGCGCTCGCGCCGTCGTCGTGCGAGTTGCCAGCGGGTGTGACGTTCTCCGAAGCGGCGCACGAGGGCTTCTTTCAACTGCTCACCGCGGCGATCGGCATCCTCGCGCTGTTGATGGCCCTGCCCGCCCGCACCCGTCTCGAGTCGCCAACCCAGACGCTCGCGTTCAAGGGGCTGAGCACCGCGCTCGTGCTCGCCACCATGCCGATGATCGTGAGCGGCGTGACGCGGCTGTGGCGCTACGAGTTGGCGTACGGCCTGACCGTGCTGCGCCTCATGGCCTATGCAGGCCTGCTGCTCGTGACGGCCGTGCTCGCGTGGCGCGCCCTGACGCTGTGGACCGCCGAGCGCGCCTTCGTCGGCGGCGCCCTCGCCCTGTGCACCTCGACGCTGCTCGGTCTCGCGCTGCTGGCTCCCGACGCGTTCATCACGCGCCGCAACCTCGAGCGCGGGCAGGTCGACCTCGCCTACCTCGTCGCACTGTCAGAAGACGCCCTCGCCGTGCTCATCGAGCAGGGCCGGCTGTCCGGAGACACCACGCTCCCCTCCGGCGAGGACCCCCTGCTGCAATGGAACCTCGGTCGCGCCCGCGCACGCGCGGCCCTCGAAGCGCACTGACGGCGACTGCCCAACCGGTGTCCCACCTTTCACTTCAGGTTGCGGAAACCACGCGAGGCCGCCATGCGTAGCCCCAACATGAACCGTTGGCTCCTCGCCCTTGCCCTGCTGGCCACTGTCCTCGTCCTCGCGATGAACGCATACGCCCAGTCGAACAAGCAGGCCCCCGCCAAACCCACCAAAGACCAGGAGAACAGCACCGTGAAGTCGTTTGCGAAGCCCGCCACCGACGAGTTGAAGAAGAAGCTCTCCGCCGAGCAGTTCCGCGTCACGCAAGAATGCGGCACCGAGCCCCCGTTCAAGAACGCGTACTGGGACAACCACGAAGACGGCATCTACGTCGACGTCGTCTCAGGTGAGCCGCTCTTCTCGAGCGCCGACAAGTTCGACAGCGGCAGCGGCTGGCCCAGCTTCACCAGGCCGCTCGAGCCGAACGTCACCGAGAAGAAAGACATCACCTTCGGCATGGTGCGCATCGAGGTGCGCTCAAAGAACGCCGACTCGCACCTCGGCCACGTGTTCGACGACGGCCCGTCCGACAAGGGTGGCCTGCGGTACTGCATCAACTCCGCGTCGCTGAAGTTCGTGCCCGCCAGGCGCCTGCAGGCCGACGGCTATGGGCAGTACGTGAAGCTCTTCCCCCTCGTGAAGCAGGAAGGCGTCGCCGCCGCGGGCGTCACCACCGAGGCCGTGTACCTCGCGGGCGGCTGCTTCTGGGGCATGGAGGATCTCCTCCGCAAGATCCCCGGCGTGATCGACACCGAGGCTGGCTACACCGGCGGCTGGCTCAAGAACCCGACCTACGACGACACGCACGACAGCAAGTCGGGTCACGCCGAGTCGGTGAAGGTCGTCTACGACCCGAAGAAGCTCGCCTTCGCCGACCTGCTCGAGAACTGGTTCTTCCGCATGCACGACCCGACCACGCTCAACCGCCAGGGCAACGACGTCGGCACGCAGTACCGCTCGGCCATCTTCTTCATGAGCGACGACCAGCGGAAGGTCGCCGAAGAGGTGAAGGCGAAGGTCGACAAGAGCGGCAAGTGGAAGAAGCCGATCGTCACCGAGATCGTCTCCGCGACCACCTGGTACAAGGCCGAGGATTCCCATCAGGACTACCTGGTGAAGAACCCCAACGGCTATACCTGCCACTTCATGCGGCCGTGACGTCTACGGCAGCTCGAGGTTGGTGAGCTTCAAGCGCCTGGTCGCCATGCGCAGGGTGCCACTCAGGTTGGGCTCGAGCGGTTCCAGCGCAGCGACCGAGAGATCGTCGAGCCCGTCGGGCGGCAGCGTGTCGAGCATCGCCGCCAACACCAGCACGCCCTTGGGCGGCTCGAGGTCGGTCACCTGCAGCGATCGAAAGCGGTCGGCGGAGCGCAGCCGCAACGTCACCCCACCCCCGTGAAACACCACCGCACCCGCCGTGTGCGGCAAGGTTCGCACGATCTCGAGCAGCTCGCGCAACGCCACCCCGGCGAACCCACCCCGAAACTCGAGCGTCTTGAGCCGGTGCATGAGCGGTGCGTTCCACACCCAGTCGAGCTGGGGGAAGTTGCTGATGCCGGTGGAGAGCGTGAGCCGCGAGAGCTTCGGCAAGCTCGTCGAGTTCGAGAGCACGTCGATGGTCGCCTGCGGCCACGAGAGCAGATTCGTCGGGCCCGACAACGCCACCGCCTCGAGGTTCGGCAACGGAGGCTTCGCCTGAAACAACACCGGCACCGCGCTCAACGAGGCCTGGCGCACCTCGCGCAGCGAGCGCATGTGCGGTGACGCCAGCTCGAGCGGCGTGGCCGGGCTGAACACCACGTCGACCTGCTCGAGCGTCGCGAGCTCGGGCAGCTCGACGTGCAGCCCCTCGAGCAACACCGTGGCCTCCGCGAGGAAACCTCGATCCCACCGCTGATCGCCGCCGGGCATGACGATCGCCGACAGCCCCCGCAGGAACTCGGTGCGGTGCCGCTCGAGCAGCTTCTGCATGCGCCGCTCACCCCGCTGCGTGCGCCGGCTCTGGAGCTGCAGTGAGATGAATTCTCCGCGCGGGTCGCCGAGTTCCTGCAGCGCATCGGCCAGCACCTGCCGGGCACCATCATCGGCAGGCCGCGCGTAGACGGCCGCGAAGAGCGACTCGAGTTCCATCTGCGCGTGTCATCGCACCAGTCAGTGCGTGCCGGAATAGCCGGGATCGATCTCGAGCACGCGCGCCTTGAGCCCGGGATCGTCGACCACGTCGCTGCCCAGCACCTTCCACTCGAAGTTGAAGCGCTTCACGTCGCCCGACTTCTTGTTCGCGGCGGCGTTCAGCTCGGCCTGTCGCTTCTGAAAGTCACCCAGCGTGAGCTTGAGCTGCGCGATGCCCTCTTTGTCCTTCGCGAGCTTGAGGCGCTCTTTGAGCGTCTTGATCTGCTCGCCAACGAAGTCGGCCTGCTGGCGATCGCGATCGGCGATCGAGAGATCGACGAAGGCACCCTTGCCGTTGCCCAGCGACAGATCGAGCTTCGCCATCGCCTGGCCCTTCTGCCCTGAGGCCAGCAGCACGGCCGAGGTGTCGCTCAACCGCTGCGGGGGCACCGTGCCGCGGAATTCACCCGACTGAATGACGAAGTCGACGTCTTTGGCCTCGGTGGAAAGCTGCATGGCATCGGCGTAGCTGGTCGCCGCGAGCACCACCGTCACGTCGCGCGGGCCCAGCTCGGCGAGCGCGGCCTTGAGCGCATCCATCGTCGGGGCCGCCACCACCTTCGGCTCGTTGGGCGCGAGCGGGCCCGGAGCCGACAACCCGATGATGCCCACCTTCACGCCCTTCACGTCGATGAGCACGCTCGCGTCGAAGATCCGCTTGCCGTCGCGCTGGAGGTTCGCCGAGAGCAGCTTCACCTTCTTGCCCTTCGCCAACCCCTCGAGGAACGCCGTACCCGCAGAGAGATCGCGCTGACCGACCGCCATCACGCGGTAGCCGAGCTCTTCCATCACCTGAAAGACGAAGGTCGCGCGCTTCTTGTCGGCGTCGGTCGCCACCCCCGCATTCGCGAAGAGCGCGTTGCCCGAGTCGAGCAGCAGCAGGTTGCCCTGCCACTCCATCATCACCGTCTTGCGCCTGGCCAGACCGCCAGTGGGGTTGGCGCGTCAACCACAGGGGGCGACTTCGCCCCCGTTGTCTCCCTGGAAGACGAGCGACAGCTGCTTGCCACCCGCGAACGCCGGCAGCGACAAGAGCGCGAGCAGCAGCCAGGCCCTCACTTCTTGCCCGCTTTGCGCAGGTCGGCGAGGCGGGTCTTGGCCGTCTTCGCGGCGTCGCTCTTCGGGAAGCTCTTCACGAGCTCTTCGAGCGCAAGCCGCGCCTCGTCATTCATCTTGAGCTGCTTGAAGCAGTCGGAGCTGCGCAGGTACGCGAGCGGCGTCGACTTCGTCTTCGGGTGGTCTTGAATCACCTTCCCGAACTCGTAGAGCGCCTCGCGGCACTTCTGCTCGCCAAAGAAGATCTCGCCCATCGAGAAGTGCGCTTCACCCACCGCCTCGTCGCGCGGCCACTTCTTGATGAACTCGGTGTACAGCTTGCGCGCCAGCTCGACCTCGCCGGCCTTCGACTTCTCGTCGGCCAGCTTGATGAAGTCCTTCGGGTCGTCGGGGCGCTTGAGCTCTTCCTTCTTCGGCTCGGGCTGCGTCGGCGGCGTCACCGGGGCCGAGGCCACGGAGACCACCTTCGCGTCGAGCTCGCCCAGCTTCACCTGCTGCGACTCGACCTGGCCGCGCAGCACCGCGATGTCCTGCAGCGCAGTGTCGACCTTCACGCCCATGTTCGCGCCGGTGGTGCGGCTGGCGCGATCGAGCTGATCGAGCGCGGCCTGCAACTGAGACGTCGTCTCCTCGAGCTTGCCCCGCGTCTCGGCCAGCTCGGCGCGCAGCTTCACGTTGTCGGCGTTGAGCGCGTCGAGGCGGTTCTCGACCACCCGGCCGCGATCAGCAGGAAAGAAGCAGCCACTGAAGGCAGCCGCGACGACCAGCGCGGAGAAGAAGCGATGCATCATGGCGGCGGACCATACACGCGAGGAGGGCGGACCCCGAAGCTCTGTCTCCCTCTCCCCTGAGGGGCCAAAGCCCCCTGGGGCGACGGCGTCAGGGGCAACAGGCTCGGGGGGAGGGGTGCCCTCTGGCGCTCAGCGGCGACGACGGCGCAGCATCAGACCCAGCAGCGCGAGCGGCAACAGCTCAACGCCCGTCATGCAGCCGCACCCCCTGGGCATCGGCTCGACCACCACCGGGTTCGGGTTCTTCACCACGATGTCGACGATGGCCGGCGCCGACGACTGAAGTGCGTCGCGCACGACGAGCTGCAGCTTCACCACCGCCGTTTCGGCCACCGCCGGGGCCACGAAGGCCACGGTGTCAGTCGCCGCATCGCTGAGCGCCACCTGCGGGCCCTCGAGCTGCGACCACTCGTAGGTGATGGCGTCGCCATCGGCGTCGCTGCCGGAGCCGAACACCGTGACGATGGTGCCCTGCAGCGCTTCCTGCGACGCGGGCACGGTGGCCACCGGGGCCTGGTTGACGTTCTTCACCAGCACCGTCTGTTCTTTCGGCAGCGTCACTGCGCGGCCGTCGGTCACCGTCATCTGCAGCACGATCAGCGTGTCGACCATCACTTCCGGCGCCACGAACGTGTTGCCGGTGAGGGTCACCATCGGGCCGGCGACCTGCGTCCACGTCACCGTGAGGGGATCGTTGTCTGGATCCGTGCCCCCGCCGACCAGCGTCACCGTCGAGCGCTCGTCGACCTCGATGTTCGGGCCGACCGTCGAGGTCGGCGCCTGGTTGCTGCACGAGTTCGGGTCAGACGTCACGCTGGTGAAGGGCTGGTTGGTGATGCCGGTGATCTGAATGTCGTCGATCTCCCACCCCTTGGCAGCGGCGGCGTCGTCAGCGCCGATGCGGAAGCGGAACTTGATGGTCTGCCCCGCGTAGGTGGTGCCGAGGTTGACGGTCTCGGTGGTGAACGTCGGGTACATCGCGCTCTTGCCGACGTACGCGCGCTTGCCACGCAGCGGGTTGGCGCTCTGGTTCTGCGAGGTGCTCAACGTGCCGGTGTAGCCCGGCGTCGTCTGCATGCCGACGTCGGTCCACGTGCCGCCGTTGTTGGCGCTGACCTCGAGCACGGCGCCGTCGAAGAACTCCGTGCTGCTGCGCTCGAAGTCGAAGCGGTGCTTGAAGGCGACCGTCAGCGGGCCAGTGCCCACCACGAGGTTCGCCGAGGTGAGCCACGTGTCGGCAGGCGACGCGGGGTTCGGGCCGAACCAGAAGTGCTGCGTCGCCGTCGACTGGAAGATGCGGAAGTTGCTGCCCGTGTTGCCGTTCTGGTCAGACGCGGCGGTCCACGTCGAGACCGGCGCTTCCACGTCATCGAAGCGGCTGCTGTTGGGCACCATGTCGAAGTTGAGGCGGAACATGGCCTGGTAGGTCACCGGGCCCATCGCCAGCGAGGGGTCGCTCACGGTGACGGTGAACATGCCGCCCTGGGGCATCTGCACGTCACCCAGCGCGACCGGGAAGCTCACCGTGGCGGTGCCGAAGGGCTGCGTGCCGGGCAGCGTCTGCGACCCGCCGTTGGGGAAGGTGACCCCCGCGGTGCTCGAGGTGAGGCTCACCGTCGCGCCCGTCAGCGCGCCCGTGCCGGTGTTGCGCACGCGCACGGTGAGCACGCCGCGCTCGTTGGCGTCGAGGTTGCCATCGCGGTCGCAGCTCGTGCCGCTGTCGTCGAGCGTCACCTCGGTGATGGTGACCGCGTTGCCGACCGAGAAGTTCTCCGTGAGGGGCGCGTTGGTCTGCGAGTCGCGATCGGGGGCGACCGCCGCCATGCCCAGGCCGCGCCGCGCGAACGCGCCCCAGAAGGCCGCGAAGTTGGTCGCGTCATCGGCTGCGGCCACGGCCAGCACGGCATCGCGCGCTTCGACGAAGTTCGGCATGAGCGGGGTCGCCTTGTAGGCGCCGACCAGGTAGCGCTTCATCTTCGCGCGGGCCTGCTCGAAGGTGTACCGCTGGTCGCGCAGCAGCAGCACGTAGCAGTCCCACAACATCACGGCCCACACTTCGCCCGTGTTGTGCACCTCGGCGTTGTCAGCCCCGTTGCGACCGAAGGCGGCCGGCGCCGTCGTCGGCAACGCGACGCCGTCGCTGATGTGCTTGAAGGTGAGCGGGTTCTTTGCGAGGTCGTACGAGAGGGGGTAGCGGCGGAAGCCGAAGTAATACCCGTCAGGGTCGGTGGCCCCGCCGGCCCAGCCCGCCAGCCCGAACGCCCCGTTCCAGTTGGTGTTGCCCGGTGCCGTCGCGTCGCTTGCTGCGGAGACCATCAGGCCGGCGTGGAAATCGCCCCACCCTTCGCCCATGCCACCGGCCTGGAGGTTCGAGATGCCGTTGCCGTCGCCGATGAGGCGGTTCGAGATGAAGTGGCCCCACTCGTGGGCCACGACGCCGTTGTCGAGTGTGCCGTCACGGTTCGAGGCGGCGCTGCGGCCCATGGTGACGGTGGTCGCACCGCCGCCCGAGGTGATGAGCATCTTCATCACGTTGCCGCCGTTCTGGCTGATCGACATCGTCGGCACGGACACCGAGCCCTGACCCGGGAGGGCCATGGGGCCACCGCCGGTGTTGTTGGCGATGATCACGCCGAGGGCGCCAGCCGCTGCCGCGCGCTGCGCCTTCTCGACGAAGGTGCAGGTGCCGCGGTCGACGAGCACGATCTTCCCGGCCGCGCTGTTGGCGGGCCACACCGCCGCGCACCCATCGGTGGGCGTCGCGTCGCCGTCGTTGGCGAGCATGATCGGCGCGGTGAGGTTGAAGGTCTGGGGGCCAAAGTCGGCGGCGAGAGTGTTGAAGCCCTGCGGCGTCGGCGTGGTGTTCGCGGTCACCACGGCCGCGTCGTTGCCGTCGAAGACGTACATCTGCATGCGCGGGCTCGCGCCGTCAGACGGGGTCGACATGTTGGCGTTGCTGCGGCCCGAGTAGTCCTGCGCCTCGGCGAGGAGCGGATCGTTGCCGCTGCCACCCCGCATGCGGTTGCTGGTCTGCGCGTTGCCGGCCGCCTCGTCGAAGCCGTCGTCGTAGAACCAGTCGTGAAAGAAGTTGTTGTCGTAGAAGAGCTGCGTGATCGCGGCCTGCTGCTGCGAGCCCGCCATCTGCGGGTCGACCGCCGGGTTGTAGGTGTAATCGAACGTGTTGGCGCTCGAGGTGGTGCCAATGGGGTCGGTCGCCGCCGTGAAGCCGTTGTTGCGCGTGATGTCGGCATACGCCACGACGTTGTTGCCGCGCGTGGTGGTCGCGCCGGGGGCGAGCCACGGGTCCATCGTCGAGAGGCCGGCGTGCTCGAGGGTGATGCGGGTCTGCGCCACCGGCGTCGGCGAGAAGCCGTTGGGCGTCGCGTTGGGGTACGGCGTCGCGCTCGCGCCCTGAGGGCCATCGAGGGGCACCAGGGTCGTCGCGTCAGCCCACACCTTGTAGGTGAACGCCTCGGCTGCGGTCAGGTTCTTCGTGTAGAGGAGCGCGCCGTCGACGGCCGAGACCACGAACGAGAAGTACGACGACCCGCTCTCAGACGTGGGCACGTCGAGCTCGACGTAGAAGCCGGGCACCACGCCCTCGGGCACGGGGAAATAGACCGCGCGGGTACGCACCGGCGTGCTCGACCCCGCGAGCTGCCAGTGCTCATAGCCACCGATGAACTGGCCGAGATCGGTCAGCTGCCCCGCATCGAGGCCACGGCCCACCAGCGAGGTGTAGGCCGAGGCGACGGCGGTCTCGGCGGTCAGCGCGAACTCGCCGCGCACCTTCGTCTCGGGCGTCAGGTAGCCCGCGAGCGCGACCAGCTCGAGCTTCGCGTTCATGATCACCTTGAGCTCGTCGCGGAAGACGCGCACGCCGTTGACGCGCTGCTGGAAGGTGACGATGACGGCGCTGCCGTCTTTCAGGTCGTGCAGGCTCGACACGCGGGCCTCGGCCCAGCGCGAGGGCTCGCCGCGGTAGATCTCAGCGTGCTCGAGCAGGTAGCGACGCGCCGCCTGCTCAGGCGACAGCCCCATCGCGCGGAACGAGCGGCCCGGCTGCGGCGCCGACCAGAAGAACGTCGGCACACCCAGGCGCGGCTCGGTCGAGCTCACGAAGCCCCGGTTCCAGGCCTCACGCGAGATCGAGCTGAGCGCGTGGGGGTCGACGAGCGGCTTCGTCTCCTTGCGATTGAGGAACGCATCGACGGCCGGCGGAGCCGCGAACGCGTTGAACGAGACAGCCAGGAGACCCGCGAGAAGGCGTGAAGACATAGGCACCCTTATGTGAAGAGGTCTGGCCTCCAGGTCAGACCCATGGCGGCACGTTCCCCACGTGCGCCGATGCTTTCCTACTGCTCAACTTCTGGCGTTTCAAGGTGTTTTCTAAACAATTTCATGCACTTGCGCGACAGAAAGATAACGCGCACGGTCGACAGAAAAATAGCGTGCGGGCAGCCGTGTCAGTGGAGGACAAGGTAGGACACAATACCTTCCGCACACTTGCCTCCTCCCCTTCCGCCCGTCGTCGTAAACGTCTGTGCCGGTGATTCTCAGCGATTGAGGAAACTCGACGCGCGTGGTCGTGGTGCTCCAGCGGGTGCTGCGGACCGCCAACGTGGAGTCAACGTCACGAAGCTCTGTGCTGAGAGCGTGGGCGCTCCTCTTCTCGCCGTTGTCGCCCATTCAGAACAGCTGCTCGCCGCGCCCCTGGCGGCCACAGCGATCGGCGACGCTCCAGGCCTTTGGGTGCCGCGATCACACGAGGCAGAGATGCCCCGCCGTTGCCCATCTCTTCGGGTTGGCTCCCACAGACCGAAACCGGGAGAGAAGACCGCCACCAGCGACAGGGAGTTCGCCTTCGGGCCACCTCGCCCACGTGTCGGTCCGCGAGTCGCGGCGCCAGGCCGAGAACCGGCTGCGCACCGAGTTCGGCTCAGACGCTCGCGGGTTGCGTCGCCGACCAGAGCTGGGCGTACGCACCGCCCCGCGACAGCAACTGCTCGTGCGTGCCCTGCTCGACGACTCTGCCGCTCGAGAGCACCGCGATGTTCGCCGCCTTTGCGATCGACTGCAGCCGATGCGCGATGACGATCGCCGTGCGCCCCTCGAGCACCCGTTCGAGCGCGGCCTGCACCTCGCGCTCACTCTGCGGGTCGAGGTTGCTCGTCGCCTCATCGAGGATCAGCACCGGCGCGTCGGCGAGCACGGCGCGCGCGAGACAAAGCCGCTGCTTCTGGCCACCCGACAAGGTGACGCCGCGCTCGCCGATCTCGGTGTCGAGCCCTTTGGGCAACGCGCCGATGAAGTCCCACGCCGCGGCGACGCGACAGGCCGCTTCGAGCTCGGCCGCGCTCGCATCGGGCTTCGCGAGGCGCAGGTTCTCGCGCACCGTCGTCGCGAACAGCAACGGGTCCTGCGTCACCAGGGCGAACTGCGCGCGCATGCTCGAGAGCGACGCCGCGCGCGTGTCGACCCCATCGAACGAGATCGTCCCGCTCGAGGGCCGCTCGAAGCCGAGCAGGAGCGAGGCGAGCGTGCTCTTGCCGCTCCCGCTCTCACCGACGAGCGCGGTCACCTGACCGAGGGGAACACGCAGGCTCAGCCCGTCGAGTGCGCGCCGCTCGCCCCACGAGAAACGCACGTCGAGGAGCGTGATCTCCCGGCTCACGCGCGGCAGCGAGGTGCCGTCCTTCGCGTCGTGCTCGGGCAACTGCAGGACGGCCTCGATGCGCTCGAGCGCCGCAGCCGCGCTCAACGCGAACTGGCTCACGCGGCCCAGATCTTTGGCCGGCTGGTACACCAGCACCAGCGCCCCCAGAAATGAGACCAGCGCATCGGGCTCGACGCTCCGGCTCGCCAGCGCCCACGCCAGCGTGCCGGCGATCGCCACCGACGCGAGGATCTCGAGCAGCCCCGGCGTCCCCGCACGCGCCCACGCCGCCCGGCTCAGCGCACGCTCGACCGCCGCCGTCTTGCGGTGAAAGCGCGCCTGCTCGGCCGCCTCGGCGTTGAAGGCCTGCAGGGTGCGCAGCGCCCCCAGCCCTTCCTGCACCTGCCCGGCAATGAGCCCGAGCGCCGCCTGCCCTTCGCGCGTGCGCCGCAACAGCGCCGCCGTGAGCCGCGACGCAGGGAAGATGGCGATCGGCACGACGATCAACGCCAGCACCGCCAGCTTCCACGAGCTCGCGATGGCCACGGCAATCAAGATGACGATCTGCAGCGAGTCGCGCAGCCAGCTCGCCACCGAGTACGTCGCCGCCTGCTCGACCGCGGCCACGTCAGCCGTGAACCGGCTCAGGAGATCTCCCGACAGCCGCGCGCCCCGCTGCGACGGAGAGAGCCGCAACACCTTGCCGAAGATCTCCCGGCGCAGGTCGATCACCACCCGCTGACCAAAGAGCCCCACGAAGTAGAACTGCCCGAGGTACCCGACCCCCTTGATGGCGCCGAACGCCACGATCAACGCGGGGAACACCAGCAGCGCGCGCTGAGCGTCGAGCGACGCGAGGCCGGGGGCGAACGGCAGCAGCCGCTGCAAGCCCTCGGTCCCTCCGCTCAACAGAAACCGAAGCGCCGGGCCCATCAAGAACGCCCACGCGCCGGTCGCGCCCCCGAGCAACACCATGCAGGCGAGCGCGAGGCCGAGCAGCACGCGGTGCGGCCGCCCGAGCGCGAACAGTCGCTTCATCGCCTGGAGCAGCGGGCTGGCCATTCTTCGACCCCTCATACTCCGTTGCGACTGGCATGCTGCGCGCGGAATGGACGTCCTCGTCGTCGCCGGTGAAGCCTCGGGAGATCAACACGCGGCCGACGTCGTTCGTGCGCTCCAGGCCCTGCGCCCCGACACCCGCTTCTTCGGCATGGGCGGCCCCAAACTCGCGGCCGCGGGCGTGGAGCTGGTGCACGGCGCGCACGAGATTTCCGTGATGGGCATCGTCGAGGTGCTGCCGAAGGTGCCCCGCATCTGGAAGGTGCTGGGCGATCTCGAGGCCGCCGCGAAGGCCCGCAAGCCCTCGGTGGCGCTGCTGGTCGACGTGCCCGACTTCAACTTGAGGCTCGCGGCGCGGCTCAAGAAGCTGGGCATTCCCATCGTCTCGTTCGTGGCGCCGATGGCGTGGGCCTGGCGGGAATCGCGCACGAAGATCATCGCTGAGCGCGTCGATCACCTCGCCTGCATTCTGCCCTTCGAAGAGAAGTTCTTCCGCGACCGCGGCGTGAACGCGACCTACGTCGGCAACCCGACCGTCGATCAGGTGCCGCCGCCCGCCCCGATGGGCTCGTTTCGCAGCGCGCTGTCGCTGCCGGCCGAAGGACCGCTGCTTGCTGTGCTCCCCGGCTCGCGCAAGTCGGAGATCTTCCGCATCGGCCCGACCCTCGCCGCCGTCGCCGCGAAGGTGATCGCCGCGCGCCCCACCACCCGCATCGTGGTGCCCGTGGCGCCGGGGCTCGACACCGACTTCGTCAAGGTGCCCTTCGCCGCTGCGGGGGTCGCGCCCCTCTTCATCGCCGGCCGCGCGCCAGAGGTGGTCGGCGCGTGTGACGTGGCGCTGGTCGCCTCAGGCACCGCGACGCTCGAAGCGGGCCTGATGCTGCGCCCCCTCGTGGCCGTCTACCGGGTCAACGCCGTCAGCTACGCCGTCGGCAAGCTGCTGGTGAAGATCCCCTTCTTCTCGCTGGTGAACCTGCTCAGCGAGCAGCGCGTCATCCCCGAGTTGTTGCAGGGCGACATGACGGCCGAGCGCATCTTCGCCGAGCTCGAGCCGCTCTGGGCAGGGCCGGCGCGCGACACGTGCATCGCCGGGCTGGAAGCCCTGCGCGCCAGGCTCGGCCCCGGCGGCGCCGCCACCCGCGTCGCGGAGCTGCTCATTCGAGCATGTTGAAGGTGGCCTTCTCGGTCTTCCCGCTCCCGACGGTGACTTTGAGCTTCTTGATCTTCGGCTCCGGGAGCGACGCGTCTTCGAGCACGCACTCGAGGGAGTGAGCGCCGGGCGGCACCGTCACCGTGATCAACGAGCCCAGACCCTTCTGTGCGCCGTCGACCTTGATCGCGCTGCAGAACGGGTTGGCGTGGATCTCGAGCGTGCCGGGGTCGGCCTTCGACGGCGGGGCATCTGGTGTGTTCGGGGGCGTAGTCACCTTCGTCAACGCGAGGGAGATGGTCTTCTTCTCGCCCCGCTTGAGCTTGAACTGCTGCTTCTTGTCGAGCCCTTCACCCTTCGCGACGAGCGTGTGCGCGCCCGCGGAGAGCTCGAGCTTGAGCGGCGTGGTGCCGACCTCGTTGCCGTCGATGGTGATCGACGCGGGCACCGCCGCTTCGACGGTGAGCCACGCGAGGTCGCCCACCTCGGGGTTCAGCGGGGGCCTGGCCACGGCCGAGCCGGCATCGACGGTCTGCACCCCGGCCACCGCGAGACCGGCGTCGACGACCGGGGGCTCGGCAGCGACGCCCGCGTCGACCACCGCTTCCGGGGGGAAATCGAACTTGTCGATTCTGCCCGCGATGCCAATACCCGCATCCACGACGGGCGTCGGGTCGACCTGCTCACTGGCCCACGGCTTCCACAGCGCGAGCACCATCACGATGATCGAGAGCGAGATGGCGGTCAGCACATACAGCGGCGCGCGGGACATCGGCGCCACGCGGGCCCTCTGCGACGACACTGGCGGGCGCGCGGGCTCTGGTTGGGGGGGAACCGGTTGCTGCGGTGTCGCCACCGCGTTGCCCTGCGACGCAGGGGTGTCGAGCGCGAGCACCGGCATCTTCATGCTCGGGGCTGTCGGCGAGTACCCCAGCGCGTCGATCTGCGCCGCCGAATCCTTCGAGTCGGGGAGCACCACGGCGCCGCTGTCGGACACGGGCTGCTCCAGCTCGGTCCTTCGGTCCGACATGCTGGTGTCGCCGGTGTCGGCCGCCACCACGCGGAAGAGGCGAAGCAGATCTTCCTGCCCCACCACCTGCCGCTCGAGCGTGAGGAACTTCTCGAGGTCTTCCTTGAGCGCGAGCGCCGTGGGGTAGCGGGCGCTGACGTCGAAGTGAATGCACGCCGCGAGGATCTGCCGAATCGGCACTGGCACGTTCGGACGCAGCTGCTCGATGGGCCGAATGAACCCCGAGCGCGCCGCGTCGATCTGCTCGAGCTCGGTGTTCCCGGAAATCGCCCGCACGTTGGTGAGCAGCTCGTAGAGCACGAGGCCCAGCGCGTAGACGTCGACGCGTCTGTCGATGATCTGGTTGGTGATCTGCTCGGGCGACATGTAGGGGTACTTGCCCTTCACGAAGCCCGTCTGCGTGCGGTGCATCGTGTTGCTCGCCTTGGCGACACCGAAGTCGATGAGCTTCACCACGCCCTGCCGCGACAGGAGGATGTTGTGCGGGGTGACGTCGCGGTGAACGATGTTCAGCGCGTGGCCCTTCGTGTCTTTCGCTTCGTGCGCGTAGTGCAGCGCCGAAGCCGCGTCGGCCACGATGCGCGCACAGACCTCGACGGACATCAGCTCGCCGTGGCGCTCGTGCTCGAGGCTGATCGACATCAGGTCGAAGCCGGGCACGTATTCCATCGCCAGGTAGTAGGCGCCGTTCACGTTCCCGAGCTCGTAGACCCGCGCGATGTTCTGGTGGTGCAGCTGGGCGAGCAGCGAGGCCTCGTCCAGGAACATCTTCACGAACTCGGGGTTGTTGCAGAGGTGACGGTGGGGGCACTTCAAGACGCAGACACCGCTCGGGCCTTTGGCCAGCCAGACGTCAGCCATGCCGCCAGAACCGATGCGCTTTTCGAGGGTGTACTTCCCGAGCTGCGTCATGGGGTGAGCGCCATATCAAGCCACCCTCACCCCTTGAGCAATTCCTTTCCGCCCTCGAAGACGAACTGCACGGCGATGGCGGCGAGGATGAGGCCGAAGATGCGCTCGAGGATCGCGATGCCGGTCTGCTTGAGCACCCGCTTGATGGCCTGCGCGCTGCGCAAGGTCAGGTAGGCGAGCCCCATGGTGATGCTGATCGCCGCGAGCACCGGCACCGCCGCGTCGATGCCCGCCCCGTGCTGCGCCATGAGCACCATGACCGTGGCGATCGCGCCGGGGCCGGCCAGCAGCGGCATGGCGAGCGGCACGATGGCGATGTCGTCCTGATTCGCGCCTTCGGCCGCCTCCGCGGCGCTCGTCTTGGTGCCCGGGTGCTGCGCGCGAAGCATGTCGAGCGCCGTCAACATCAGCAGCAACCCGCCCGCGACGCGAAACGCCGCCAGCGTCACCCCGAACACCTGGAAGATCACCGTGCCGAAGAGCGCGAAGAAGCTCAGCACCCCGGTCGCGGTGATGCAGGCGCGCATCGCCATCGCCCGGCACTTCTCAGTCGAGTCGTTCGCCGTCATCGCCACGAACAGCGGCACCACGCCGATCGGGTCGACGATGAAGAGCACGGCCGGCAGCGCGATGGCGAAGAGGCTCAGCACGCGTCACACGGTGAAGCGCAGCTTCCAAACCATGCGAATGGCCTCGAGGAAGATCTTCCGGCTCATCTTCGACTGACCGACGCGGCGGTCTTCGAACACGATGGGGATCTCCTTGATGGTGAAGCCCTTCTTGAGCGCGCGGTAGCTCAGCTCGATCTGAAAGCCGTACCCGCTCGACTGCACCTCATCGAGGTTGATGCTCTCGAGCACGCGGCGGTTGAAGCACTTGAAGCCCGCGGTGGTGTCCTTCAACGGCACGCCGAGAATGGTGCGCACGTACATCGAACCGCCGCGCGAGATGATCTGCCGGCCAATGCCCCAGTTCACCGTGCCGCCACCCTCGACGTAGCGGCTGCCAACGGCGATGTCGGCCTCGTCACGCGCGGTGTCGATCAACTTCGGCAGGTACTTCGGGTCGTGGCTGAAGTCCGCGTCCATCTCGATGATGAACTGGTAGCCCTCCTTGAGCGCCCAGCGGAACGCCGCGAGGTACGCCTTGCCGAGGCCCTCTTTTTTCTCGCGGTGCAGCACGCGGAGGCGCGGCTCTTTCGCGGCGAGCTCGTCGGCGAGCTGACCGGTGCCGTCGGGCGAGTTGTCGTCGCAGACGAGAATGTCGATCCGCGGATCGGCCGCGAGGATCGCGGTGGTGATCGGGCCGAGGTTGTCCTTCTCGTTGTACGTGGGAACGATGACCAGCGCGGGGTTCATGGCGCGCGGGCGTGTAGCAGTCCCGGGCCGCGCGAGGAAATGGGGAATCAGCCGCGGAACATCTGGCGACGCATCGACACGTTCACCAGCAACCCGATGCCCAGCATCACGCTCACCATCGAGCTGCCGCCGTAGCTCATGAGCGGCAAGGTGATGCCGGTGATGGGCAGCAGCCCGGTCACCATCCCGATGTTCTCGAACACCTGCCAGAAGATCATCGCGCAGATGCCGATCGCGACGAACGCGCCGTACCGCTCCTTCGCCGTCAGCGCGACCGCCAGCCCGCCGAGCAACAGCACGCCGTACAAGACGAGCAACCCCAGCGCGCGCAAGAAACCCTGCTCTTCGGCGAACACACTGAAGATGAAGTCGGTGTGCTGCTCGGGCAGGTAGCGCAGGCCGGTCTGGGTGCCCTTCATCCACCCCTTGCCCCAGCGGCCCCCCGAGCCGACCGCGATCTTCGACTGCATCGAGTGGTAGTTCGACCCCTTCAGGTCGGCCGTCGGGTCGAGCCAGCCGCTGATGCGTGCGTCCTGATGCTTCTTCAACTTGTGCCGAATGATCGTGAAGCGATCTTCCGTGGGCTGCTCGCGCACATAGTCGTTCCACAACACGCCGACGCCGAGCACGAAGGCCACCGCCAGCGCGACGTTCACCTGCCACGTCGGCTTGCTGAACAGGATGATCGTCAACGCCGTGAAGACCATCATCAGCGCGGTGCCGAGGTCGGGCTGCACGAGCACCAGCGCGGTGGGGAACAGCGCGATCACCGCCGCGGGGATCAGCCGCAGGAAGCCCTGTGACGGCTCGTTGGGCCGCTCGTCGTCGTGGAAGTACTTGGCGAGCATCAGCACCATGCCCAGCTTCATGAACTCCGCCGGCTGAATGCGGAACGGGCCGAGCACGAACCAGCTCTCGGCGCCCTTCGCCTTGTGACCGATGAACTTGAGCGCGATGAGCGCGGCGATGTTGAGCAGGTAGAGCGGCACCGTGGCGCGCTGAATGAGCCGGTAGTCGACGAGCGACACGCCCACCACCATCGCGATGCCGACGCCGAGGTAGAGCAACTGGCTCATCCACACCGGGGACGCGGGCGGCCGCGACGCCGAGGCGAGGTTGTAGATGCCCACCGCCGCGGTCAGCATCACGCCGAACAGCAACACCCACGGCACGTTCGCCGCCTTCGGTTGTGCAACCCGCAGCTCCATCATGGGCCCCCCGGAACGTCAGCGGTCGGCTCGACGGGCTCACCGGGAATCGGCGCCGGCGCGAGCACGTCAGGAGGAGGCAGCGCAGGCGTCGACGCCACCGCCGGCTTGAGCACCGGGTTGATGCCGGCCCCCGTGTCCTGCGTGGGCGGGGCGATGGGCGTCTTCGTCGCGAGCCCCGTGCCGCCCGGCTCGACCGGCGCGTTGAGCGGGGGCATCAGCGGCTCGACCTTCACCGCAGGCGCCGGCTTCGGCGGCACGTATTCTTTGCCGAACGCTTCACCGTCGAGCCGCTTCAGCTCGAAGTACTTCTTGATGATCGCCATCGCCGCCGGCGCCGCATCAGAGCCACCGTGCCCACCGTGCTCGTTGAGCGACACCACCGCGATCTCGGGATCACTGGCGGGCGCGAACGAGGCGAACCACGCGTGGTCGCGTTCCCAGTAGCTCATCTGTTCCTTCTTCAGGCGGGTCGCGCCCAGCCGCGCCACCTGCGCCGTGCCCGTCTTGCCCGCCACCTCGACCTCGCCCAGCCGCGAACGGAACGCCGTGCCGCCCGGCTCGTTCACCACGGCGCTCAGCGCGTCGACGATGATCTTCTTCTGCTCGGGGAGAATCTCGACCTCGCGCATCACCTTCGGCTCGAACGCTTCGATGACACGCCCATCGGGCGTCTCGATGCGCTCGACCACCTGCGGTTGAAACACGTGCCCGCCGTTGCCGATGGCTGCGTAGACGACGGCAAGCTGGAGCGGCGTCACGTTCACGTCGCCCTGGCCGATGGCGGTGTTGAGCGCCATGCCCTTGGTGTAGCCGCCGGGGGTGACCCGGTTGTGGTACGCGCTGTCGGGCATCACGCCGGCCACCTCGGCCGCGACGTTGAAGTTGGTCACCGCGCCCAGGCCCAATTCCTTGCCCACCGCTGCGATGGGGTCGATGCCGAGCACGTCGCTCACCTTGTAGAAATACGTGTCGCAGCTCCACTGCATCGCCTGGTGCGCGTGCACGAGGCCGTGGCCGCTCTCTTTGTGGCAGCGCCAGCGACGCGAGCCGAGCTGGTAGCCACCTCCACACGAGACCGAGCTGTTCTCGGTGAAAGCGCCCGAGCGCAGCGCCGCGAGCAGCGTCACCACCTTGAAGGTCGAGCCCGGTGAGTACCGCTCCGCGCCAGCGCGGAAGACCATCGGCTTGAGGGGGTCGGCGCTCAGCTGGGCCAGCCGCTGCGGAGACACGCGGCCCGTCATCTCGTTGGGGTCAAACGAGGGCCGGCTCACCATCGCGCGCACGAAGCCGGTCTTCGCGTCGAGCACCACGATGGCCCCCGCCGTGCCGGTGAACACCTGCTCGGCTTCCGACTGCAGCCGCGCGTCGATGGAGAGGATCACGTTGCGACCCGGTCGCGGCGCCACCTCGTCGCGCTTCATCGCCTCGCCAGTCGAGCGATCGCGCACCAGCTCACCTCGCGCGTTCACCACCTGCTTCACCCAGCCGTCCTGCCCCCGGAGCGACTGCTCGAAGCTGCGCTCGACCCCGCGGCGACCGGTGTAGTCGCCCATTGCGTACGGAGGCCGCGCCACGTCGGCCCCACCATTCAACCTGGTGAGCTCGTCGCTGGTGACCTCGTTCATGTACCCCAGCACGTGGGCCAGCGCGTTGCCGGCGCGGTAGTGACGGTGCGGCACCGGCTCGAGATCGACGCCCGGCAACTGGTACTGGTGAGCGTTCAAGAGATCGAACTCGTCGCGCGTGAGATCGACGTGCACGACGATCTGCTGGTAGCGCTGCGGCCCGCGCGCGCCCTTCACCAGATCGATCACGTGCTGCGTGGTCTCGGGGTCCCACCCCAGCATCGCCTGCAGGCGGGGGATCACCTCGGCCACGCACTTCTGACAGAACGCCGGCGTGATGAACGCGTCGAGGCTGGGGCGGGCGTCGACCAGCACCTCACCGCGGCGATCGCGAATCAGCCCGCGCGGCGCGCGAATGCGAAAATCCTTGAACTCGTTGTCGACCGAGAGCGCGAGGAACTCTTCGTGCCGCACCACCATCAACCGGTAGAGGTTGACCGCCAGCACCAGCAAGCCCGCGAGGAAGAACGCGCCCACGGCGAAGATGCGCGGGCGGAGCTCCCTCGGTTCTCGCTGGGTGCCGAGCTTCACAGGCGCAGCCCCCCGGGCTCGGGGCGCTCACCCGGCTCGATCTTCTTGAGCAGCGGCCACATCGCCACGCCCGCCAGCGTCGTCAGCACCACCTGCAGCGGAACACCCGAGAGCGACACCGCATGCCCACCCGACGTCGAGGTCAACGAGCTGAAGAACACCGCGAGCAGCGCGTGCCCCACCGTCGCCGCGGCGATGAAGAGCGCGTACGACGCGCGGCTTCGACCATCGACCAGAACACCTCCGCCGCGCACGAGCAGGAACACGAGCACAGCCAGCGCGGGATAGAGCCCGGTTGGACGGCCAGTGAACACGTCGAGCAGGTAGCCCACCGCGAAGGCCGAGAAGGCCCCTTCGAGCGGCGTGGCGCGGAGCGCGGCGTACACCACCAGCGCGAGGCCGACGTCGATGCGCGTCACCTCGAAGCCAAAGGTCTTCACCAGCACCGACTCGAGTGAGAGCAGCAGCAACGCCAACGCTGAGAACGCGAGGAATCTCATGGCAGCTTGTCCATCGCGGCGGAGGGAATGCCCATCGACACGGGAATCACGAGCACTTCTTCCACGCGGTTCAACTCGACGCTCGGGTCGAGCGTGGCGCGCATGAACATGCCGACGTTGGGCCGCTCGGGAGAGCGCACCACGCCCACGCGCAGCCCCCGCGGGTAGATGCCGTCGCTGCCGGCCGTCACCGCGATGTCGCCGTCTTTGAGATCGTCTTCGCGGCGCACGAGATCGACGCTCAACGCGCGCGCCCCGCCCGCCCCCATCACCGTGGCGCGCACGCGGCTGCGCTGCACCACCGCGCCGATGCGCGACTGCGGGTCGGTGATCAACATCACGTCGGCCGACGTGCCCACCGCGCGCACGATGTGACCGACCACCCCCTCGGCCGTTACGACGGGCATGCCCACCCGAACGCCGTCGTCTTCACCGCGGTTGATGCGAATCGACTGGAACTGCGCCGAGGGGTTGAGGCCGATGACGCGCGCGACGATCTCCTGGTCGACGCTCGCTTCGACGTAGTTGAGCATCGCCTTGAGCCGCAGGTTCTCGGCCTGCGCTTCTTTGAGGGAGTTCAACTCGGCGTGCGCTTCGGCGAGCTCGACGCGACACACCTTCGCCTCTTCGTGTGAGCCGCGCAGCGCGATGTAGCCGCCGCCCACCCCGCCCACGCCTTCGAAGATCCACGTGAACAGCGACTGCACCGGGGCCGACACGAAGAGCACCGTGCGATCGATGAAGTTGGGGTCGCGACCGCGATGTCCCGACGCGAGGTAACTGATCAGCGGGGCGATCAGCAGCCCGCCAATGATCAGCAACTCTCTGTATCGACCGAGGAACTTGAACATCAATGCCCTTGCATGTTGTGGGAAGCGATCCTACAGGGCGGCGCTTCGCCTTTCCAACTAGCGGAAACCCATGAGCAATTCCGAACAGAATCGCAAATACGGCTCGTATGTCTTCATCGCTGTCCTGGCCGTGCTGTTTGCCCTCCAGTGGGGCCCCGGCAGCCAGGGTTGTGACAGCCGCATCATCGACGAGGAAACAGCTGCCACGGTGAACGGCAAGAGCATTCCGCTCAAGGACTTTGCCCGCGCGTACGGGGCCCAGTCCGACAACTTCCGCCGCCAGGGTGTGCCGAGCGACATGCTCAAGCAGTTCGGCATCCACAAGCAGGTGATGGACCAGTTGGTGAACACCGAGTTGCTCTCCCAGGCCGCCGAGGCCCGGGGTCTCACCACCAGCAACGACGACCTGAAGAAGGTGCTGAAAGAGGCGCCTGCCTTCCAGAAAGACGGCAAGTTCGATCGCGAGGCGTACCTGAACTACGTGCGCAACTACGAGGGCACCACCGAGGTGCACTTCGAAGACAAGCTCCGCCGCCAGCTCGCCGCGCAGAAGCTGCTCGAGCTCGTCGAGAACTCGGTCGCCGTCAGCGAAGAAGAGGTGAAGTCGAAGTACCTGAAGGACGGAGACACCGCGAAGGTGACCTTCGTGCGCTTCAGCCCCGCGATGTTCAGCGAGAAGGTCGCCCAGCCCAAGCCCGCTGAGATCGACGCGTGGATCAAGGCGAACGAAGCCACCATCGCCACCCACTACGAGCAGAACAAGTTCTCGTACTTCCAGCAGGAAAAGGTGAAGGCCTCGCAGATCCTCCTCCGCATCGCGCCTGACGCCACCGACGCACAGAAGGCCGAGATCAAGACCCGCATCGAGAACGTGCGCAAAGACATCGTCGACAACAAGAAGCCGTTCGCCGACCTGGCGAAGGCCGTCTCGGAAGATCTCGAGACGAAGGAAAAGGGCGGCGACCTGGGCATGGTCGAGCGCCTCGCCCTCCCCGGCGCGTTCGCCGACATGCTCTTCGCGCTCAAGCCGGGCGAGGTCACGCAGCCGGTCGAGACCCCGATGGGCTGGTTCATCGGCACGGTGTCCGAGAAGAAGGCGCCCGAGCAGAAGCCGCTCGAGAGCGTGAAGAAGGAAATCGCCGGGCAGCTCTTCGTGAAGGAAAAGGCGAAGGCGCTCGCGCAGGCCGAGGCTGACAAGGCGCTCGCCGCAGTGAAGGCCGGCAAGACGCTCGCCGAGCTGTTCCCCGCCGAGAAGGCCGAGACCAACAACCCGTTCGGCTTCGCGGCCGAGACGAAGCCCGAGGCGAAGGAAAGCGGTGAGCTGAAGGCCTCTGATGAGAACATGGGTCAGCTGGGCACCGACGCAGGCCTGAAGAAGACCATCTTCGAGTTGAAGGCCGCCGGGCTCGTCGATCGCGTCGTCACCGCGGGTGACGCGCTGTTGCTGGTCAACGTGACCGAGCGCACGCTGCCCAACGACGAAGACTTCGCCAGGCGCAAGGCCGAGCTCACGGTCGAGGCCGTGAAGGGCAAGCAGTTCGAAGTGCGCGAGGCCTTCTTGAAGGCGCTCAAGCAGACCGGCACCGTCGTCACCTTCGACGCGGCCATCGAGAAGGTCATCGGCGACAGCTGATGTTCTGCCTCTCCCTGTCCCGATGGGGGGCCGGGGTGAGGGGCCATTCATGAAACTCGTCCTCGCCTCCGCATCCCCCCGTCGCCGCGAACTGCTCGGCCACCTTGGCGTGGCCTTCGAGGTGCGCCCCGCTGACATCGACGAGACGCAGCTCGCCACCGAAGGCGCGCGCGCGTACGTCGAGCGTCTGTCTCGTGAGAAGGCCGTGCGGGTCAGTGGAGATCTCGTGCTCGCCGCCGACACCTCGGTCGTCATCGACGATGAAGTGCTCGGCAAACCCGGCGCCGATCGCGCGCTCGGGGCCTCGATGCTTCGTCGCCTGTCGGGTCGCCCCCACGAGGTCCTCACCGGCATCGCGCTCGCGAAGAACGGCATCGTCACCTCGCGCATCGTCTCGTCGACGGTGCACTTTCGCCCCCTCACCGACCCCGAGATCGCCTGGTACGTGGCCAGCGGGGAAGGCGCCGACAAGGCCGGCGGCTACGCGCTCCAGGGCCAGGCGTCGGTCTTCATCTCTTCGGTGGTCGGCAGCCCCAGCAACGTCATCGGCCTGCCCTTGAGCGAGACCATCGAGCTGCTGCGGTCTGCGGGCCTCACGCTGCCGATGGACGTGCCGTGACCCAAGACGAGCTCGCCCAGCGCTTCGCGAAGGTCGAAGCCGAGATCGCCACCGCCTGTCGCGCCGCCGGCCGCGAGCGTTCGAGCGTCACCCTCATCGCCGTCAGCAAACTCCACCCGGCCGAGCTGATCCGCCTCGCCTGGGAACTCGGTCACCGCGATTTCGGAGAGAACTACGCGCAAGAGCTGCGCGACAAGCACGCTGAGCTCGGCTCGCTCGACGGGTTGCGCTTTCACGCCATCGGCCCGGTGCAGACGAAGAATGCCAAGTACGTGGCGAAGGCCGCACACACCTTCCACGCCGTCGATCGCCTCGAGGTCGCGCAGGAACTGAGCCGCCGCCGAGAGGGGGCTCTGCTGCGCTGCCTCATCGAGGTGAACGTGAGCGCTGAGATCTCGAAGGCCGGCGTGACGCCTTCCGAGCTGCCGGAGTTGATCTCGGCGGTGCGCGCGCTGCCAAAACTCGAGCTGGTCGGGCTCACCACGATGCCGCCGCTGGTCGACGACGCCGAGCTCTCGCGCCCGCCGTTCAGGGCGCTCGCCACCCTCGCCAGGGCACACGGGCTGACAGAGCTGTCGATGGGCACCACTGCCGACTACGAGGTCGCCATCGCCGAAGGGGCGACGATGATCCGCGTGGGCACGGCGCTCTTCGGTGACCGCCCGAAGTGAGCGCGCCTCAGACCTCGCGCAACTTCAGCTTGCTGCCGTCTGCAAAGCGCGCCTCGAGGGTCGTGCCGCAGTAGTGGCAATTGACCTCTTCCCTGTCTTTGAAGCCGTCGGGCCACGGGTTGTTGGCGTTGCACGAGGGGCAGTCGAACTCGAACTTCGTGTCGCCCTTCTCGCCCTTCTTGTTGTCGTCGTCGTCGCTCCAGCCGCTCATCTTTCACCTCACCATCGATTGAGAAAGTCGCTCATCTCGTCGAGCGCCTTCAGGCGGTGCTGATGCACCTGCCGCAGCAGCACTTCGAGGGCCGGCGCGAGCCGCCCACCCGTCAACAGCGCCTCGCGAGGGAGCTCGATGACCTCGATCGCGCCCTGTGCGACTGCGGAACACTTTCGCGTGGCGGAACCCTCGAGCACCTCGCCCTCGCCCAGGAGCTCACCCCGCCGCGCGAGGCCGAGCTCCGCCGAGTCACGGTCTTTGCGCGCGAACAGACGCACCTCGCCGCTGAGAATGAGGAACAGCGAGTTGCCCGAGTCGCCCTGCTGCAGCGCCACCGCTTTGTCGGCGATGCGCTTGAGCGTGCCCTTCGAGACCGTCTGGCCGAGCGCTTTCACTGCGGGGGTCGACGCGAGATACGAGTCCTTGAAGACCAGCTCGAAAGGGTCGGCCCGCTTCAACTCGACCTTCGTCACCGCAGTCGAACTGCCCGGCCGGTCATTCACCGCGCCTCCACGTCCGCCGCGGGAAGCGTGCGGTACTTGCGATCGATGTGCTCCATCAACTCGAACAAAGCATCGCCATACGGCGTGGCGTCGGTCGCAGTGTAGCCCTTTCGATTCACCCAGAAGGTGCCGGAGTGACATTCGCGCTCCCATTCCGGCAGCCGGTCGATGTCCTGCCCGGTGTCGTCTTTGTTCCGACAGTCGCGCGCACCGGTCACCTTGTTGGTGAAGCAGCACCGCCCGTTGGGGAACACGTAGATGACCGGCCGCAGCTGCAGGTTGGGGTCGACCACGAAGTTGTTGGCGAGCACCGCAGCGGCCACGAAGTCGCTGGGTTCCATGCCGTAACCATGCAGCAGGTAGGCCACCGGGTACTTCGCGTCGGCGTTGGCCGGATCGCCGTATCCAGGTGGCAGAGCGATCGAGTACTCCCACTTCGCGCCCAGCTTCTGCGAATCGAACGTCTCGCTCTTGTATTCGGCCGGGGTCGACTGGCCGAACACGGCGGAGGGCTTCGGGGCGCTGGGCCACAGGTAGGCGACCCAGTTGAAGACGATCTGGAAGCGGCTCGCGGCCTGGCCCGGGAGCCCCACGTGGTCGCCTTCGCCCAACTCCACCTCTTCCGGCGTGCGCATGTTCTTGCCGTAGAGGGTGATGAGATCTTTCGGCACGGTGCGCCAGCTGCGGTTCCACGGGTTGAAGTTGCCCGTCTGGCGATCGGCCATCCCCGGAATGTCGGTGAAGTTGCGGTACTCGCCCACCACGCCGTTGCGCGCGAGCTTCACCACCGAGAACAGGTGCTTGGCCATCAGGCCGAGGTTGAAGATGTCGCGGATGCCGCCATCGAGCAGCACGTTGAGCCGCTTGAACGCCGAAGGCTCGAGCTTCTTGAAGTTGGTGCGGCCATCGAGCGCGAAGAGCCGCTTCCGCCCGTCGACTTCGTCGTAGACGCCGTTGTCTTCACCGACGTCGCTGCTGCCCGCCACGCCGTCGAGCCCGAAGTCGCGAAAGGGCTCGCCCGGCTCGTATTTCCAGCTCTGCTCGGTGCCAGCGGGGTTGGTCTCGACCTGATAGTTGTCGCCGTTCGCGTCGGTGGGCGATGCGCTCGCGCTGGTGTTGCAACCGCCCGAGCCGTTCTCGAACGCATCAGCGCAGCCATCGACGCCGACGTCGTCGAAGCGCTCGTGTGAGTTGTTGACGAGCGGCTCGCCGTAGTCGCGAAAGCCGTTGCCGTTGAGATCCCACGCGAGCAGGAACGGCGCCGGCTGTGACGCCTGCCGACACGGGTCGACGTTGCCGGCGTGCGCGAGCCAGAAGAGCGTGTTGTCTGACTTGGTCGCGCGCAGCACCCCGCCCTTGTTGAGGCAGTACGCGTTGGCGAAGGCCCGCTCCTGCGCGACGGGCAGCGGCGTGGCGATGTTGGCGGGGTTCGCACAGAAGTCGACGAGCTCTTCGCCGTTCGCGCAGTAGTACACGTTCTGCACGCCGTCGCAGAACGTGACCGCCTGGTAGCGCCCGTCCGGGTTGTACTCGGCGTTCTTCAGGCCCCCGATGCGCTGCGGCTGCTGACAGAAGGTCGACGCGGGGTTGCGCACCGACTCGATGTCGACACCCGGCGGGGCGATCGGCGAAGCAGGGTTCTGGGTGAGGAAATTGCCGTACGCGAGCATCAGGTCCTGGAGCAGGTTCAGGTAGCTCTCGCGATCGAACGTGCCGCCGTTGTTGGTGATGTGGAGGTGGTTGAAGTCGTTCTCGTGTTCCCACTGCATGGGCACCCCGCGGCGGGGGCTCGCGCACGCGTTGATGACCGTGGGATCGTTCAGCTTGATGGGATCCTGCGCCATGATCGCTTCGAGCTCTTCGCGGGTGCAGAACCCGCCGGTGACGAACTGGTCGACGAAGCGCTGGAAGAACGCCGCGTCGATCGGCCCCCCGAGCGCTGCGATGCCGTCGAACTTCTCGGGGTTGGTCGACGCGAGCGCCATGCCGCCGATGGCCCCCATCGAGACGCCACCCAGCACGCGGTACGTGGTGCGAATCGGCTCAGGCGGGGGCGGCGGGGGCGGGTCGATCGGAGGGGGACACGAGAGGAACACCACGCACAGCAGCAGCCAACTCACCGGACGACGCATGAGAAGAATCTAGAAATATCAGGCGTGAATAGCGAGCGACGCCTGACAGTCGAGTCATGTGCGCCGCGACAGCGATGTCGGGCCCAGAAGGAGTCGAATGCAACACTTCGTGCTCGCCGCCGTGTCCTTGATCTCATCAGCAGCTCTCGCCGCTGAAGGTCGTCTCGTCAGCGTCTTCGGTCCGGGAGAACAGACCACGTACGAGGTGAGCTACCTCGGGCTGGTCGCAGGTCGCGCGCAGCTCACCGTCGGGTGGAAGATGGAGCAGTTCGGCCACGAGGTCTGGCCGCTGGTCTGCCTGGGCGAGACGCGCGGCAGCATCGCGGGCATGTGGCCGATTCGAGATCGCTTCGTGTCGTACTGGGATCCGATGGAGCGCCGCACCGTCGGCTCCGACTTCTTCGTCGACGAGAACAAGCACAAACGCCGCGAGCGGTACGAGTACGACCTGCCCAACCGCAAGGCGATCGTCACCCGCTACCCCGAAGGCGGCACGCCCTGGCAGTACTCGTTCGACGAGATCTCCCTCGAGACGCGCGATCTCGCGGCGGCGGGCTTCAGCCTGCGCAACACGACGCTCCAGCCGGGCACCGTGCATGAGATGCCGATCTTCACCGGCGTGAAGCTCTACACCATGAAGGCGACGGTGATCGGCAAGGAGAAGCTCGCCACGCAACTGGGCACCATCGACGTCTTCCGCGTCACGGTGAATGGCGACTTCAACGGCAAGCTCGCGACCAACGGCCTCATCACCTTGTTCTACACGGCCGACGAGAAGCAGCTGCCGGTGCGCGCCGAGGCGGAGTTCCTGTTCGGAAAAGTCATGATCGACGCGGTGAAGTACGAGCCGGGCCGCGTGTACCGGGGAGACGAGTGATGCGCTGGCTGGTTCCGTCGTTGATGCTGTCGTCGCTCGTGTCTGCCGCTCCGTTCGTGCCCGCGCCGCCGCCGACGAAGATGAGCAGGCCGCAGGCCTTGCAGAAGTCGCCCGCTGCCGCCGTGAAGAAGAAGGTCAACCCCATGCCCGGTGACGCAGAGTGCCTTGCGCTGGGCCAGGCGATGAGCCCTGCCCCGTTCGGCCCGGGCGAGACGCTCGACTTCGACATCGACGCGCTCGGCGCCCGCGCGGGCACGATGAGCATGCAGGTGCTGCCGGTGAGCGACGGGTTGATGCCGCTCGAGATCACCGTCGAGACGAACACCTTCTTCAACAAGATCCGCAAGGTCAAGGGCGTGGGGAAGAGCTACCTGAACCCGAAGACGCTGCGGCCCGCGCGCTACTTCGAAGACGCACACGAGAACGAGATCCACCGGGTGGCCGACGTGAGCTTCCGCAAGAACAAGACGGCCCACCTCTTGAGCGACATCGACGGCCAGAAGTGGGAAGGCGATCTGCGTTACGGCAACGACATCACCGACGTGGCGGGCGCCGTGCACCTGCTGCGCTCGATCCCCGTCAAGGAAGGCACGCGGCTGTGCATCGACGTGTACGGCATTCGGTCCATCTGGCGCGTGTGGGGCACGGTGCTGCCGCGGGAGCATGTCTCGCTGCCGCTCGGTGAGTTCGAAACGTGGCACCTCGCAGGCGAGGCCGCGCGGCTCGACTGGCCCGAAATGCGGCGTGAGGTGCACGTGTGGGTGAGCGACGACGCGCGCCGGCTGCCCCTCGCTGCGCTCGGCATGATCGATCTCGGGGCGGTGCGCGCGACGCTCAAGGCCGTGTCACGGCCCGGTGAGAAGTCGACCCGCGCTCAGAACAAAGCCGACATCAAGTGGTGAAACTCAGCGCGAACGCTCGCGCATCTTGCCCGCAGCCTGGCTCAAGCGACGCCGCAGCTGCGCCACCACCACCATCAGGTACTCGATGCGGTTCAGCACGCGGAAGTCTTCTGCTGCGTCGAGCAGCTTGATCGGCGAGACCTTGTCGGCCCGCAGGGTGTCGAGGATGTCGGTGAAGTGGGCCTCGACCTCGCTGATGGCGTCGAGCCCCTCGCGGAGGTCGTCTTCGATGAAGTCCAGCACGATGGCCGAGTCTTCACGCCGCGGGAGCAGCTGCTCGAGGCGATCGACCGATTCGCGAATGGCATCGACCGACTTCGAGAGGGGCTTCTGCGACGACTGGGTAACCGCGGCGTGGATCATCGACATGCAGCAAACGCTACATGCCCGATCAGACCGGTCAATTTTACGGCAGGGGCTTCAGATCAGCCCACGAGCGCGGCGGATCTGGTCCATCACCTTCTGGTACTCGATCTCGAACGCCCCGGTGCCTTCCTGGAGGTGCTTGAGCCGGCCGCGGGCTTCGCGATCGAGCTCGTCTTCGATGTCGAGGTGCTTCTTCATCACCTGAAGGATCTTCGGACGCATCCCCTGGTCGTCGGAGAACACTTCCTCGACGTTGCGGGAAACGAGCAGGAACTCGAGCATCTGGTTGATGACGAACTCGATGCCGTCGTCGCCGAGCTGAAAGCCACGAACATCAGCCATTTCGCGCTTCACCATCGAAAACTTGGCGCTGTCGTACCCGCGGCGCTCGAGCGCTTCGCGGGTGGCCTGGTTGACGCGTTCTTCGTTCGCCAGGTACTCCCGCATGATCGCAGACAGGTCCATTTCCGCGTCAGACGCGCGAATCGGCTCGACCTCGATGTCGTTCTCCTGCGTCAGACGCTGGATGACTTCACGGGCGATGATGGGAACCAGTTTGGGATACAGCTTCATGGGCGGGAAGGTACGGACCCGAAGTGGGAGCCGCAACGAAAATCCCGAACAACCCCGCGATTTTCTCGCGCTCGATGTGACTCAGGTGTCGCGCGATCACGCCTTCGTTTCGGGCACGTTCGCGTCCTCGATTGAGGCCGAGCGCACCTCGTCTTCGGCGTCGTCTTCGAGCTCTGCATCCAGGGGTTGGTGCAGAAAAGCGTGGAGGCGTTCAGCCACCGCCGGGCCAATCGACTCGACGCGCGAAAGGTCTTCGATGGTGGCCTCTTTGAGGCGCTTCAGGCTCCCAAAGTGGATCAGGAGCGCCTTGCGACGGGCTTGCCCCACGCCGGGCACCGAGTCGAGCTGGGACTGCAGCCCGCGCTTGCGGCTGACCTTGCGCTGGAAGGTGATCGCGAAGCGGTGCGCCTCGTCGCGCAGGCGGGTCAACGCGAAGAGTTCAGGCGAGTTCTGCGGCAGCACGATGGGATCTTTGCGATCGACGAGGAAGACGCGCTCCGGGCTGCGCTTGACCTCCTCGTCGGGCAACGGCACGTCGAGGTCGCGGCTCTTGGCGAGGGCGACCATGTCGACGTTCTCGACGTTCAGATCCTTCATCGCGGCGCAGGCGGCGGCGAGCTGGCCCTTGCCACCGTCGATGACGACGAGGTCGGGCAAGTCGCCGTCTTCGAGCCCGCGCCTGAAGCGCCGCGTGAGGATCTCGTGCATCGAGGCGAAGTCGTCGTTCTGGGTGACGGTCTTCAGCTTGTACCGGCGGTAGTTCGCCGTGTCGGGCTCGGTGTCGAGGCTCGCGACCTGCGAGGCGACGATCGAGGTGCCCTGGCTGTGCGAGATGTCGAAGCATTCCATGCGGCGCGGGAGGCGCGTGAGGTGCAGGCGTTCCTTGAGCCGCTCCAACACCTGTTCGATCTCTTCGCGCGTGCGCAGCCGCTCGCTGAAGCTGCGCTGGGCGTTCTTGCTGGCGAGGCCGATCAGCTCGACCTTGTCTCCGCGCTGGGGCACGAAGACCTTGACCTTCTGGCCGCTCTGCTCGGTGAGCAGCTCGCTCAAGGCCTCGGTCTCGCCGCTCGGCACGAGCACTTCCTTTGGAACGAAGTTCTCGTCGGCGTAGTACTGGTTCACCAGCGAGGTGATGAGTTCGTCGTCGGGGAAGTCGCTGGTGTGGTGCAGCGCGCGCCCGCCGGTGATGCGCCCGCCGCGCACGTAGAGGATGTAGATGCAGATGCGATCGGCCTCGCGGAAGAGGCCGAAGACGTCTTGATCGATCGCGTCGGTGGTGGCGATGGTCTGGCGCTCGAGGCTGCGCTCCAGCGCGATGACCTGGTCGCGCAGTCGGGCGGCCTCTTCGAACTCGAGCTTCTTCGAGGCGGCCTTCATGCGATCGCGCAGCTGCTCGATGAGCGGCCCGCTGCGGCCTTCGAGAAAGAGGATCACCGCGTCGACGTTCTGGCGGTAGCTCTCGGGGGGCACCGGGTACACGCAGGGCGCGGGGCAGCGGCCGATCTGGTGGAGCAGACAGGGGCGCTTGCGTGTCTCGAGCACGTGATCGGTGCAGGTGCGCAGCTGGAAGAAGCGGTTGACGACGCGCAGGGTCTCGCGAATCGATGACGCGCTCGAGTAGGGGCCGAAGTAGCGGGCGTGATCCTTCCGAGGGCGGCGCACGGTCTCGAGGCGCGGGTACTGGTGCGAGGTGTCGAAGCGAATGCAGAGGTACTGCTTGTCGTCGCGGAGCTGAACGTTGAAGCGCGGGCGGTGCTTCTTGATGAGCTCGTTCTCGAGCAGCAGCGCCTCTTTCTCGGTACGAACGACGACCGTCTCGAGATCACCGAGCACGCGATCGAGCAACTGCACGAAGGCCCGCGAGTCAGACGAGCTGCGGTTGAAGTAGCTGCGAACGCGGTTGCGGAGGTTGACCGCCTTGCCGACGTAGATGATGCGGCCGGCGCGGTCTTTCATCAGATACACGCCCGGCTGGTTCGGCAGCGCGTCGAGCTTTTCTTCGAGACTCATGACTCCCTGTCCCTGCGACAGCGGGGAGAGGGCCGGGGTGAGGGGCCGACGAGGCACAGCCCCTGCACCGACCAGCGCCGATGCGAACACATCGACGCAACATCGAGTTTTCCCGAGAGCTTCGACGACAACTCACGTCCGAAGAACGGAAGCTGTGGACGTTCCTGCGGACTCGACCCCTGAACTTCAAGTTTCGACGGCAACACACGATCGGACCGTGGATCGCGGACCTGGCCTGTCCTGAGGCGCGACTCGTCATTGAGATCGACGGAGGCGGCCATGCCGAGCCCGACACGGCCGAGCGTGATGCACGTCGAACGATGTGGCTCCAGCAACACGAGTGGAAGGTCCTTCGATTCTGGAACTTTGAACTGCGGTTCGAGTGGGAGGCGGTGCTTCAGCGAATCTTCGACGAGTTGACGAACTCGAGCCCCTCACCCCGGCCCTCTCCCCGCTTCGCAGGGAGAGGGAGTTAGCGCTTCCGGCGGTACTTCCGGGGCTGCTTCTTTCGCTGGTTGCCGCGCGACACGTCTTCTTCGTTGCTGCCCGAGAGCAACGACTTGAGCGCCGGCTTCACGCCGAGATCCATCTCCTTGAGCACCAGCAGTCGATCTCGCTCCACAGCCGCCTTCTCGAATTCCATCTCGTCGGCGTACGCCACCATCATCGACTCGCTCTTCTTGATCAGCTCCGCGATCTCCGCCTTCGTCAGCACGCCGGCCGTATCGCCCGCCAGTGGCAGATCCATCGCGTCGCCGTCGTAGAGGAACTGCGACAAGTCGGTGATCGCCTTCTTCACCGCCGTGGGCGTGATGCCGTGCTTGATGTTGTGCGCTCGCTGAATCTCGCGCCGCCGATCGGTCTCGTCGAGCGCTCGCTTCATCGAGTCGGTCATCGTGTCGGAATACAGAATCACCCGACCGTTGAGGTTTCGCGCCGCGCGCCCCATGGTCTGAATGAGCGACACGTGCGAGCGCAGGTACCCTTCCTTGTCGGCGTCGAGGATCGCGACGAGCGACGTCTCGGGAATGTCGAGGCCCTCCCGCAGCAGGTTGATGCCCACCAGCACGTCGAACACGCCCTTGCGCAGGTCTCGCAGAATCGCGGTGCGCTCGATGGCGTCGATGTCGGCATGCAGGTACCGCACGCGCACGCCGACCTCGGCGTAGTACTCGGTCAGGTCCTCTGCCATGCGCTTGGTGAGCGTGGTCACCAGCACGCGCTCGCCCTTCTTCGCGCGAATGCGGATCTCCTCGAGCAGATCGTCGACCTGGTTCCCCGCCTTGCGAATCTCGACCTCGGGATCCACGAGGCCCGTGGGGCGAATCACCTGCTCGACGACCACGCCGCGCGCCTTGTCGATCTCGTACGCAGCAGGGGTGGCCGACACGTAGATGGTCTGGTTGTGAAACGCCTCCCACTCGGTGAACTTGAGCGGCCGGTTGTCGATCGCGCTCGGCAGGCGGAAGCCGAAGTCGACCAGCGTCTCCTTGCGGCTGCGGTCGCCGCGGTACATCGCGCCGATCTGCGGCACCGTCTGGTGTGACTCGTCGACGAAGACGAGGAAGTTCTTCGGGAAGTAGTCGAGCAGACACGGGGGCGGCTCACCCGGCGAGCGCCCCGTCAGGTGCCGCGAGTAGTTCTCGATGCCGTTGCAGAACCCGAGCTGCTCCATCATCTCGAGGTCGAACATCGTGCGCTGCTCGAGCCGCTGCGCCTCGACCAGCTTGTTCTGGCCCTTGAACTCAGCGAGGCGCTCCTGCAGTTCGTGCCGAATCTGGCCCACGGCGAGGTGCCGCTGCGAGGGGTCGGTCACGTAGTGGCTGCCGGGGAAGATCGTGGTGCGGGGGATCTCGCCGCGGGTCACGCCGCGCAGCGGGTCGAACTCGGAGATCTTCTCGACCGAGTCACCGAAGAACTCGACGCGGATCGCGCGATCCTCCTCGTAGACCGGGAAGACCTCGAGCGTGTCACCGCGTACGCGAAAGGTGCCGCGGTGAAAGTCCATGTCGTTGCGCTCGTACTGGCATTCCACGAGCTGCTTCATCATCGCGTCGCGGCCGAGCTCGTCACCCTTCGACACGCGCACCGCCATGCCCACGTACGCGCGCGTCGAGCCGAGGCCGTAGATGCACGACACCGAGGCGATGATCACCACGTCGTCGCGGGTGTGCAGTGAGTGCGTGGCCGAGTGGCGCATGCGCTCGATCTGCTCGTTGATGGACGAGTCCTTCTCGATGTACGTGTCGGACGACGGCACGTACGCCTCAGGCTGGTAGTAGTCGTAGTAGCTGACGAAGTACTCGACCGCGTTCTTCGGGAAGAGCTGCTTGAACTCGCCGTAGAGCTGCGCCGCGAGCGTCTTGTTGTGCGCGATGATCAACGCTGGCCGCTTCGCGTTGGCGATGACGTTCGCCATCGTGAAGGTCTTGCCGGAACCGGTGACGCCCAGCAGCACCTGGTGCTCGTCACCGCGCGTGACGCCCTCAGACAGCTCCTGAATGGCCCGCGGCTGGTCGCCGCGCGGCTGGTACTCACTGACGAGCTCGAACTCAGCCATGGGCGACAGATATAACGCCCCCGCTGACAGCGGACTGTCAGGTTTCGTCAGGGGGCCTTGAGGCTCGCCTTGCGCACCGCCTCGAACTCGTCGCCCTTCGTCCACGTGGGCATGGTGGGCGCGTTGGCCACGTGCAGCGAGAGGTCGAGGTAGAGGGTCACGTCTTCGATCGCGCCCGAGAGATCAAAGTCGTCGCGCACCTGGTCGGACGGCTGGTGGTAGTGCTTCGTCTCCCACTCGAGCCGTTGCTGGCGCCCCCACCCTTCGGGGCGACCGATGAAGTCTTGACCGCTCGAGAAGTAGGCGGCGGGGACGCCCCGCCTCGCGAAGTTGAACTGGTCAGACCGATAGAAGAAGCCGCGATCGGCCAGCGCGTCGGGCATCACCACCCGGCCCTGCGCCTTTGCGAGCGCCCGCAGCGGCTCATCGAGCGACGACTTGCCGAGGCCGATCACGCTCACGTCGCGCGTGCGGCCCCAGATGTTGAGGCCGTCGATGTTGAGGTTGGCGGCCATGCGCGAGGGCGGCACCGGCGGGTGCTCGACGAGCCACTGAGAGCCCAGCAACCCCTGCTCCTCTGCCGCGACGGCCGCAAAGAGAAGGCTGCGCCTGGGTGCCGTGGGGAGCGAGCTCACGTACCTCGCGAGCGCCAGCAGCGCGGCCGCACCCGAGGCGTTGTCGACGGCGCCGTTGAAGATCACGTCTTCACCCGGCGCTCCGTCGGCCTTCTTGCCGAGGTGATCGTGGTGCGCGGTGATGACCACGAATTCCTTCTGCAAGGTCGGGTCTGAGCCGCGCAGCACCCCCAGCACGTTCCCCGACACCTTTCTGGCCACGGTGTTCGTGAACGACGTGCTGATCGTCGTGCCGAGGGCCACCGGCTTGAAGGCCCGGGTGGTGGCCGTGCGGCGGAGCGCATCGAGATCCTTCCCCGTCAGCGCGAACACCTTCCTCGCCGCGTCTTCACTCAGCCAGCCCTTCACCTGCAGCTGCTTCGCGTCGGGCGCGACGGGGAGCTCGAACTGCTCCCCCGTCCACGAGGACTGGACGACCGACCACGGGTAGCCGGCCGAGGGCGTGGTGTGAATGATGAGACACCCGAGCGCACCAAGTCGCCGGGCCTGCTCGTACTTGTAGTCCCAGCGCCCGTACCAGAGGCGCGCCGGCCCCGCAAAGAGGGAGGGATCGTCTTCGGGGTCGTTGTTCATCACCACCAACACCTTGCCGGCGACGTCTTGCCCCTTGAAGTCGTCCCACCCGAACTCGGCCGCGCGGATGCCGAAGCCGACGAAGACGAGCTCGGCATGCTCGAGCACCGACTCCGGCTTCTGGTGACCCGACACCGCGATGAAGTCGTCGTGGAACTTGAGGTCGAAGGGCTTGCCGGTTGCGGAGAAGGTGAGCGTCTCCGGATGACCCGTCACGCCGAGCAACTCGACCGGCTGCACGAAGCCGCCATCGGGGGCGCCGGGGGCGAGGCCAAGGCTCTCGAACTGAGCCGCGAGGTACTGTTGAGCAAGGCGATCACCGTTCGACGCGGGCGCCCGGCCTTCGAGCAGATCCGAGGCCAGGAAGCGCATGTGCCCCTGGAGCTCAGCCGCGGTGATGGGCTTCGGGCTCGGGGGTGCAGCGAGCAAGAAGGGGAGCATCAATCCAAACATGACGACCTGGGGGAAAGAGAGCACCTCGCCGACGCCATCACCGATGGGCTGATCAACCAGTCGTCGACCTGCATCAGCAAAGGTGGCTATCACACGCGGTCATGGGTGCGGACTTCATCGTTCACTTCGAGTGCTCCACGAAGAAGCAGTTTGGCGACGGCGATGCGCTCGAAGGCACCGGGCGACTGCTGGCGATGTTGAAGGCAAAATCGCGCGCTGAGGTGCTGCGCGAAGCGGCCGCAGAGACCGGGCAGACGACGATCACGATCGTTCGCGTGACGCCCGAGGGTCAGCGGGAAGAGGAAATCTCGCTCGACGCGTTGCAATCGGCCGCCGCCCCGCTCGCCGAGCATCAGGCGCGCTGTCAGGGCTGCGACGCGAACGTGCTCGGCGCGTCGTACGGCTGCGTGGGCTTCGTGCCCTACCCCGTGCGCGCCGAGTGGGAAGCCGCGCTCGTCGGTCGGCTGCAACTCGTCGAAGCACCAGGTGGCTTTCTGCTCGCGTCGGCCGTGAAGGACTTCCACTACGACGGCGAGGGCATCAAGCGCATGCGCGCGGCAGGCATGTTCGAGGCAAAGACCGCGCCGACGAAGGTGATTCAGAAGAAGCTCTTCGGCTCGGTGAAGGTGAGCGGAGATCAGCTCTTCCACGCGCTGTTCTCGGTGGGCTCGCAGCTGAACCCCGATCACTGCGGCATGGTGCTCGCGTTCGTCGGCGCGCTGGCGGTGAACGGCAGGGTGCCGGCGAGCCACACGGAGGCGATCGCGTTTCAGGAGTCACTCGCGAAGCGGAGCGCCACCCTGGTCCTCGAGGGTGACCCGGAGGGCCCGTTGAACACGTTGCTGCGCGCCCTGTTTCGGGCCTGGAAGCTCGACGTACCACTGTTGATGGACGCGTGATCAGCGCTGCGATGTTCGTTCGCAGGGCAAGTCGCGTTCAGCGCTTGAGCAGGGGAAAGCGCGGCGTGAGCGTCCTCGCGTCGAACGGCCTGGCCATCACTGCTCGAAGAGTGACCGAAATCACTCTTCACTTTTTCCAGCTGGTTGACTGGCACCGCTCACAGCGTGCTGCTGATCTTCCAGGTCGTGCCGCCGGGATTGTCCATGATCTCGATGCCAGCCGTCTTCAGGTCGGCGCGAATCTTGTCGGCCTCGCCGAAGTTCTTCGCGGCGCGGGCGTCGTTGCGTGCCTTGATCAAGGCCTCGACGTGCCCGGCGTCGATGCCCCGGGCGATCACCTGGCGATCGCGTCGGCCGAGCAGCCAGGTCGCTGCGTCAGACTCGAAGAGCCCCAGAGCGCTCGAGATCTTCGACACCACTTCCCGCAACGCCTTCAAGGTCCGCCCGATGAGCGCCTTGTCTTTCACAGGCGGCTTGTCAGACGTGAGTGCGTTGATCTCGGTGAAGAGCCCGCTCAAGACCCCGAGCGCTCCCGGGAAGTTGAAGTCGTCGCTCATCTGCTCGTGGAAATCGGCGAGGAACTTCTCGGGCGTGCCATGCAGCGGCCCCGCACCAAAGTCTTTGCCCGCGACGCGTTCGTCGAGCTTCTTGATCGACTCGTAGAAGTACTCGACGCGCGCTTCGGCGTCGGCGAGCGACTTGTCGCTGAACGCGAGCGCCTGACGGTAGTGGGTCGAGAGGAAGAAGTAGCGCAGGCCCTCGGCGTCGACCTTCTGCAGCGCGTCGCGCAGCCGCACCACGTTGCCCAGCGACTTCGACATCTTCGCGCCCTCGAGATCGAGGAAGCCGCCGTGCATCCAGCAGTTGCAGAGCGTCTTGCCGCTCGCCGCTTCGGACTGGGCGATCTCGTTCTCGTGGTGGGGAAAGATGAGGTCGAGGCCGCCGCCATGCAGATCGAACGTCTCGCCCAGGTATTTGCTGCTCATCGCCGAGCACTCGATGTGCCACCCCGGTCGGCCGGCGCCCCACGGTGAGGGCCACGAGGGCTCACCCGGCTTCGCGGCCTTCCACAACGCAAAGTCCATCGGGTCGCGCTTCTGCTCTTCGTTGACGAGCTCGCGATCGCCCGCGCCGCTCATCAGGTCATCGAGCTTGCGCTTCGAGAGCTTCAAGTAGTCGCCGTACTTGCGAACCTCGAAGTAGACGTCACCCTTCGACTCGTAGGCGACGCCGCGGCTGATCAGCTTCTCGATGATGCCGATGATCTCGGGGATGGTCTCGGAGACCCTGGGCGAGACGTCAGGAGGCAACAGCCGCAGCTGCTTCATGTCGGCTTCGAACTCACGCACGAAGCGGGCGGCCAGCGCGATGGCGTCTTCGCCCGTCTCCCGGGCCGCCTTGATGATCTTGTCGTCCACGTCGGTGTAATTGCGGACGTATTTCACCTCAAAGCCACGGAACCGGAGGTAGCGGACGATGGTGTCGAATGACGTAAATGTCCGGGCGTTGCCGATGTGGACGTAGCTGTAGACCGTCGGACCGCAGACGTAGACCCCGAGTTTTCCGGGGGAAATTGGAACGAGAGGAACCTTGCTCTGATCCATCGTGTTGAAGACGCGAATCTCAGGGACACTCATGGGCGCGGGCACTTTACCCACAGGCCACCGTTGGTGTCAGATGTGCGATACTTCGTCACTGTGAGTCGCCCTGAAAAAGCCAAAGGAGCAAGTCGCATGGCCCCCAACCCCAAGCGTCCTCAGTCCGGGGAACCCATCACCGACGAGCAGGTGCTTCAGGCCGACGATCCCCGGCCCCAACGCGTGGCACAGTTGCCCAGCCACACCGCGCAGGCGCGCCGGCTCAAGAAGGTCGAAGAGCACATCCCCACGTCGGTTTTCGATACAGAGGCTGATCAGGAAATGCAGGCTGAGTACGGACTTCAAAGCGGCGACACCAAGCCGGCCTTTCTCTACGTCGAGCGCGGCCCCGGCGCGGGTCAGCTCATCGAGGTCAAGCAGGGCGCAGTGGTCGTCGGTCGTGCGTCGGTCAGCGATCTGCGGCTGCAGCACCCTTCCATCTCGCGGCGCCACACGCAGATCAAACGAGTCGGCGAGCAGTTCTTCGTGAAGGACCTGGGGTCGCAGAACGGCACCTTCGTCAACAAGCAGCGCATCGCCAACGAAGTGGAAGTGAAGCCGGGCGACAGCATCGCCATGGGCAACGCGTTGCTCCGCTTGCGTGGGCCGCTGGCGAAGGGCGAGAAGTTGCCGCACCAGGCACCTCCCGCGCCCCCGCCGCCGTCGTCACCTGAGCTGCCCGTGGTGCACGAGAAGGGCACCAGGTCGCGCATCAGCACGGCCGTCGTCGCGCGCCCCGAGTCGATGTCCGGGGCACCGAGCAACACCGCGCTGAAGATTGCAGTCTTTGCCGGTGCGGTCGGCTTCAGCCTCGCGGCGGTGCTCGCGTTCGCGCTGGTGAAGACGATGTCCAACGACAAGCCGTCACCGACCACGGTGGCGAAGTCGGCTGAGGGCGACAAGACCGATCGCCAGCAGCTCATCGACGAGGCCATCAAGCGCAAGATGGCCGAGCAGACGCCCGCAAAGGCCGACGCGCCCGCCGCCCAGGAAGACGTCATCGAGGCCGACGACCCGGTCACCGTGAGGGAACAGCCGAAAGCGCCGGTGGTGGCAAAGGCCCCGGTGGTGACGGCCGCTCCTCGCGTGGCGGCTGCGCCGAAGAAGACTGCCGCTGCGAAGCAGGCCGACGACGAGGACGAAGAAGACGCGGCCCCGGCGGCGAAGAGTGGTGGCAGCAAGCGCACCCAGATCCTGGCTCCCTACGAGAAGGGCAACGCCGAGGCCTCGCTCGACCTCGCGAAGAAGGCGGGCGACAAGGAACTGACCGACAAGCTCGCGCGCTTCATCGCGTTCTACGACGCCGCCAACGACGCGATGATGTCAAACAACGGCAACGCAGCGATCGCCAACTTCCAGAAGGCGCTGCAGCTCGACGAGCAGCTCTCGAGCGGCTGGGGCAAGTACGGCGCCGAGATTCGCCGCCAGCTCGCCAACCTCTACGTGCTGGTCGGCCTCGCCTTCGTGAACAACGGCGACACCGAGAAGGCCAGGACGGCGTTCCAGGGCGCGCTCAAGCACGACCCAAACAACCCGCGCGCCAAGGCGCAGCTCGCGAAGCTTTCCCCTGCGGCGGCGCCGAAGTCGGCTGACGATGCGTTCGACGACGCGCCTGCCGCCAAGCCCGCGAAGAAGGCGGCGCCTGCGAAGTCGAGCATCGACGACGCGTTCGGCGACTGAGCCAGCCGCGTTCGAATCACCAACCCCGCGTCCCATTCCGGGTCGCGGGGTTTTTCGTTTCAGGCTTCAGCGCTTGAGCGTCAACCCGCGCACGAAGAGCCAGCCGTTCACCGCGGCGAAGAGCAGCACGAAGGCGAACATGCCGGCGGAGCTGAAGTCGCGACCGGGCGGTTGTTCGGCGAGCAACAACCACTCGGCCTTCACCCCGCTCCACTCGTCGTATTCACGAAAGACGTCTGCGTAGCGCTCGGCGTCGGCACGCGACAGGAGCCGGCCGCGCGCAAAGAACGGGTTCTGGCGAGGCTGGGGCCGCTTGGCGTCGGCGAGGCGCCGGTTCTCGTCTTCGAAGGTGACGCGCTTCACCAGCACCTTCGTGTCGTTGAGGCCGACGACGACGAAGCTGCCCTCTTTCTCCTCGACGTACCAGCCGCGCACGGTGGGCACGCCGTGGACCTGCGCGTAGCGGTTCGTGACGGCTTGATCGAGGCGGTAGTCGCCCTCGGCGCCGAGCTCGATGGGGGTCTTTGACGAGAAGAAGTACGAGGCGTCTGCTCGCATCCAATACGCGAGGAACAGGCCGGCCAGCATGGCCAACGCTGCCACCGGGGGCAGCACGCCGACCCCGCGTTTGGCCAGATCGCGCTCCATCTTGTCGATGAGCTGCTGTTGCTCGTCGAGGTGGCTCTTCGGCTCGGGGATTTCGGGCTCGGACATGGGCGGACGTGAAAAACCCCGGCCGCGTCCGAAACGCAACCGGGGTCTTCGATACGACGCGAAGCGTGGATTACTCGTCGGCGGGAGCAGGAGCCGCAGCGGCCTTCTTGTCTTCCTTCTTCTTCTTGTCGGGCTTCTCGGTGATCTCGCTCATCTTGGGAGGGTTCTCCGGGATGTTGAAGATCTTCTTCAGGTCGCCCTCGATGTCGGCCTCGGTGACGCCCTTGGCGAACGCGAGTTCCTTGATGAGCAGCGAGCGCGCGGTGTCGAGCATCTTGCGCTCACCGAACGAGAGATCTTTGTCGCCCTTGAGGAGGTACAGATCGCGAAGCACTTCGGCGATTTCGAACACCGAGCCCGTCTTGATCTTCTCCATGTATTCCCGGTACCGACGGTTCCAGGTCGTGGAGTCGACCGAGATGTCCTTCTCTTTGAGGATTGCGTAGACCTGACGAACGTCGTCTTCGCTGATGATCTCGCGCAGACCGACCTGGCCGATCTTGTTGATGGGGATGAGGAAGCGCCCGCCGTTCTTCTCGAGCATCTTCAGCACGTAAAAAGACTGCCGCTGACCGGCGACCTCCGTGTGCTCAATGCCAACCACTTCACCCACGCCGTGACCGGGATAAACCGCCTTGTCGCCTGGCTTGAACATCAGACCCTTTCTGAAGAAAACATCTAATCATCACAGGTGGTTACGGCCGAATTTTGACCCTGTGAGAGCTCATTCTTAGCACATCTGGGCCTTGACTACAACTTCCCACATCCCCCAACATTGCGGTGGTTGAGGGGAGTTCGGGCGGGTTGGTCGAGGGGGCGAGATGGAACGGTGGAGCTGGTGGGGGCTGGGCAATCGCCCGGCGGTGTTTCCGGTGGTGGCGGCGCTCTTCGGCGTGGTCTTCGGACCTGGCCTCGAGGTGCCCGCGTGGCTCTGGTTGGCCCTGGGGGCCCTGTCGCTGGTGGGCGTGTGGTGGCTGCGACGCGTGGGGCCTGTGCTGCTGGGGCTCGTCGCGGCGATGGCGATCGGCGCGGGGCTGGCAGAGCTCTCGCTCGACGTCGCGATGCCGCCGTTTCAGGAGCGGGTGACGATCGAAGGTGAGGTGGAACGCGTCGCGCCGCACGGGCTGGTGGTGCAGGTGAGCGCGCTCGAAGGGGAGCCCTCGCGTTTCCGCGCGGCGTTGGCGGGCGAGGTGAGCGGGGTCGTCGTCGGTGAGCGCGTGCTGGTCGAGGCGAAGTTCCGGCCGTTGAGCGACGCGTCGAACCCGGGCGAGTGGAGTCGATCGGAGTGGGCGTGGCGGCGCGGGCAATCGGTCGTGGGCTCGTTCAAGCGGGCGCGGCTGGTGCGACTCGAGGCGGCCTCCGCGTGGAGTCGGTGGCTCAGGCAGGAGCACGCTGCCCTCGCTGCATCGACGCATCGACTCACCGAGCAGCAAGAGGCCGCGGCGCTGTTGCTGACCCTTTCGGCCGGGCTCCGCGCCTCGCTCGACGAGGAGGTCGAAGAGTCGTTCGCGAAGAGCGGGCTGGCGCACGTCTTGTCGGTCAGCGGGCTGCACGTGGCGGTGCTGGCGTTCACGATCTTCGCAGCGCTGCGGTGGCTGCTGTCGCGCCGACAGACCAGACGCACGCGGGTGGCCGACCCCCGCGCGTTCGCGGCGCCGCTCGCGGTGCCGTTGGTGTGGGTCTACGTGATCTTCACGGGGTGGCAGGGGCCGGCCGTTCGATCGGGCGTGATGTGCACGCTGGTGCTGCTCGCATGGGTGGTGCGGCGTCGCAGCGATCCGCTCAACGCGATCGCGATCGCAGGGCTCGCGATGATCGCCGTCGACCCGGCGGCGCCGTTCGATCTCTCGGTGCAGCTCTCCTTCGGCGCCGTGGTGTCGCTGGTGTTGCTGTCACCGGTGCTGCGGGCGGCAGTTCCCCTCGAGATGCCCTCCCCGGCACGCTTCGAAGGCTGGCCGCTGCGCTGGCGGCGGTGGCGCGAGACGGTGGTGCAGACCATCTGCTCGAGCCTCGCGGTGACTGCAGGCACGGGGCCGCTGGTGTTGATGGCGTTTCAGCGCGTGAGCCTCGCAGGCGTGTTGTCGAACGTGGTCGCGTTGCCGCTGTCGGGCGTGATCACGTTGGTCGCTGCGGCTGGCGCTGCAGGACACGTGGTGTCTCCGGTGGCAGCGATGCCTGTGTTGTGGCTCGGCGTGCAGTTGTCGCGGCTCTTGCTCGGGCTCGCCGAGTTCTTCGCGGCGATGCCGGGGGCGAGCGTGTCGTTGCCTGCGGCGTCGGCGCTGCTGATGGCGACGTGGTGGCTGGGCTGGGCGATGTTGGTGTTCGCGCGGGCGAGGTGGCGGTGGTTGGGCGTGGTCTCGCCGATCGCACTCGCGGTGCACCTCGTCGCTCCCGGCGGGAACGGAGACGAGGTGCGGGTGACCTTCCTCGCGGTGGGCCACGGTGACGCGATCGTCGTGACCTCGCGCGGTCACAGTGCGTTGATCGATGGTGGCGGCGTTCCCGATGGGCACGACACGGGGAAGCGCTTCGTGCTGCCGTTCTTGAGGCAGCAGCGCATCACGCGGCTCGACTTCGCCGCGCTGTCACATGCGCACCCCGATCATGCGCTGGGCCTCATCTCCACGCTGGAACAAGTCCCCGTGGAACGGCTGTGGTTGGCCGCAGGGGTGGAATCGGGACCGCTGGTCGACGAGCTGCTCTCGGCGGTCGACGATGCCGAGGTCGAGTTCAAGGAGACGGGTTCCCCGGGTGGGAGGTTGGGGAGTGCGGAGTTCTCGGTGCTGGGGCCTCCGGTGAACCGGGACGAACTGGAGGGCGAGAACGATCGTTCGCTCGTGCTTCGGCTGCAGCACGGGGACGTGTCGTTCCTGCTGACGGGAGATCTCGAGGCTGCAGGCGAGAAGGCGGTCGAGACGAGCGCGGTCACCGTGTTGAAGGCGGCGCACCACGGCAGCTCGACGAGCTCGACGCCGGAGTTCGTGGCGAAGGTGAAGCCCCGGCACGTGGTGTTCTGCGTCGGGCGGCGAAATCGCTTTCAGTTTCCGCGACCTGAGGTGGTGAAGCGGTGGGAAGCCGCTGGCGCGGAGTGCCACCGCACCGATGTCGACGGGGCGATCACGTTCATCAGCGATGGGCGCGACGTGCGCATCGAGAAGTTCAACCCGGTCGGCGAGCGGAGAGCACGCCGCTCGCGTTGAGCTCGCGGGTGATTCAGGACGCGGCGAGGCGATCGGCGACGGCGACGAGGGTCGCGATGTCGTCGGCGCCCTGCGGCAACTCGGGGAGCGCCAACGCGGTCGCGGTGTCTCCGGCTCGTTTGCGGAGATCTTCCAGGAGCGCGCGGTCACGAACGCCCGCGTGCTGCTCGAGCTCGGCCATCGAGTGCAGCTTGGCGAGCCCCGCCGACAACACCGGATCGGTCTCGTCGCGCGCCGGAGGCATGGCGCGCTCGAGCACTCCCGCCTTGCTGCGGTTGAGCACGAACCCGCGGAAGGGCAGCTCGAGGGCCTTCGTCTTGTCTTGAAAGAAGAACGCCTCGGTGAGCGTCGCCGGCGCGGGAGACGACACGAGGAGGAACGCGACCTCGGGCCCGCTCAGGAAGCGCCGCATCTCACCGACGTCGACGTTGAGGCTGCGGAAGATGCCGGTGAAGGTGGTGAGGAAGCTGACGAACTCGCCTGCGAATTCTTCCCCGAAGACGGCGCCGAGGATCTTCTGGATCACCTTGCTCGCGGCGCGACCGACGAGGCTGTCGGCGCTGGGCAGGAACGCGGAGATGGCGCGCGAGTCGACGAGGCCCGAGAGCCGATGTGGCGCTTCGAGGAAATCGAGCGCGTGGCGCGAGGGTGGCGTGTCGAGCACCACGAGGTCGTAGCGACCTTCGTTGACGAGGCGGAAGAGCGCCTCCATGGCGGTGTACTCGTGCATGCCCGCGACCATCGTCGAGACCTGCTGGTAGATGCGGTTGCTCAAGATGCGCTCGGCGTCGGCCGGGTTCTTCGTGAGGCGACGCACGGCGGAGTCGGCGACGAGCTTGGGGTCCAACATCCACGCGTCGAGCGAGCCAGGCGCCTTGATGCCCGCGGCCTGCTGACGATCATCGGGCACACGCACCGGCTCGGGCGGGTTGCGGCTCACGCCCAGCGTCTCAGCGAGGCGCCGCGAAGGGTCGATGGTGAGCACCAGCACCTTGCGACCGGCGCGCGCGGCGGCGATCGACATGGCTGCAGCGGTGGTGGTCTTGCCGACGCCGCCAGCACCGCAGCACACGATGATCTTGCGCTTGCGGATGAGCTCTCCGACGCGAACGGGGTCGGTCATGTCACTTTCCTCCCGTCGAGAGCGTGCGGACGAGCTCGTCGATGAGCCCCTCGTGGGGCAGCTCGGGCGCGGTCTGAATCGGCACCTTCGTGTTCTCGCGCAGGCGGTTCACTTCACGCCGCGCGAGCAACGGCCGCTGGAACTGCTCGGCGCCGAGCCAGTGTTGCTGCTCGATCAACGGCCCGAGCTTCGCGCGCTCGTCGACCGTGAAGGGGTCGGCGGGCAGGCGGTTCACCATCACCCCGCCGACGGGCATCTTCGTCTTCGCGAGGCCCTCGATGAGCTCGAGGCACTCGCTGATGGGCAGCGTCTCGGGGAGCGTCACGATCCACGCGGCGGCCTGCTTCGGGTCGTTCAGGTACGACTGCCCTTCGCGCAGCGAATCGGCGATGGGCCCGCGTGGCACGAGGCGCAAGAGCAGCTCGGGCAAGCCGGTGAGCGAGAGCGTGTGACCCGTCGCCGGCATGTCGACGAGGATCAGCTCGTGCTCGGGCGACTCGTCTTTGCGCTTCGCGCGCAAGCAGGTGAGCAGCTGAAAGAAGACGCCCATCTCGCGGAACGAGGGCCCCGCCGAGAGCAGTCTTCGCAGCGCGTCGGAGCTGAGCGCAGCGCGGGCGATGGTGCCGGAGCGGAGCACGGACTTGAGGAAAAGTTCCTGGCCGGTGCGCGCGAGGAGCACGGCGGCGGACAGGTTCTGCTCGATGAGCTCGGGGTGCGTCGGCAACCGCGAACGACCGAAGTGTTTCGCGAGCGGAGAGTAGTCGTCGCTCTCTTCACCGATCTCCGTGACCAGCACGCGCCTGCCGCGCGACGCCGCGATGCGCGCCAGCACCGCCGTCATCACCGAGCGACCCACGCCGCCCTTGCCCGTGATGAGCACCACCCGCTTGTTGACCAGCTCGTCCAGAAGAGGCCCCTCGAAACGCCAGACCCGTGCTGCACGGCGGCGGCGGCAAACCTAACCTTCCCGAGCCGCGATGGGATCTTCGTTCGCGCAGCCGCTGGCGAATCGATGACACTTGGGCAAAGGGTGAACAACGTGAGTGAAGCCTTTTCCATCGCGTGGACGCGGCAGGTGCGCTTCGGCGCGCTGGCCGCGGTGCCGTTGCCCGCGGGAACGGAGCCGGTCGAGGCGTCGGTGTTGGCGCGTTTGGAACCAGAAGAGCGCGCCTTCGCGCTGAGTGAGCACGGCCGGCGGCAGATCGAGATCGTGGGAGGGCGCCTCGCAGCACGCGCAGCGGCCGGTGGTTCGTGGCCGGCGTTGTTGCCGGGCCCCGAGCGCGAACCGCTGCCTCCCGCCAGGTGGAGTGTGTCGATCTCGCACAAGAACGATCTCGCGCTGGCGCTCGTCGGCCGTGCAGCCGACGGAACGCTGGGGATCGATCTCGAAGGCGATGCCCGGGAAAGAATCGCGATTGCCGAGCGCGTGTGTCGTCCCGAAGAGTTCGCAGAAGTGCAGGCGCTCCCCGAGACCGAGCGGTGGAAGAACGTGCTCGTGCGCTTCGCCGTGAAGGAGGCCGTCTACAAAGCGGTGTACCCGCATGTGCGGCACTTCTTCGGCTTTCAGGCGGCACGCGTGAATTCTGCGGGAGAGGTGACGCTCTTTTTGCCGCCCGAGGATCCGTCGGTGCGCCTCGAGACCGAACTCGAGTGGCTCTCGCCACAGCGCGTGCTGGCCATGGTGCGCGCGCAGCGCTGAAGAGCTGTCAGATGCAACCGTCGGCGGTCTCGCCTCCGGCCATGACCACTCGACCGATCGACGGTTCTCGCCCTCGCATCGCAGTCTCCGTCCCCTCCAACGCCAGCGTGACCGCCGAGCCCACTCGCGGCGACGCGGGCCCTGCTCCAGCAGGCCTCGACTCCACGTTCAACGACGCGAAGAAGAAGCTGCTGAGCCTGGGGAAGTCGAGCACCCGCTTCAGCCCCATCGCACGACGTGGCGGCGGCACGCTGCAAGTCAAGGATCTGCAGCGGCAGACCGGGGCGACGGCGAAGGCCCCGGTCGACTCGGCGAAGACGAAAGCGACACCACCCGTGACGGGCCACGGCGCGAAGAGCGCTTCGGGAAAGGTCACCGCCGAGCAATGGAGCGACCCGACTCAGCTGGTCGGCAAGCTGACCCAGTTCCCAGCAAAGAAGAACGCGAGCGATCAAAGCCAGGCGGCCTGCGCGGGGGCGAACCTCCTGGGCGCGGCGTTGCTCACGGGTGGCCCCGACGCTGCTGCGGCGATGCTCAAGCGAGTTGCATCGGGGTCGACTCAGCTCACCCCAGCCGAGACAACCGAACTCAACGGCATCGCGGCGCGCATCAAGGGCAAGACCGCGACCTTCGAAGATCTGAACAAGGCGCAACAACTGCTGTACCGAAGCGCGAACATCGAGGCGACGGGGAAGGACCTGGTGGATCAAGCCGCAGACAAGCTGTCGCCATCGAAGCTGAAGAAGCTCGAGACCGCGATGAAGCGCTACCTCACCGCGACGATCATGTCGCGCGACGAGAAAGACGTTCAGACCGTGAGTCAGCTGCTGGGAGAGGCGTTCGGCGACAAGTCGTACAAGTGGGATCCCGACTCCAGCGGGTCGGTGGGCATCGAGGCGGGTCGCCGAACGAAGGATCTCTCAGGGCTGACCGACGACGAGTTGAAGTCACTTGGGGCCACGGCATCGAAGGGGCAGACCGTCGTCATCGACGAGCACACCAACATCAAGGACCTCGCCATGACGCTCAAGCCGGGTGAGTCGATCACGCTGCGCGTCGCCGGAGATTCGAACCCGAAGACTTCGCCGAACCACTACGTGACGATTGGCAAGCGACCTGACGGGTCGATGTTCCTCTACAACCCCGACCCGAGCCGCGGCGACTCGACCCTCGTCACGGGGAAGCTCGACGACGCGAAGTTCAAGGACCATCTGGGGCGCTATCAGCCGCGGCTCAAGTCCGAGCGCATCGAACGGTCGTCGGGCACGCAGCTGGAGTTCCCGAGGGCGCTGCGGTCGAACTTCAACTAGCGAGCCTTCAGGACCTCGTCGCTGCGCACCTCGATGTAGAGCGCCTCGACCTTCTGGCGGGCCCACGGCGTTCGCCGCAGAAACGTGAGGCTCGACTTGATGCTGGGGTTCACCGCAAAGCAGTTGATGCGGATCTGCGCGGCGAGCTCGTCCCACCCGAGCTTCTCGACGAGGTACTCGAGGATGTGGGCCAACGTGACTCCGTGAAGTTCACGAATCAGGTGGCCGTTCTCGTCGCGCGGTTCGTGGTCGTTCATTTCGAGAAGCTCTGTTTCAGGCGGATCAGGCCTTCGTCGAGCGAGACCAGCGGCGCGTAGCCGAGATCCTTCTTCGCGGCAGAGATGTCGAACCACTGCGCGTGCGTGAGCTCGCTCACGGCGAAGCGGGTGATGAGCGGCTCGGACTGCACGCCGAAAAGGCGGAACGTGGTTTCGAACATCGACGCGACGGCCCACGCCATGCCGGGCGAGATGATCTTCGTGATCGGCCCATGCCCTGCTGCGGCGAGCATGCGCTCGGCCATCGTCCACACGCCGATGGGCTGATCGTCGCTCACGAAGTAGGTCTTCCCGCCGAGCGGAGCGCCCGCACGCAGTCTGTCGGCCGCGAGCAGGTGCGCGTGCACGCAGTTGTCGATGTAGATGGTGTCGCTCTTCGGATCATCGGCGCCGATGCGACGGAGCTTTCCCTTGCTCGCGCGCGCGATGAGGCGCGGCAGCAGGTGGCGATCGCCCGGCCCCCAGATGAAGTGCGGGCGCAGCGCGACGACCTTCAGCTTCTCGTCGCTCGCCTCGCGGGCCAGCTTCTCGGAGATCGCCTTCGTGCGCGGGTAGTCGGCGAGGAAGCGTTCCGCGAACGGGATGGACTCGTTGGCGCCCGCGATGTCGCCTTCACCGTGCACCACGCTGGGCGAGCTGGTGTGCACAAGCACGGGCACGCCCGTGCCCTTGCAGCCGTCGACGACGTTTTGCGTGCCGGTGACGTTGATGGCCTCGTATTCCTTCGGGTCACCCCACCCGCCTGCCTTCGCGGCGGTGTGAAAGACGACATCCATGCCTTCGCACGCGGCGAGGGTCTGTGCGGCGTTGGTGATGTCGCCCTTCACGGTGGCGACGCCGAGCTTCGCGAGTTCGGGATAGTCGCCGCGAGCGAGCGTGCGCACCGTGTCACCGCGCGCCAGCAAGGCCTTCACGAGGTTGCTGCCGAGGAAGCCGCCACCGCCCGTCACCAACGCCTTCATCGACCGAGCCCCTTCTCTTTCGCCCACACCGCCAGCTTCTCGCGCTCGATCTTCGCGTTGTGCCGCTTGTCGACCGGGAACTCTCCGGGGAAGACGTGGAAGTGCGCGAGGGTCTTCGTGACGTCGTGCCTGGCGGCGAGCTCGCGGGTCTCCTTGATCAGCAAGTCGTCGCCGATGTTCGCGGTGCGCTCGCGCTCGACGAGGATGACCGGGGTCTGATCGACGCCGACGAGCGCAGTGCGCTTGATCGCCGGGTGCTGATTGAGCACCTCTTCGACCGGCACGCTGAACCAGGTCTTCGCGGCGGTCTGCACGCGGTGGCCCTTGCGGCCACACATCCACAAGCGGCCGCGCTCGTCGAGGAAGCCGACGTCGCCCATGCGGTGAACGATGTGCTCGCCGTCGCGGATCTTCGCGGCCGCGGTCTGCACGGGTCGGCCGAAGTATTCCTTCGTGACGACGGGGCCGCGCACGGTGATCTCGCCGATGGTGCCGGGGGGCACGAGCAACGAGTCGCTCCACTCGGCGATCGGCTCATCGGAGATGCGGATCACTCTCACGTGCACGCCCTCGACAGGCTTGCCGACGCAGACCCCGCGACCAGCGCGCGCGTCTTTCGCGGTCTCAGCAAGCACCTCGTGGCTGCCGATGCTGGCGACGGGCAACGACTCGGTCGCGCCGAACGGCGTGAAGAGCTGCGACGTCCCGGGCAAGAGCTTCGTCATGCGCTCCAGCACGTCGACGCGTACCGGGGCGCCGGCCGAGAGCACGCGCTTGATGGTCTGCAGCTTCACGCCCTTCTCGACGCCGTAACGACCGAGGTTGTCGAGCAACGCAGGGCTGCCGAACATCATGGTGCAGCCGTGCGTGGTGATGGCCTCGATCAACTTCGCGGGGTCGGCCTTCGCGGGTGAGCGGAAGTCCATCTCCGGCAGCACGGAGGTCATGCCGAGCGCAGGGTCGAACAAGGCGAAGAGCGGAAAGGTGGGGAGATCGATCTCGCCCGGCGTGATGCCGTACGTGTCACGGATCATCCGCACCTGGGCGTCGAAGATCTCGTGCGTGTAGACCGCGCCCTTGGGGATGCCGGTCGAGCCGCTGGTGAAGAGGATCGCCGCCGTCTGCCCCGGCGTGGGCACCGCCATCTCGAACGGCGCGACGCCCCCCAGCTTCTTCAAGTCGGCGAGCGTGTGGCCACCCCAGAACAGGCGCGGGCCGATGGTGACGACGGCGCGCACGTTCTTGAACGGTTTGCGGAAGAGCAGCCGCGCCACCTGCGCCGCGGGGATGCCGATGAACGCCTCGGGCTGCACCTCTTCGAGGCACTTGAGCATCGCCTCACGGCCAATGCCGGGGTCGATCATCACGATCACCGCGCCGACCTTGAAGAGCGCGAACACGAGCGGGAAGAACTCGAGGCTGGGCGGCGCGAGCAGCACGGTGCGCACGCCTTCCTTGATGCCGATCTGCTGCAGGCCGCGCGCGTAGGAGTCACTCAACGCGTCGAGTTCGCCGAAGGTCAGCGTCTTCCACTCGCTCTTCACCTTCGCGACGATCGCCGCGCGCTTCGGGTCGAGCTTCGCCATCGCGGGGATGTGGGACGCGATGTTGGTCGAGGTCACGCGTCACGCCCCGGCAGAGGGTTCTTCGAGAAGAACTCGCGCATCAGCCCAGAGATCTCCTCGTGCGCGTCTTCGAGCACGTAATGCCCGGCGTCTTCGAACACGTGCACCTTCGCCTCGGGCAGCCGCTTGCGCCACTCGGCGAGGAAGGCGTCGTCGAAGACGAAGTCTTTTCTCCCCCAGCAGATGAGCATCGGAACGGACCGGAACTGCTCGAGCTTCTCGCTCACCTCGTTGACGATGGGCCAGCTGCGATCGCCCGGCGCGAGGGGAATGTCTTCGACGAAGCGCTGCACGGCGATGCGGTTCTTCCAGCTGTCGTAGGGCGCGAGGTACGCGTCTTTGATCAGCGGCGTCATGCGGCCGGGCCGCGTGCTGCACATGAGGTTGGCGCCGCGCGAGAACGCGTTGAACGCGCGCACCGGCAGGGGGAAGTACGGGGCGTAGCGCACCACCCCGATCTGCCACGGCAGCTTGCGCCCCTGCGGCAGGCCGAAGCCGGCAGTGTTGAGCACCACGAAGCGCTTCACGCGGTGCGGGTTCTTCGTCGCCCACGCCATGCCGATCATCCCGCCCCAGTCGTGCACCACGAGGGTGATGCGGTCGCCGAGGTTGAGCGAGTTGATGAGGCGATCGAGATCGGCCACGCGGCGCTCGAGCACGTACTCGTACTGCGCGTCGTCGGGCTTGTCAGAGAGCCCGCAGCCCACGTGATCGGGCACGATGACCCGGTGGTCCTTCGAGAAGGCGGTGACGAGGTTGCGCCAGTAGAAGCTCCACGTGGGGTTGCCATGCAGCATCACGAGCGGGTCGCCCTGGCCCTCGTCGAGGTAGTGCAACTTCACGCCCTGCCCCACCTCGAGGAAGTGGCTTTGCCATGGGTAGAGCGACTTGAACGGGGTCACGTCGAAGGTCATCACGTCGTTCCTCACCACTGAATGCCCAGCATCAGGCAGTTGAGACCGCTTCCGATGCCGAGGAAGCCGACTCGCTGGCCGGGTTGAATGAAGCCGCTCTCGATGGCGCGGGCGGCGGTGATCGGCACGGACACGGTGCCCATGTTTCCGAAGCGCTCGAAGGTCGAGAAGTCGCGGGTCACCTCGACACCCAGGGTCTGCAGCACTTCACGTCGGTGCCCGGCGCCGACCTGGTGCGCGATGACGCGATCGACGTCGTCGCTGCGCCAGCCGCTGTTGCTCAAGAAGCGATCCCACGTGGCGCGACCGAGGGCAACGCCGTACTCGAGCACTCCGCTGGCGTCGGTGTCCATCACGTTGGTGGTCTCACCGAGCAGCCCCTTCGTCGGGCCCCACCGACAGAGCTGGTGGTGCTGGGGTGCCGAGAGCGCAGCGCCGCTGACGAGCTGGTGTTCGGTGCCGGAATAGTCGGCCGCGGTGAGGAGCACGGCGGCGGCTCCAGAGCCACCGGTCATCGTGGCGAGACCGAGGCGGTAGCGCTCCAGCGTGGGCTCGGCGTTGAGGCGCTCGATGGAACGATCGACGATCTCCCGCGAGCTCTCGGCCGAGACCACGAGGCCGGCGCGCATCTGGCCCAGCTCGATGCGGTTGGCGACCTCGACCATCGCGTTCATCACGCCGAGGCACGCGTTGCTGACGTCGAACACCATCGCGTCGGGCCCGGTGCCCAGCTCGGCGGCGACGGCGCACGCGGTAGCTGGCTCGAGATCGTCCCGACAGACGCCGGCGTAGACGACCGCGCCGAGATCTTCCGCGGGGACCCCTGACTGTTCGAGGGCGAGCTTGCCGGCCTGCGCGGCGACCTTCGACATGCGAGTGCCTGCGGGCCAGCGGCGGCGCTCTTTGATGCCGGTGAGCGACTCGAGCTGACCGGGCGCGAGGTGCAGAGACTGGTAGAGCGGCGCGAGGCGCGCTTCGAGCTCGGCCGACGAGATCGCCTCGTCTGGCACGACAGCCGACAGCGCTTCGATGTGCACGTTCTTCCAGCGCATCAGCGGGGCTCCTGCGGCACGAGGCGCAGCGGGAAGTCCTTCATCGCGTAGATGATCTTCCCGTCCACGAGCAGCTGACCGTCGGCGACGATGAGCGGTGCGTCGCCCTCGATCACCTTCGTGATGTTGGCCTCCACCTGCACATCGGCGTTCGAGGGGATGACCTGCCCGCGGTACTGCCAGGCGTGCGCGAGCCCGAGCGCGAGGGCCTCGTAGCGGTGCGAGTCGACGAGTGCGGGGAACCGTTCTCGCGCCCAGAGCCCGAGCGCCTGAATGAGCGCCTCGAGCCCGAGCGAGCCGGGCATCACCGGATCTTCGAAGAAGTGGGCGCGGAAGAACCACTCCTCGGGGTCGACCTGCTTGCGACCGCTGACGAAGCCGAGGCCGTGGGCGCCCCCGTCGAGCGAGAGCGCCTCGATGCGATCGATCATCGCCCACGCCTTCGCGGGTCTGGCGAGGCCGCGGCCTTCGAAGCGGGTGGCGGTCTCGGGGGTGAGCGGGGCTCCGTGTTCGAGCGTGAAGCTGCGCGCGTGGGCCGGGGCCGCGAAGCGCTTCGCGCCACGAACGCCGACCTGCTGTTCGAGCGCGGCCTTCGGGAAGAAGCCAAAGCCGGTGGTGCCCGTGTAGACGGGCTCGCCCGTGGCGGTGAGCACCTCGAAGTCGAAGTTCTCGAGGATCATGCCGCCTGCGCGGGACGCCTTCGTCATGCGCGAGCGCAGCGTGAGGGTGCCGAGCTCGGGCGTGACTTCAAGGTGCAGGGTCGCGGTGCCGTCGAGGTTGCGGAAGCGGAGATCTTCGGTGCTGGTGAGGGCAGAGCCCGCGTACGCCGCGAGGAAACCGCACGGCTGCAGCGCCGCTTCGAGCAGCACGGCGAAGGGCATCACCGGCTGACGGTTCGCGGCGAAGTACCAGGCGTCGCGCGGTACGTCGTACTCGCAGGTGATCCACCCTCCCGGCTCGAGCACGAACGGCTTCGGCTCGGTGGTGAGCACGCGATCCATGAAGAGGTATGGCGGGCGCGGCAGGCGCGCGAGCTTGCGTTCGCGATCGAACACCGCGAGCTGCGGGCCGAAGCACTTCGAGGGGGCGCCTTCGCAGTATTCGAGGATCTGCTCGCGCGTGAAGCGCACCTCGACCGACGACTGCTTCGCGTGCAGCCGCTCGAGGCGTTCCTTCGTCAGGCCGCGAATGCGCACCGACATGTTGTCCATCTGCACCACGTGCTTGCCGTCGGCGAACATCGAGGCGGTGGCGATGACGAAGGGCTCCGGGTCGTAGCCGAGCTGCTCGATCTCGAGGCGGTACTGGACCTTTTGGGTGCTCTGCAGCACCTGGCCGCGGCACTTGAGCTGGCTCGCTTCGCCTTCGATCGGCGCGTAGTGGAGATCGACATCGCTCGCGTCATCGATCCACCCGAGGCGGATCAGCAGCACGCGCAGCGTGTGCAGGCAGCACTCGTACATGAGCGTGCCAGGCATCACCGGATCGTCTTTGAAGTGGCAGGTGAGGTACCAGGCGTCGGGCGTGACGTCGTGTTCGCCGATGACGAGGCCGAGGCCGTTGGTGCCGCCTCGCGTGTCGAGCTCGAGGATGCGATCGACGAGGTGCATGCGCCCACTGGGCAGCCGGAGCGCCGGGGCGAGCGTGGTGATGGGGAAGTCGACGTCGAAGGCCTCAGTGAGCTGGCCCGTGCGCAGCGCGTTGACCTGGCGCTCATCGAGCGTCGCCGTGCCGTGCGGCAGGAGCGGCGTGAAGGGCGAGTTGTGCGGACGTGCGGTGCGCGACGTCTTGCGACCTGCTTCGAGCACGATGCCCTTCCCGGCTTCGAGCTGCCCGGTGGTGAAGAAGCCCGCGCAGCCGTCATACATCGTGATGAACGGCTGGCCGGCGATCGTCCCGTCGAAGCGGAAGAAGAAGAGCCAGGTGTCGCCCTGCTTGATGAAGCGATCGATACGAATGTCGTAGCGAATGACTTCCCCGGCGACGGGCAGGTCGCGGTGGAAGACGACCTTCGCGTCGAGCAGGCGGTACACCCGCTCGCCCCTCGTCTGGAGATCGATGCCGAGGTACGCAGAGAGGAACAGGTCGGCCTGGCCTGCTTCGACGCTGATGCACACGGGCGCGCGGCCGCCGTCGAGGTACCAGGCGCCGGGCTTCACATCGTGCTCGGTGATGCAGCGGCCGGTGGTCATGCTGCCGGGCTCGCCTTCGACCTCGACGATGCGATCGCAGAGCATCAGCGGCTCGTCAGGCAGGCGAACGCGCTGCGCATAGGTGTCGACGATCGCGAACTGCGGGCCCAGCATCTTGCCGAGCGAGCCAATCGCGAACTCCAGGCAGAGGTGGCGATCGAAGCGCGGGGCCTTCGGCTGGGCGACCGGAGCAGCGCGGCCTTCGAGCATCGCGCGTTGCTCAAGGAGAAGCTGCGCGAGGAGCGCTGCGGATTGGCGGGAGGTTTCGAGGAACGTCTCGTGGGCCGCCGCCGTGGCCTGCATCGACGCCGCCAGCGCGAAGACGGGATCGTTGCGTCGCGACCTTGTCTCCCTCTCCTCCCGCGGAGGAGCGGGTTGGGGAGAGGAGGAAACGAGCTCAGCGCGCGGAACGACGATCTCCCCTCTCGCCGACCCTCTCCCCTGCGGGGGGAGAGGGAAAGAAAGGGGCGTGTTTCGGTTGAGCGTCACGACGATCTCCTTCGTGGCCGGCGGGGGCGGCAGAGGAACGTCGGCGTAGAGCGCGTCGAGTGACACGGGCACGCCCGCGTCGCACACCTTCGCGATTGCCTGCAGCAGCGACACGTAGCCGTCCTGCCCTCGCTGACACGCGCTCACCGCGACGTGCGGCTTGCCCGCGAGAATGCGGCTGATCATTCGCGTGCACGAGCCCTGCGGCCCGGCCTCGATGAACACCCGCACGCCATCGTTCCACGCGCGCTCGATCACCTGCGTGAAGTCGAACCCCTGCAGCGCGTCATCGGTCACCGAGTCGGCAGACGAATCGGTGGTCACCTCGTACGACTTCGCCCACGCGGCGCTGTAGAAGCGCACGCCCTTCGGCGGAGTCGCCGGCAACACATGCAGCGCGCGGTACGCGTCTTTCACCGGCTCGACGATCGGCAGGTGCACCGAGGGCACGCCCTCGAGGAACACCGCTTCGCCCCCGAGCTTCTCGATCACCCGGCGCACGTCGGGCTTGTTGCCGCCGACGACGCACTCGCGCGGGGCGTTCACGATCAGCAACGCCGCCGTGCCTTCGAGTGCCACCAGCACCTCGGCCTTCGGGCGCATCACGAGCGCGACCGACCACTCAGCCTCTGGCCCCCACGCCGCCTTCGCGACCGTGCACGCGCCGCCGAGCTGGGTGCGGAAGAGCGGAGATTCGAGCGTGCGCTGGAACATCACGTCGCGATCCTTCCATGCGCGCGACGAGAACAGGCCGGCCGATTCACCGAGCGAGTAGCCGATGTACGCGTCGGGGCGAACGCCGAGCAGCATGAGGCCCTCGGCGACCGAGAGGCCGTGCGTCACGTGGCGCACGATGATGTCTGAGATGCCCTCGCCCTTTGGTGGATCGAGGTGAGCAGCGAGTGACTGCGAGTCGCGATCGAGACGCGCGAGGGTCTCGGGGAGCGCCACGTGCAGGCTGCGGCCCATGCCTTCGAAGTGGGTGCCGGAGCCGGGGAACACCAGCGCCACGTCTCCGCGTTCCTCCTCTCCCCGACCCTCTCCTCCGCGGGAGGAGAGGGAGACCGTGAGCCGGGACTTCAGGTCGTCGACACTGCTGACCACGAGGGCGTGCGAACCCGCGTTGGCTTCCGAATTCGCGCGCCACCAGCGCGCAGCGAGTTCGTCAATCGACTCGGTCGCGTGTTGCTGCACGAGCGCCTCGAGTGCAGCACGCTGCGATTCACTCACCAGGAAGAGTCCGGCGGCACGACGCCCGGCGATCGCCGACGGCACCTGCCGCGTCGACTCGGGGGCCTGCTCGAGGGCAACGGAGACACCCACTCCGTCGGGGGCGAGCGCAGTGACGGTCGAGGTGCGCGGCCCCTGCGCGCGGTTGCGAGCCCAGGGCTTCAGTGAAGGCAGCGTCTCGTGGTGCAGCGAGAGGAGCGCTCGGATGGTCGAGACGAGCCCCGTAGCGGAGCCGAGGTTGAATTCGTCGCTCGGCATCGCTTCGGGGCGCGCGCCGATCTGTGCGACGAGCCCGTAGATGCGATCGCCCGCGCGCTGTGCGTCGCTGAGGCGCTTGAGCACGAGCGCGCCGGCGCCTTCGCCCATGAGGCGCTCGTCACCGAGCGCGCGCGCGGCGAGCACTCGACGCACGTCGCCCGCGAGATCGACCGCGCCGACGATCATGCGATCGACTTCGTGGCGCTGGAGGAGACGAGTGGCGACCTCGAGCGCGCGGAGACCTCCGGCTTCTTCGGCTTGAACGCCAAAACTCGGGCCACCGAGACCAACTTCGCGGGCCAGCCGACTGGCGACGATGCCGCCGAGCGCGCCGAGGGTTCGCTGCGCATCGAGGGCGGGCGCGAGGGAATCGGCGAGTTGACGCAGGGCCGCTTCGTCGAGCGGGTGACCCCACTTCGCCAGGCGATCTCGCAGCACCCAGCGGAGGTGGAACGAGGTCGTCTCGAGATCGAGCCCGAGGCCGATGATGGCTCCGGTGCTGTGGTGTGGACCTGCGCCGAGTCCCCCTGCGTCGTCGATCGCCTCGCGCGCGACCTGCAGCATGAGGAGCTGCTGCGGGAGCACCGAGGGAACCTCGAGCGGGGGGACCTTGAAGCGCCCGAGTGGAATTCGAAGCTCGTGGATCCAGGCACCGACTTCGCTGCGCGAGCTGGCGCCCTCTTCTCCCGCGGAGGAGAGGGTCGGGGAGAGGAGGGAATCAAGTTGCGCTGAGGACCGGCGATCACCCCTCTCCCCTGCGGGGGGAGAGGGAGAGAAAGTTGCGCAGCGAAAGTCGTGGAGCGTCTTCGCGGCGCCGACGTGCGCGCCCATGCCGATGACTGCGATGGGCTCGTCGGCGATCGTGACTCGCGCGGGCCGCGCGGTCGAAGGCGTGTGCTGCTCGAGCAGCAGGTGCGCGTTGATGCCGCCGAAGCCGAAGCCGGACACTGCGGCGCGACGAACCGGCGCATTCCACTCGCGCGGCGTCTCCAGCACGTCGAAGGGCGCCGTTCGCAACGAGGGAGCGAGCGTATCGCTCGTGACGTTCGCGCTCGGGGGGAACTGACCGCGCGCCATCGCCTGCACGACCTTCGTCAGCCCTGCCATACCGGCCGCCGTGAGCAGGTGGCCCACGTTGCTCTTCACCGAGCCGATGACCACGCGCGAGCGCGTGCCCTCCCACATCGTGGTGAGGCTCTTCAGCTCGACGCCATCACCGCGCGGCGTGCCGGTGCCATGGCACTCGACCAACTGCACGTCGGCCGGTGACCAGCCCGCTTGCGCATATGCCGAGCGCATCGCGCGCAGCTGGCCTTCCGAATCGGGCGACAACAGACTGCCACCGACGTCGTTCGAGACACCGAGGCCACGAATGACCGCGAAGATGCGATCGCCGTCGCGCTCGGCGTCTTCGAGGCGCTTGAGCACCGCGATGCCCGCGCCCTCACCGACCACCAGCCCGTCGGCGTGCGCACCGAACGGCGCGCAGATTCCACTCGGCGAGAGCGCCTGCAGCTGCGTGAAGCCGACCTGCGTGTAGAGCGACTGCGGCATCGACACGCCACCGGCGATCACCGCGTCGAGCCGCCCCGCTTCGAGCTCGATGCAACCGAGGTGCAGCGCGTAGAGCGACGAGGCGCACGCGGCATCGAGGGTGAAGCTGCCTCCACCGAGCCCGAGGAGCTTCGAGAGCAACGCCACTGGCGTCGCCGTGGGGAACGCATCCATCGGCTCGAACTGCGGCGCACAGGCAGTGCCGCGGAGTTCCGACTCGACGGCCCCGAGCACGATCGCTTCAGACACGGCCGACGCGGCGTCGGTGGGCAGCGCGATGTTGGCGACGATGGCCGCCGCGCGACGGGGGTCGAACCGCACGCCCTTCGCCGCGTCGACCCCCACCTGCAGCGTCAGCTTCGCGAGGGAGCTGAGCCGGCCACGCCACTCGGCGGGCAGCTCCGCCGTTCCCAGCTCGAGCTCGAAGTCTTCGAGCACACACCCGATGCGGGAGGCCGCCGTGTCGGGGCCGCCTTTCGTCGAGACGATGTCCTTCGCGGGCACCGGCCAGCGCGACGCGGGGATCTCACGAGCCGCGGTCTTGCCGGCAGACACGAGCTCCCACAGGGCGTCGATCGACGGAGCCCCGGGAAATCGGCCCGCGAGGCCGACGATGGCGATGGCGCGCGGCGAGCTCATGCGCTCGGGGTGGTCCTCGACGACGACAGCTCGGCCTCGAACGCGCGGGCGAGCGTGCTGCTCACCGTGCATTGGTAGCCACCGAGTCGCGCGACGAGCGTGCCGTCGGTCTCGAGCAGCTCGATGTCTGAGGTGACGGTCGCGCCCTCGATGGAGCGCACCTTCACCGTCGCGCGCAGCTGATTCCCGGTCGGCGCGCCGAACCACTTGAGCGTATCGAGGCGCGTGGGCAACGAAGGCGCACCGAGGCGCGCCCGCGTCCAGACGATGAGCGCCTGGAACACACCGTCGATGGTGAGCGGGTCGAGCGTCCACTTGCGCGCGCTGCCGGGCAGCAACTGTTCGGTCGTGGGGTTCGCCCTCAGCGTGAGCGTCATGCCCTCTTCACCGAGCCCGTCGATGGCGACGATGGCCTCGAGCGAACGACCGTGGAAGAGCTGCTCGCGGTAGAGCGTGTCGATCGACGTACCGAACGGCGCGAGCCCGTTGATCGACAGCGACGCTCCAGGACGAGGCCCGAGCGAGCCGAACTTCGCCAGCGCGCGCACGTGCACCATGTCTTTCGCGTTGCGCAGCTCGATGGGCATCGAGGTCTCCCCCGCATGCGTCTCGAGCGGCCCCGTCCACACGGCGACGGACTCGGCGTTGCCATCGAGCGTGACGCCCTTGAGCACGCGCACGTCTTCGATCGACTGCAGCACCACGCCTGCGGTGCCGGTCTTGGCGACCGAGGCGAACCACTCGATGACCAGCGCGAGGGGAACGACGGAGCGACCGGCGAGGCGGTGATCGGCGAGCACCGGCCAGAGCGGATCGAGGCGCTCGATGCGCGCCAACGACCAGCCGGCCTCGTGCTCAGCGCCGAAGCCTGCGCCCAGCACCACCTCGATGCCCGAGTTCGACGACGCGAGCGCCTCGTCGACGAACGCGCGCGCGCCTTCCTCGAGCGGGATGAGTGAGATGCCTTCGACGCGGAAGGTGGCCTCGAGCGCCGAGGTCACCATGCCGCCGGCCCACGGGCCCCAATCGAGGGCGACGACGCGCGCATGCGGGCGCTTCGCCGCTTCGCTCTGGGCCATCGAGACGAGCGCCTGGTTGGCGACGGCGTAGTCGCTCTGACCGCGGCGACCGAAGCGGCCGGAGACCGAGGCGAAGAGCGCGATGACGGAGAGTTCGTCTCCGCGCGTGGCCTCGAGGAGCGCAGCGAGGCCGGAGAGCTTCGGGTCGAGGACCTGATCGAAGTCGTCATCGCGCTTGTCTTCGATGCGCTTGTCGCGGAGCACGCCCGCGCCGTGCACGAGACCGCGAATCGGCCCGAGCGAGCGGGCCTCGGTCATCACAGTGGCGATTGCGGCAGGCTCTCGCACGTCGACCTGGCGGTACTCGACCTTCAGGCCCAACGAGCGCAGCGCCTCGAGGCTGCCGCGAATGTCACGCGCCGCGAGGATGCCGCGGGTGAGCTCGCCCAATTGCTTCGGGCTCGGGCGCTGGCCGGGCGACGAGCGCTCGAGCAGCACCTTCTTGAGGGCGGCGTCGTCTTTCGCGGCTGCGAGCCACGGCGCTTCGGCTTCCGGCGCGGGCGAGCGACCGAGGAGCACGAGCGTGACGCCCGTCTCTTTGGCGAGCGCGCGGGCGCAGTCGGCGGTGACGCCGCGGGCGCCTCCGGTGACGAGCACGACGTCGCCCTTCTGGAGGCGGGTGCGCTCGGCGACGGGCGGCGTCGTGCGCAGGCCGGTCGTCATGCGACCCGAAGGGCCGAGGCCCAGCTCGGTCGGGCCGTCGGTGGTGAGTTCATCGAGGAGAGAGGACGCGGACGTGTCAACCGACCAATCGGAGGCGAGATCGATCGCGCGGGCGCGGACCTCGGGCCACTCGTGGTGGAGCGACTTCGACAGACCGTGCAGGCCTCCGTCGAGGCCGTGGTCGGCAGGGGTGACGAAGCCGAAGGCCCCGTCGCGCCGGGTGACGGTGACGAAGAATGCGTGCGCCGAGCCGCGGAGCTGCGCCGACACGTCGCGGGCCAGGGCGAGCGCGCCCTTGAGGTGCGTCGAAGTGACGTGCCGCGGGGCGAGCACGACGACGCCTCCGATGGCGCCGGGGGGAATGGGCTCGCCCAGGCCGTGGAGCACCGCGGAGTGCCCCGCGCGGTCGAAGGCCGCTTTCAGGGCGGTGGCGAATTCGTCGTCACCCCGCGTGATGAGAATGGGGTTCTTCGGGAGCTTCACCGCCGTGCTCCCGGGTGCCGTCGCCCGCACGGCCGCGACGGTGCGCCGTGACACCGCGGGCGCTGACGGGGAAACGGCAACCTTCCTGTCTCCCTCTCCCCCCGCAGGGGAGAGGGTCGGGGAGAGGGGTGACGCGGTGTTCGGTGCGTTCGCGATGAAGTCACGCACCTGCGCGAGCGTCTTCAGCCCCGCGAGCTTCTCGGGGTTCACCGACGGCGCGTTTGGAATTCGCCGCGAGAGCAGCGAGAGGATCTCGACGCGTTTGATGGAGTCGATACCGAGGTCGGCCTCGAGATCCATGCCGAGCGAGAGCGTGTCGGTCGGGTAGCCGGTGAGCTCGGCGACGGTCGAGAGCAGCGTAGCCTCGATGTTGACCGTGGGCGCTGCGACTGCGGCGACGGGCGCGGGGGCAGCAACACCGACCGACGAGGCGATGAAGTCGTGCACCTGCTGGAGCGACTTGAGCGCTCCGAGCTTCTCGGGGTTCACCGAGGGCGCGTTCGGAATTCGTCGTGAGAGCAGCGAGAGGATCTCGACGCGCTTGATGGAGTCGATGCCGAGATCGGCCTCGAGATCCATGCCCAGTGAGAGCGTGTCGGTCGGGTAGCCGGTGAGCTCGGAGACGGTCGCGAGGAGCGTCGTCTTGATGTCCACGGTGGCGGTCGGTGCAACGAGCGGCGCGGGCGCTGCCGCCGGCGTGCTCTTCGTCACGAAGTCGGCGACCTGCTGCAGCGTGCGGAGTCCGCTCAGGTGCTCGGGGTTGACGGCTGGCGCGCCGGGGATGCGGCGCGAGACCAGGGAGAGGATCTCCACGCGTTTGATCGAGTCGATGCCGAGGTCGGCTTCGAGATCCATCTTCAGCTCGAGCGTTTCGCGCGGGTAGCCGGTGGCCTCGGCCACGGCCGCGAGGAGCGTTTCGACGGCGTTGATGGCGGGCTGTGGAGCGGCAGGCCCCTCACCCCGGCCCTCTCCCCGCGGGCGCAGGGAGAGGGAGGCAGGGTTACCCCTCTCCCCGACCCTCTCCCCCGCGGGGGGAGAGGGAGGGATTTGTTGAGGGATTTGTTGAAGGACCGTGGTTCCGGTCAGGGCGCCCATCAACGATTGTTGGGCGGCGAGCTGGGTCTCGAGGAAGCGCTGGTGCACGCGCGCCGTCTGTTCCTGCAGCGCGGTGAGCGCCGCGATGCGCTCGTCGTGAAGACGGAAGGCGTCGGACGTGTTCGAGACCTGCGTCGTCGGCGCGACCGTCACCACCGTCGTCGCCGGCTTCGGCTGACGCGGAGGAATCGGCGCGAAGGGCGTGCGGTAGTTCGCGCCCGTGAGCGGCACCACCATCTTCGGCGTGCGCGGTGCCTTCGCCTTCCACCGAGGCGGAGGTGCGAACTTGTTCCACTCGCTCCAGCGCACGGCGTGCCCTTCGGCTGCGACCTGCGCCAGCGCGAAGGCGAAGTCACCCACCCCGCCCCGCCGGCTCTGCGCGTCGATCGCCGTCACGAGGAACGGACGCGAACCGAGCGTCGCCTTGACCATGCTGGTGAGCGTCGACTTCGGCCCCACCTCGAGGAAGGTGCGCGCGCCTGCGGCGTAGAGCGCTTCGACCACCTCGACGAACCGCACCGGGCTCGCGAGCTGGCTCGCCAACAAGGCGCGCGCCTCGGTGGGGTTCACCGGCCACGCGGTCGCGGTGGTGTTCGAGATCACCGGAATGCGCGGCATCGAGAACGTCACGCCCTCGAGCGCCTTCGCGAACTCCGTCGCCGCACCCGCGACGAGCGTGCTGTGGAACGCCGCGCCCACGTTGAGGCGCGTGGTGCGCAACGAGCGCCGGGCGCACGCTGCCTCGGCTGCAGCGACCGCCTCACGCGAGCCCGAGAGCACGCCCTGCGACGGCGTGTTGCGGTTGGCGAGCACCACGTCGAGCTTCTCTTCGCCGAGCAGGCGCTCGACCTCGGCCAGGGGCGCGAGCACCGCCAACATCGTACCGCGATCGCTCCCATCACCGGCCATCAGCGAGCCGCGCACGCGAGAGGCTTGCGCCAACGACGAGGCGTTCAGCACTCCAGCAGCGTGCAGCGCGACGAGCTCACCGTAGGAGTGCCCCGCGACCAGCCGCGGCTCGACCCCGAACCGACCAAGCGCCGCGAGCAAGCCACGCTCGACCGCACCCAGCGCCGGCTGCGCCACATCGGTCTTCGTGAGGTGGGCTTCGCGCTTCGACTGCAGGTCCGCGTCGAAGGTGGGCAGCGGGTAGACCGCGTTCGCCACCGACTCGTCGGCCTCGATCGACTCGAGCACTTCGGGGAACAGGCACGCCAGCTCGCGCACCATGTCGACGTGCTGGGCGCCCTGACCGGGGAAGAGCATCGCCAGCTCACCCTTCGCGGCGCCGAACCCGTAGACGGCCCCTTCGGGCAACGTGAACGGCTCGCCCTTCTCGAGCTTCACCGCGACGGTCGCGAAGAGCTCGGTGGCCTTCGTCGACGGGCTGAGCACGAGCACCACCCGGTGCGCATCGCTCACCCGGAACGATTCACGGCTGAGGCGCGCGAACTCGGACACGAGCTGGGCCTTCTGCAGGTCCCGCACGCGGGCGAGCAGCGCCGGGGCCGACGACGCCGAGAGCGTGACCACCTCGACCGAGCCATCCCACGCGGGGGCCTGACGCTTCGAGCCGTACTCCTCGAGCACCGCGTGGAAGTTGCTGCCGCCGAAGCCGAACGAGCTCACGGCCGCGAGGCGGGGACCACGCGACGACTTCGTCCACGGGCGCGCCAGGGTCGGCAATGCAAACGGGCTCGACTCGATCTTCATCTCCGGATTCGGGCGATCGATCTTGATCGTCGGGGGCACCACCCGGTGGTGCAGCGCCAGCGCCGCCTTGATGAGCCCCGCAGCGCCTGCCGCCGCCTTGGTGTGACCGACCTGCGACTTCACCGAGCCGAGCGCGCACCACGGCGCGTCGGGCGAGGCTGCGCGGTACACCTTCTCGAGCGCTTCGAACTCGGCGGCGTCGCCCGCCTTCGTCCCCGTACCGTGGGCTTCCAGCAGGGTGACGTCGCGGGGGGTGACGTTGGCGTCTTTGTACGCGGCCTGCAGCGCCCGCGCCTGCCCCGAGGGCAACGGGGCGTAGATGCTCCTGGCGCGCCCGTCGCTCGAGGTGCCGAGGCCCCGCAGCACGGCGTAGATGCGGTCGCCGTCGCGCTCGGCGTCAGACAGGCGCTTGAGCACCACCATGCCGAGACCTTCACCGAGGAGCGTGCCGTCGGCCTTGTCGGAGAACGGCCGCGCATCACCCGTGGGCGAGAGCGCGGGCGTCTTGCTGAAGCACATGTGCATGAAGATGTCGTTGAGGGTGTCGACACCTCCGGTGAGCACGAGATCGGTGCGGCCCGATTGCAGCTCCGCCATGCCGAGGTGCAGCGCGCCCAGCGAGCTCGCGCACGCTGCGTCGACGACGCAGTTGGTGCCGCCGAGATCGAAGCGGTTCGCGATGCGGCCGGCGACCACGTTGCCGAGCAGGCCGGGGAATGAGTTTTCCTGCCAGCCGACGTAGCTCGCGCCAATGCGGGCCATGACGTCTGCCGCGGTCTCGGCGTCGACGCCTGAGTCCTGGAGCGCCTTCTTCCAATGCGGGTGACCGAGGCGGGCCCCGAGGGAGATCACGAGCTCCTGCGTGCCCGTGACGCCCAGCAGCACGCTGGCGCGCGAGCGATCCCACTGAACGTCGTCTCCATAGCCGGCGTCTTCGAGCGCCATGCGGGCGACGACGAGCGAGAGCAGCTGCGAGGTGTCGGTCGCCTCGAGGATTGCGGGCGGGATGCCGAACTCGGTCGGGTCGAACTTCGTCGTCGGGAGGAAGGCACCGCGCTTCGCGTAGGTGCGATCGGGGGACTTCTGGTCAACGTCGTAGAAGTCTTCGAGCGACCAGTGCGTCTTCGGGATGTCGCCGGTCGCGTCTTCGCCGGTGCGGAGCAGGCGCCAGAAGTCGTTCAGCGTATGGGCGTGGGGGAAGAGCGCGCCCATGCCGACGATGGCAATGGGTTCACGTTGAGGCGAACTGGGCCCCTCACCCCTGCCCTCTCCCCTCTGGGCAGGGAGAGGGAGTTCGCTGGTGACGACGAGCGCATCGAGTTCGGTGTTGGTGCGCGGGGCGAAGTGTTCGACCTCGGCGGGGAGCACGACGCCCTGGCTGCGGAGCGCCGCGACGCGCGCGAGCACGCAGGCGCCGATCAGCAGGTTCCGCGCGATCGACACTGCGTCGCGCGCGTTCCACGCCTCGAGCGCGCTGCCCTGCGTCCACGCGTTGAAGGCGCCCATCGCGGGGCCGCACCACACCTGGAAGTCGAGCTTGCGATCGACCACGCCCGCGTTCGCCCACCGCGACGCCTGACCCAGGTACGCGCGGAAGACCAACGCCATCTGGTGTTTTGGATCTTTCGCGGCCTTCTCGAGCTGCGACGGGTCACGGCGCGTGAAGAACTCGACGCACCCGGCCCACGCGTCTTCGAGCGTGGTGCGGAAGAACTTCGTCTCGAGTTCCTCTCTCACCGCCGGTGAGAGCGACGCGAGCGACTCGTGAGTGCGGTACAGCTCGTAGAGCCGCGTGGCGCGAACGGCGAAGAGCGTGCCGCGCGTGAGCACCTGCACCTTCACGCCCATCTCAAACATGTCGGCCGCCGGGGCCATCGCGACATCGGTCGGCGTGGCCTTCGCGAGCAACTCGCGCACGGCGTCTGAGGTGCCCGCCTCGCGCGTCGCCTGGTTGATGCTGCCGGTCACCACGTACGCCGCGCCCATCGAGAACGCGGTCGCCACGCTCGCCGGCGTCGCGATGCCACCTGCGGCACCGATGCGAGGACGCTGGGCGTACCGACGCGCCGTGCAGACCTCGTCACGCAGCGCCTGCAGCGCCGGGAGCAAGAGCACCAACGGCCGGTTGTCGGTGTGACCACCCGAGTCCGCCTCCGCCGTCACGTCATCGGCCATCGGGATCTGCGCGGCCAGCTCGGCCTCCGCGGGGGTGATGCGCTGCTGGGCGACGAGCTCGGCGAGCAGGCGCTCCGGAGCGGGCTCGAGGAACTTCCGCGCGACCTCGACGCGGCTCACCTTCGCCATCACGCGGTGGGCGATGACGATGTTCCCGCTCGCGTCGCGACGCAGACCGGTGGCGCGGTAGCGGACGATCGCCGAGGTGAGATCGAGGTACGCCGATGCGCTGACGAAGCGAATGCCGCGCGAGAGGAACAGCTCGACCAGCGCGTGCTCGAGCTTCTGATCATCCGGCGAGTGGATGAGGTTGATGCCCCACGTCTTGCCCGCGAGCGAGGTCGAGAGCCGATCGATGGCCGTCGTCACGCGCTCGAGGGTGAGCCCGGCCGCACCGAAGACGCCGAGGTAACCGGCGCGGGTGACGGCCTCGACGAGCGCCTCCGACGCGATGCCGTTGGCCATCTCGCCCGCCACGTACGCCGCCTCGACGCCGTAATCGCGGAGGAAAGTCGCGTCGCCGAGGCGACCGGGCGTCATCGCCGGCGCCGAACCGAGCAACGGGAGTTCATCGCCTGAGGGCACGGCCCCGAGCTTCGCCACCCCACCGCGCACCACCGCCGGCGTTCCCTGTTGCGAGACCACGTGAACAGCGTGGCCGACGTGCGACAGCGCCTCGCGAAACGCGACGGAGCCAGCTGCAGGACGGGAAGAACCGGGGGCCCAGGAACCGAGGGTGAACGAAGGCAGGTCGAGACGGGTCACCGCTCGGCTGTAACAGGGCGGTTCGGCCCGAACAACGAACTGATGTGTTCCGTTTTCGAGCGGATTTCGCTCAGTCGTCGAGGGTCGGAGGACGCGATCGGCGACGAGCAAGCAGGATCAGCAACACCAGCAGGCCACCGGCCCCGGCGCCGACCCAGATCCACATCGGGTTGCCCGCTTCTTCGACCGGCGCGGGGACCGTTGCGACGGCCGTCCCTCCCGCATCGGCCACGGCCACCGGGGAATGACCCGCATCCACCTCAGCCATCTGCGGGAGGCCGGCATCGATCACCTCGGCGACGGCCCTGGGCGCCACGACGTACTTCTCGGGATGCTGCTGGCGATCGACGGCTTCGGCCGCGAGTCGCCTCTTCTCTTCGCCCGCGAGGCGCTTCGCTTCGGCCGCCTCGGCTGCGGCGCGCTTCTTCTCTTCCGCCGCGGCGCGCCTGGCTTCCGCCACCTCAGCGGCCTTCTGCTTCTTCTCGTCCGCTGCGAGGCGCTTCGCTTCAGCCGCTTCGGCCGCCTTGCGCTTCTTCTCTTCCGCGGCGGCGCGCTTCAGTTCAGCTGCGGCTTGGGCCTTCGCCTTCTTCTCTTCTTCGGCGAGCTTGTTCAGCTGGGCAGCGGCCTGGCCAGCCGACTGCTTGTCGGCGGCAGCCAGTGCGGCGAGCTGCTCGGCCGAGGGGCCGGCGTCGGGCGGTCCGGCGAGCACGGGTTTGGGCGCGGCTTCGGGCATCTTCCCGTCGTCGAGCTGCGCGATCATCACGGGCATCGCGGGCAAGGTGAGCCCGAAGCGTTTGGCCACGTCTCGCTGCGACGAGTCGCGCTTCGGGGTGACGGCGACGCGCACCTCGATGCCGGAGTGCAGCTCGAAGCTGCGCTCGTTGCTCAGTGTCCACTTGTAGCCGCCCTCGTCGGACAGCAGCACGCTCGCGCCATTGGCGAAGACCAGGCGCACCTTCACCATGTGTTTGCCCGGAGCCGCGTCGCCTTCCCACACGAGGTGGGAGCCTTCTTCGCCCAGCTCGGCCATCGACGGGCTGCGGAGCGAGCGGCCGTCGAGCTCGAACGAGGCCTCCTCGAGGCGATAGTTCGGGTCGTCGAGGCCGATCATGTCGATGCGTACGCGGGTCGGCTGCTCGCCGACCATCTGGTTCAGCTGGCGCTCGAGTTCCTCGCGGGCGGCCTTCGCTTTGGGGTCTTCAGCGAGGGCGAGGCCGGGCAGGACCACCACGAGCAACGCGAGCGGGAGCAGTTTCGCGGTCATCGAACTTGCGTTCTGCCACGCGAGAGCCCGCCAAACCACGAAGGCGTCGCAAGGACGTGAAGCACTCGGCCGTCGAACGAGGAAACCTGAGCGCGTCTGCCTCTCAATGATGCGAAGCCCCACTCAACGGTCACGGTGTGGCGAAACGGCACGTCACCTGCGCAATCAGAGCGCCCTCAGTTCGCGTGGCGCCGCACGACCATCACGGGCACAGGCGCCGTGTGCACGACGCGATCGCTCACGGAGCCGAGGAGGACGCGCTGCGGTGCATTCAGGCCTCTCGCCCCGACCACGATCAGATCAGCGCCCAGGCTGGTGGCGAGGGTGCAGATCGTCTCGGCAGGTGCGCCGTACTCGACGCGCGTGGAGATCGTCACGTTGGGGTTGGTCTTCGCGACCTGCGCGATGATCGCCTCGGCGCGCTCGATGTTGTCCTTCGACTGCGGCGCGCCGGTGGTGACGTACCCCGACAGCGGGCCGACGGGGATCACCTGCGGGAGCTCGACCACGAAGAGCAGCGTCACCTTCGCCTTCGTCTGCTCTCCCAAAGCGAGGGCGTGCTCTGCCGCTTCAAGCGACGGCCTCGAACCGTCCAAACCCACGAGAATGTGTCGCACCATGAGCGCATTCCCTGCTTGGAGCGCGCCACCGATGCTTTTCGGGGGGTTGGCGAAGGTGTGCCGCGCACACCCTGCATGCGTCGCTGAGCCCTCGCAGGGTTTGCGGCTGCGAAGGTCAGCGTGCTGCCGACGGTCGCTCCGTTCGAGGACGGGGCGATCGCCGGGCTGGCGATGACGTTCTGATCAGCCCGCCTGGTACATCACGTGCTCGTTCAGCTTCAGCTCGCGCTCGACGCTGCTGATCGCGCGATCGACTTTCGTGACCTGAAAGACGAGATCCTGCCCCGACTTGCCCTTCCACGTACCGAGCAGCCAGAGCTCACAGGGGCCTGACCCGCAGAGCTGACCGGCGCGATCGGCGAGGCTGACGCCGAGGGTGGCGTCGTCGATCACGATCCCCGTACTGCCCACTTTCGCGGAGCGATTTGAAAAACCCATCGAGCTCTTCGTGAGCACCACGGGCAGCTTGATGAGCCCCGAATGCGAGCCGAGCCACTCGAGCAGCTCCTTGCTCTTCGCGACGGCGGGCCCGGTCTTGAAGACGCTCCCCTTCTCGGCCTGATCGATGAGCGACGTGGGCGCCTTCGGTGCGATCGGCTCGCCGAACGAGGGGCCCTTCTTCTCGATCACGCCGCTCGCGTTGACCTCGTACCAGTACGCCTTCGGGTTCTCAGGGGCGGCCGCGATCACCTTCGAGGCGAACGACTTCACGACGTAGGTCGACCCGTCGCTGTTGCCGTTCATCCAGTTCGGGTCGCCGTAGAGGCGCGCCAGGACTTCCTTCTTCCCTGCCTCGGAAATCCCCTTCGCCGTCAACCACGACGCCGGCGCCTTCACGAAGATCTGCAGCGGGTTGGCCGGGGGCGACTCGACCCCGCTCGGAAAGCGCAGCGCATCCTGCAGGTCGATCTGAATCACCACCGGAGCAGCACTGAGCGTCATCGCGATCATGGCGGCGATCATCCCGGCTCCGCGACGCGCGCCCCGAAGAGCCGGTTCACCGACTCGAGCAGCTCATCGGTGATCGACACCTTCAAGTTCGTGTTGCCCACCAGCGCCTCGGCTTCACCTGGCATGTGGAGCGCCACCGCGATGGGCGTCGCACCAGCGTGCTTCTTCGCGATCTCCGCGAGCCGCGCGAGCTTCTCTTCGGTCGCCATGTCGACGTGCAGGCGCAGCTCGAGCCGCTTCACCCGCTTCTCGCGCACCTCACGCAGCGACTTGATGTCGTCGACGATGAGCTCGGCCTGCGGGTTCTCTTCGTCGCGGCTCATCTGCACGGTGCCGCTCACCAGCAAGGCGTCGTCGCTCTTGAGCAGCGGTTCCCACTGCTCGTAGCCCGGCTTCGGACCGCCCTTGGCCCACTTGCCGGTCTTGGGATCCATGAAGGAGCGGCCGCCTTCTTTGCCGGGGAACACCACCAACTCGACCGAGCCGCTCAGATCTTCCAGCGTCACCCACGCCATGCGCTTGCCAGTCTTCGTCGGCCGCTCCCGCATCACGCTCACGATGCCGGCGATGGTGATCTTCTCGTCTTTGCGCGCCCGCTGCACCGAGGCGATGGGCCGCGCGTACCGACGCAGTTCCTTCTCGTACGCGTCGAGCGGGTGACCCGACACGTAGAAGCCGATGGCGGCCTTTTCGTGCGAGAGCTTCTCCTTCTCGGTCCACGGCTCGACCTGCGGGTACTCGTCGCGCTGCTTCCCGGCAGGCGTCGAGGCGGCGAGCATGCCGAACAGGCTCGACTGACCGACGGCGATGTCACGCTGGGTCGACGCGCCACGCTCGAGCGCCATGCCGACGGCCTCGAACAACTGGCGACGGTGCCGCTTCTCGAAGTCGAACGCGCCGGCCTGCACCAGCGCTTCCATCGTCTTGCGGTTCACGCGACGCCCATCGACGCGCTCGCAGAAATCAAAGAGCGACTTGAAGGGTTTCTCTTTGCGCGCCTCGACGATGGCCTCGATCGCCGACTCGCCGACGCCCTTGATGGCGCCGAGGCCGAAGCGGATCTTCCCCTCGACCGCGCCAAACGCGAGGTCGGACTCGTTGATGTCGGGCGGCAGCACCTGAATGCCCGCCTGCCGCGCCTCGGCGATGTGGAGCACCACCTTGTCGGTGTTGTCCTTCTCCGACGTCAGCAGCGCGGCCATGAACTCGACCGGGTACAGCGCCTTGAGCCAGGCGGTGTGAATGGTGATCAGGCCGTACGCGGCGGAGTGCGACTTGTTGAAGCCGTACTGCGCGAACTTCTCCATCAAGTCGAAGACGCCCGCGGCGATCTTCTGATCGACGCCCTTCTTCGCAGAGCCCTCGAGGAACAAGGCGCGCTGCTTCTGCATCTCCTCGGCCTTCTTCTTGCCCATCGCGCGGCGGAGGAGGTCTGCGCCGCCGAGCGAGTACCCGCCCAGGACCTGGGCGATCTGCATCACCTGCTCCTGGTAGACGATGACGCCGTAGGTGTCTTTGAGCACCGGCTCGAGCGTGGGGTGCGCGTACGACACCTTCTCGCGGCCGTGCTTTCGGTCGATGTACACGTCGACCATGGTGCGCCCGTCTTCGAGCTTCTGATCGAGCGGACCGGGCCGGTAGAGCGCGCCGGCGGCGATCACGTCTTCGAAGCACGACGGCTTCATCTTCATCACCATTTCGGTGAAGCCCGACGATTCCATCTGGAAGACGCCGGCCGTGTCGCCCGCGCTGATCAACTCGAAGGTGCGGTGATCGGCGAGCGGAATGCCCTCGCGGGTGATCTGCTGATCAGCCGGCAGCCTGCGGTTGATGAGGTTGATCGCGTTCTGGATCACCGTGAGCGTCTTGAGGCCCAGGAAGTCGAACTTCACGAGCCCCGCGGCTTCGACCTCGTCCTTCGCGAACTGGGTGACGAGCGTCTTTTCCCCCGGTGGCCGGTAGATGGGCACGAATTCCCACAGCGGCTTGTCGGCGATCACCACGCCGGCGGCGTGCATGCCGGCCTGGCGGTTCAAGCCCTCGAGCGCCATCGCGACCTCGAGCACGTCTTTGGTGGTGACGGGCTTGCCCTCGACCTCCGCGAGCTGCTGCGGCGTGTCGTACATCTCCTTGAGCTTCGGCTCGCCGGCGATCTCCTTCTCGGGATCACCGAAGATCGATTGCTTGAGCGTGATGCCGAGGATCTCGGGCACCAGCTTCGCGAGGCGATCGCCTTCGGCGAACGGCAGGCCATACACGCGGCACACGTCGCGGAGCACGCTCTTGGCCTTCAACTGACCGAAGGTAATGATCTGCCCGACGTTGTTCTCGCCGTACTTGCCTTGAACGTAGGTGATCACCTCGTCGCGACGGTCCTGGCAGAAGTCGATGTCGAAGTCGGGCATCGAGACGCGTTCCGGGTTGAGGAAGCGCTCGAAGAGCAGGTTGTACGGAATGGGATCGAGGTCGGTGATGCGCAGCGCGTACGCGACGATCGAGCCTGCGCCGGAACCACGGCCCGGCCCCACGGGGATGCCGTGCTGCTTGGCCCAGTTGATGAAGTCCTGAACGATGAGGAAGTAGCCGGCGAACCCCATCTTGTTGATGACGCCCACCTCGAGCTCGAGGCGCGCCATGTAGAGATCGCGGTTCACCTGGTACGGCAGTTCGGCGAAGCGCTGCTCGAGGCCCTTCTTCGCGAGCTGCGCCATGAACGTGTTGGCGTCGAAGCCCTCTGGCACCTGGAACGTCGGCAGCATCGGCTTGGCGAGGATGTTGTATTCCTCGACCATGTCGGTGATGCGCTGGGTGTTGTCGACCGCCTCGGGCACGTCGGTGAAGTAGCTGCGGATCTCGTCGGGGCCGCACACGTAGAGGCGGTCGGTCGAGTGCCGCATGCGCTTGCTGTCGCTGAGCGTCTTGCCCGACGCGATGCACATCAACATCTCGTGCGCGCGCGCGTCTTCACGCTTGATGTAGTGCGCGTCGGCCGTCGCCACGAGGGGAATGTCGAGGTCCTTCGACAGCTGCTTCAGGTTGTCGTTGGCCTTGTTCTGCTCTTCCATGCCGTTCCACTGCACCTCGAGGAAGAAGTGGCCCGGCTCGAAGATCTCTTTGTATTCGAGTGACGCGCGGCGAGCGTGATCCATGTCTCCGCGGAAGGCGGCGCTGGTGACCTCACCACCGAGACACGCGGTGAGGCCGATGACGCCCTTGCTGCGTTCCTTGAGCACCTTCTTGTCGATGCGCGGGTGGTAGTAGAACCCGTCGAGGTACCCCATCGACGAGAGGTAGCGGATGTTCTCGTACCCCTCTTTGTTCTTCGCGAGGAGGATCAGGTGGTTGGCGATCTTCTCGGTGCGATCTTCGCGCCCCCTGGGGCCGGCGACGTACGCCTCGAGCCCGAGAATCGGCTTGAGCGAGGCTTCCTTCGCCTTCTTGTAGAAGTCGACTGCGCCGAACATGTTTCCGTGATCGGTGACCGCGACCGACTTCATGCCCTTCGCGTGGACCGTCTTGATCAGGTCCTTCATGCGAATCGCCCCGTCGAGGAGCGAATAGAGGGTGTGCAGGTGCAGATGCGTGAACGACATGGAGTTCCCCTCGCGCAGCGACGAAAAAACTGCACGCCTTTTCAGCACTGAGCCACAGCCTGTTCAATGTGGGTGCGGTGAACCCTCCCTCAGGGCACGGGCTCCCACTTGCAAAGGGAGGCGTTCATGAACCCGGAACTCAAGAAGACGATGCCGTTGACGTGGGAAGCGGCGCTCGAGGCCGTCCCCGCGGCGCTCAAGACCGAGGGCTTTGGGGTGCTCACGAAGATCGACGTGCAGGCCACGCTGAAAGAGAAGCTCGGCGTCGACTTTCGCCGCTACACCATTCTCGGCGCGTGCAACCCGCAGTTCGCGCACCGCGGCCTGACGCAGAGCCTCGACATGGGGCTGATGCTGCCGTGCAACGTGGTGCTCCACGAGTCAGATGATCACCAATCGGTCATCGTGAACGTCATCGATCCGATGCAGACGATGGCGCCCACGATGGACGCGGAGATGCAGGCGCTCGCGGCCGAGGTGCAGGCGAAGTTGACCCGCGTGGTCGAGCACCTGCCGGGGAAATAGCCCTCGTCACGGGCGGTTGCGGGCACGAAAAGAGAAGCTGCACACGGTTGGGGGGCATGGGGTCTGAGAACCCCTGTGCCGTTGGCCCCAAAAGGAAAAACCGTGTTCGAGTTCTTCAAGAAGAAGAAGCCCGCGATTCCCCCTGAGGCGCTGTGTCTGTGGGTGCACCGCCAGCACCACCTCTCCAACCTCAGCGCGCTGCGCGAGCGGCAAGGCGAGGCCCCGTTTCCGTTCGTGCGCCGCGTCGGCGTGTACGACGTGGTGGTGGCGCTGGCGAGCAACCGGGGCGCGCTGGCCGTCAGCGAAGAGCAACTCGAGGCGATGCACCTCTCGCATGAAGAGGCCTTCGTGCGCGCGACCGAGAACGCGCACGAGCGACTGCAGACCGTGGGGCAGCGCGACGGCGTGTTCCTCTGGGAAGGGTTCCACGCGCCCGCGATGCTGGTGATGGCTCCGATCTTCCGCGCGCACCTCCCGTTGAAGGGCGCGCCGGTGTTGATGCTGCCCAACGAGCAGACCGCGCTGTTGGCCGGCGCTGACGATCCGCACGCGCTCGCGTCGATGCTCGAGCTGGCGCTGGACGTTCACGGGTCGTCGGAAGACTTCGTGTCGCTGCGCGCGGTGACCTGGACCGACGACAAGTTGCCGACCGAGTGGTTCCCCGAGGAAGATCACCCGCTCGCCGATCGCTTTCGCGCAGCGCGTTCACGCACGGTGATGCACGAGGTCGAAGGGCTGCACCACCTGCACGGGGCTGAGGCCGCTCCGCTCGCCCACCTCGCGCCGATGCCTGCCGAAAAGGGAGGCCAGCTCATCGCCTCGTGGATGCGGGAGGCCAACGTCGTGCTGCCCGCCGCCGTCGACCGCGTGGTGTTGATCGACACCGACGACGAGCCGCTGCCCCGCGTGGAGGTCGAGCTCGCGACCCTGCTCGAGATCTTCCCGCATGCCTTCGAGCCCATCGCGTGCGGAGAGGACACCGAGCAGCCGCCCGAGGTCGACGAGGCGAAGCTGGTGCGCACGCGCGGCGTGTTGTTCCCCACCCTGGGTGAGAAGCGCTTCCTCGTGGCGCGGCAGGCGTTGCTCGATGCAGCGCCTGAGGCGGCCGAGCTGCGTGAAGTGCCGACAAGGGAAGTGCTCGCCGCGTGGGATGCGGGGGACGCGCTCATCGCCCGCCCCGAGGGTGACGACGTGCTGGTGGTCGCTGCCGATGGGCGTTTCGCGTTCGTGCCCACCGCTGACTTCGGCGATCGCATGTCGACGAGGCCCGCGGCCGATCGCCAGCGCTTCGCCCAGGGCCACCTCGTCAACGCGCTGCTCTCGGCGATGTTCGCAGCCGCCGACCCGGACGCCGTCGAAGACGAGTCGACGGAGGACGCGGCACCTGCTCCGCCTGTTGAAGAGTTCGCGCCTTCCACCCGCCCGCGGCTGCTCTCGTCGAACGACCTGCGTCGCCAGCGCGAAGAAGGGAAAGAAGAGTCCCTCGCGGAGCAGTTGCTGCAGCACGCCCTCGCGTCGGCCGAGCCCTCGAAGCTGTTCCCGGTGGTACGCCCGCCCCAGTACGACGAAGCGCAGCGCCGCAACGAGCTCGGCATGGCGCAGGGCCTCGCGGTCGGTGAAGACGTGCAGATCGTGCACTCGTCGCGCGTGTCGCGGCCGGGACCCGAGGGGCTTCAGTTCGAGCTCGTGTCCGATGCGCGCGATCGCGTGAGGCCGCTCGACGGGAACGTGTTCCGCGACGAGCTCGCCGCGATGGCGTGGAACACGGCGATGCTCAATCTCAAGGCCGCGAGCCTCAGCCCACCGCATCAGCGCGGCGACGGTTGGTACGAGGGCCCGTGGCACGACGACTTCGACGCGTCGCGCCTGCTCTTGCAGCCCGCCCTTGCGCGCGTCTGTCGCGTCAAGGGAGAGCCCCTGGTGTTCGCCCCCACCGTCGGCCGCACGTGGGTGGTGGGCAGCGAGGACGTCGAGGCGATGGGCGCGGTGCTCGACGCGATCGAGGCGCACCTCGGCTCGGGTGACACCACGACGCCGTACCAATTTCGGCAGCTGCTCTTCGGCTGGCCCTGGGTCGTGCGCGGAGAGCAGGTCGAGCGGTGGGCGGTGCCTTCCACGCATCCCCTCTCGGCGCGCATCGCCCGACTCGACGAGATGCTCGCGAAGCGGCGACGCGACTCGATGCAACACATCACCAACTTCGCGCGCGCGGCGAGCCAGCCGATGCAACCGCGCGAGTCGGAGGCGTAGAGATCCTGCGAAGCCTGCGATCGGCCGCCGCCGTGGGGAGATCATCGACCGCGCCGTCGACCTTCGGCAGCAAGTCGGGGTGATCGTCGCGCCGAGGCCCCTCGTTCCCGAGACGTTGTGTCACTCACGCGAGTCGCAGCGGCGTGCGCCCGAATCGGGGCGAGGCATTCGTCAGGGCGCGGCGAGCGCAGTGGAAGGCGGGCTCCAGGCCCCGAGCCCCACGCCGTTCTGCGCTTGCAGGTAAAAGAGGTACGACGTGCCGCTCGTCAGGCCGGTGTCGTCGTAGCTCGTGCCGCTGACGACGAGCGCGGCGCCGGGAACGCCCGCAGACGCGCGCCGGTAGAGCCGGTAGCCGGTCGCGCCGGAGATGGCCGACCAGGTGATGCGCAGCGTCCCCGAGGGCCCCGGCGCGGTGACCATCGGCGCCCCGGGCGTGAGCGGGAGCGCCGTGGACGCCGTGGCCCCCGTCACCGGGCTCGACCAGAGGCCAAACGAATTCGCCGAGTTGACGGTCAGCACGCGGAAGAACGGGGTCGTGCCATCGGTGACGGAGACGTTGCAGCGCGTCTCGAAGGCGCCCGACAACGAGCAGACCTGACTGTAGGCGCCCTGCAGCGTGGCCGCCCGCTGCACGCGGTAGCCAAGCGCGCCCGGCACGGGATCCCACGAGACGGTGACCGTGCCGTTGCCGGCCAACAGCGTGAGGCCCGCAGGTGGAGGCAGCAGCGTCGGGTCAATGGTGGTGCTCTCGATGGTGCTGAAGGTGCTGCCCGCCGCGTTGAGCGCCTCGACGGTGTACGAGACGAGTTCCCCGTTCTCGACGTCGAGATCGCGCCAGCTGATTCCCGTCAAGGTCGTCAGCAGCCGCCATGGCCGGTTGGGGAGGCGCCGGTAGACGCGAAAGCCGGTCGGGGCGCCGACCGCCGTCCACTCGAGCTGCACGGCCTGAAAGCCGCGCGTGAGCGTCAACACGGGCACTGGCGGCAAGGTTGCGCTCGGCGTCACCGGCTGGCTGGGAGATCGCACGCCAGAACCAAAGCCGCCCACCGTGCTGGCGGACACGCCGACGAAGTACGGCGTGCCGTTGTTGAGCGAGGTGACCACGCTGAGGGTCTCGAACGCCGAGTTGGAGGTGTCGCGATTCGTCCAGGGACCGGACGCGGTGGGTGCGGTGGCCACGGTGTACGTGTTGATGCCGGGCACGGGATCCCACCGCGCGACGAAACCGCCGTTGGTGGGGGTCACCACCACGTTGGTGGGCGTAGGGGCTGCGGTGATGACGGGCGTCAAGAACGAGCCGTAGTCCCACCCGCTGACCTGAGTGCCGCTCACGACCTGCAGGCCGTACTTCGCCTCGGTCGACGACACGTGCACGAAGGTGCTCGACGGCTCACTGCTCAGCGGGAACACTTCCCAGTCGCGGCCCCGCAGCCTGCGCGCGAAGCGGTACTGGGCGCCTGGAACAGCCGTGATCGACGTCGTCACCGCGGAGTTGCCGAGGGTGGCGGCGACGGTGGGCGTATCGGGGGGCGACGCGGTGGGCGTGATGAGCATCTCGTCAGCGCATGCTCCGTTCAACCCGGGCCCCAAAACGCACAGGGTCACCACATAGGGCTGGGTGTTCGTCGCACTGAAGTGACACTTCGTCTCGTAGGCGTCGGTGGTGCTGCACCCCGGGCTGGTGCTGTTGACGCTCCCGCCCAACAGCGTGCTGGCCTTCACCGAGTAACCGTTGGCGCCCGGCACCGGTGACCAGCTCGCAAGAATGCCCGACGCGATCTGCGAGACGGTGAAGCCCGTGGCGCGCGCGGGCCGCATGACGGAAGGCTGCGTAGGCGCGAACAGGGTCCCCACACCCGACGTGCGACCCAGCGACGGGTTGAACGCCTGCACGGCGTAGTCGTACAGGGTGCCATTCGCGACCGAGGTGTCGTTGTAGGAGATCGCGGCCGTCGGGGAGATGGGCAGCTCGACCCAGTCGGTGGTGAACGGCACGCGGCGCCATACGCGGTACTGCGAGGCGTTGGTGATCGCCGACCAGTACACCGACACCACGCCGTTGCCGGGCAGCGCACCGACCACCGGCGTCGCCAGCCCCATCGCCGACGGCGTGCCCGTGACCGGCGCGCTCTGGGCGCTCTGGGCGAGCGTGTCGGCGCCGTTGTTGCGAGCGCTCACCACCACCGAGAGCGGCGTGGCGTTGGTGCCGCTCACCGTACAGAAGGTGTCGTGCCCGTCGTTGACCGTGCAGCCGACGGCCGCGAAGGGCCCTCCCGGGTTTGGGCTGGTGTTCACCACGTAGCCCGAAGTGCCAGGCACCGGGTTCCACGAGACGGCGAGCCCGCCGGGAATGGGCACGACCGCGAGCCCGGTCGGGACCGAAGGCACGCCCGACGCCGACGTGGTGACCACCACCTCGTTCGAGAGCTCACCCTGGGCCGCGCCGATGTCAGGACGGAGGACGTAGTAATACGTGGTGTTCGGAGTGACCGTGGTGTCGGTGAAAGTGGTGGCGATCTGCGTGTACGGCCCGCCGGGCTGCGTGGCGCGCAGCAGGTTCACCACCGGCGAGCCGGCGGGGTTCGTGTAGCTGAACGAGACGCGGGTCGCGGTGACGCTCGCGATGGCAGCGTTGGTGATCCGCCGCGGCGCGAGGCTCATGAGTGGCGTGGCAGATGCCTCAGCCACGTCACCGACGACGCCGTTCACCACCGCACCCACGAAGAAGCGGGTCAGGTTGCCGTTGCTGAGCGAGATGGCGTCGTAGCGGGTGCCCGAGGTGACCCACTCCGTGTAGACGGGCGGCTGCGTCGTCGTCTCGAGCACGTAGAGCAGGTACCCGGTGGCGTTCGCGACGGGGCTCCAGGTCACGCGCGCCGAGCTGTGGCCCGGCGTCGCCATGAGGCCCGTCGGTGCGGCCGCAACCGTCGCGTCGAGCTGAACCCCAAGCTCGCTCGAATAGCTGCTGCGCGCGGCCATGTTCTGCGTCTGCACCACATAGAAGGCGCTCGAGCCCGCAGGCAGGCCACTGTCGAGCCAGGTGGTGCTCTCGAGATCGGTCGCGACCTGGGTGTAGGGCCCACCGGCGGTCGTCGCGCGGTAGACCGTGTAGCCAGTCGCTCCGCCGGCGGCGGCCCAGTTCAGGAGCACCCTCGTGCGCCCCGCGGTGATGATGCGCAGCGAGTTTGGCGCCGCGGGGAGCACGACCGGTACGGTCGACACGGTCGCCGCCGGCGGGGTCATGCCGCTCGCCGTGCGCGCGCTGACGGTGAACGCGTAGTTCGTGCCATTCGTGAGAGAGAGCGCCGGGTAGCTGCAACCCGTCGAGGTGAAGGTGACGACCGAGCCCGGAGTGGCCTGCCTGACGATCTGGTACCCGAGCGCACCTGGCACACAGTCCCAGAGCACGGTGGCGCTCCCGTTGCCGTTGACGATCCGCACGTTGGCCGGAGGCGCCGAGGGCGTGGTGAATGCGAAGGAGATCGGCGTGGTGAGTGCGTTCGACTGCGCGTCGGTGAGCCCCGTGCCGAAGGTGACCGTGTAGCTCGCGTCGGGCTGCAGCGCGGTGAGCGGCGTGATGGTCACCGAGGGCCCCATAGACGAGACCGAGGTCGAGACCAGGCCCGAGGGGCCGGTGACGGTCACGTTGGCCCGAATGATGTTGGCGCCTGCGAGATCTTTGTCGAAGCGCGCGACGATGGGCGCGGTGAACGAGGTCGCGACGTCGCTGGCCGAGGGCCGCGTCGAGACCAGCACGGGAGGATCGTTCGCGCTCGACAGCCGCGGCACCGCAGCGATCTGCGCGGAGTCGGCACTTTCACCGGCTGAGTTCCGCGCGGTGATGACGAAGAAGTACGTCGTCCCATTGACGAGGCCCGCGTGCAGGTAGGGACTCGAGAGCGCGTCGAGTGGTGTGCCTGTACCCTTCGTGACGCCTGACGTCGTCGAGACGTAGAGCCGATACGACGTGGCCGTAGGGCTCGCGTTCCACGAGAGAAAGAGCGCGCCGTCGCGAGCCGAGGCCGAGAGGCCGGTCGGCGCTGCCGGAATCGTCACCGCGCCGCCACCTCCGGTTCCACCACCCGTCGCAGTTCCACCACCGGTTGCGCTTCCACCACCGGTCGCGCTTCCACCACCGGTCGCGCTTCCACCACCCGTCGCAGCGCCTCCACCGGTCGCGCTTCCACCACCCGTCGCAGCGCCTCCACCGGTCGCGCTTCCACCACCGGTCGGGCTTCCACCGCCGGTCGCGCTTCCACCACCGGTCGCGCTTCCACCACCCGTCGCAGCGCCTCCACCGGTCGCGCTTCCACCACCGGTCGCGCTTCCACCACCGGTCGCGCTTCCACCACCGGTCGCAGCGCCTCCACCCGTGGAGCCACCGCCACCACCCGTGGAGCCACCGCCACCACCCGTGGAGCCACCGCCACCACCCGTGCCCACGGGGACGATCGTCAGGCTCCCGAGTGAGATCGTCGCGCCCGCATCGACGAACAAGTTGGCGACGACGAAGTCAGCGAAGCCCGCGCGCCGCGCCGTCAAAGTGTAGACGCCGACCGAGACTTCGTTGAACTGGAAGTCACCGGTCGCATTGGTCACGGTCGTGAAGCGCACCCCGAAGCGCTCGAGTGCCACGTCGGTGCCACCCGCCTCGGTACCGTTGCCGAAGAGGATCTTTCCGCGCACCGTGCCGCTGGTCGGCGTCACGCCACCGCCTCCGCCTCCGCCTCCGGTGCCCGTCGTTGCGCCGGGGCCCAGCAGCAGGTCAGGCAGCGTCGTCAGCCCGCCGCTCAACAGCAGGTTCAAGAGCCGGGCGTTGCTCGAGCCCTCACGGCTGGCGGTCACGGCGTAGAGGCCGACCGGCACGTCGGAGAACTCGAAGCCGCCGCTGCCATCGGTCGTCGCCTCGAAGGCCATGCCCTGCGCCTGCGGCTCGATCCGCACCAGTGCGCCCGGAGCCGGTTGCCCTTCAGCCGTGAGCACGCGCCCTTTGAGCGACGCCGGCAGGGCCTGCGCCGTCTCGGCGTCGAGGCGAATCGAACGCAGCGTGAGCTCCTGCCCGCTGGAGAGGGTCAGGTTGTCGAAGCCGCGCGCCGCGTAGCCGGCGCGAAAGAACGCGATGCTCAGCGTACCCTCGGGCAGCTCGCTCAACGCGAAGCTGCCGTCGTCGGAGGTGGTCGTGGTGTACGGCCCGACCGGAACGAAGACGAGCGTGCCGGCGTGACCCGAGCTCGCGCCCACGTCACCCAGCAACACCTGCCCGCGCACCGCCGCGTTTTCCGAGAGCACAACCGAGCCCAGCGACACTTCTTTATTCGGGCCGGCCTTCAGCGCCTCGAGCGAGAGCAGCTTCTGGCGATCGGGCGAGCCGTCTCCATTGAGATCCGCGCGCAGCAGCACCTGGCCCACCTCGCTCGAGAGGCCGTCGATGCGAAAGAAGCCGTCGCTGTCGCTCTCGGTCGCGAGCCCCGTGCCGAGCAGCTCGATCTGTGTTCCCGGCAGGGGTGACGTGCCCGGTCGGCCTGGCAGCGAGGTCACCGTACGCCCCGAGATCGAGCCTGGCCTCGGCGGCCCCGGCGGTGCGCTCAAGGACAAGTCCCGGCAGCCGGCCAACGCCAGCAGCAGCACCACCACGCAACTCGCCTTCATGTGTTTCCCCCTGCCCAGACGCATCGGCCACGAACACAGTACAGGCGCTCGTCAGGCGAGCCAACCGCTCAGGGGTCACATTTCAGCAGAGAGCTTTCAAGCCGCTTCAGCCGAGGCGCCGAAGTAGCGGTCGATGGCCTCGAGTGAAGCGCCGGGGAAGCACCCCAACAACGCGTCGGCCCGCTTGCGAAACTCGCCGCGACGCGCGCCATGGGCGCGGTGGGACCACTCGATGGCGTGCACGAGCTGAAGGGCCGTACCGAGATCGGCCCCCGTGCCCGGCTGCTGCAGATCGTTGCGCAGCGCGACAGCGGCGATCAGCTCGGGGGCGAGGTTCCAACGGGTGAGCAGCTTCGCCCCCAGCGCCGCACAGGTGCAGCCGAGGCGGTCTTCTTCGACGTGCCACGGGAACCGACCTGCGTCGACGGCCTTCTCGATGGCCATGGCGTCGACGGGCAGCCGCGACACCAGCAGCAGCCCCCCCACGTCGGACAAGATGCCGAGCATGAAGGCCTTCTCGGCGTGCGCCGTGCGCCCGAGCAGCTCTCGCATCGCGTACGCGCGCAGCAACGCTTCCTGCTGCAGCTTCACCGCATGTCGCCCGTACGCGAGCCCCTCGAAGAGTTCCACGGTGAGCACCAGGTTCTTCAACGGACCGATGCCCAGGTAGCGCACCGCCTCGGCGACGGTGGACACCCGCCGCTGCAACCCGAAGTACGCCGAGTTGATGGTGCGGAGGATCGCCGCGGTCATCGCCGGATCACTCTCGACGACGGCAGACACGGCCCCCATCGAGACGTCGGGGTTTTGCGCCATCTGCGAGAGCTTCGAGTACGTGGCAGGAAGTGGCGGGAGATCGCCCAGCTGACCGAGCACGGTGCGAAGCCGCTCGTTGTGGAGCGAAGCGAGCACCGCGAGGTTGCGCTCCACCAGCTCGAACAGCGCGCTGGGCGCCACGGCGCGGGACACGGTGTGGTGCGCGACCGCCTGGAGATGTGCCAGCCGCTCTGCGCTCTCGGTCGGGGCCGCGACGACCACCCGCACCACCGTGGGCAGTTTCAGCCGAAAGTGGTTCAGCGCGTCTTCCGCGTCGGGCGCACGTGCGTCGCAGATCAAGACGTCGGTGCGCTGATGTCGCACCACTTCGGCCTCACTGGCCACGAATGAGACCTCCCACGTCGGGAGACCGCGAAAACCCCGACGGAGTGCGTCAGCGACCTGCGCGTCGGGCTCAAGGACACAGATTCGTCGCATGCGGCGGAAAAGATGCACCCCTCACGCCAGCGCCATTCGTCGACGAAATGCGTGACTCGCCGAAGCGGATCTGGGTCACCTTCGATGAACCGGGTCCTTCGCGACCGGATCAGGTCAGCACGAGGCCCGTGTGCGGGTTCGTACCGAAGGGCTGGAACGGCAGGTTGACGAGGCGCGCCAACAACGCCCACAGCCCCGGCGCTTGCGGCGTGCCTGCAGCGAGGCGCACATCAGCGTCGAAGCGCCCCGTGGTGCCCACCCTCACGTTGCGACCGATGACGGTGGCGCTGACGCCCGCCGCATGATCAGAGCCCGGCAGGCTGCGCGCGAAGTCGCCGAGGATCACCACGTTCACGTTGCGGTTGGGGTCGGCGACCATGCGGTTGATGAACACCTTCAGCGCCGGGAGGATGCGGTCGTTCATCATCCCGCGCACCGCCATGCCGTTTCGGTCGCCGTGGGTGTCCCAGCCGCCGTTCACCGCGCAGCACACGTTGGCGCCCGCTTCGATCATCACCTCGGCCGCCGCGATCTGGGTGGTGAAGTTGGTGACGGCCGTCGTGGTGGGCCCGAAGCCGTAGGCGCTGGCGAGGCCCGCGTAGTCGTACGTTTTCACCGGCCGCTGCAACGTGTCGACCGCGGCGCCGTAGCCTTCCCCGAGCGTCCTGGTGAGCCGGGGACTGGTGACGAGCGTGCGGGTCGACATCAGGCGTGACGCGGCAATGGCGCGCTCGGCGATGCCGCGATCGGGCACGGTCGGGTCGGTGATGCCGCCCAGCGCCGCGATGGTGCTCTTCATGTCGTTGATGGTCTGCAGCGAGACGCCGTTCTCGGTGTCCCGCCCGCCGGGAATGCCCTGCCCGCCCAGCTGCACCGCCTTGATCGCGCCCGGCCCGCCCATCGCCGCCGCGAGCTTGATGGCGGCGTTCGAGGTGCCGACGGTGAAGTTGTGATCCTGCGCGGCCTCGTGGCTGGTGATGCCGTGGCGAATGCCGACGGTGGCCATGTGCTCGAGCGCGAAGGTGGGCAGGTTGCCGAAGGTAGGCCCGTCGACGACCAGGCCGTTGCCGAGCACGCGCTGGTTGCTGCCGCTGACGCCGAAGGTGCCTTCGCCCGCGAAGCTGTCGGCGCTGCCGAAGAGCGCGTTGTAGCCGCCGTTCAAGAACACCACGAGCACCGCGGCCTTCGGGCCCTCGGCTTCCTGCGCGCGCGCCACGTTGGGGAACAGGCCGAAGCGCGACATCGCGCCGGCGCCTGCGAGCCCTGCGACACCCTTCAACCACTGACGACGAGAGAAGTGGCTCATGGTGGATCCCTTAGAAGGTGAGGAAGTCAGACGAGGTGAGCACCGAGGCACAGCCGTGCGCCCAGCGGCGACGAACGTTGTTCTCCCGGCTGGCGAACTGGCCGATGACGTTGGCGCAGGCTTCGATCTCCGGGCCCATCGCGCTGCGGCCCCAGAACTTCTTCGCCCAGCCCGCGCACTCGGCGGTCGCGGTCTCGATGGTGGGCAGCGCGGTGTACTTCGTGGGCTGCGCGGTGACCGTGAGGCAGCCCTGAAACGCGATGCGGTACGCCTGGTAGAGGCTGACGGCGTTGGGCTCGTTGCGCGCGAACCAGCGCGGCGCGGTGAGGCCGAAGGTCGATTCCGACTGGGCGAGCAGCTCGGGCGTGTTGCCCAGCACGCGGGGGTACTCGGTGACCAGCGCCGAGAAGGGCTTGCTGCGCGCGCGCTCGAGGCCCACGTCGGTCTCGCGGCGATCGAGCGTGAGCTCCTGCCCGCCGAAGCCCTTGTACTGCCGCCCCGACTCGCAGAGCGCCACGTCGGGCACACCCACCGACGGAGACACCATCGGCGCGGCGTCGATGGGCACGATGTCGTCCTTCGCGAGCTTCACCTCTTCGATCTCCGCCTCGCAGCCCGCCATCACCACCAGCAACAGTCCTGAAGTCAGTGCGCGTTTCACGGTGGCTCCTCTCACTGGCAGTACGACGGGTCGGTGGCGAGGGTCTGCAGCGCCGCCTGAATGGTGCCTTCGGTGCGGAAGGCGTCGACGCAGCGATCGAACACCGGGCCTTCACACGAGAGCTCGTTGCGCCCGTAGAGGAACTGGTACGCGAGACGGCACACGCGGAAGTCGAAGGCCTCGCTGCTGACGAGCGCGGTCATGAGCTCCTTGTCGTTCGAGATGGGCCGGCCATCGAGCAGCGGTACGGGCCCGCCGGTGGGCGGCACGAACGAGATGGTGTCGTTCGCGTTCTCGACCTTGCGGGTGAGCACGCTCGCGATGTGGTCGAGCGCATACCAGCCGTCGAAGTGGCAGCCGCGGCACGCAGCGTTCTGACGACCGGTCGCCGAGAAGTCGACGCCGGGCATCGCCACCGCCGCGGTCAGCTTGAGGCCCATGGTGTTGTTGAGCAGCCGGTACGCGGTCATCAGCTTGAGGCCGGTCTCTTCGTTGCCGGCGTAGCGCTCGAGGAACGCCTTCGTTCGGTAGAAACCCAGGCCGTTGGGGTCGGCCTTCACGGTGACCTGGTTGTTGGCGACCGCGAGGTCGTACGGCCCGACGAAGACATCGCGCCACGGCTTGTCGTTGGTGAGCACGTACTTCGTGAGGTGGTACGCGCCATCGGCTTCCGACGTCATCGCGGGCTCGTCGTTGAAGGTCGCGTTGATGAAGCGGCTGAAGCGCTCGATGAACTCCGGGGTGCGCAACAGCGCGGCCACTTCCATCTGCGGGTTCGGAGAGGCCAGCAGCGTCGCCGCCGGGCTCTTGCCGGTGAGCGCGATGCCGAGGCGCACGGCACAGCGCTCGGCCCGCTGGGGATCGACGGGAGCGCCCACGTTGGTCTGCGCCACCGCCACCGACGCCACCACCATTGCTGCTGCGAAGAGAACTCGGTGCATCGAACGCCTCCTGGTTGGAGGAGTCCTTGAGCAACCGCGGGGCCAGCGCGCGAGAACTCTGCGCGTGACGAAACTGCGCCGCATTGCGAGCGGTTAGCGCGTGTGTTGCCGAGTCCTACCTGTGCACGTCACTGAGCAGAACGAGCGTGAGGCGATGCGCGAGGTGGCGCTCCGGCGCTGCAGCTTGTTTTACAAACCGGGGTTGGGGGTCGGCGGCTTGGTGCGATCCCTGAGTTCGGCGTCGAGCACCCGCAGCTCGGCCTTGAGGCGCACGAAGTTGGCGTAGATGCCGCCGGGCTGACGGCCGGGCATCTTCTTCAGCTGATCTCGCAGCTGGGCCATGGTGTTGCCGATCTCGGTGAGGCGCGACTGCAGCTCGTCGGGCGTCGCGGAGTGGATGGTGAGCAGCTCGTCGACCTCGAGCTTGCCTTCGAGCTCACGCTCCATCTGCTTGAACGAGAGCTTCACCGGGAAGGGCTGGTAGGCCGCGTCGACGGTGGCGACGATCTTGAGGGCCTCTTCTTCGAAGCCGGCGAGTTCCCTGGCGAGCCGCAGCCGCAGGAGCGCAGCGCCCAGCGCGTCGTAGAGCACCTGTTTCGCGCCTGCGCCCGCGGGGGTGAGCAGCCGGTTCAACCACGCGTCGATGCCGTCGCCGCCGGCCTGCTCGATGGCCTGCCGGAGCACCGGCATCCACCCCGTGCGCAGGGCGTCGTAGGCAGAGCGCGGGTGACTGGCGGTGCTGAGCACCACGCGCAGCGAGCCCTGGAGGCCCTGCTTGATCTCCTCGCGCGTCATGATGGTGCGCGCGGTGTAGGGCCGCTCGCGCCACAAGCCCTGGCTCACCTCGGGGGCGGCCTCTTTGTCGACCTTCTTCAGCTCGCCCGTGGAGATCTTCGAGCGCCCGATGAAGGAATCTTCAGGGCCACCCTCGAAATTCGGAGCACCGCGGATGGTCTCGTCGCCGGGCTTCTTCGTCGTCATGGAGCGAGGTGCAGTTTGCCTTAAAAAATTGGCGGCGGGGCGGGTTCCGGGCGTAGTGGAGGGTATGCGCCTGACCCTCTCTCTGTTGGCGATCGTTCTGAGCGGCTGTGGGTACACGTCCCCCGGAGGCGGGACGGGCACGTTGTTCGTGACGGCGCGAATCACGGGTGACGGCAGCACCAGCGGCAGCCGGGCCCGGGTGGTGGTGCGGGAGGGCAATTCCGGTGGGGTGTTCGTGCGCAACGCCGAGGTGGCGATTCGCGGCGGGGCGCTGGCCCGCACGATTCTTCCTTTCGATTCGAACCGCGACGACTACCGGCTCGACGGCTTCTTGTGGGTCGAGGGGCTGCGGCTGGAGGTCATTCGTGGAAACGACCTTCTCGATGGATCGATCGAGGCGCCCGGCGCGACGGTGATCACCGAGCCGGTCGCGAACACCACGTTCTCGAAGGCGGCCGGCCAGCCGCTGCTCATTCGGTGGAAAGACGCGCGCGGTGCGGGGCCTTTCACGACCACCGTGCGCCTCGATCAGGCGAAGCTCGACCCACCGGTGCCGGGCGGCGCGGTGCAGATCTTCGTCGAGCCCGGGCAGCTCACGGTCGACAACAAGGAACGGGTGCGCGTGGAGCGCGTGAACGAGATCTCGCTGTCGGGCGGCGCGGCCGGCTCGACGTTGAGCGCGTCGACCGAGCACGAGATCGAGTTCAAGGTCGAGTAGCTGCGGTCAGCGCCCGAGTACCCGCGCGAGGGCCTGCAGGCTCAAGGGCTTCGTCAGGATCTCATCCATCCCTGCGCGGCGGCACGCTTCGCGATCCTCCTCCATTGCCGAGGCGGTGAGCGCCACCACTCGCGTCGCGTGACGATCTTCGCGCGCGCGCAGGCGCGTGGTGGCCTCGAAGCCGTCCATCTCGGGCATGTGGCAATCCATGAGCACGAGGTCGAAGCGCTCGGCCTCCAGGCGGTCGAGCGCCTCACGGCCGTTCGTCGCAGACTCAGCGGTGCACCCGAGCTTGCGAACCAGCTCGACCGCGACCCGCAGGTTGATGGCGTTGTCGTCGACCACCAGCACTCTGCGCACGGTCGCCGATGCGTTCCTCAACTCAGGGCGGGGCGGCGGCGTCGACCCGTCGGGCAGCGCGACCGCAAAGCGGAAGGTGGACCCCACGCCCGCGACGGATTCGAGGGTGATGAGGCCACCCATCAGCCCCACGAGCTGTTGAGACAGCGCGAGCCCCAGACCACTGCCGCCGTGGCGGCGCGTACTGGCGCTGTCGACCTGCGAGAAGGTCGTGAAGAGGCGTGCCCTGTCGTCGGGAGCGATGCCGATGCCCGTATCTCGTACGACGAACAGGTAGCGCTCGGCCTCGCGCGTGACCGTGAGTTCGACTTCCCCCTGCTCGGTGAACTTGAGGGCGTTGCCGACGAGGTTGTTGAGCACCTGCCCCAGCCGGCGGGCGTCCCCTTGCACCAGCGGGGCGACGTCGGGGCCGAGCGTGACGCGAAAACGCACACCCTTGCGGTCGGCCTGCGGCCGCCAGAGCGACTCGACGTCGGCGACCAGGCCCTGGAGCTCGAAGTTGCCCGGCTCGAGTCGAAAACGACCGGCCTCCATCTTCGAGATGTCGAGAAGGTCGTCGATCAACGACACCAGGGTGCGGCCGCTGCGTTGAATCAGGGCGAGCTGCTCGAGCTGGCGCTCGTCCTTCGTCTCGAGCATCAAGACCTCGGCCAGCCCGAGGACACCGTTCATCGGGGTGCGGATCTCGTGGCTGACGTTGGCGAGGAAGGCGCGCCGCGCAGCGTCGGCCGCGCGCAGTTGCTCGAGCGAGTTCTCTGCCGACGCGACGAAGATTCGCGCGAACGCCGCGATGATGAGGACGCAGAGCGTGAAGTTGAGCAAGTGCGACGGGGTCGGGAGCGGGTCGACGACGGACAACGTCCACCCCTGGTCCATGAGCACGATGACGCCGCCTCCGACGACGATGGTCGCGACCAGCCACCACACCGCGGCCCGCCGCCCAACGAGGAACGTGGCGACCAGCGGCACGACGAGCATCATCGACAGGTTGGTGTAGTCGGCGGGGCTCTGGCTGACCGTCGAGAACGAGAGGTTGGCGGTCACCACCGCAAGACTGACGTGGCTGAGCAGTTGAAACTGCCATTCCGAACGGTGCTTGCGGTGCAAGAGCAGCAACGTCGACCCGGAGACGCCGAACACGATGGCCGCTCCGAACTGCGCCCAAATATGCGCCAGGCCGTAGAACGCGCTGGTGACGATCGCCGCCCCGATGGCGCACGCCCACGCCCGTACGAAGAAGCGCGAGCGTGAGCGCGCAAAGCCCGCATTCGTTGGCGGGTCCAGCCACTGCAGAAGCCTCGCCCAAAAGGTCACATGGAACCGTAGTCGGCCGCCCTGCACACCGCCCTGCGTTCCAACGAGGGTCTCGTGGGACCCTCGGTCGGATACCGCTCGAGGCCGAGTCCTTCGACGTCTCGGAGACGGCTGACGTCAGGGCACTGCCGTGAGCGAGTTGCTCAACGACCAGCCTGACCACACCACCGCCTCACCGAGGGGGAACCCTTTCGTGGTTGGCGTCACCAGTGCCTTCGCGCCGACCCGAGCACCCAGGACCTTCGCGGCTGACTGAACCTGTCGCGTGTCGCGCGCCTCGGGCAGCTCGGTCGACTTGGCGTCGATGAGGTCGAGCCGCCCGCCCTGCTCGACGAGGAAGTCGACCTCGAGCCCGTCTTTGTCGCGGTAGAACCAGAGCTTCGCCTCGGGGCGATGCGCTTCACGCCACTTGAGCAGTTCGCCGAAGACGAAGGTCTCCCACAGCGAACCGAAGCCGGCCCACTGGCCCGCCGACCGCGCGTCGAGCCCGAGCAGGAAGCAGAGCAGCCCCACGTCGTTGAAGTAGAGCTTCGGGGTCTTCACGATGCGTTTGGTGTGGTTGTCGAAGTACGGCTCGAGGATCGTGATGAGCCCCGACGCCTCCAGCGCGCTCAGCCACTGTCCCACCGTCGAGACGGCGAGGCCGACATCGCGCGCGAGCTCCGACTTGTTGAGCAACTGCGCGCTGCGCGCCGCACACGCACGCAGAAACCGATCGAAGTCGCGCAACGAGCCAACGTTGAGCAACTGGCGCAGGTCGCGCTCGAGCCACGTGGCGACGTAGCTGCGGTGGAACTCGACGGAAGGCAGCGTCGGCTCGTCCCACAGCGCGGGGTAGAAGCCTCGCGCGAGCAGCGCCGCGACGCCGTGTTGGGTGCGAAACGTGGTGGCGACCTCACCCAGTTCCTCACAGGACAGCGGCTCGAGCAGGAGCACTGCGGCGCGCCCCGCGAGGCTCTCGCTCACTTCTTTCATCAGCGTGAAGCGCTGCGACCCGGTGAGGATCACCTCGCCCCGCTTAGGCGAGCGATCGACCACGGCCTTGAGGTGGCGAAACAGCGCCGGCGCGTACTGCACCTCGTCGACCAGCAGCGGAGGGGGATGCCGGGCGAGGAACTCCGTCGGCGCCTGCTCGGCGAGCGCGGCGTCTTGCGGAAGATCGAGCGTCACGTGGTGGTGCCCGGGGAACAGCGCACGCAAGAGCGTCGTCTTGCCGGTCTGCCGGGCGCCCGTAAGCACGACGACCTTGAAATGGCGCCGGAGGACCTCGATTCGACCTGAAATAGACCTGTTGAATCGCAAGCTTGGCTACCTTTCGATTGAATCGAAGATTAGCCGAAGCTCAACCTGGCAGCCAGCCGGTCAGACCCGAGGGCGTTGCTTCATGCGGCGCGCGCGCTCGGCCGCCGTCTCGGGAGGCACCAGCGCCTTTGGCCCCCGACCGATCAGCTCTTCGCGCCCGGCCTGCTGCAGCGCCTCACGCGCGTCGTCCCAGTGCTCCGGGTTCCAGTAGAGGATCAGGGCCTTCTGCAGCCGCTTCTCCTTGAGGCCCTTGGCGACGAAGACGGGCTCCATCTTCAGCGGGTCGATGCCGGTGAAGTACATGCACGCGGCCACCGACATCGGCGTGGGGATGAAGTCCTGCACCTGGCGCGGGCGGCGGCCGTTCTCTTTGAGCCACAGCGCGAGGTCGATCATGTCGTCGAGCGTCGAGCCGGGGTGGCCGCTGATGAAGTACGGAATGTCGTACTGCTCTTTGCCGGCGGCCTTCGACTCGCAGGCGAACATCTCCTGAAAGCGCTCGTAGGCGGCGATGCCGGGCTTCTTCATCTTCTCGAGCACCCGCGGGCTGACGTGCTCGGGCGCGACCGAGAGCTGGCCGCCGGTGTGGAAGCTGGCGAGTTCCTTCACGTACTCGGGCGCGAGCTCGGCGAGATCGTAGCGAACGCCTGACGCGATGAAGACGTGCTTGATGCCCGGTTCCTTGCGCACGTCGCGCATGAGCTGCACCAGCGGGCCGTGATCGGTGCCGAGGTTCTCGCAGACGCCCGGGTGCACGCACGAGAGCTTGCGGCACTTGCTCTCGATCTCCGGCGACTTGCACTTCAACTTGTACATGTTGGCGGTGGGCCCGCCGAGGTCGCTCACCGTGCCGCGGAAGTCGCCCATGCGGCGCAGCTCGCGGATCTCGCGCAGCACGCTGCCTTCCGAGCGGTTCTGAATGACGCGCCCCTCGTGCTCGGTGATCGAGCAGAATGTGCAGCCGCCGAAGCAGCCGCGCATCAAGACGACGGAATGCTTCACCGTCTCGAACGCGGGGATGCCCTCGTTGCCGTACATCGGGTGCGGCGCGCGGTTGAACGGGAGATCGTACAGCTCGTCCATCGCGACGTTGTCGAGGCCCTGGCTCTTGTCGCCCTCGCCATCACCGAGCGGCGGAGCAGGCGGGTTGAAGAACACCGCGCGATCGCCATGCCGCTGCAGCAGCGCGCGCGCGTTGCCGGGGTTGGTTTCCATCTGGAAGTCGCGCGTCATGCGCGCGAACGCTTCGAGGTCGGTGCTCGCCTGCTCGTAGCTGGGCAGCACCACCGTCTTGCGATCGGCCGCGCGCTTCGCCGGGTCGGCCTCGTGCGTCTTCGCCGTCGCGTCGTCGACGATGTACGCGGTGCCGCGCACGTCTTTGAGCTGGTCGATGGTCTCGCCAGCCTTGAGGCGCTTGGCGATCTCCCAGATCGGCCGCTCGCCCATGCCGAACACGAGCAGGTCGGCCTTCGCGTCCATCAAGATCGAGCGACGCACCTTGTCGCTCCAGTAGTCGAAGTGCGCGATGCGGCGCAGCGAGGCCTCGATGCCGCCGAGCACCACCGGCACGTCGGGGAACGCCTCACGGCAGCGCTGGGCGTAGACGATGGTGGCGCGATCGGGCCGGCAGCCGGTGCGGCCCCCCGGCGAGTACTGGTCTTCGCTGCGGTTCTTCTTCTGCGCCGTGAGGCGGTTCAGCATCGAGTCCATGTTGCCGGCCGCGACGCCGAAGAAGAGCTTCGGCTTGCCCAGCGCCTTGAACGGGTCGGCCGAGTGCCAGTCGGGCTGAGGCAACAACCCCACCCGAAAGCCACGCCCCTCGAGGAAGCGGGCGATGAGCGGCGGGCCGAACGCGGGGTGATCGACGTACGCGTCACCACTGACGATGACGATGTCGACCGAGTCCCACCCGCGGGCGTCGAGATCGGCGCGCGTGACGGGGAGAAACGGACGAGAGAACTGCCTCTGCGGAACGGCGGACGCCATGGGGTGCGCCCTGCCCTACTCCGTTCTCAGGAGCGGGGGCAAATCCTGGTCACCACCCGAAGCGGAGCCCAATCGCTGCGCCCACCTGCCACCCGATGGTGCTCGAGCCATCGAAGCTGGCCTGCGTCGACGAGCCGCCAATGATGCGGAAGTCGATGAAACGCCACCCCACCTCGAACTCGCCGAGCAGTCGCGCGGGGTCGAGGGTGTTCCCCAGCGGGAGGTAGTTCACGCCGAGAATGACGCGCAGATCTTTGGTGTCGACGAACGCCGCGCCCAGCGACGGGCCAACGCCGCCTCGAATGGTGCCGAAGCTCGGCTCGAGCAGCCGAACTTCGCCCCCGAGCCCCACGCCGAAGCGGCCGAAGAAGTAGCGCAACGTGAGAAACCCCTGCACTTCGCGCGCGTTCACCGCGGTGACCTGCGCGAGGTAGCGACCCCAGACCCGAATCTCGAGCCCCGAGGCCATGCCGTCGGAAGGCGCGGTGCCCCAGAGGCCGAAGTGCACCCCCGCTTCGGCCATCAAGGCGACGCCCACGCCGGCTGGCCCGCCCACCGCGCTCGCACCGCCAGTCAGGTGGATGCTGCCGTTTCCGCGCTCGTGTTCGTCGTTGATGATGATCGCCGCGGCCTGCTGCTGCGCGGCCACCAGGCGCTTCTCGGCCTCGACACGCGCGCGCTCGGCCTGCGCCGCTTCCGCCACGGCCGCCTGCGCGATGGCCGGCGAGGAGCTCACCGCGTCGACCGCCGACTGCTTCTTGAGCGCCTCTTCGTCTTTCGCGCGCTTGAGGTTGTCTTCGGCGTCTTTGATCAGGCGATCCTTCAGCGCCCGTTGCTGCGACACGGTGCTGTCGCGTGTGGTCACCGCCCGCTTCTCGTCTTCTTCGCGCTTGAGGCGATCGGTCTCTTCCTTCGCGGCCAGGGCCTTCTGCTCGGCCTCTTCCCTGTCCTTCTTGCGCTGGGCTTCCAGCTCTTCGCGATCCTTCTTCTGCTGACCCAGCAGCTGGTCTTGCCGTTGCTCGTTGCGCTTGCGCTCGGCCTCACGCTCTTCCTTCGCGACCTTCTCGGCGTCTTCGCGTCGCTTCGCCTCCTGCGCAGCGGCGTCTTTCGCCTCCTGCTGCTTACGCGCCTCGGCGTCCTTGAGCTCCTGCTGTCTGCGAGCCTCGGCGTCGGCCGCGTCCTTCTCCTTGCGATCCGCTTCCGCCTTCGCGCGGGCGAGGTCTTCTTCCTGCTTCTTCTTCATCGCCTCCGTGGTCGCGATGGCCGCCGACGCCGCAGCGATGCGCTCGGACTCGGCGCGCGCCGCCGCGCTCTTCGCGTCTTCGGCCGAGACACGCTCTTTGCATTTCTGCAGCTGCGTCTGCGCCCACTTCGAATACCCGCCGTATTCCTTGAAGAGCTGATCGCGGCGGTTGCCCTGCGCGAGGCGGCGCTGCGCGGCGGCCGTGAGCGTCGCGATGTCGACGTTGCACGATGCGTCGGGCGCGAGCGTCGAGGCGCCGAACACGGTGGTCATGGGGTAACTGGCGCCGCCATACGGGAGCAGCATGTCGCGCAGCCACTGCCCGTCGTCGAAGCCGACCTGCTTCTGAATGGTCGAGCTGAGCAGCGTCGAGCACTCGAGGCGTGCGGCCGTGCAGGCCTCACCGGGTTGCGCACACGCGGTGGCCGCCCTGGTGAAGGTCTGCGCCATCACGCGGTCTTGCGCGATGGCCTGCGCCAGCGGCGCCGTGTCCCGAAGCCGCGGTGCTTCGCACGGGTCTGCCGCCACGACGTGAGCGACGACGACTGACATCAACCACATGGCGTGACTCCTCGGTGAGAGACCAGGCCGCGCGTCACTGGCGGTTCAGCACGTAGATGCCGGGGATGCCGCCGTCGCCCGAGTTGTCGCGGTAGTTGAGGAGGTTACCGGCGATGCACGACGCGTAGTTGTCACCATCGGCCGTGGTGAGGGTGCCGTTGGTGTACTGGTACGAGCTCTGCGAATCGCGAGAGAGCGACAGCGTGAGGTCGCACACGCACTGCGTGAGCGCCACACTGCAGTTGCCGTTGATTCCCGGCGGGAGCACCGACGGCAGGAACGAGCATCCCTGCACGCACACGCCACCGAGGGTCACGCTGAAGCTGAGCTGGCCTGCAAAGTTCCGTCGCAGCTCCGTTCCGTCCATGGTGATGCCACCCGCAAGGAAGCCCCGCTTGTTGCTGAACGTCGGGCTGCAGGCGCTCACCTGGCTGGGGATGAGGCGTGTGAAGGCCCCGTCGTCGATGCAGGCCTGCTGGTAGGCCCAGTTGCCGATCTCGTTGCCAGGGCAGGTGTTGACCGCGCCGCAGTCGGACATGAACGAGAGCGCGATGGTGGGCGGGAAGAACGTGCCGCCGTCGACCTTCGGAAGGCCTGCGTCGAACGTCGGAGGCGGCCCCGCGTCCTGCGTGCCACCGTCCGTCGCGCTGCCGCCACCGGTCGCGTTGCCACCACCGGTCGCGCTGCCGCCGCCCGTCGCGCTGCCACCACCGGTCGCGCTGCCACCGCCCGTCGCGCTGCCACCGCCCGTCGCGCTGCCGCCACCCGTCGCGCTGCCGCCACCCGTGCCAGCGTCATTGCCGGACGCCCCACCGCCGCCACCCGTCCCGCTGATGCGGCACAACCCGAACAGACACGTCGACCCCATGGGGCACGCGAGGCACGCGTTGCCCGCGGCGCCACACTGCAGGTCGGTCGCCGCCGTGATGCAGGTGCCCGACGAGTCACAACAGGTCGAACAGTTCGCGGGGCCACATGGGCCGGTCGGCTTGGTTCCGCACGCAGAGACGAGGAGCCCCGCTGCGACACCCAACGCGAAGAGCAACGACAGACGAGAGACGTTCATGGAAAGACCCTTCTGGACTGAGGGAGGCCCGGACCGCCCCGGGAAATGGGGGCGTCTTAGCCCTTCGGCCGCTCACGTTGATACCAGCGAATCGTCTCAGCCATGCCGCGCTCGACGTCGAATTCGGGCACCCAACCGAGCACGGCCTTCGCCATCGCGTTGGCGAGCACCGAGCGCCGCTGCTCGCCCAGCCGCTCAGGGGCGTGCTTTGGAGGGGTCGCCACGCCGAGGTTCTTCGCGAGCAGCGCGTACACGGTGTTCACGTCGGTCTCGCGCGACGTGCAGATGTTCACCCCGCCACAGAAGTCGGTGGTGAGCGCCTTCACGTTGGCCTGCACCACGTCGCCCACGAAGACGAAGTCGCGCGTCTGGCCACCGTCGCCGTAGATGGTGCACGGGTCGCCCCGCAGCAGCCGCTCGGCGAAGATCGCCACCACGCCGGCTTCACCGTGCAGGTTCTGGCGAGGGCCGTAGACGTTCGAGTACCGCAGCGCGACGTAGTGCAGCCCGTACATCGCGCGAAAGCACGAGAGGTAGAGCTCGCCCGACGCTTTGGACACGGCGTAGGGAGACACCCCTGCCACGGGCTCGGTCTCAGGCGTTGGAACGACCTTCGAGTCGCCGTACATCGAGCCACCGCTCGCGGCGTAGACGACGCGCTGGAGCGCACCGCCGCGCCGGCCTGCTTCCACGAGGTTGATGGTGCCGCCAATGTTCACGTCGGCGTCGAAGCGCACGTCACCCACCGACTTGCGCACGTCGATCTGCGCCGCGTGCAGGTTGATCGCTTCGGGCTTGAACTGCTCGACGCTCTGCGCGGCCTCAGGCGTGCGGATGTCGGCGTGAACGAACCGGGCCTTTGGGTTCAGGTTGCGGCGGTCGCCCGTCGACAGGTCATCGATGATGAGCACCTCGTGACCCAGCTCGAGATACGCGTCGGCAATCTGTGAGGCGATGAAGCCGGCGGCGCCAGTGACGAGGATTCGCATGTGCTGCGCATAGCGAGATTGCGCGAGCCCGTCACCGTCACCGAGGGCTCAGCTGCGCGAGGTCACCGCATATGGAAGCCGCAACCGGAAGCGGCTGCGTCAGACGGGGGTCGTCAGGGCGTAGGCCACCGTCTCATCGAGGCCCTGTCCGACGGTGTGGGTCGGCGCATACGACAACTTCGTCTGCGCGCGGGTGATGTCGGCCTGGGAGTCTTTGATGTCTCCGGCCCGGAAGTCTTGAAACGCCGGCTCGAGCTTCGCCGCCGCGGGCAGCTGGTTCGCGACGCGCTCGCGGACCATTGCGTACAGCTCGAGGAGGCTGGTCTTCGCGCCCACCGCGACGTTGTAGACGGTGTCGCTCACGGGGCCCGGTGTGGTGGCCGCGCGCAGGTTGGCCTGCACCGCGTTGGCGACGAAGCAGAAGTCGCGGCTGGTGCTGCCATCGCCGTTCACCTGGCACCGTTCACCCATGCGCAGCGCCGCGATCCACCTGGGGATCACCGCGGCGTAGGCGCCGTTCGGGTCTTGCCGCGGGCCAAACACGTTGAAGTACCGCAGGCCCACCGTCTGCAGCCCATACGAGCGCTCGAAGACGCCCGCGTAGACCTCGTTGATGTGTTTGGTCGCCGCGTAGGGTGAGAGCACCCGACCGGTGCGCGACTCGACCTTCGGCAAGGTCGGCTCGTCGCCGTAGACCGAGCTCGACGACGCGTAGACCAAGCGCTTCACCTTCGCGTCGCGCGCCGCCACCAGCATGTTCACGAAGCCATCGACGTTGTTCCGGTGGCTGTCGACGGGCCTCGCGATGGACCGGGGCACACTCCCGAGGGCCGCCTGGTGCAGCACCCAGTCGACGCCTTCGCACGCCTTCGCGCACGCCGTCGCGTCGGTGATGTCGCCCTCGAGAAAGGTGAAACGTTCGGCCGCCCCGGGGCCCGCCCGCTTCACGGCGTCGTCGAGGTTGTGGCGGTAGCCGGTGAGGAAGTTGTCGAGCGCGCGAACGGTCTGCCCTTCACGCAGCAACGCCTCGACGAGGTGCGAGCCGATGAAGCCCGCAGCGCCGGTGACCAGCCACGTGCCACTGCCGGTGATCACAGGCACCAGTAGCTCACGCGGCCGGCAGGGATCTCGGCCGGGTTGATCGCGCTCTTCACGTCGACCAGCACCCCGCCCGGCTTGATGCGCTCGAGCAGGAACGAGAGCGGCTGCCCCACGTACTGCGAGTGCGAGACCGCGAGGATCAGCGCGTCGAGGTCTCTCATCTCTTCGAGCTTGGTCAGCCCCAGCCCGTACTCGTGCTTCGTCTCGGCCGGGTCGGCGTACGGATCGGTCAGCTTCGCGTCGATGCCGAACTCCTTCAGCTCCTTGAGGATGTCGGGCACCTTCGAGTTGCGAATGTCGGCCACGTTTTCCTTGAAGGTGAGGCCGAACACGCCGACGCGTGCGCCCTTCACGGGCAGGCCCTGGTGCACCAGCAGCTTCACGGTGCGCTGGGCGACGTAGGGCGCGATGTCGTTGTTGATGCGGCGCCCCGCGAGAATGACCTGCGGCTGGTAGCCGAGCTCTTCGGCCTTGGTGGTCAGGTAGTACGGGTCGACGCCGATGCAGTGGCCGCCCACGAGGCCCGGCGTGAACTTGAGGAAGTTCCACTTCGTGCCGGCCGCGGCGAGCACGTCGCGGGTGCGAATGCCCATGCGATCGAAGATCAACGCCAGCTCGTTCATGAGCGCGATGTTGAGATCGCGCTGGGTGTTCTCGATCACCTTCGCGGCCTCGGCGACCTTGATGCTGGTGGCCTTGAACACGCCCGCCTCGATGATCGCGCCATACGTCGCGGCGACGCGCTCGAGCGTGCCCGCGTCTTCACCGCTGACCACCTTGGTGATGCGCTCGAGGGTGTGGAGCTTGTCGCCGGGGTTGATGCGCTCGGGCGAGTAGCCCAACTTGAAGTCGACGCCCTGCTGGAGGCCGCTCAGCTTCGCGAGAATGGGCCCGCAGAGGTCTTCGGTCACGCCGGGGTACACGGTCGATTCGTAGACCACGACGTCGCCCTTCTTGAGCACCTTGCCGACCGTCTCGCTCGCCTTGATGACCGGCGTGAGATCGGGCCGGTTGTTGAGATCGACCGGCGTGGGCACGGCGACCACGTAGAAGGTCGCGGGCTTGAGCGCATCGAGGTCCCACGTCATCTCGAGCGAGCTGCCCTTCAACACCTCGGCAGCGATCTCGCCGGTGCGATCGAAGCCGCTCCGCAGTTCCTTCACCTTCTCGACGTTGATGTCGAAGCCGATGCTCCCGGGAAACTTGCGCGCGAACGCCAGCGCGACGGGAAGACCGACGTACCCCAGACCAATGACCGCGACTCGTTCGCTCATGAAGTGCCCTCGTGGGGGTGGTTACCGAAAAAACACCACGCCGTCACGGTGAGTCCCTCAGGCGAGGGACCCGATTCAGGGCTTCTTGATGAAGCTCATGGGCGGCCGGTTGTTGCGGCCCTTGCCCAGAGGGTTGATGCCGGTGAGCTCGAGCGCGGTCGAATACACGTGGCCGGCGTCGGCGACGAAGCTGCTCGCCGCCCTGGTGCCCGTGCGCACGCCGGTCGCCGGGTTGTACGCCGGGTCGAGCGTGCCGTCGGGCATCAGCGGAATGCCCTCGAGCGACGAGGTGCCCACGCGGCCGTACTGCCGGTTGCCCTGCACGTTGCCGCCGAGGAAGGCGACCGAGTTCACGCCCCAGTGCTGGCAGCAGTCCTGATCCATGATCTTCCCGTACTTGACGGTGTCCGAATCGGTCGACGACAGGATCATCGCCACGTCACCCTGAATCGTGCGCCCCATCTCCGAGGCAAGCACGATGGTCGTGAGATCCCAGTACGACTTGCCGCTGGTACCAAACTGGGTGCTCTTCAACTTGCTCACGAACGTCTTCAGCGGGTTCCACAAGTCGCGGCGCAAGTCCGAGAGCTGATCGTTCTGGCCGCCATTGCGGAAGATGCTGTCGCGACCCTCGTGCGTGTCGAAGCCGCGAATCTGGCGGTTCTCGATCCAAAAGCCGATCGACAGGCCCTTGGTCATCAACTCGTAGGTCATCATGGCCTGCACGTTGACCATCGGGCTGTCCTTCGAGCGCGCGGGGTTGCCGTTCACCGACGTCGAGTTCGTCGCTTCATGGGCCGCCGTCACGCCGAAGTCAGCGCGCAGCGTCGGGTTGGTGAAGAGCGTGGCCGGGTCGACGATCACGCCGGTCCCCGAGGTCAGCTGCTTGTAGATGCCCACCGCCGACGAGAACGCCGCCACCGACTCGCCGTTGTGATCGGCGATGAAGTTCTGGTGCAGGTTGTCGACGAACTGACGAATGCGCTGCGAGCGAGCGCCCGCGGTCACGTTGCCCAGCTGCGAGAGCCGGTTGCGCATCTCAGAAGGCGTGCGGCCGTACGTGGTGTGGGCGTAGGCCGGCCCGAGCTTCTCGTAGAAGCCCGTGCCTTCCGGGTAGTTCGCCTCTTCGAGCTCGCCGTCTGACAACCAGCGGTGCCACGACACGTTCGCCAGGGGGTAGTTCGCGCCGTACACCTCGGCGAAGGCCTGCATCAACGAGCGCTCATTGGTGGCGCGCTGCGCCGAGAGCGCCGTGTACGAGGGGTACTTGCCGTAGTGGTATTCCCACCGGCCGCCGGAGTGGAACGTGTTGCCGTTGTGCGACGACACCACCGCGAGATCGTCGAACAGGGGCAGCCCGTCCTGGGCGAGGTAGCCGTAGGTGATGTTGCCCTGGGTGCGGGGCGTGAAGTGCGTGGCGTCGAGCGCGTAGTTGCGCGGCCGGTAGAACTGCGAAGACCACGCCGGGTTCGGGTTCAGCGTGCCCGCGGGGATCGTCATCGTCGCGTGGTTGGGCGTGTCGATGGGGCCGAACATCGAATAGCTGTCCCACCCGCCTTCCTGGAACCACATCACGAGGAAGCGCGGCTCCATCGTCTGCGCGACGGCCTCGGCCATACCGAGCGACTTCGGGGTGCCCGGCACGCCCCAGCGACGAAAGTACCCGAGCCAGTCGAGCACCGAGATGGCGGCGGCGCCCTTGAGCAACGAACGACGCTTCATGGCGACCCCCGGAAGGTGGGCGAGTTGGCGACGGACTTGAGCACCGGGCGGAGATCTCCGTTGTTCGCGAACGCCGTGTCCCACAGTTGCTTGTAGAGCACGCGCTCGTCGGTGGTGGCGCGCAGCTCACGACCGATGAGCAGGCGCACCTGCGTGTTGATCATGCGACGAATGAAGGGCTCCTTCTTCACGGCCTTCGTCGCGAACGACGCAAGGCCCAAGCCCTTGTACGGGTAGTTCGCCACCAGCCCGCGATCGGTGTCGTCGACCGGCGCGCCGTTGAGGGTGGTGCGGAAGGTGCCGTCGTCTGTCCAGCTCAACCGCTGGTGCGCGAGCGGCGTCAGCAGCTGGTGACAGGAATAACAGATGCTCGACGGGTCGACGGTCGAGGCGGCGGTCGAGGTGCCGCGCTGATCGAACACCTCCGGGGGCACTTCGAAGATCGAGCCCATGAAGCCCGAGAGCACGCGCGCCGGGTAGTTGTAGTGAGGCAGGCCGGGCTTGCTGCTCAGGTAGCCCTTCGTGGTGAGCACGCCGGTCTTGCCGTGCTCCGCGGGGCGCGTCTGCTGCTGGAAGTTGGTGTCGACCGTGTACTCGGCGGTGAGCACTTCCTCGAAGGGGCGCCCGTTGAAGGTGATGTACGTCCACAACCGGGCGGGCTCGTCGCTGACGGGAGTGCCCTGCGCCTCGATGCGCAGCCGAATGCGGTCGAAGTAGTAGTCGCGGAAGCCGGTGCTCGCGAAGAGCACGTCGACCGAGGCCGCGAACCCGTTGGCGCCGAGCGCGGTGAATTCGGCCGTCGTCGGCGGGCGACCGAGCGCGCGCTGGCTCAACGCCACGAAGGCGAGTCGATCTTTCTCGGCCTGCGTAGTCGCGTCTTCGATGGCGGGCGGGAGCGTGAAGAGGAAGTCCGGGTGACGAAGGAGCGCCTCACACACGCCGCTCCACGCCTGCGTCGCAGTGCCGAGGCCCGAGAGGTCGCTCAACAGCGCAAAGGCCGACGTCTGCTCGGCCGCGGTCGCCGGGCGGAAGAGCATGCGCTGGTAGAGGGTGTCGAGCTTCGTCTTTGCGGCGTCAGCGCGCATGGTGCCCGTGCCTGCGCCCAGCGGGCCGGTGATCTTGATGAAGTCGAAGTACAGGTTGCGGTCGCCGCCGTTCAACACTGCGTCGTTGTTGAACGTCACCGAGATCGCCGAGGCGCCGACGTCGGTGACGGTGAGATCGACGTACTTCTCTTCGTACGCCGCAGCGTTCGAGAAGAGCATGTTCGTGGCCGAGGTCACCGAACCGATGGACGCCGCCACCTCAGGGCCACCACCGTTGCCGTCGAGGGTGGGCCTGCCGCGCACCGTGACGCGGTACGTGCCGGGTGCCGGCACCGTGAACGACGTCGCGAAAGTGCAGTTCGTCCAGCAGAAGTAGCCAGCGGGGTTGGTGGACACCTGGCCTGCGCCCGTTGCGGGATTCACCTGGAGGCTCTCGATCTGGATCGTGGTCTCGGTCTGGGCGGGCACATCGACGATGGGCGCAGCGAGCGCGAGCCCCGCAAAAGGGCCCCTGCCGTTCGTCGCTGCGGCACCACACACGTCGGGCGCGAGCACGTCGAGGCCGAGCAGGAAGTCGGGGCTTGCCACGCGCGCTTCCACGAAGTGCGTCGTGAAGTTCACGCCACCAAACAGGCCGATGTTGCGCTCGAACTGGTTGGTGCCCGTGCGCACCCAGTCGTCGTTGAACACCGCCTGCACCTTGTTCTTCAACTGCACGTAGTTGATGAACGGGTTGTCGTACGAGGTGCTGGGCGTGCCGGTGTACGGCATCAGCAACTCAGCCGGGAACTGCTCGTCTGCCGGCGGGCCGCCGTTCGCTTCGAAGGTGCGCACCATGCACCCGACCTGTGCGAGCGCCTGCACCGTCGCGTCGGGCAACGCAGGAGCGCCCACCGGCATGCGCACCACGGGGTCGGTGTTCGTCACGCGCGCCAGCAGCGAGCCAGGTTCGTCGCGGAAGAAACCCGCCGAGCGCGCCTGGTGAAACGTCTCGGTCGCGTCGGCCGTGAGGAGAAAGCGACGGCCGCTCGCCGGCGCGTGGCAGCTCGTGCACGAGCTCGTACCCGTCGCGAGACCCGAGTACACGGAGGTCGCGAACAAGCCGATCGCGTCTTCGAGGCGCACCGTGGTGGGAATGGAAGGGTCACAGCTCACGTCGGGCGGCACGTACACGCCGCCGCCGCCGGCGCCGCCTGCTCCGCTGCCGCCCGTACCGCCCCCCGTACCTCCGCCGACCGGATCTTCCCCGGGCAGCTGGAAGCCACCGATGATGCCCTGACAGCCCGCTCCGAAGAGCAACATCACCAGCGGCAAAGCCCGACCGTTCTGTGCCCACATAGAATGAGATGAGCTTCAAGCCCCGCTTTCAGCCGGTCAACGGTGCGCTCACAGGGGCGGAGGTGCGACACGGCGGCGCGGCTCGCGCCGAATGCGACCGTCGAGCAGCGCGCGCGTCACGAACGCGAGCGCCTGCAGGCGACGACTCGCGCGGCCCTGACCTCCTGGCAGCGCGACGCCCATCGCCTCGGCCATCGACTCGACGCTGCCTGGCGCGCCGTCACGCACCTGCGCCACGACGCTGCGAAGGTTGATGAAGTTCGGCGGCTCGGCGTGTTCGCGCGCGAGGAGATCGGCGCAGAAGCGCCCCCAGCCAATCTGCACGTCGTCGGGCTGCAAGAAGGTCTTCCACTCGGCGATGACCTGCGCGCGCGGCTCGGCAGCGAGGATTCGCTCGCGCTCAACGTCGAGGTGCAGGGGCACCCGCGGGCCCAGCGGGCGCTCGGGTCGCAACAGCTTGCGAAAGCGCTCACCGGTGTCGACGCGCTCGGCGGCGAGCTCGACCAGCTCGGGATCATCGGGCAACGGCCGGTCGGGGTCGCACAACGGCCACGCGTTCGCTTCCCCAAAGACCACCACGAGGCGCTTGCCGCGCAGCACGTCGAGCGGGTCGACGCGCACCGTGTTTCGCTTCTTGCGCAACTTGTGGCGCGAGTTCGCCTCGCCGCTCTTGATGTAGTCGAGCTGCTTCTCGACCATCGCGTCGAACGCCGAGAGGATCGGGATGAAGCGCCCCGGCGCGCGCTCGAGCCGCTCGAGCACGAAGGCCGTCGCTTCGATGGTGGCCAGACAGTGCGCCTCGGGCTCGCGGCGAATGCGGTAGTTGCCCGGCTTGTCGGGCTGAAACTTGAGCCGAGGCAGCTTCGAGAGAATGGGGCACTTCTCGACGACCTTCCTGGCGTTCGACCACGTACCGTCGACCACCACCAGGGTGCGCGGCGCGTGCTCGAGCGTGTCGACGTCAGCGGCCGATTCGCTGGGGAAGAGAACGGCCACTCCCTCTTCACGGCACACCTGCTCGAGGCTCGGGTTGCCGACCGCGGAAGTACCGATGTGCAGCTCGGAGTTGGGCAACGACAGGTGCGCCATGCGGCAGGTGCTGATGGGCACCTTCGCCTCGCGCGGGTGCTGAATGAAGACCACGCGCGTCTGGCTGGGCACCCGGGTGACGGCGTCGCACCAGCACACGCTGCGCGGGCGCCGGCACCGCAGGCACAGCTCTCGGTACGTGGGCTCAGCGACTTCCATCAGGTGGTCCGTGTGCCCGTTCCGCACCGCGCGCGCAACTGCCCTCAACGCGCGCGGGCGACGAAGCGAACGGGCAGGCCGCCCTCGACGCCCAGCGTGGCGCCGATGCGGGGTCGAACGGCGCCGTCACCGATCACATCGAAGCGGCCGCGTTGCAGGTGCATCGCGAGCACCGTGGTCGCCTCGAGCATCGCGAAGTGATTGCCGATGCAGACGTGGGGGCCTGCCCCGAACGGGAGGAACCGGTACTTCCAGTGCGCCGCGTCGATGGACGTCTCGCCCGCGAAGCGTGAAGGGTCGAAGCGGTCGGGCTCGGGCCACGAGGCCGCATCGCGCTGCGCGATGAGAGGGGAAACCAGCACCACGTCGCCTTTGGCGATGGGTTCACCCGCCAGCTCATCGCCGTCGAGTGACTGGCGGGCGAAGAACCAGGCCGGCGGGTAGAGCCGCAGCGTCTCGCGCACGATGGCCCCGACGTACTGCAGCCGACCGACCTCTTCCGACGTCGGCCTCCTCGCGCCGCACACCTCGTCGATCTCGGCCTTCGCGCGGTCGCGCACCTCAGGGTGTTGGTGCAGCAACCACGTCGCCCACGTGAGCAGGTTCGCGGTCGTCTCGTGCCCGGCGAAGAAGATGTTCATCACCTCGTCGCGCAGCTGCTGGTCGCTCATCGCCGCGCCTCCCTCGGGATCTCGCGCGCGCACCAGCATCGTCAGCAGATCGGTCGGCGGGCTTTCCAGCGCGCGTCGCTCTTCGATGACCCCGGCCAGCCGCCCATTCAGGTACGCAGACGCGGCCTTGAATCTTCGGCGCAGCGGCGTCGGCACCCAGTCAGGCAGCGCGACCGGGCTCATGGCGATGGCGGCGACGAAGTCTTCGACCGTCTTCAACGCGTCGTCGACCCGCGCGATGTCGCCGTCGAGCGAGCCCGAGAACATCGCGCGCATGATCACATCGCGGGCAATGTTCATCATCAGGTGGTGGGTCACCACCGGGTCGCCTTCTTTCACTGCGTCGAGGTGCTTCGCGATGACCTCGCCCATCAACTCGACCCAGCGGGGCGAGCTGCCCTTGTGAAACGACGGCTGCATCGTGCGGCGTTGCGTCAACCACAGCGGTGGATCGCTCATCGGCAGCCCGTTGCCCAGCAGCGGCCGAACGCCGTTCACTGCGGAGCCCCGAACCCAGTGCGCGGCGCGCTTCTGCAACA